>CAJUIS010000019.1 GCA_910586645.1 uncultured Lachnospiraceae bacterium | reverse complement strand
TGCAAAAAATATAATCATCAGGTATTTGGATACTTCACAAAATATACTGCTCATAATTTCCTCTATTCTACGCCTCGTTTATAATGTCCGTAAGTTGCGCATCCCATGTCAAAAGGAAGCTTCTTTTCATAAATCTCAAGCGTCCGCTTTGTCTGTTCTTTTGTCTCGACGGTAAAAGACAGGCGGAAATTCCTAATTCCAAAAGATTTCAGCTCTTCCTCCTCTGAAAACAGGACAAGCGGCCTGGAATTGTAGATTACATTATAACATTCCATACAATGATTTTTCACCGGAAATGAAATTCCATACCTGTCTTTTAACTCGCAGACGCCCGGTTTCCCGTCACAGCCGCAGAGATTCTTCCGGATGCACTGTACGCTCGTCATCAAAGGCAGATATCCGTAAATCTGCATCTCACTGCACGCATTGTCCCGCCGGCGTATTTCGTTTTTGTTTAATTCAACAGGAATGGTGTCTCCTCCGATTCCAAATGAAAAAAACGCCTCTTTGCTTTCCAAAGACCAGGTATAGAGCGTATGATCGATTCGTATCCGCTCCGCGTCCACGCCCTGCTCCAGCAAAAATCCAAGCGCGTCATAACTTCTTGCCAGAAATCCGTCTGTTTTCATATGGCGCAGAATTTTTTTATAAAAAGAAGCGGTATGGCTTCTGAATACCGAAGGCAAAACATAATACAGGCGTTTCCCCGCGCTGCGCGCCTTCTCATACAGTCTGCCCAGCCTGTCTGCCATCTCTTCTCTTGGATACATAAAACTGTCCACATAAATGCCGGAAATAAAACTGCTGTTTAAAAGCGGCTCTGTCTGTTCTTCCATCTCTGCCAAGGCCGTATAGACACAGCGTTTCATCCGCGTCTCCTCTTCGCCCTTCCTTCTCTTTTGCACAAATCCGCTTTGCGTCCCATTCCTGCGAAATCCTGACAGATATGTCTCTTTCAGCTCCTTTAACGCCCGGCGCCTCAAGTCATTGACCGAGGCCGCCGGCAAAAACAGCCCGTCTTCCACCTGCACGTCAAGTAAATCAAATGCAAACGGCGTATCTCCCGTCTTCATAAGACGCATACGAAGCGACTCTTCTGTCAGAGGATGGCTGCGCGCCGCTTTTGGCGCGTCTCCTTCTACGGCGGCTTCCGCATCCAAAAGAGATACTTTAAATCTGGACGGCGCATCCTTTTGAATTTTCACTTTTCCGTTTATGCCCCGCTTTAATTCCTGCGCTTCCTCTTTGTGCAAATCTTCTTTTTTTTCATGTCCCGGTTTAAAAAACGTAATCATATCCGGGCCGTTTTTCTTTTTATAGTATCCTTCTGTAAAACCGCTGCGGTTTCCCAAATCAAGAAGTTTCTTTCTATCTTCTTCCGCCACATAATATCCCTCTTCCCCGCAGTTTAAATACCTGTCCATATATCTGCGGTAAATGGAAACAACTCCTGCGGCGTACTCCTTTTGTTTCATCCTGCCTTCAATCTTAAACGAAAAAATACCGCTTTTCGCAAGCTCCGGAAGTAAATCAATCGTGCACAAATCTTTCGGGCTTAACGGATAAACCTGCCGTTTTTCATATGCGTCATAGGGAAGACGGCATGGCTGCGCGCAGCGTCCCCGGTTCCCGCTTCTACCTCCCAGCATACTCGAAAACAAACATTGTCCGGAACAGGAATAACACAGCGCGCCATGCACAAATCCTTCCAGCTCCACTGAAACGGACTGGCGTATCTTTCGAATCTCTTCCAGGGACATCTCTCTTGCCAGCACGATGCGCGCGGCCCCTTCCCGTTCCAAAAACCGCGCTCCCTCCTGTCCCATAACTGTCATCTGGGTACTCGTATGTACCGAAAGATCCTTAAAATTCCTGCGAAGAAAGCGGAGAACGCCAAAATCCTGTACAATTGCCGCATCCAGCCCCTGTTCATAAAAAGGAAGCAAATACTCATAGAGTTCTTCTTCCAGTTCCGCTTCTTTCAAAAGCGTATTTACAGTCAAAAACATTTTACGCCCATGGATATGGCCGTAATCAATGGCTTCCAACACTTCTTCTTTTTGTAAATTTCCGGCATAAGCTCTTGCGCCAAACCTGCTTCCGCCGAAGTAAACGGCGTCTGCGCCCGCGCCAATCACTGCTTTTGCTGTTTCCAAGCTTCCTGCCGGAGCCAAAAGCTCCAATTTCCGCTCCATATCCGCCTCCATACTAAAACAAAACGGGCAAGCCCATGTCAGCTCCAAATCCTTTTTCATAAAAGCTTTCCCGTAAGAGAAAAGGGGAACGAAAAATCGTCCCCCCCCTATTTCTTTTTCGATTTTTTTGTATCGGATGCAAACGCTCCCTTTGCATCCTTTTCTTCCTCCGATCCTGCCGTGTCAAGCAGCATCTCCTCTAAGTCCGCTTCCAGCTTTGAATTCTGCAAAAGAAGCTCTTTATTCTTAATCTCAAGCTCCTGTATCGTCTTCTCTCCCGTCTCCGCCTTAATCTGTTCCGAAATCAAGGTATGTTTCAAATCATAGATTTCTTTTTCCTTCATCTCCAAATTCTGTTCCAGCTTTTCAATCCGATCCTTCGCTTTAAAAAAATCATCCGCTATATTCAGTTCAACCATAACCGCCTTCATATCAATCGGAAACCGGCGGACTTCCTCCATATCGTTAAATTCATTGATTTTATTATTGATATAGGATGCTACGCGCTGTAAATATTCTTCTCCTTCGTATCCGCTCAGCGTATACATCTTACCGCCAATAATTACCTCTGCACTGGACTTCGATGACATACCGTTTCCCCCTTGGTTTACATATCTACCATTATACTGATTATTCCCCTATCTTGCAAGTCCGAAATGCCGAAAAGCCAAATCTGTCGCAACCCTTCCCTTAGGCGTACGGTTGATAAATCCGTTTTTTACAAGAAACGGTTCATAAACATCTTCAATTGTGCCGGAATCCTCTCCGATTGCAGCCGCAAGCGTATCCAGTCCTACCGGGCCCCCGGCAAATTTCTCCATAATGGTCAGAAGAATATTCCTGTCATTCGTATCCAGTCCATAACTGTCCACTTCCAGAAGATCCAGCGCAAACTTTGCGACTTCCTCCGTAATCCGTCCGTCATACTTCACCTGAGCAAAATCCCTGACCCGCTTCAAAAAACGGTTTGCGAGCCTTGGCGTGCCCCTGCTTCTCCTTGCAAGCTCTTTCGCTCCCTTATCATCGATTGCAACCGAAAGTTTATCCGCGGAATGCAGAATAATCGTTTTTAATTCTTCTTCCGTATAAAATTCCAGATGATGGATAACGCCAAACCGATCCCTTAAAGGAGCCGATAAAAGGCCGACCCGCGTCGTCGCTCCCACAAGCGTAAACTTCGGAAGCTCCAGGCGGATCGAACGCGCCGTCGCCCCTTTGCCAATCATAATGTCAATCGCATAATCTTCCATGGCAGGATAAAGAACTTCTTCCACCTGACGGTTCAGACGGTGAATCTCATCTACAAAAAGCAGATCGCCCTCATGCAGATTGCTCAGAATTGCCGCCATCTCCCCGGGCTTTCCAATGGCGGGGCCGCTCGTAACCTTCATATGCGTCCCCATTTCGTTGGCGATAATTCCTGCAAGCGTCGTCTTTCCCAGTCCGGGAGGGCCGAAAAAAAGCACATGATCCAAAGCTTCATTCCGCAGCTTTGCCGCTTCGATATAGATTTTTAAATTTTCCTTTGTCTTTGCCTGCCCGATATAATCATCCAGCGCCTGGGGACGGAGGCTTGTCTCGATTTTTAAATCTTCTTCCTGTGCCTGCGTGGATATGATACGTTTTTCCATCCTGCCTCCTTACAAAAATGCCATTTGTTTCAGCGCCGCTTTCAGCACGTCTTCTGCAGATGCGTCTTCCGGAAGCTGCGTTTTTGCAATTGCAGACAATGCCTCGGAAGAAGAATACCCAAGCGCCGTAAGCGCCTGCACCGCTTCGTTTTTTCCCGCGTCAAAACCGGCGGGCGCCCCTTTGCCGGCGCTGTCCGTTCCTGCATCCAGAATATCTTCGATCTTCATTTTGTCTTTTAATTCCAGAATAATGCGCTGCGCTGACTTTGCTCCAATGCCAGGCGCCTTTGCAATCGCTTTTGCATCCCCTGAAAGCACCGCAAAACGCAGCTCCTCTGTAGATAACGCCGACAAAATGCCAAGCGCTCCTTTCGGGCCGATTCCATTTACTTTCAGCAGCATTCGAAAAATCTCAAGATCATCTCCTGACAAAAATCCAAACAGCGTAACACTGTCTTCCTTTACATTCAGGTATGTATAAATTTTAACTTCTCTCCCAACTGGCGGAAGCAAATCTGTAAGATTGCCTGAAACCTGAATCTGATAGCCAATTCCCTGGTGATCCACCACAATCTGTCCCTCTGCAACTTCTTCCAGAGTCCCTTTGATATATGAATACATAACGCCTCCCAACAATCATTCCGGCATCCGGCAAATCACTTCCTTTGCAAGAGCCCCAATCAAAAATCCGGTTACAAATCCTGCAAGCAGAAGCGCCGGCGCATAATAAAACACATGATAGTTTTCAACTGTCAGAGAAGCAACCGAAAGCTGTCCGATATTATGGCAAATGCCTCCCAGCACACTGACGGAAACAACCGAAAACTTTTTACTTTTCTGCAGCAAAAGCATAGCGGCAAAACTTAAGCAGCCGCCGCCAAGGCTGTACAGAATGCCAAACAAATTTCCAAACAGAAATCCTGCCAGCAAAATACGGAGAACTGAAATGAGAAACGCCTCTTTCGGCCCTGCCAGATACAGCATAATGACAACGACGAGATTCGCCAGACCCAGTTTCATGCCAGGTACGCCAAAATAAAACGGAATCAGCGATTCCACATAACTGCAGATCAGCGCCAGCGAAAGAAACATTCCATAAAACGCCGTTTTTCGCTTTCCAGACATCCCTCTCATATGACAGCATCCACCTCCGGCTCTTCTCCTTCGATAATTTCCACAACAACTTTATTCGGAAGGCATACAATCGTTTCCCTCTGCCTTAAAATTGCTTTCTGATGTACGCAAAGCAAATCCGGACAATTCGCGGCAATCATATCCGCCTTTCCATTTCGTATCCGAAGCACATTCGTAACGGTCTCCCCCGCCACAATCTCTATTTCCTGATCTTTTTTCAAAGAATATGTGCCGTAAAGCTGCCCGCTTATCGTAACTTTCGCAACGGCCCCCTTTTCCCCGCTAAAAAAATAAAACCACGCGCATCCCACAAGAAAAATAAGAAACAGGGTTCCGAGAAAAACGCGGTCATTTTTCCCAAACGCCCTATCCATTGCCGCATACCTCTCCAATATAATAAAATCCTCTGCATTCTTTTAAGGAAACATCTATCATTTTCCCAATCATTTCCTCTGTTCCCGGAAAATGAACTACGGAATTATTGCTCATCCTTCCCGTTACAAGATTTTCGTCCTGTTCGTTTCTGCTTTCCACCAGGACTTTTTGGACAGAGCCTGTATAACGCATGGCTTTTTTTGCCGCGATTTCCTGCACTTCTTTTAAAAGCCTGTCAAAACGCCGTTTGACAATTTCTTCCGGCACCTGTTCTCCCATAGAAGCGGCGGGGGTGCCGGTACGTTTCGAATAAATAAACGTAAACGCGCTGTCATACTGCACTTTACGCACAACGTCCATCGTCTCTTCAAAATCCGCTTCCGTTTCTCCCGGAAATCCAACGATAATATCTGTCGTAACAGCAATGTCCGGCATGGCCTGCCGCAGTTTGTCCACAAGGGAAAGATACTGCTCTTTCGTATATCTGCGGTTCATCTTCTTTAAAATATCTGTGCTGCCGGACTGCAGCGGAAGATGCAGATGCCTGCAGATTTTTGAAGACTGCCGCATAACTTCAATCAGCTCGTCGGATAAGTCTTTTGGATGGGAAGTCATAAACCGGATCCGTTCAATTCCCTCCGTTTTTTCCACTTCTTTTAAAAGCTGCGCAAACGTTACCGGCGTTTCTAAATTTTTTCCATAGGAGTTGACATTCTGGCCTAAAAGCATAATTTCTTTGACGCCGTCTCTGGCAAGCGCTTCAATTTCCTTTAAAATCTCCTCCGGCGCCCGGCTTCTCTCTCTTCCTCTGACATACGGCACAATGCAGTAACTGCAGAAATTATTGCACCCAAACATAATATTTACGCCCGATTTAAAAGAGTATTTCCGCTGTGCGGGAAGCGCTTCCACAATGCGATCCGTATCGTTCCAGATATCAATCACCATGCGGTTTTCCCTTTTCCGCACTCCTTCAGAATCCTCCATTTCCAGGACTGTGCAGAGAAGTTCCGCAAATTTATAAATATTATGCGTTCCGAAAATCAGATTGACAAACGGATAGCTGTGCCGGATTTTTTCAACGACAGCCTGCTCCTGCATCATACAGCCGCAAAGCGCAATTTTCATACGGGGATTTTTCTTTTGATAGCCGTTTAGGACGCCAAGCCGTCCATAAACTTTATTGTTGGCATTTTCCCGAACGGTACAGGTATTGTAAATGACAAAATCTGCGTCCTCAGAAACAGACTCCTGATAGCCGGCCTGTTCCAATATGCCCCGCAGCTTCTCGGAATCCCTGGCGTTCATCTGACAGCCCATATTGACCACGCAGGCTTGAGGAGAACGGTTATTTTTCCGTTCAAAAGAACGCACCCACTCCCGGCATCTTGCCATAAAGTAATACTGTCTGGCCGGTTCTTCTGCAGGGGGCTCCGCATTTATATCTATTTTATCCAAATCAATTTCGTTGCACATTTCTTTTGACCTTCTCCTTTATCTGTCATATAACTGAAACAAGAAATAAGTTTTAACCATACAGCCCGTGGCTCAAGCGGGGCGCTCGTATTTTTGCTTTTATGGACGAATCTGCCCGTTTCCATAAATGATATATTTCGTACTTGTAAGCGCAGGAAGCCCCATCGGCCCTCTTGCATGCAGTTTCTGCGTACTGATTCCAATCTCTGCGCCAAATCCAAATTCAAACCCGTCTGTAAAACGTGTGCTTGCATTGACATAGACTGCAGCCGCGTCCACTTCGTTTAAAAACTTTTGAGCAGACGCATAATCTTTCGTAACAATCGCGTCGGAATGCCCTGTATGATAACGGTTGATATGAGAAACAGCCTCGTCTACAGAAGCCACTGTCTTCGCTGAAACAATGTAATCCAGATATTCCGTTCCCCAGTCTTCCTCTGATGCAGGAACAGTATATTCATCTTCGCCCAGTATCCCGATGATCTTTTCATCCGCCCGGATTTCCACACTTTTCTCAGAAAGACGCTTCTTTAACAGGGGAACAAACGCATCCGCAATCTTCTCATGGATCAGAAGCGACTCGCAGGCATTGCAGACGCCGATCCTCTGCGTCTTGGCATTGAAAATAATGTCAAGAGCCATATCAAAATCTGCGCTTTCATCCACATAAATATGACAGTTTCCCGTTCCCGTCTCAATAACCGGAATTGTGGCGTTATTCACAACCGTATGAATCAGCCCCGCCCCTCCTCTTGGAATCAGCACATCCACGTATTCGTTCATATGCATAAATTCTCTTGCCGTTTCACGGGACGTATCGGTAATGAAAGAAATTGCGTCTTCCGGAAGCTTCTGTTCCTTTAATGCCGCCCGTATCGCTTCCACGATTGCCTGGTTGGAACAAACAGCGTCTTTTCCGCCCCGCAGAATCACAGTATTTCCTGTCTTAAAGCACAGTCCAAACGCATCTGCCGTCACGTTTGGGCGGGATTCATAAATAATCCCAATCACGCCAAGCGGTACGCGTTTCTGTCCAATCACAAGCCCGTTCGGCCGTTTTTTCATGGAGATCACCTCTCCAATTGGATCCTCAAGCCCTGCAATCTGACGCAGCCCTTCCGCCATTTGCGCAATTCTGGATTCATTTATCTTCAAACGATCCAAAAGGCCCTCCGGCATACCGTTTTTTCTGCCGTTTTCCATATCGGTATTGTTTGCGGCAATCAGCGCGTCCTGCTGCCTGACCAGACGGTCTGCAACGGCATACAGCGCTTCATTCTTTTGATTTGTCGAAAGGACGGCGGTCTGCTGCCTGGTTTCCTTCGCTTTTTTACATATTTCCAGTAACTCCATCAAAGTCTCCTCCTCTATTCTCCCGTTTCTGAAAGCTCCCTCTTCCACACGGCTAATGCGGGCATTTCCGTAACCGCCTCTTCTGTCGCAAGCGCATACATATTCACGTCGCAGCTCTCCGACGGTATCTCCCGTTCAACCTGCGCCGCATACGCAATCCCCATACGGAACAATCCCTCATGCATAGAAAAATAACGGTCATAATAGCCCTTTCCATACCCATAACGGCGCCCAAAGCGATCAAATACGCTGCCTGGGACAAGGCAGAATGCGGATTTAAAATTTGCTGCTTCCCGGCGAAAAACAGGCTCCATAATCCCAAACGTCCCCGGCACAAAATCCCTCATAGAATCCACACGGTAAAATTCCATCGTATCGCCTTTTACTGCCGGAAATGCAAGCGGGATTTCTTTTTCTAAAAGCCAGTCGTATAATTCTGTCAGCGAAACTTCCGAGCCATGCGGATAATAACCGTATATGCCATTTATCCTGCAAATTTTGAACCTGCGTTTAAAATATTCTGTCAGATTTTGGCTGATTTTTGACGACCAAAAAGACCTGTCTTCCAAAGACAGCGCATTCCGCTCTTTCAGATGTCTTGCTCTAATCTGCCGTTTTGTTTCCATATTTCTCACCCAGGTTGTATATGGAACCGTCAGGATTTTGCATATCGATATTGTCAAGCTGCGCTTTTAAACTGTTTCTGACATTTGCCGCAAATTCTTTCCGAAGAACGGCCTGCTCCGTCCGCTCCGCCTCTGTCAGCCCTTCTGCCTTCGATTTTTTATATAATTCATTGATCCGGTCTATTTTCTTTTGATCCATAGATTAAAATGTCTCCTCTATATAATCGCTGATATAAAAATCTTCGTCATAATTTGCATGAAATAACGTCCCTGTATAATTCCCCTCGAATATCTTGTGGATGATTCTCATATCCTTTCCGTTCGCAATAATCATGTCTGCGCCGGATTTCGTAGCAATCTTTGCAGCGGCAAGCTTCGTCGCCATTCCTCCGGTTCCTACGTCGCTCCCGGTAGACTGTTTTGCCATATGATACAAACCCTCATGGATTTCCTGCACATCGCGAATCAGCCTGGCGTCCGGGTTTGCATTGGGATCGTCCGTATAAAGCCCGTCGATATCCGACAGAAGGATCAGCAAATCGGCAGACACCAAAGACGCCACAATTGCAGAAAGCGTATCGTTGTCTCCAAACTGCATTTCGTATGTGGATATCGTATCATTTTCATTGACAATCGGAACGACCCCAAGACGAAACAGCTCTTCAAATGTATTCTGCGCATTTTTCCGAGACACCAGATCAAACATCGTATTTTTCGTAAGGAGCACCTGTCCCGCCGTCTGATGATATTCCGCAAACAGTTTCTGATACGTCATCATAAGCCTTGCCTGTCCAACCGCCGCGCACGCCTGTTTCCTTGCAATCGTCTTCGGACGCCCTGTCATTCCCATAAAAAGCCTTCCTACGGCAATCGCCCCGGAACTGACAAGACAGACGTCCATGCCGCAGTTCCTTAAATCGCACAGCTCCCGTACCAGGCGCTCTATTTTTAAAAAATCAATCTTTCCCGTCTCCGGATGCTGCAAGGAAGAGGAGCCTATTTTAATCACAACTCGTTTTGCCTTCATAATTTCTCTCCTTCCGTCCGTTTTCAACTGGCATAACCGCCCGGAATGCTTCTGTCCTGGTTCTGCCGCATTTTCCACCTTCCCTGTCCCCTCTGGTACAGTTTAATTTACAAAGTACCGGAAAATTGCTTTTCCGGTACTTTTTCTCTACTTTGCATCATATCGGATTATTACTTCCTGTTCTCCCTTTTGGAACTGAAGGCAGAGACGGTATCCCTTTTCCACGGTTATCTTCTTCTTTAAATTAAGATGAATCTGTTCCGTGTTTTCATTTGAAGTCAGAGAACTGATTTTAAATTTCCAGGCCGATGCAAGTTTCCATCCGTTTTTCCCTTTCGCCTGTATCTTCCCGCTCAGCTTTTTCCCGGAAATCTGACACGAATTCTTAAATTTAGAAGTAAGCGATGCTGAACCAATCTTTAACGACGCTACAGGAGACGGATAATTCTTTACCGTCAGCAGAAAACTGCTTTTAACGCCTGTATCGCGATAGGAAATCGTAGTCGTTCCCGTTTTCTTCAATAAAACCTTTAACACCCATACTTTATCTTCCTTTTTGACCGATACCGTCGCTACTTTTCTGTTGCTGCTTGTCGGATTGGAAAATTTTGAAAAGGAATACAGGCAATATTCTCTGGAAGCCGAATTTCCATGCGGCGTATAATACACAATCGCATCCATAGTCGTATCCGTATTGCCCGGCCATGCATACTGATGGAAACTGTGCGACTTCACAGCCGTATCCAGAGCCGCAGCAAACGCATCCGCTTCCGGTGAGACAATCCCTGTAAAAAAAATCGCCAGACCCAGAATCATCATCCTCGCTTTTTTTACATACTTTTTCATAAAACCGCCCCTTATTATTGGTATATTCTGTCAAACAACTGTAAAACTTCCCCACCTATTCTATATCTTCGCACAGGATTTGTCAAATTTCCGGCAGGCTTTTCCGCTTTATCGTTTTGTCGTAACGCTTTTGCTTTTTGACCATTCGGAATAATGCGTTGTACCCTTTACAATTTTATAAGTCCGGACTCTGACATAATACTTCTTTCTGGCTTTCAATTTCTTTACTGTCAGTTTTGTCTTTGAGGTGCCTTTAACGTTCTTAAGCTTCGTTGTCTTTTTCGTAAATTTCCTGCTTGCAGAATACTGGATCTGATATCCCGTCACAGATTTGCGTTTTTTCCAAGATACAAGAAAACCCTTTGATTTTGCTTTCAGCCGTCCATTCACAGAGGTTGGTTTCAATATGATTTTTTCCGGATTCTTTTCTGTTTCAGCCTGTACATCGGAATCGTTTCCTGCGGCCGGTTTTTGAATCCCTGCGCCCGGATCCGGATTCGTCCCGCTGTCTTCTAAAGACCAGGAATCCGAAGACAAATTTATATGCAAAGCCGGTACGCATGCATTATTGTGCGTGTTTACAAAAACTCCCCTTCTTTGGAGATATCCGCAGTAAATAACGAGCGCAGCGGAATCTGTCCCGCCGCCCGACGTTCTCAGCCACCAATAACAACTGGCTTTTCCATTTGTAACGCTGTCCCCATAAGAGCATGCTCCCCTTATACGGGCATAATCACTTGTCATCATCCGGCGGCTTACGGAATATATGCTGTAATCTTCACAAAATCCATATTCAGGATTCAGCGCTTCTGAAAAAGAAAGAAGAAACACTTTATCTTTCGTATCGTTTCCCTCTCCCGTGCCAAAATAAGGATTTCTTTCGTTTGCTACAATCTGTTCCACAACAGCGCTCTGTTCACTTTGGCTAAATGCCATATCATAAAAATCATGGTTCAGCCAATCCCGCAATGTGCAATTTTCCCATATCACCGAAGTATATTCTTCATTATAGTCTTTACAATCCAGTCCTTGATCCGCTACGACAAACAGTGTATGTCCGTCATTCTTCATCACACGCCACCGGATCTTCTCCCATTTAAAGTAACGATATGATTCATTTCCAAAATACGCTTCATCATTTACATCTTTTTTGCTGATTCTGCGGTATTTCGCTCCGTTTACCCATGCATCCCCATCCGCATTGTAAGAGGCTCCGGTAACAGCTTCCGTCAGCTCTCTCCTTGTAACTTCCGTCTGCGGATAGCTTCCGAAATACACATAACTCCACTCTGTCGCATCTGTACCATCATCTCTTTTTGTACAGTGGTGCACCGGATTCAAAGGGAGTGTTCCGTCATTTCCTCCGGTTCCTTCCGGTTTGCGGACAGTAATTTCACAGCTTGCCGTCAAACCATTTGATGTTGTTCCCCTGACAATTACAGTTCCTGTCTTTTTGGGAACGACATCCATCTGCAGCGCTGCGGAACGTTTATCCGTCTCCAGAATTCCCGAACAGCCTATTTCCGCACTGCTGATTATCTCAGGCGCGCTGCTTTCCCATTTAACGGCAGAAATCTCTTCTTCCAAAACAGCTTCGGACGCCGCTGCGTCATCTGAAAAATCCAATGTCCCGGATATAATCGTTTCTTTTCCCATATAAGCATCTTTAAAAGCCTCTATCTGAAAATGGCTGACCACAGCCTTTTCATTTCCCGTTTCTCCTCCTGCTTCCCCGCTGCTTCCGTCGTCTGAGGTATACCAGAATTTTGAAGACATATTTATGTACAAACCCGGCACAATTGCATAACTGGGACAATTCACCTCGGCTCCGCCCCAAAGAACATTTCCAAAATAACTGACGCCTGAAGCCCCCTCCTGTCCAAAGCCCGGCGTCCGAAGCCACCAAACGCCTTTTGGATCGCCTCCTAGATGAACGTCGGAATAAACATCCGCTCCTCTTGCATAAGCATAATTACTTGCCTTCACCTGACGGCTTACAGAACGCGTTTTATCATTCCCGCAAAATCCATAGCCGGAATTCATCATTTCTGAAATAGAAAACAGAAACACTTTATCCCTTGTATTATTCCCGCCGTTCACATTATAAAAATGGTTATCCTCATTCACAACCGTCTGTTCCACAATTGCATCCTGCTCATTGCCACTGAACGCCGTATTGTAAAAATCACTGTTCAGCCAATTCCGAAGCGTACAGTTTTCCCATGTAACAGAATCTTTCGTATCGTTGTAATTTTTACAGTCTAACCCCTGATCGGCCATGACAAACAACTCGTTTCCATCATTTTTCAATACGCGCCATTTAATCCTCTTCCATTTAAAATAACGATATGTCTCATCTCCAAAATAATCTCCATGATTTGTATCTCTTTTGCTGATTCTGCGGTATTTCGTTCCGTCCACCCACGCATCTCCATTCGCATCATAGGAAGCTGCGGCAATATCTTCCGTCAGTTCCTCTTTCAGAACTTCCTCCTGCGGGTAACTTCCAAAATACACATAACTCCAGTCTGTCGTATCCGTGCCGTCATTTAACCCTGTACAATGATGAACCGGATTTGACGGAGACGGCCTGCCGCTTTCCTCTTGCACATCTGCTGTTTTTGTCTCTGTCTCCGCCAACACCGGGATTTCCTGTACCGATAAAATCATACTTGCCACAATCAGCGATAACACTATTTTTTTTACGTTTCCTGTCTTCTTTTTCATGGCGTTTTCCTTACCTCCATTGCAAAATCCCTCAGACTTTTTACACGAATTGTTCTTTTTTGCAAATCCCATTTTTATACAATGAGATTATCAATCCAATATTTTCTTCCATATCATAAGCAGAATTATACTCTCTTTCAGAAAAATATTCAACCAATCACTGTAAAATTTTTCCATCTGCAAATTCCCATAAAAATTCCGGCTGCCGTAAAAGCCCGGGGCAGCGTACCGAAAGCGCCGCTGTCAGCCCCTGATCCAGATACAGAAAATGACGGCAGTCCGGAAAGGCTCCCAAAATCTCCCTCACCTGTTTTTCCGCATTTTCTGTTCTGCCGGATAAGTCAAAACAAACGCGGGCAAACGGCGTCCGCATTCCTTCTCCCGTCATCTTTACATAACTTTCTTTTAACGTCCAGAGATGCAAAAAACGACGGGACTCCGCTTCTGTCAAAATAACGTCTCCGCTTTTTTCTTCTGCGGTCTCCCCAAAAACATAAAAAATCTCTTCTTTTCCGCAGCATTTCATCACCGTTCTCCTGTTTACTCTGCGGCGTCCTTCAACATCCACTCCAACCTGCCAGCCGGAAACTGCCGCGGCGGCAAAATCTTTACAGTGGCTGACATTGAACTGTACCCGTTCATCTTTTGCATAATATGGTTTTCCATGCTCTTGTTTTTGTATCGCATTTATGTCAAACTCCATACAAAAAAATTTTTCCGCCGCGTATTTTAAAAGCTGTTCCGCTGACGTATGTTCTTTTCTCCTGCCGCTTCCTTTTATTCTTCCGAAGCAAACCAGTCCGTCCGCTTTATACATACCGCTTTCTCCTTTTTGTTTTCTCAAAAAAACAGAATTTTTTTAAAAAAAATGAAAAAAACACTTGAAAAGTTTCAAAAAATAATGTATAGTATTTAAGCGTGGTCAAGAAATGCCGATATGGCTCAGTTGGTAGAGCGACGCATTCGTAATGCGTAGGTCGTCGGTTCGAGTCCGACTATCGGCTTTCTTTTTTAATTAATACCGGAATCTCATAAGGATTCCGGTATTTTTTCTTTCTAAAAAAATACGATTCAAAAACTAACTGCCGGCTATCGTATGCCGTTCCCCCGCAAAATCAAACAATGACAACTGGTTTGATTCCGGAAGATCCCCCAAAATCCCCAAATCCGCCATCAAATCAATCACTGTCTTGCTTACCTTTGTCCTCTGCCTGAAATCATCCCTGGACAAAAACTTCCCGTCCCTGGCCGCTTCTTCCACGGCCTCCGCGGCTTTCTCCCCCATACCGTCAATCGTTCCAAGAGAAGGCATCAGCTTTCCTTCCATAATCTGAAAACGCGAAGCTTTCGCACAATAAACGTCCAGAGGCAAAAATTCAAATCCTCTGGCGTACATTTCCTGGACAATCCTCATGTCCCGGTAAGTGTCCTGCTCTTTTTTCGTAAGGGAGTCTTTTCGCCTTTCATAGTCCCGCATAAAATAATTCAGCCGTTCTTCTCCCTGGCACATCAGCTCATAATTAAATCCCGTCGCACGAATGCTGAAATAAGCCGCATAATAAGCCAAAGGGTAAAAAACCTTACAGTAGGCAATCCGCCACGCCATCATAACGTAAGCCGCCGCATGGGCCTTCGGAAACATATATTTAATCTTTTTGCAGGACCAGATGTACCAGTCCGGCACCCCATGCGCCGTCATTTCCTTTTCCCACTCCGGCTTTAAGCCTTTTCCTTTCCGCACCGATTCCATAATTGTAAACGACAATTCGCTGTCCAGTCCCATATGGATCAGATAAACCATAATGTCATCCCTGGTACAGATTGCTGTGGAAATTGTCGCTTTTCCTTCTTCAATCAAAGTCTGCGCATTGCCAAGCCATACGTCCGTGCCATGGGAAAGGCCGGAAATCCGGATTAAATCCGAAAACTCCTGCGGTTTTGCGTCCAGAACCATCTGCATCGCAAAATCTGTTCCAAACTCCGGAATCCCAAGCGCCCCAAGCGGACATCCGTTTAAATCTTCCGGGCTGACCAAAAGGGCGCTTGTATTTTTAAACAAAGACATAACAGAAGCGTCATCAAGCGGTATCTTCTGCGGATCTAATCCTGTCAAATCCTGCAGCATCCGGATCATGGTCGGATCGTCGTGTCCTAATATGTCAAGCTTCAGCAGATTGTGATCAATGGAATGATAGTCAAAATGCGTTGTCACAATATTGGTCGTCATATCGTTTGCCGGATGCTGCACCGGAGTAAAGGAATCAATCTCTTCGCCCTTCGGAAGGACGATAATCCCTCCCGGATGCTGTCCCGTCGTTCTGCGGATACCGACGCAGCCCTGCACAATACGGCTTACTTCGCAGTTTCTTTTATGTATTCCCCGTTCTTCATAATAATTTTTAATGTAGCCAAACGCCGTTTTATCCGCAAGAGTTCCAATTGTTCCTGCGCGGTATGTCTGACCTTTTCCAAATATAACTTCCGTATAAGCGTGCGCTTTACTCTGGTATTCGCCGGAAAAATTCAAATCAATATCCGGCTCTTTATTTCCTTTGAATCCAAGAAATGTTTCAAATGGGATGTCAAAACCCTCTTTTGATAAAGGTTTCCCGCAGACCGGGCAGTTCTTATCCGGCATATCGCAGCCTCCCCTTCCGGAAAAAGCCTTTACCTCCGGTGAATCAAAATCACTGTAATGGCACTTCGGACAAAGATAATGCGCCTGCAGCGGATTCACTTCCGTGATTCCCGACATTGTAGCCACAAAAGAAGAGCCGACGGAACCGCGGGAACCCACCAGATAACCGTCTTCATTCGATTTCCAGACCAGCTTCTGCGCAATAATATACATAACGGCATATCCGTTGGATATAATAGAATTTAATTCCCGTTCCAGACGCTCTTTTACAATCTGCGGCAGTTTGTCCCCATACATCTGTCTTGCCTTATTGTGGCAGATGTCCCGCAGCATCTGATCGGAATTTTCAATGACCGGAGGACATTTATCGGGACGGACAGGCGCGATTTTTTCACACATATCTGCAATTTTATTTGGATTTGTAATCACGACCTCTTCTGCTTTTTCAAATCCCAGATAATCAAATTCTTTTAACATCTCTTCTGTCGTGCGAAGATACAAAGGCGCCTGATTGTCCGCGTCTTTAAACCCTTTGCCCGCCATAATAATACGGCGGTAAACTTCGTCCTCCGGATCTAAAAAATGCACGTCGCAGGTTGCGGCTACGGGCTTGTGAAACTGTTCTCCCAATTTTACGATTTTGCGGTTGATTTCCCTTAGATCCTCCCTGTTTTCCACCCGGCTTTTTTCATTCGCAATCATAAATTCATTGTTTCCGAGAGGCTGGATTTCCAGATAATCGTAAAATTCCACAAGCCGTACAATTTCTTCTTCCGGCCTGCAGTTTAAAACTGCCTGATATAATTCTCCTGCCTCACAGGCCGAGCCGATAATCAGCCCCTCTTTATGTTTTAAATATTCCGTTTTTGGAATTCTGGGCTGTTTCTGAAAATAAGTCAAATGGGACATAGAGATCAGCCGGTATAAATTAATTCTTCCGATGTCATTCGACGCCAGAATAATCGCATGATAAGACGGCATTTTTCTGACCGTATCGGGAGAAGATACGCTAAGCTCATTTAACTGAGCCAAATCCTCAATGCCCCTTCCGCGCAGCATCTGTATGAATTTAACAAAAATCTCCGCCGTACAGCCCGCGTCGTCCACCGCCCGGTGATGATTGGCAAGCGTAACGCCAAGCGCCTTTGCCACGGTATGAAGTTTTGCATTGTTCAATCCAGGAAGCAGTGTTCTTGCCAGAGCCACCGTATCCACAACCGTAAATTCCCGTTCCATATTCTGCCGCTTTAAATTATACCGGATAAAGCCCATGTCAAAATCCGCATTATGGGCAACCATAACAGCGTCTTTACAAAACTCCATAAATTCCGGCAATACTTCCTCTATCGTTTTCGCACCCATCACCATAGAATCATCAATATGAGTCAGTTTTTCAATTTCATAGGGAATCGGAACCTGCGGATTGACAAATGAGGAAAAACGCTCCGTAATGTTTCCGTTTTCCACTTTTACGGCGCCGATTTCTATGATTTTATTGTTCACCGGATAAAATCCCGTCGTCTCCAAATCAAATACAACATAAACGCCTTCCAGGCTCTGCCCTTTTGCATTTTTCACAAAAGATTTCAGATCGTCAACCAGGTATGCTTCCACACCGTAAATAATTTTAAAGTCATCGTCTTTGGAAAGCGCATGGTTTGCTTCCGGAAACGACTGTACATTGCCGTGATCTGTAATGGCGATCGCTTTATGCCCCCACGCTTTTGCGCGCCCGATAATGTCTTTTACATCCGAAACGCCGTCCATATCGCTCATTTTGGTATGGCAGTGCAGCTCCACGCGTTTCACAGGGCTTTTATCCGTTCTTTTGCCGCGGAAATCCGGAATTGTTTTAATCCCTGCAATCGAGCCAATCGTAAGTTCGCTGTCAAATTTATCGATTGTGGTAATTCCTTTTATTTTCAAAAACGTCCCTTTTTTAATGTGACTTAATAATTCAGGAAGCCCCTCGTTTTTTGTGAAAATTTTCAGTACAATCGTATCTGTAAAATCTGTTACCGAAAGAATCAGAATCGTTTTCTCATTCCGGATCTCTCTTGTATCCAGGCTGAGAACCTGTCCTTTGATCACAACTTCTCCCATTTCTCCCGTAATTTTGTCTATGGCGATTTCTTCCTCGTCAAAATCTCTGCCGTAAACGACATTCGGATTACCGGAAGATACCAGTCGTTTTGATTCTGCAAACGTCTTTTTCTTCTCTCCCGCCGCAGTTTCATCCGCCTTTTGCTCTTCCTGCTTTTCTCCTGCGCTTTTTGCCATCTGAACGACATTTTTAATTTCCTGCGCAATGACATAATCGGCATTTTTGATCCGGCTGTTCCCCTTTTTCTGCCGGTAAGACAGCTCCGCAATCAAATCCATGCCGCACCGTTCACAGAAAATCTTCTCCAAAATGCGCACCAGCTCATCTGAACGCTCCCTTGCAACAAGCGTATCCTCCAAAATAAGCCGCATTCTTTTTTCATCCGAAAATACGATTTCCGCATTCCGGAACACGCGGTAAAGCAGCAGACTGTATGCGTGCAGTTCTTTTCCGATGCTTTCTTTATAAACTTCCATCAGCCTTTTTGCCGTATACTGTTCCGAAAGCTGAAATTTTTCAATAATTTTCACTTCCAGGCGCTGTCCTGGAAAAAGCTGCGCTCCGATTTCCGCTTCCAGCCGGAAAATTTCGTCTTTTGGAATCAAATGCTTTCCAAAAAGGGAAATGCGAATCGACGTCCTGTTACGATTCGCACTTACCTTTGTGATTTCCGTTTCAGACAGCAGTTTTTTCAGTTCATCATTCAAAGACAGGGTCGGAAATACCTCAAAAAAACTCTTTGCCACGTCACTCACTCCAATTTAATAATTCATGCCGGAGTTCTAAAAGCAGCTTTTTCTCCGGAACTTTCTTATACACTTCTCCATGCTTGATAATCAGGCCCTCATGGATCCCTCCGGCAATTCCAATATCCGCTTCCCTTGCCTCTCCCGGCCCGTTCACTACGCAGCCCATAACTGCCACTTTAAGATCTAACGGAATATCCGCCACCATATTTTCCACCTGGTTTGCAAGCCCAATCAGATCAATCTGCGTTCTTCCGCAGGTCGGGCAAGAAACGACTTCTATTCCGCCTTTCCGAAGCCCAAGCGTTCTTAAAATCAATTTTGCGGACTTAACCTCTTCCAGCGGATCCCCTGTTAAAGACACGCGGATCGTATCGCCGATTCCCTGATGCAGAATAAGGCCAAGCCCAATCGAAGATTTAATATTTCCGCTTACGACTGTCCCCGCTTCCGTAATGCCCACATGAAGCGGATGGCTTGTCTGCCTTGCAATCCGTTCATGCGCTTCTACGCACATCAGCACATCCGAAGATTTGATGCTGATAACAAGATTGTCATAGCCCATATCTTCGATTTTATGCACCTTATCCAAAGCGCTTTCCACAATGCCTTCCGCAGTAACGCCATGGTATTTCTCTACCAGCTCTTTTTCCAAAGAACCGCTGTTGACTCCGACGCGGACAGGAATATTCCTCTCCTTTGCCGCAGAAATGACGGCGCGAAGCTTCTCACTGCTTCCGATGTTTCCCGGATTGATGCGAATTTTATCCGCACCGCACTCTATCGCGGCAATCGCCAGACGGTAATCAAAATGAATGTCCGCCACCAGAGGAATTTCAATCTCTTTCTGAATCAGAGAAATCGCCTGCGCCGCTTCCATAGTCGGAACCGCACAGCGCACAATGTCACATCCCGCCGCCGCAAGCCTTTTTATCTGCGACACAGTGGCCGCCGCATCTTCCGTCTTTGTATTCGTCATAGACTGAATCAGAATGGGATTGTTTCCTCCTATTATGCGGTTTCCTATTCTTACCTCTTTTGTCTCCGCTCGTTTCATGTCTCCTTCCAGTCCTTTCTAAAAGAATATCTTTCGAATGTCATTAAACATCACAAGTACCATAAGTCCCATCAAAAGCACAATCCCGACAAAATGAACCATGCCTTCCTTATCCGGATCGACCTTTTTCTTCCGGACTGCCTCCAGGATCAGAAATACCAGCCTGCCTCCGTCTAATGCCGGAAGCGGGATCAGATTCATCACGCCCAGATTTGCCGTCAAAAGAATCGCAAAATTCAGCATATTGACAAAAATGTAAAACATCCCGTCGTCTCTGCTTGCGTCATAGACGTCCCCAATGCCTTTTACAATTCCCACAGGGCCGGACATTTCATTTACGCTGACTTTTCCCGTCACAAGCAGTTTAAGGCTCTGTAACGTAGACCAGATCCAGTATTTCACCTCATATGCGCTGTATTTTAAATTCGACAGCACATTCCCTTTCTTGCGCTCATAATTGTTTATAATTCCAATCAGATATCTGCCGCTTTCTTCATCATATCTCGGTTTTACTTCCGACGTAAACCGTTCCCCATCCCGTTCATACGTAATGTCCAACGATTCGCCCGGGTGAAAAAATGTATACATACTGACTTCCCTGTAAAAATGGATATTCTTGCCGTTCATTTTTACTATGACGTCCCCTTCCCGCATACCGGCCTCCTGTGCGGCAGAGCCTTTGCTGACTCCTGAAATCGAAGGAATGTCCACTCCCATACAGCTTATCAGAATAAAGGCCAGAAAAAACGCCAGAATAAAATTAAACACCGGCCCGGCCACAACGACGCTGATTCTCGCCCACACGGATTTCTTCCCAAAAGCCCTGTCATCCTGGCTTTCTTCATCTTCTCCTTCCATCATACAGGCGCCGCCAAAAGGGAAAAGCTTAATGGAATATTTCGTCTCTCCTTTTGTCACGCCAAACAGCGTCGGGCCAAGTCCCAGGCAAAATTCATTGACCCGGATCCCGCTTTTTTTTGCCAGCAGAAAATGTCCAAGCTCATGGAATAAAATTACTGCGCTGAATATTAAAATTGCTATAATAAATTTCAAATTACCACCTGCTTTCTATATACTGATCGACTGTATCTTTTGTCCAAAGAATCTGCTCAATATCCGGATTTTCCAAAAATACGCTTTCCTCCATGCATTCTTCAATGATTTTGGGGATTGTCAAAAAAGATATTTTTTCATCCAAAAACATTGCCACTGCTTTTTCGTTTGCCGCATTAAATACGGCAGGCGCATTGCCGCCCCGTCTTAACGCTTCATATGCAAGATCCAGTCCCCGGAACGTATCCGTATCCGCATCTTCAAAGGTAAGCGTTCCAAGCTCTGTAAAATTCAGACGCTTTCCGCTTAACGTACGGCGTTTGGGATAATACAGCGCATATTGAATCGGCAGACGCATATCCGGCGTCCCAAGCTGCGCAATCACGGCCCCGTCTTTCCATTCTACGGCAGAATGAATGACGCTCTGCGGATGAACTGTCACCTGAATCTGCTCCGGCCGCACGTCAAACAGCCATTTCGCCTCTATGACTTCCAGACCTTTATTCACCAGCGTAGAAGAGTCAACTGTAATTTTTCTGCCCATTGACCAGTTTGGATGCTTTAACGCATCCGCAGGGGAAATATGCGCAAGTTCTTCTTTTGTCTTTCCCCGGAACGGCCCGCCGGAAGCCGTCAGAATAATCTTGTGAATTTCATTTTCATCCTCTCCCTGTAAAGACTGGAATATGGCGCTGTGTTCGCTGTCCACCGGAAGAATGCGGACATTGTTCTCTTTTGCCAGCGGCATGATGATATGTCCGGCCGTCACAAGCGTTTCCTTATTGGCAAGCGCAATCTGTTTTCCCGCCAAAATTGCCGCAACTGTCGGCCGGATTCCAAGCATTCCCACGACTGCCGTCACAACCATTTCCGCTTCCTGTTCTGCTGCCGCTTCCAAAAGCCCTTCCATTCCGGATACAATTTTTACATCCAGATCTGCCGTCCGGACTCTTAAATCCTTCGCTTTCTCTTCCTCCCATACAGCCGCAAGCTTCGGCTTAAATTCCCGTATCTGCTCTTCCAGCAAAACAGTGTTGCTGCCGGCTGCAACTGCCGTCACTTTGATATCCTTCTGTTCCCTGACCACTGCAAGCGTCTGCGTGCCGATAGAGCCAGTCGAACCAAGTATTGCAATTTTTTTCATCTTATACCTCTGTTAAATCAAATATACCGCCAGATAATAGACCACCGGAGCCGTAAAAATCACGCTGTCAAACCGGTCTAAAATTCCGCCGTGTCCTGGTATCAGTTTCCCATAATCCTTAATTTCATAATTACGCTTAATTGCAGAGGCCGCCAAATCTCCCACCATGGAAATCAAAGCTCCCGCTCCTCCGATTGCCGCAAACAAAATCTGTTCGCGTATCCCTGCCTGCATCGGCTCCCGGAAAACCCAGACATAGAGCAGCGTTAAAAGCATACTTCCAATTACGCCGCCGACAGCTCCTTCCACTGACTTTTTCGGGCTTAATTTAGGCGACATTTTATGCTTTCCAATTAAAACGCCGACACAATAAGCGCAGGTGTCGCATCCCCAGGAACAGAGGAAAATCAGCCAGACAATGTAAGCGCCCCCCATAAGCATTCTTGTCTGATAAATGTCAGAGAGCATAACCCCTACATAAAATACGCCGAAAAAAGCCGCCAGAATCTGTTCTGTCTTATATTTGGGATACGTAAATACATAGACAAACATCAATCCCACAAGAACAGCCAATACAAATGCCATAGATTCTTTCCACACAGGACGCCAGAGATTTGCATAAAATAAAACCACCGACAGATACCCTGTCAATCCGGCCATACTTTTTTCTATATGAAAAATACGATACAATTCATACATACCGGTCAGCGAAATCAAAAGAAGCGAAAAAAGCAGCGCCTCTTTGCCTGTTACAATCAGAAACAGAGCCAGAATCACCAATATAATTCCACTTAAAAGCCTCGTTTTAAACATTTGACTGTTCTCCCTCTCCGATTCCGCCATATCTTCTGTCTCTGGCACTATATGCTTCCACAGCCCGTTTTAATTCCTCTTCATTAAAATCCGGCCAGGGCGTATCGGTAAAATAAAATTCAGAATATGCAAGCTGCCAGAGCAGATAATTAGACAGACGCTGCTCTCCGCTTGTACGAATCAAAAGATCCGGATCCGGAATCCCGGCCGTATCCAGATAGGACGCAAATTTTTCTTCATTCAGTTCCTCTGTCAAAAACTCTCCTTTTTCCTGTTCTTTTAGCATTTTTTGCATGGCGCGCAGCATTTCATCCCTGCTCCCGTAATTAATGGCAATCTGCAGACGCAGCCCGTCATAATTCTCTGATGCGGCCTCAAGTTCTTTGATGTTCTTCTGGAACTTTTCATTCAAACGGGTAACGTCTCCAATTACCCGGACACGGATATGATTTTTTTTCGCCGTTTTCAGACAATTCTTCAAATAAGACTCCAGCAATGCCATCAGCGCATTTACTTCGCTCTTGGGCCGGTTCCAGTTCTCCGTAGAAAACGCATACAGCGTCAGATACCGGATGCCCAGATCGTACGCCGCCTTTGAAATTACTTCTACATTTTTCGCTCCCATCGTATGCCCGTAATTCCTTGGCATTCCTTTTGCCTTTGCCCATCTTCCGTTTCCGTCCAGAATAATCGCAACATGATTTGGTACCATAGTTTCCTGTTTCTCCTTCTGCTGTTATGGTGAAAATGGGGACACGCATCATGCAGTGCCCCCACGCTTGTCCATCGTTCTGTTATACCGTAAGAATCTCTTTTGTTTTCGCCTCTACCGCTTTTTCCACCAATCCAATGTATCGATCCGTCATTTTCTGCGCGGCGTCTTCAAGATCCTTTATCTCATCCTTCGACACGTCTTCTTTTGCCAGCTTTTTAAAAGAATCGTTCGCGTCGCGCCGGATATTACGAACGGCAACTTTTGTATTCTCACCTTTCTTCTTAATGTCTTTTGCAAGATCTTTTCTGCGTTCTTCCGTCAGCTCCGGGAAAGAAAGACGGATAACAGAACCGTCGTTCGTCGGATTAATTCCCAGATCCGAAGTTAAAATTGCTTTTTCAATCTCTCTCACCATAGACTTTTCCCATGGCTGAATCTGAATCATCCTGGGTTCCGGCACGCTGACATTCGCCACAGACTGAATCGGGGTCGGCGTTCCGTAATAATCCACCTTTATTTTATCAAGCACATGAGGATTGGCGCGTCCTGCACGAATTGCACCATATTCCTCTTCAAGATTCTTTAATGATTTCTGCATTTTTGTTTCAAATAGCTCTAATCTTGCATCCATAACTTAACCTCCTCATTCTACACCGTCACTTTTGTTCCATTAAAATGCCCCGATATCGCTTTGACAATACTGTTTTCTTCATTTAGAGCAAATACATACATCGGCATTTTATTTTCCATACACATAATTGACGCCGTCATATCGACAACCAAAAGCTTTTTCTCTATGATCTCTTCAATTGAAATGCTGTCATAGCGTTTTGCATCCGGATCGGATTTCGGATCTTTGTCATAAACGCCGTCAACCGCCTTTGCCAGAAGAATGCCGTCCGCCTCAATCTCAACCGCCCGAAGAACTGTCGCAGTGTCTGTTGAAAAATACGGATGTCCTGTTCCTCCTGCAAAAAATACAACCATATTATGTGCAAAGTACTTATTCGCGCGGTCTTTTGAAAAAAGCTTTGTCATCGACCCACAGGAAAACGGCGTCAATATCTGCGTCATCATGCCGACAGCCCTGAAAATCTCCGATACGTATATGCAATTCATAACTGTTGCAAGCATTCCAATCTGATCTGCCTTGGCGCGGTCAATCGTCTCGCTCGTACGGCCCCGCCAGAAATTTCCGCCGCCAATTACAACGCCCACCTGTATCTTTCTGTCAATCAGTTCCTTTACCTGTCCGGCCACTTTCATCACGGTAGACTCGTCAAAACCCGTTTTCTTATCGCCAGCCAGCGCCTCTCCGCTCAATTTCAATAAAACCCGCTTCATATCTGTCAATTCTCCTCTTTCTCATCGAACAGTCCCTGCATATCAATCTCTGCATAACACAGGGAACAGAACCCTTCAATTACCGCTCCATTATTAATCTGCACAGAACGCGATTTGATATTCCCCATAATCACTGCTGACGTATCTATGACAACCGGCCCGCGCACATCAATGTCCCCTTTTACCGCTCCGGCAACAACAGCGGAAGTTGCAGTTATATTTCCAATCACCACTGAACCGATACCGATTTTTACCGTTCCGGTACTCTGCACCTCTCCGTCAATTTTTGCAGCGTCCGCAAAAAATTCAGAGGAATTGCTGTCGCCTTCCAAAACGCCTGTAATCATCAGCTTTCCATTGCATTTTACATTGCCTTTGATCTTTCCCCGAATGTCAATTGAACCGTCAGAACTGATGTCGCCTTTAATCTGAGCGCCTTCTGTGATCACAGTCGTTTCATCAGAAATATCTTCCGGATTTATGCCAAGAATCTGATTTACATTTACTGCTGAAGTCTCTTCGTTCATCCTCGTCCTCTCCTCCATTGCCGATTTTGTATCTGATTGTCCGATTTCTTTTGTAAAATTCCTTTCCAAATCCTCCATACCCTGCTGTTTCACGGCAGACTGTGCAGAAGACGTTTCCACTACCTGTTCCAGAAGCCCGTTCAACTGTGAAAATCCGGATTCCATATCCACGTCCAAATCCAAAGTGTCCACTACCATGTCGTCATCTGCAAGAATATCATCATCTTCCGTATTTCCATCTTCTTCAGGAATCAGCTCATTCACCGCCTGAGAAAAGTCATCCTTAAAATCTTTAAAAAAACCCATTTCAAATCCTCCATTTTCTGTTGTCTGCTTCTATTTCACACTTGCCGCCGCAATATGCTGAACGACAGTTGTATTTTCATCCACAGGCAATATCTCAGCCCCCATCTTCTGCAACGCTTTTATCATTGGCTCAAGAGCCTTCACTGTAGACGCTTTTGTTTCCGCATCATGCATAAGCACAATAGACGTCTTGTATTTCACTACGTCTGTCATAACATTTTCCACCAGCTCTTCCGGTGTATATGTCTGTGAAGTTGCATCTCCGCTGGATACATTCCAGTCAAAATACGTAATCCCCTGTTCATTCAAATACGAAATGAACTTCGTCATATCCGTATTGCTCACACGATTGCTGCTGCCGCCCGGAAAACGATAGAACAGACACTCTTCTCCGGTTACTTCATATAAATAGTTCTGGATATCTGAAAAATCTTCTTCAAAGGATTCTCTTGATTTATATAACTTATTATACTTATGTGAATACGAATGCATTGCCAGAGTATGCCCTTCGTCCACAATCCTTCTGTACAGGGCTCTGGCCTCTTTGCCCTTCTTTCCAATCACAAAAAATGTCGCCTTCAAGTCGTATTTTTTTAAAATATCCAGAATCTCTGCCGTACTGCCGCTTGGCCCGTCGTCAAAAGTCAGATATACCTTATGCGCATCTCTAGGCTGCGCTATATTTTCTTCCTGATCTACCGCCTGCACAATATCATAATCTTCTTCATCTTCAAAATTTCCAGCCGCCTGTTCCAGATCAAAGTATGCGCTTTCACCTGCATCTGACGTTGTATTCTTGGACTCTGCTTCTATCTGTCCGCTTACCGTAAAATTATCCAGCAGATACTCCATCTTCTCTTCCAGTCTATGTACCTTAATCAACAGACTGGCACAGATCCCGACCGAAAAGAATATCCAGACTGCCATGACACAAATAATCGCCCTCTTTATCATAAAAATCCTTTTCTGCTTCTTTCGCTCCTGTTTCAGCCCGTTTGCAGAACCCGCTTCCATATACAATCTCTCCAGTCACTTTGAAAATTCTTATTTATTTTATTGTATCACATCTTGTCTCTTTTGCAAGAATTATTCCAGAACCCTTATTCGGCTTGCTCTGTTTCTCCCATTTCCGTCTCCAAATCTTCCGCTTCCTCCAAAGATCCTTCCAAAGATTCGCTGCCGCCATAATACTCTTCCTGTGACATTTCTTTTAATTTGGCATTCTCATATAGAAAATCAACCGCTTTTTCACGCATCAGATTGGTTCTCACATAGATTTTTCCATAATCTGCTTCAAATTCCTTTAATGATTCATACTCATACTCAGCGGCCAGCTTTTCTCCGTCTTCCTGATAGCTTTTCTCCGTAATTTCAAATCCCTCTTTTTTGGCAATCGCCTGAGCCACAAGTATCTCATTGACAAAACTAAGCACCTCTTCGTCAAGGCTTTCATCATCTTCTATAAAATCAGACAGCTCCATGTCCAGCATATCCGCATACTCCTGATACTCTTTCAGCGTACTGTTATAGCAGGCGTCATACAATGCCTCCGGACATCCCTTAATCGAAGCGTTTGCAACAGCCGCCTGTAAAGCGTCCCCTCCTGCAAGCTCTACGGACTCCTCCTGCGAGGACGTCATCAAATCCGCTTCCAAAGCCTCTTCATAAGCTTTTACCGTATCATAATCCGTCACTTCTTTTACAAATGCATCGTTGTACTCCGGCACAACCACTTCACTGACAGAATTTACAGTCACGGCAAATTCCGCTTCTTTTCCCGCCATACCTTCGTCATAATCATCGGAAAAAGTCATTTTAAATGTACAGTTCTCTCCTTTTTTCTTTCCAATCAGATTCTTTTCAAAATCTTCCGGAAACTCTCCTTCTCCCAATTCAAATTCATATCCCGCATCACTGCCGCCTTCAAACTCTTCTCCGGCAATCGTTCCTTTATAATCAATGTTTATAAAGTCCCCCTCTTCTGCCCCTCGGTCTGAAACTTCATTGTATTTTGTATTCTCTTCCAGCAAATATTCGATTTCCATTTCCAGGTCATCCTTTGACATCGCAGGAACCGGATAATTCACCTCAAGCCCTTTATACTCTCCCAATGTTACATAATCATCTACGTTATAATCAAAAACAGCCATTTCCGTAGATTCCGTGCCACTGACAGAATTCCCTTCGTCCGTCTTATTTCCGCATCCTGCGGCCCAGAGCATCCCTGCTCCCAGCATCATTATCGCTAAATATAATCTTCTTCTCATAACATATCCTCTTTCTTAAATATATAAACTGCTTTTCCATAGGCATAATAACACATCTGCAAAGTATAAATCAATGGCTTTTTTGCATGGAAATCAATTTTTAAAATATTTATTCTTCAATTTGATTTTCACAGCTTTTTTACATTTCCTGTTCTCATTTTCATTTTGAATGAATATAATTGTATTTTTCCCTGTCACTTTTAAAAAGCTGCTGCATACGTTAAAGATATAAATCAAAAAAGGAGATATCGTATGAACACTTGCAGTCAGCCAAGGTGTCAAAGACCTCTCTGCCCATCCCCCTCAATGCGCGCCAGGGATGATTGGTCTGTGAATAATTTCCCCCTCGCTATGGCATATGTGCCAATGCAGCGCTTTAAAACTATCTATGAGGCAGATGAAGCCTTGCAATGCGGAACTATTTTCCCTGAATTGCACAAACCCTTTATGGGATGGAAAGGAGGCCGCCCATGTTGAGACAAAACGGCATGACCCGACAACAGCTTCTCCAGTGGATTGACGAGGTCAGCTTCGCTGTAACTGACATTTCTTTATATTTAGATACCCATCCTGATGACGCAGACGCCCTTGCTTTCTTCCATCATTATAATGAGGAAAGAAAAAAAGCTCTGGAGCTTTATTCTAAAAACTATGCTCCTCTGACGCTGGATCTGGTGCGGCCAGACGACGATCACTGGATTTGGGCATCAGAGCCATGGCCATGGGAAGGAGGGCATTGTTAATGTGGAATTATGAAAAACGTCTGGAATATCCGATCAATATTAAAGAAACGAATCCTCAGATTGCGAAGTTTATTATGAGTCAATACGGCGGTCCGGATGGTGAAATCTCTGCCAGTCTGCGGTATTTGTCACAGAGATACTCTATGCCTTACCGCGAAGTAATGGGGATATTGACTGATATCGGTACAGAAGCCTCTGAAATGTTCCAAAGAAACTGCACATCAGCAAAGACTCTTTTTATTGCAAAAGCCGATCTGCCTCTGACTAAATGACTTAAACGTTTCTAATTCAGAGGATTAGGCTTTCTTAGCGGTTTACCCTGTAAACAATTTACGCTTTTTACAGCCATGTAGCTCCATTTAAAAGGAAGTGAAGTCAAATACACATCAATGCGGCCTTGGTCGTTCACCACCATTTTATCTAAGATTTCTTTATAGAAATCATCTTCATATTCCACACCGTTTACAAGCCCGTTAATCGCTTTCGTTATTTCAGCGATAAGCTCCCGCTGCTTTGCAGAACTTTTTCTTTGTTTTCCTATACTTTCTATAACGGATTGCAATTCGGCAATTTCACCATCGTATTTTGCCTTTGCCGCTGTAAATTCATCTCTGGCAATATTACCGGAGAGATAAAAGTCAATGAGGTTTGTACGCTTTTCTTTAGCAACCTTAATCTTCCATTTCAATTTCTCCATATCTGCACCTGCGCTGTCCATTGCTATAACGGCCCTGACAATAGAAATTAAACGATCTGTGATTTTGCTTTTGTTACATTGCAAGCTCCTTATTACAAGATACATGATGTAAGACGCATCTTCATTTCGTATGCTCATTCCCGTACAGCCAGCTTTATTTCCCGCTTTATCAATATGAGGGCTTCCATGCTTGACAGCTTCACTGCAGCGCCATGCTTTGTACCGGCTTCCGTTTTTTCGTGTTTTATACCGCGCCACATAACTGGAACCGCAGCATCCGCATTTGATTTTACCGGAAAATGGATAACGGCTGCTGTATTTTGCTTTCCCCTCCTGCGACAAAGAACGCGCATCTAAAATACGGTTCGCTTCTTCAAACATTTCACGGGATATAATCGGTTCGTGATGATCTTTGATAATGACAAATTCCTCCTGTCCCCGGTTGTATTTCTTTTCGTGGGAAAGAAAATCAGGCGTGTAGGTTTTCTTCTGCACCAAATCCCCGCAATATTTCTCATTGCGAATAATACGGAGAATCACGGTATTCTGCCATTCCTTTACACGCCGCATCGGTTGTATCCCTGCTTCCAAAAGCTCACGGGCAATGATATGCGCGCCTTTCTTCTCATTGACGAATTTATGAAAAATAAGACGGACAACTTCTGCCCCTTCTTCGTTAATATACATTTTACCGTCTTTCACATCATAACCAAGCATACTCCTCCCAAACACAACTCCCCGCTCCATCTGACGTTTCTGCCCCCACTTGACACGCTCGGAAATCTTACGGCTTTCCTCCTGTGCAATTGAAGACATAATGGCAAGTCTAAGTTCCGCATCACCGTCTAAGGTATTGATGTTATCATTTAAAAAGATAACGCCTATCCCATGCTTTTTCAGATCTCGGGTATAATAAATACTGTCCAGAGTATTCCTCGCAAAACGAGAAATCTCTTTTGTGATAATCAAATCAAAATCTCCATTCCTGGCACACGCAACCATGCGGTTAAACTCTTTCCGTTTTTTTGTGTTCGTGCCGGAAATGCCTTCATCCGCAAATATTTCGTAAAGCTCCCAATCAGAGTTACGCTCTATATATTGTCTGAAATAACGCTGCTGGCTTTCAAATGAATTGGCCTGGTCTTCGCTGTCCGTAGATACACGGCAGTATGCGGCGACTTTTCTCTTTGTGCGCTGTATTTTTCTTTCTTGATTTAAAGTTTCATATTTATCTATCGACATAAGAACATCCCTCTATTTGATTTTTTCTATTTTTATATCCTCTGCTTTCCCATATTTCTTTATGTAAAAACGCCAAGCGGTTATGCCTGACGTCACTTTTTCCAATATGGACAATATTGTTTTTCAAGTTCAAGCAAACAGCTTTCTCGCTGTGATGCGGTCAACAGGTTTCGTTTTTCTAATGACAAAAGAACCGACCTTTGAAAATTCATAAGAAATGCTGCGTGTTCCCGCTCATTCAATTCCAAAACAGGCTCGCCAACATAAATAAATTCCCTATGCTTCAACAGACAACACCCCTCTCATTCTCAATATATGAACGAATGATTGTCCCATAGACCGAGGGAGCTAATCCTTTTTTGAACACAGTTTCCAGGAAGCGCAGTTTAAGACTTATGCCACTTTGTACGGCTGAGAATAAAAATTGACATTCCTGATTTTATACACTATAATCTGTATTACATTTGTAAGAATCATGGAGGGTTCAAAATGAAAGCATTGCCGCAGATTTCAGAAGCAGAATTTGAAGTGATGAAAGTCATATGGAAACACGCACCAATCAGCACCAATGAGATAACGGATAAATTGACACAGACCACCAAATGGAGTCCAAAGACAATACAGACTTTAATCAAGCGTCTTGTGACAAAAGGCGCTCTTTCTTATGAAAAACAAAGCAGAGTATTCGTTTATACACCTCTGATAGAAGAAAAAGAATACATTGGGCGGGAAAGCCATTCCTTTCTCAAGCGTTACTATAACGGGAATATCACCGCAATGCTTTCCGCCTATATTGAAGATGATAAACTCTCTGAATCAGAAATAGACGCCCTGCGCTCGCTTCTCACCAAAAGAACAAACAGGAGGGATTAGTATGGCGGATTTTGGAATACGTTTTTCTCTTTGCAATATCCTAATCTGCATTGTCATAGTTATATTTCTCATGGCAAAACGGGTATTAAAAAGCTGCCTGACAAGCCGGATGCAGTTTAATTTATGGTTTCCGCTGCTTGGCCTGCTGGCAGTCCCATTTCTGCCTTTCCGTCTGTTTTGGTTTTCACAGATTCTTCTATGGCTTGAAAAATTGAAACATACAACAGCGCCAAATATGAAAACCATAACAGAAACAACCGTAAATATAAATGCGTCTGGCACTGCAAAACAAATCAGTGACTTTACGCTGTCCGTCAGCAGCAAAACGCCGTCTATAATCGGACTTATACTGTTTGGAATATGGATAGTTGGCATCTTTGCAATGCTGCTGTCAGCAGTAAAATCAAAAGCGCACTTAAATTTGCTGAAAAAATCCGCTCTTCCTTTGCAGAACAGGGAAGTCCGTATGTTATACAACAATTGTTTAAGTGAGATGAAAATAAAAAAAGACATTCCCATATACAGCTCTGCCTTTTTGAAGTCCCCCATTATTACAGGACTGTTCAAACCATGCATTTACCTTCCAATCCACCTGATCTCGGATTTCCACATAACTGCCGACAGGCATAACGGTATCCTCGAAGAGGGTTTCCACATAACTGCCGACAGGCATAACGGTATCCTCGAAGAGGGTTTCCATACAATTGCCGACAGGCATAACGGTATCCTCGAAGAGGGTTTCCATACAATTGCCGACAGGCATAACGGTATCCTCGAAGAGGATAAACATTTCAACGCCTCGGATATACGATATATTCTGTTACATGAATTACAGCACTACAAACACAAGGACTCCATTGCAGGCTGCCTTATGAACCTTATTGGCATACTGTACTGGTTCAATCCTTTTGTTTGGTATGCGCTGAAAGAAATGCACGCCGACAGGGAAATTGCCTGCGATACTTCTGTCCTGAAGCTTCTTGACGAAAACGACTATGAAGATTATGGCAATACATTGATAAACTTTACAGCAAAAGTTTCACTTATGCCTTTCCCCTTTACTTCCGGAATCAGCGGAGCCATGAAACAAATGGAAAAAAGGATTGTCAATATTTCTTCTTATAAAAAACCTTCTGTCTGGAAAAAAATAAAGGGGACATGTATTTTTGCTCTTGCCTTTGTTATGCTTTTGGGATTTGCCCCGATACTGTCCACCTATGCGGCAGAACAAAGTTATTATAACTGGGACATATCCTCCAAAAAAATTGAATTCCCTGACCTGTCTTCATATTTTCATGGATACGAGGGAAGTTTCGTCTTATATGACCTGAAAAACGATGCCTGGAACATTTATGATATGGAGCATGCCACTTTACGGACGGCGCCAAACTCCACCTATAAGATATACGACGCATTGTTTGGACTGGAAGAAGGCATTATCACACCTGAAAATTCTTTCATGGCATGGAATGGAGACAACTATCCGTTTAAAGCATGGAACGCAGATCAGGATCTGTATTCTGCCATGCGGTCCTCCGTCAACTGGTACTTTCAGGAAATAGATAAACAGCTTGGCGCATCCACCATCCGTAACTACATGAAAAAAATAGGCTATGGAAATGAAACTGTAGATTCTGATCTTTCCGTGTCGCCGCCAGACGGAACAAAAGGATGCCCGGACAGCGTTTCCCCCTTCTGGATGCAGTCAGCGCTGAAAATTTCTCCTGTGGAGCAGGTCGCGCTTTTAACAGACCTGTACAATAACCGCTTTGGCTTTGCCCCGGAACATATAAATGCAGTAAAAGATTCCATCCGCCTTTCTCCTTCTTCTCTGCGGAATAGCAGAAATGAGCGCCTAGAAGGCTCTTTCTCTGAAACCGACGGTTTTTTCGGCAAAACCGGAACCGGACGGATAAACGAAAACGATATAAACGGCTGGTTTATTGGCTATATCGAAACTGCTGACAACACATACTTTTTTGCAACCAACATCCAATCTACAGAAAATGCCACAGGGAGCAAAGCATACGAAATCTCCCTTTCTGTCTTATCCGATATGAAGATATGGAAACAATAAAACCTGATTTGCGCTATCCATGAAATCGTCATTTATGTTTTCATTTTTTCCTATCCTCTTTCCGGCGCCAGGCAATGCCATAATCACTTTCCGATAATCCGGTATTGATATTTTGGTATATTGGAAATCCCGTCATCCAAAATTTTGTTTCCCAAATACTGGAAACTGCCGTCTTCTGCAAACCGTACCGTAAGCTCATGCGTGATTACCGCATCATCGCATAAAATCATGCTGCACACTGCATCCACAGTCAAAGTGACCGTTCCATCTTTGTTTTCCCTGATATTCGTAACCTCCGGAAAAGAAGTTCCAAAATAAGAAGGTGCGTAATTGAAACAGCCCAGCCTTGCCCATTCGTAAGTCTGCTTCTCTTCGTTAAATGCAGCATAGCTTTGTATTTCCTCCGCCGTTACCGGAAGATATTCCATAATCAGACGCTCAAACTCATTTTTTGGCGCTCCGTCCGGGTATTCCTCAGAAGGAAACTTCTCCTGATATTTCATCGCATACAAATATTCATACATCCCATTGTAATCCAAATGTTCCATATGATCCGCATCCCAATCAGAGCATAAAAGGTTATTTCCCTGATAGGCTAACCCTAATACACATTTTTCCGACATTTTCCTGTTTTCTTCTGTTATGGGCCATACTCTGACCATACGGCTCCCATCTACGATTTCAGTAACTTCCGGGTACTCCGGTACGCATAACTTATAGCAGAACCATCCTTTGTCCGTAAATTCCCATTCTTTGATCCTGGTATATAAAACAGATGTTACCACAGGTTTATTATCACCGTCCCATGCAGCTTTTGCGGATAAAACGTACATATCTTTTCCATCATAAGAATATTGATATCTTCCAATGCCGCCGTCCGAATGTATTTCATAAACGACTGCAGAACCGCTGCGGCCTTCTGTGGAAGCATTTATAAAATCTTCCATCTCCATATAGTTTTCCATATTAGAATATATTGTCGCCGTCATAACCGGTCGTCCGGCGCTTTTTAGTTTTTCTGCCATTTGATACATAATTTCATCTGAAATAACAACATTGGACGCACAGCCTTTCTCTGCATTTTTGTATAGTTCCGATATCAGCCCCATCATTTTTTTACAGTCATCTTCCGCCTCTTTCCTTTGACGGGCGTCTATTAAAAGATCATATCCTCTTTCCTTTTCTTTTTCAGATGGTATGCGTGTCCCGGAGGGTACAGGGGAATAGCAAACGCATAACAAAACACTGCATATCAATACGGCAGACGGCAATATACTTCTTTTCTTCATAACTGCCCCTCCCTTTTATTTATTTCCCCTCGGCGCTTTCAGCTCCTTTGACTCTATCGAATTGGATAAATACCTGAATGTGCCATCCTCAAACGGCTGCACTACGATTTTATTGGTAAAAGCAAGGTCAGAATTATAATCAGCCCATACCCCGTCCACAATAAGCGTAATCGTTCCATCCGGATTTTCTGTATAATCGACGACTTCTCCAAAAGGCGGATACGGACTTGCAAATATCATTTCATGCGCATAGGAGCCGCTGCCCTCATCATATCCGCACCTTTCCCGTAATTGCTCTACTGACACCGGAAAATATGTCGTCATTATTTTTTCATATGTGTCCGCAGGGATTCTCCGGTTTTCCGTCTTTAAATTTTCTCCGGTATGTATCCAGTATATATCTTCAAACATACAGGGCATCAGAATATCTTCTACATTATTCCTGTCCCAGTTTGTCACAAGGACATTGTAATTTACATAGCTTAACCCATATACATATTTTGCCGTTAATTCCCTGCATTGATCGGAAAGCGGTTTTATTCTCCAATACTGACGCAAGCTGGAGTGGGCCGTCAAATCTTTATACGCATAGATAAAATACCCTTTTCCCGTCAGCTTAATTTCCGCTATATCACTGACCAGGGTTTCTTTAATTACGCCGTATGGCATAGAGGTATCCTTCTGCCAGCCAATCCCCACATAATATGTCTGTAACTCATTGTTTCTATATATAAAAGTCACAGCTCCGATCAGGCCGTCCCGGTTTACATTGAATATCGTCACCATCGCGTCACGTTTTTCCATATATGCAGTATAAAAATCTTCCACTTTTTCATAATTTTCCATATTGACATCTTCTGTAACGCTGACATAGCCTGCCCTTCCAAGAAGCGCAACAGCTTTCCGGCGCTGCTCTTTTGTAAACTCCTTAATATTAGAGCCATAGGACGGTTTGCCTGTAAACTCTATATCTTTATACACTTCCCTGACCTGAGCCGCTGCAGTCAGCGCAGTATCTTTTAACTCCTCTTTTTCCGCTTCTGTAAACAGACAGTTTTCCGTTTGCGGAAGAAGCCATAAAGATAATTCCGTATCGCTTTCTTTGATATGTTCCTCCACAACAGGCGCTCCCGGCATTTCCTCCGTATCCTTTTCAAAACCTCTTTTCTCCAAAGCAATGCCGCTTATTATAACAAAAATCCAAAGCAGCGCAGCAAAGAAACCATGTTTTTTTAAGATCCACTTCACTCCTTCCACTATTCTGTCCCTCCATATGTCTCAATCCATTCTTCCTTTGTCAAACGACTGGAATGCCACCAGATATTAGAATCATCTTCTGAAGATCCGCCCTCCATGCCATCCGAAAGGAAAGAGGGCAGCATCTGATTTGATACATACTGAAAACAATTCTCATTCAGCGGACGGATAACTGTCCTATGAGAATACGCCATCGAATCATTGCCGTTTGGATATACTGCATGAACGACAAGCGTAATTGTGCCATCCGGATTTTCCGTATAACTTACTGCTTCCGGATACGGGATATCCGGATATTCCGCCTCATAAAAACCTCGCGGCCTGTATTCATAAGACGCCTCCTCCAAAAGATAGGTTGTCTTTTGCCGAAGCGTTTCCCTGTCTATCGGAAAATATGACAGAATGACATTTTCAAACACATCTTCCGGAATCTGATAAACCGCTCCAACTCCTAAATTTTCATCTGCAGCATAAGGAACAGGCTCCTCATACAAAAGCGGATAAAAAATGTCAAATATATCATAAAAATCCAAATCTCCAAAATCTTCCTCACTCCAATCAGTGAGAAATATATTATTCTGCCTGTAACCGACCGACAGGATATACTTTCGGTTCAATTCCCTGCATTTTTCGTCCAATGGCAGTACCCGCAATGCAGTATGCTCCGTCGCATCGTCTAACGTAAGCACAAAATCTTCATCTGAAAAATAACTTCCTTCAAAAATCAAATATCCTTCCTCTGTATATTCCCATACGTCAGCCGGATAGCTTACTACGCTTCTGTTCTGCAGACATCCCCTTTCATCGTACCGGTAATATCCTCTGACAATATTTACCGTCCCATTTTCTGTTTCCAAATCAAATTTCCGAAATCCGCAATCCAGAATCACGACGATTGTAATCTTATCATTTTTCTTTTTATCTACCGCTTTGCAAAATTCTATCACTTGTTCCGATCCGGCCATATCAACCTGATTTTCGCTGTCAACAGCCGCATAACCATTCTCGCCAAGTCTTTCGGCAATGCGCCGCATTGTTTTTAAACTGCCAGACGCACTCGTTTCCGCTTTATTTTTGGAACGCATTTCTGCCTCTTCTTTATAAATGTCACCACAAATTTCCGCTATGCGCTCCGCGCCGGCAAGATCCCATTCATCGAAAGAAGGCCCTCCATCATCCGCCGCCGCTGCGCCAGTATCTGATACCTCCGGCGATCCATTGCTGCAGCCAGCGGTCAAAAGCGCACTCACACTAAACGCCGCAAATAACAACAGCTTTCCGTTCTTTTGTTCCAAACCAGCTTTCTGAAACCTACTTATCTTTTTCAACACCAGAGCCGTTTCCCCCTCTCCTCTTTGGATACTTTAATTTTCCCTGCTTTCCAAATTGAAACTATTCTATAAGATGCTTGTGCGAAAGATTACATATGTAAGATTTAAGGTTAAAAATTTTTCTGCCTTTCGTCATATAAATATTACACCTGTAAGATCTTTATGTCAAGCAAAATATCATCTGTCATTTTTATCGGTGGCTTTTTCTATAACGATTGACGAACCTTTTGATTTATCGCCGTTCAGCCACTGCCATTCTTCTGAAAGCTCTATTCTGCCGTCACTTAATATCCGCGGTATACTGTGACATTTTCCAATTCTTACCTGGTTGTTCAAATTAATATGCTGATAATGGAAATCCAGTTCCCCATTCACAGCAACTGTTCCAACCATACTTCCTTTTTTAATTTCTCCACCATAGTAATCCGCCCATAAAATATTCTCATTTTGATGATAGAAAAAAAGCGTCTGATTGCCCGCTTCTCCATTTTCAGCATTCATCTTTGGCAGAAAACATCTTCCTTCATAAAAAATATCCGTTTTCGGAATCGCTATATGTTTCTCCATAACTTCATAGGTTAATCTCACATTTTCATTGACAAATAACTCCTGATGTTTCATTGTTTTATATCCCCTATGCTCATAAAAACAAGCTGCCGCAAGCGAAGCGTCCAGGTAAACAGAACCGCTGTTTAGAGAAATTTCTTTTTCAAGACATTGCATAATATAACTGCCATATCCTTTTTTCTGAAAATCAGAAGCAACAAACAGTCTTGCGATATGGTTTTTATTGCGGCTTCCTGTCCCCACCAAACAACCGTCCGATAATAAAACTCTGACAAAACCATTTTCTATATCTGCGGCAATATTTTCCCTTGAATGAAGCCCACAAAAAAATTCAACCGCACCCTGAGGATAATACAAAGGATAGACAGCGTTAATTGTATTCTGTACTAATTGATAAATCTGTTCCATGTTTTCATTTTTTGCTATTTCATATTTCACAAGCATACCTCCCTTCGTCAGCCCTGTCCATGTATAAGTCCTCTTAGAGCGTGTTTCAATTTCGTCTTTCTTTTTTCGCTTTTCATTATAGCATTTTCCATTTCTTCTTTCAAATTAACTTTAATTTGCAGAAAAATCTTGTCCCGGCGTTCCTGTATCGTCAATACAAAAAAGAAACCTTAGAAGATCTGTGCCGAACAAAAGAGGCGCAGCAGGCTGCGCTGACCCGTCCCTTACATTAAATCTTTGCTCTCCACATTTGCGATTGACAAAGCGGCAAAACTCAAAGAAATAAACGTTAAAAAGACGGGGAACGCTGCGCTGTCTGCCATTGTGAAATCTCCCACGTTCGCCTGTGTGAGAAAAATCAGCAAAAACGAAGTGACAATCGCTGCCTTTGAAGATTTGAAAGCCATTCCTGCAAACAGGGCAATAAAGCTCATGCTGACAATTACCGCTGACTTTAATATCAGTTGTATATAAAATGACAGGCTGCCTATTGAAAAATCAATGGAAAAGGACGACTGCATATATTGCGCCCCAAAGAACACGCACATATAGATTGCCAGCTTTGTTAAAATAAGCGCGGCAAAATTAAAAGACCAGACCGCAAGCATTTGAGAAATCAAAATTTTCCGCCTCTTAATAGGATAGGAAAACATCAGGTTCATTGTCTTATTTTTGTATGCGCTTACAATAAATGACGCCAGCATCAGGCTGGTGTAAATAAGAAATGCCATACTGGTAAATAATTCTACAGGCGCAGAAATCACATCTGTTCCGGGCGCAGCGTCCAGCGTGCCGTCCGGGTCGTTGGCAATGCCTAAGAAGGCCAATGCAAAAACAAATAAGCCAAGCAGAACCGCCAGAATGACCGCACCCCTGGTGTATTTCCTAATGTTATTCTTTTTCCATTCAAGTCTGATTAACTTTAACATGATTTTTCCACCTCCGCTGTCATTTTTAAGAAATAATCCTCTAATGTTTCCGTATGCTGATTGACGGAAACAATCTCTACATCGTTTTTTATCAATTCCTTTGAAATCTTTTGTACAGTGGCGCCCTGCTCATAGATACGGATTTTGGAACCGCCAATGATTTTAAAATGATTTAACCGCATTTTTTCAACTAATGCATACGCCGCTTTTTTTGTATCCTCTACAGCAAGTTCGATATAAGCCGTGTTCATTTCTGAAATTTCTTTCATAGATATTTCTTTCCTCATTTTTCCATGATGAATAATCCCAATCGTATCGGCAATGCTTTCAATTTCAGAAAGAAGATGGCTGGATATCATAAAAGTCATTCCATACTCGGCACATAACATCCGGAACAAATCCCTGATCTGCTTCATCCCTGCGGGATCCAAACCATTTGCCGGCTCGTCAAGGAGCACAAACTCCGGCCTGCACAATATAGCGCGGGCAATTCCCAAACGCTGCTTCATGCCTAAAGAATAACTTCTCACAGGTTTATTCGCCGCGTCAGAAAGCCCCAGCATTTCCAGCGCTTCCTCTACGCTGCCTTTATTGTAATACCCCATATACTCACAATGAAGCTGTAAATTATCCGTTCCGCTCATATGTTCATAAAATGTCGGGAATTCAATGACGCTTCCCATACGTTTCAGCGTCTCGTAAGAGTTTTTTTCCAATGCTTTCCCAAACAGGGCAACCGTGCCGCTTGTCGGCTTCCAAAGGTTTGCAACCATTTTCATCACCGTAGTTTTCCCTGCCCCATTCGGTCCCAAAAATCCATATACCTCTCCTTTCTTTACATGGATATTCACATCTTTGACCAACTCTTTCCCATCTATTGTTTTGCTCAGATGGTTTGTTTGCAAAATATAAGACATTTCTGACTCCTTTCTTTTCGAACGCCTTTTCCAATCTTCAGTGCGCAAAAGTGTTTTATGAATTCCATTATAGCGATACGGATTTTCAAAACTCTTGACAAATTCTTACGATTTCCTTTCATATGCCCGCCCGCAAAAAAGAACGCTGTACAATTTCTTTCGCAGGGCGCTTAATAGGTTATTTTTTTCAGCTTTACCGTAAAAGTTGTTTTAACATTCGGGATGCTGCTTAAAGAAATACCGCCCCCTAACTGCTCTGCAAGGTTCTTCGCAATTGTCAGACCCAACCCGTTCCCCTGTATTTCCCGGTTTCTGGAATCTTCCATTGTATAAAGTCTGTCAAACACATTTGACGCAAATTCCTGTTCAATCCCCTTCCCTTTGTCAACCACATCAATATATACATTGCCTTTGTCCTGACGCAAAAAGACCCCTAAATATTTCCCGGCTATGCCATAGCGTATCACATTGGACAATAAGTTATATAAAATTCTTTGCAGGGCTTCTTTCTCCCCCTGCACAAAAATATCTGTTTCCGGAATCGCTAAATCAACATGAAAATCTTTCTGTAATAAAATATCATAAAACTCCAGAACATTTTCCCTGCATATCTCATTGATATTGACTTTCCCAAGATTGATATTCATATCGCCGGATTCCAGTTTTGCCAATGTAAAAAACTGGTTGATAAGGTTCATAACCTGATTTGCTTTTGCCTCTGTCTTTTTCAGCATCTCATTATCTTCATGGCTAAGGCGCATAATTTCCAAATACCCCAATACGACCGTCAGAGGTGTTTTTATGTCATGGGAAATATTTGCCAGCATTTTCTTGGAAGAAATTTCTTCTTTTTTGAAATCTGCCTTTATTTTCTGCCGCTCTGTCAGCAGACGGTTGATCTGGCCCCCCAATTCCATCAAAACAGGGTTGTCTGTAAATATCATCACCTTCTCGTCGCTTCCGGTTTCTGAAATTTCTTCCAGTTTTTCATTGATCCGACTTATCGTTGCCTGTATCCCCCTGCCGAAAATAAAACGCTGGTATAAAACCACAAGAAACAAAAAGCAGCTGACAACCGCCAAAAAAAATATGATTGTTTTATCACTCATCTTTTCACTCCCCCAACCTGTATCCAATTCCCCATACCGTAATGACATACTGAGGTTTGCGGGGATTATCCTCTATCTTATTCCGCAATCTGCTGATATGGACATTAACGGCGTTTTCATCCCCATAATAGATATCATTCCAGACAAGAGAATAGATCTGTCCTTTGGTATATACTTTCCCTGGATTCTGCAGCAACAGTTTTAAAATTTCAAATTCCTTTGACGTAAGTTCTATTTTGCTTCCGTTTTTTGTTACAGAATACTCATTCAGATTCATAACCAGATTTCCCTTTTGAAGTATTGGCTGCCGCTCTGAAGCGCCTGCGGCATATTGTGTATTCCTCCGGATATTTGCTTTGATCCGCGCTAATACTTCTGTGACGGAAAACGGTTTTGTAATATAATCATCCGCTCCCAGCCCCAAACCAAGCGTCTTATCAGAATCAGTGTCTTTCGCTGATATAATAATAATCGGAACAGAGCTGTTTTCCCTGATTTTTTCCATAACCTCAATGCCGTTCATCCCGGGCAGCATCAAATCAAGCAAAACCAGACTAAACTGATCCGAAAGAGCTTTTTCACAGGCGCTTTTTCCATCATACGCTGTAATTACCTCAAATTTTTCTGTCGTCAGAAAATTCTTTAGCATCGTACTGATTTCCACATCATCTTCAACCAATAAAATCTTATTCATTGCCTGGCTCCTCCTTATCTTTTTTCTAAAAAAATTCGTCTTTTAGCCCTGACGCAGGCTTTAAAAGCAGCCGCGCACCGCTTATTATGGATATTATAAATCGTAACAACTGAGAATACAATCAAGAAAATACCTTCCAGAGCAAACGTCCCTATTAACTAAAAAACGACAGGATGCAGGCAATGCGTTTCTTCCCATCCCTGGCTTCTGTTGCAGGTTTTCTTCTTCCGGAGAATCAAAATTTGCGGCTGTTTTATTGATAATGACAACTATTAATGGTACTATAACGTTAAACTAAAACCGCATCTTATCATTAGACAGGAACAGCTCTTTACGCATTGAGACGCCTCATATCCGGCAGGGATTTTATTTTGAAAAATGCAAAATCCGAATGCTGATATTATGCCAAAGAAAACTTACGAATGTTTGGAGGAAAAAGAACGATGATTACGGGAGAATTAAAGAACCAGATCGATAAAATATGGGATGATATGTATTCCTACGGAATCGCAAATCCTTTAATAGTGATCGAGCAGCTTACATATTTGTTTTTCATTAAATCCCTTGATGATATAGAAATGGCGAATGAAAAAAAAGACGCCCTGCTCGGCATTGTAAGCGAGCGCATTTTTCCGCAGGATGAAAACGGACAAAGTCTGAGATGGAGCCGGTTTCAGAATCTCAAAGCGGAAGAAATTTATTCCATTTTAGGAACAAAAGTATTTCCATTCATCAAAAAACTGAATACCGAAAAAAAAAGTTCCTATGCCCGCTATATGAAAGACGCCTCCTTTGCCCTGCCGAACGCCCTGATCACAGAAAAAGTTGTAACGGCAGTCTCAAAATTGCCATTGAATAACAGAGATCTCAAAGGAGATTTGTACGAATATATGATTTCCAAGCTGCAGACCGCCGGGCGCATTGGACAGTTCAGAACCCCGCGCCATATTATCCAAATGATAGTCCGGATGATGCAGCCCAAAATCACAGACACCATTTCAGATCCCGCCTGCGGCACAGGCGGCTTTCTCATTGTTTCCGGCCAATATATCCGTGAAAAAAATGAACGTACCCTCCGCCTGGATAAAAAAGCATTGGATCATTACCAGAATAATATGTTCACCGGCTATGACACTGACCAGACTATGCTCCGCATCACTGCTATGAACACTATCCTCCATGGCATGGATCACGCGGATATCCGCTTCAATGATTCATTGTCAAAAAACAATTCGGATGAGAACAAGTATTCTTTGATACTTGCAAATCCTCCATTCAAAGGCTCCCTGGACAGTGATGCCGTCGCCCCCAGCCTTACAAATGTTGTCAAGACTGCAAAGACGGAGCTTTTATTCCTTGCCCTTTTCCTGCGTATGCTGGACGCTGGCGGCCGGTGCGCCTGCATCGTGCCGGACGGTGTGCTTTTCGGATCCTCCAAAGCGCACCAGTCCATCCGAAGGGAAATTATTGACAACAATATGCTCCAGGCAGTCATCTCCATGCCTTCCGGTGTATTCAAACCTTATGCCGGAGTCTCTACCGCCGTGCTGATCTTTACAAAAACCGGCTCCGGCGGAACTGATAATGTATGGTTCTATGACATGAAATCCGATGGGTTCAGCCTGGATGATAAACGCGAAGATCTGGGAAATTGCGGCGACATTGACGATATTGTAAAACGATTCCTCCACCTTGATGCAGAAGCGGGCCGTGAACGCACAGAACAAAGTTTCATGGTTCCTGCAGACGAAATTCGGGAAAACAATTATGATCTGTCCATCAATAAATACAAAAAAATTGAATATATAGCGCAGGAATATCCGCCTTCTTCAGATATTCTCGCCGAATTAAACAGCTTATATAAGTCTTTGGGCAATGCGCTTTTAGAATTGGAGGGCAAATTATGAATAAACTTCCCTTTACCGATTTCGTTTATATCACCGGCTCTGCCGTCAAAAACTTTAATGGCACAAAAAAAACTATCCTTTTGGATACAGAAACTGAACAACAGATCTATTCCATCGGTTTCTGTGCGGCAAAGCCCAAAACTAAAATAAGAACCAACCATATTCTGAAATTGTTTGACCAACTTGTTAATCTATGGAAAGTAATGGAAAAGACAAAGGAGGTGACTGTGGCATGAACACTACTTTAGGAAAATTGTTTATACCTCAGCCAAAATCCAAAATCAAAGCAAAAGAAGGATTGGAAGTTGGCGATTACAAGTTCTTCACATCCAGTTCTGTACAGAACAAATTTTTAAATGATTATCAGTATGATGAAGAATCTCTGATATTTGGAACTGGTGGCGCTGCCAGTATTCATTATTGCAATGAACCTTTCTCCACATCTACTGACTGTATCGTAGTTTATGGTAATGGAAATGCCAATTTGAAAATGGTATATTACTATCTTTCAGGACAGATTCATCTCTTACAAGATGGTTTTAAGGGAGCCGGATTACAGCACATATCAAAAAATTACATTTTAAATATTCCTATTGATTTGCCAGATAGAAGCGCTCAAGACAAAATAGTTGAAATTTTTGATATTGTGACACAAATAATTAAAATTTTAAATAGTAAGTTGATATTGCTTGATCAACTTGTCAAATCACGGTTTGTGGAGATGTTTGGCGATCCAGAAAGTAATGCTATGAAGCTTCCCGTAGTAAAAATGGGGGAACTTTTCACTATTGGATCAAGTAAACGCATTTATCAAAATGAGCAGACCAAAAGCGGTGTACCATTTCTTAGAATCTCTGATTTGACAGAGATAATAAAAACTGGTAATAATGTACCGAGCCTCTATATATCCGAAGAACAGTATGAAAATCTGAAACAAAATGGTTATGTACCAAAATCTGGCGATATATTAGTGACCGCTCGTGGGACATTGGGGTCTTGCTATATCGTGAAAGAAACCGATAAATTTTACTTTCAAGATGGAATGATAAGTTGGATGTATAATATGCGCCAAGATGTATCTTCCAATTACATTTACTATTTATTTCATATGCCTGGATTTAGAAAACAGTTTGATTCAACCATTGCTGGCTCTACTGTTAGTTACCTATCCATAACAATGTTAAAAAAATTGGAGGTTCTTTTGCCACCTCTTAGTTCACAAAATACCTTCGCCACCTTCGTCCAGGAAATAGACAAATCAAAATTGGCAGTAAAAGAATGCTTGAAAAAAACAGAATATTTGAAAGCATCACTTATGCAGGAATACTTTGGCTAAAATGGAAATCCTACTGAGAAAGGAGAAAATTTTATGACAAATTTTGACTTTTTGCAAAGAGACGGTCAATTTAAAGCATTTTCAGATGCCTGCATAGAGGCGGAAAACTCCATCTCCGCAAGCCCTGCTCTCTGCGCTCTTGGCGTACGTAAAAGCGCTGAACTTGCGGTAAAATGGCTCTATTCCATTGACCCGTCATTACGGATGCCCTATAAGGATAATTTCTCTGCACTGGTATTCAACCCAACCTTTACCGATTCGGTTGACGAAGATATTCTAAACCGTCTCCGCTTTATTATCAAGCTGGGCAACTTCGCTGCGCACACCAGCAAGCAGGTCACTTATAAGGAAGCTGTGCTTTCCCTCTCCAATCTTTTTGATTTCGTCATGTTCATCAACTATTGCTATGGCTCAGAATTTACAGAACGCGCTTTTGACGAATCACTGCTTAAAACAAATAAGAACCAAAACGTTTCTTTAAATGAATTTGAAAGGCTTCAAAAAGAACTGGATGACCGTTCAAAAGACCGGGCAAAAATGGCCGAGGAAATGAAAAAACTGCGGGCAGAAATGGCGGCCATGCGGCAGGAAAACCAGCAGAGGAGAACCTTCTCCCCTGACCATAGAAACGAAGCTGAGACCAGGAGCAGCATCATTGATATAACCATTAAATCCATGGGATGGACTTTCGGTCAGGACTGCATAGAAGAGGTTCCCGTAATTGGCATGCCTAACGAGTCCGGCGCCGGCAAGGCTGATTATGTACTATATGGAGACAATGGAAAACCCCTGGCCGTTGTAGAAGCCAAAAAGACTGCTGCCGATCCAAAAACCGGCCGGCATCAGGCATTCCTCTATGCCAACTGCTTAGAAAAAATGACTGGCCAACGTCCCCTTATTTTTTACACAAACGGCTATATCACATGGTTCTGGGATGATATGAACTATCCGGAGAGAAAAGTATACTCCGTTTTTTCCAAACAGGATTTACAGCGAATCATCGATCGCCGGACTCTTGCAAAAGAATTTCACCAGTTAGACATCAACCCGGCCATTACAGACCGCGATTACCAGAAAATCGCTATCCAGAGGGTGTGTGAAGAATATACGAACAAGCGAAGGAAAGCATTGCTCGTCATGGCAACCGGCACTGGAAAAACAAGGACGTCTGTCTCCCTTGTTGATGTTCTGACCTCTCACAGATGGATCACAAATATCCTGTTTCTGGCAGACCGCAAAGAATTAGTAAAACAGGCAAAACAGGCATTTACCAGGCATATGCCAAACCTGTCAACCTGCAACCTGCTGGAACGCGGCGAAGATAAGCCGACAGACCGGGCCATTTTTTCAACCTACCCCACAATTATGAACGCTATAAACGAGGAAAAAACAGAGGACGGCCGTCTTCTGTTCACACCCGGTCATTTTGATCTGATTATTGTGGACGAAGCCCATAGAAGCATATTCAAAAAATACCGTGCTATTTTTGACTATTTTGACGCTCTGCTCGTCGGCCTCACCGCCACTCCAAAAAGTGACGTCGGCCATAACACCTATGAATTTTTTGACCTTGAAGACAATATGCCGACTTACGCCTACGAATATGATGAAGCTTTGAACGAACGCCATCTCGTAGACTATCACTGCATTGAAAAATTGTATCAAATCCCGACTCACGGACTCCGCTATGAAGACCTGACGCCGGAACAGAAGCAGGCTTATGAAGACGCGTTCGAGGAAGATGATGAAATGCCGGATTTTATCAGCGGCTCTGCCATTGACCAGCAATATTTTAACATAGACACCACACGCCGCATTTTAACGGAACTTATGGAAAAAGGTCTGAAAGTGGAAGGCGGCGATAAACTGGGCAAAACCATCATCTTTGCCCGGAGACACAAACATGCACTGTTCATCAAGGAACAGTTTGATATCCTTTACCCGCAATATGCCGGACAGTTTGCAGCAGTTATTGATCATGAGCAAAAATACCATGAAGATCTTTTAACCGCTTTTAAGGATAAAAACAAATACCCACAGATTGCAATATCTGTCGATATGTTGGATACAGGAATAGATGTTCCTGAAATATTAAACCTTGTCTTTTACAAGCAGGTATTTTCAAAATCAAAATTCTGGCAGATGTTTGGCCGCGGAACCCGTCTTTGCAAAGACCTTTTTGGCCCCGGTGAAGATAAGACGCAGTTCTACATTTTTGACTATCTAGGAAATTTCGCATTTTTCGAACAAAATCCAAAAGGAAAGGACGCAAAAGACAACGGCTCTCTTGCCGAAAAAGCATTTTCTCTAAAAGTACATATCATTCGGGAACTGCAGGATATGAAGCATCAGACCGATGAACTGATTCCTTTCCGCGCTTTGCTGGTACAGGATATTTCTTCCTCCGTCGCCTCCCTGAACACGGAACAGTTCCAAGTCCGGCAGCAGCTCGAATTTGTAGAGAAATATTCAGATCCAAACGCTTTCCAGTATCTCAATATCGTTGAGGCGGAGACTGTCATTTCTCACCTTGCAAGGCTGGTTCCCGCTCTGAATGATGACGAAGCGGCAAGGCGCTTAGACATTTTAATGTACCGTATGATCCTTGCAAAAGCAGAAGCTGACGAAAGCGCATACCATTCCATCTCCCGCAAAATTCAGCGCATTGCGGCCAGTCTGGAACAAAAAGGAACAATCCCAAAAGTCCGCAAAGCAAAAGAAATGCTTTCGAAAATTAAAACGGAGACTTATTGGAAAACAGCAAGCCTGACGGATATTGATAAAATCCGGGAAGAACTGCGCTGTCTTATGCAATTTTTAAAAAAAGAAATAAAATACAAAGTTATCAATATCACAGACGCCGTTCTGTTTGAACGGAAAGGCGAACGTTTTACTTCTGAAAATGATCTGGAAGACTATTATGCCCGCGCCTCCCGATATGTAACCGAAAATGAAGATAAGCCCATATTGAACAAGCTGCGCAATAATATCCCCCTCACGAAAGAAGATTGGAACGAACTGGAAAACATCTTTTGGCATGATATCGGCACTGCAGAAGAATACAAAAAAGCGATGCCTGCAAATGTTCCTCTTGGGAAATTTGTCAGAAGCCTCACCGGTCTGTCCGAAACAGCGGCAAATGAAGCTTTTTCAGAATTTTTGGACGAAGGCATATTTACAGAAGCACAAATTTATTTTGTAAAATGTATCAAGGACTGGATTATTAAACATGGCACCCTCGAAAAGCAGGAACTGGCCGACGACGAATTTGCCCCGGGGATAAACTTTGTGGAAGTCTTCAATGATAATATTGCAGCTCTGCAAAAAATCATCACAGCCATTGAAAGCATAAATGCAAATGCTCTGCAGATGGCCGCATAAGCAGGTTTTCCATGACAATTCCTCCCATAAAAATATCCGCTAAAATGTTCTCATGGCCCGATAGCAGAAGAAGAAACGGAACATTACCGCTGCTTCTATAGGTACCGAAGAAATGGCTCACTTTGAAATGGTCGCAACCATCGTACACCAGCTTACGCGCAATCTCACCCCGGAAGAAATCAAAGAATCCGGCTTCGGCGATTACTACATCGACCACACTTTAGGCGTATGGCCTCAGGCAGCCGGCGGCATTCCGCAAAACGCCTGTGAATTCCAGGTAAAAGCCGATCCGATTACAGATATTGTGGAGGATATGGCAGCAGACGCTACGATTTTGTAAGTACAACATTTGGGTTTTAAGAGAAGGTTCTCATATCTGATATATGATTATATCAGATATGAGAACCTTAGAAATTCCAATGTATTTCAACAGGCACTTCCTTAGTTGCAGGGTCTTTTTTGCCGACCAGTATATAATCAATCAGCTTTTCGACCATTTCTCTGTCTAAATGTTCGAGATTTGTATATTGCTCAATCAACTGACGTCTGTTGTCACCAGCCTGTATTTTTCTTTCGATAACATCAAGCCTTTCTCTCCTATCCGCCACCAGTTTTTCAAGCCTGTCTTTTTGTTCCCGGAAGTCTTTTGATAAATCCATATAGTCTTGTTCTGTAATAATTCCCTTTACTTTATCCAAATACAATTCACGAATGCCTTTGATATATTCCATGATTTTCTTTTGATAAGCGGCAATTTCCTTTTGGAGAGTTTCTTTATTTCCCCGCAGGTCACTGTTAAAGACTGCATCCTGCTCTAACCTGTCTTTGTTAAGATAAGCCGCTGATAACTTGTTAATCTCTCCGATTGCTGCCTGTTCCAGTTTCGAAACGGAGATAAAAGAACCAATACAAGCGTCTTTTGCTACGCGGCGGTTAGGACACCTTAAATAACGTCTGCCGTCTCTTTGCTTATTAGAGGACATTGCATATCCGCAATTCATACAGCGTGCTTTTCTAGCAAATAACCCGATTTTTCCCTCTGTAAATGGTTTTGCCTTTTGAGCTATCAGCGCTTGAACTTTCTCCCACAGCTCACGGTCAATGATTGGTTCATGCGTTCCCTCCACTATGTACCATTGATTCTTAGGTCTGGGTTTATTCTGCTTTGTCTTATAAGAAACGCTGCC
>CAJUIS010000018.1 GCA_910586645.1 uncultured Lachnospiraceae bacterium | reverse complement strand
GGAGCTTTATTTGGACGAAACGATTACGACTGACGAAAGGAAGAATTGCATTATATAAACTTCTATGGCTGATGCAGGTTTTTCAATTTGATAAAGTTAAGTATGACAAATTTGAAGAAATGATATTAAAAGGATTCTATTGTTCCTTTGTGTTAGAACCAAGTAAAATGATGAAAAAATATTTAGATGAAATTGAAAAATTAAGTAAAAATAATACTTTGATTATAGCGAAGGAGCCTGATGGAGTTGGGGCAACATTAAATTTGCTTATAGAACGTTATTCAAATGGAGATAGAGGTTCGCTAAGAATGGCGTTTGATGGTAATACTATTAATAGAAATTTGAAAATTCAGGATGACGAGTATTTCTATATGAATGTCCCGATATCTAAAATTGTGTTTTTGACGGATAATGCATTATCTGGTAAATCGACAATAGATATGTTGAATTATTATCTTAAGAAAATTAGAAGTTTTGGTAATAAGAGAAATTATATTTTTGGGGTAAATAGTAACCATATTCCAGATGTTTTAGACAAAAATAGGGATGTTAAGATTATAGTGAAAACAATTTTTTATTCGGAGCGGGCGAGTGAGAGAATTAAGAAAGAATTTCCAGAATATGAAATAAGTATAACAGGAGAGATGTTAGAACGTAATAAGTTTAATTGGACGGAAGAAATGAATGGAGTGATTCAAGAGCTGTTTGGCAATGCTACGGAACCAATTTGTAAGAGTGCTCAATGTGTTTTGCGGCCATGTAATCTTCCTCATGATAAGGTTTTACCTGATGTATTGAAAGACACGACAAAACTGGTTGGCATATTTAGAAGAAAAGAAGATTAGATATTAAAAATATTTCGATGTGTAGATAAGGTATTAATATATATTTTGATTATGTATGAGAAATTTATCTTTGTAATTAAAATAATGATAATCAAATTTGAGGGCATCATCTTAGCAAGAGAGGTTAGAGGGAGAGCATTAAACTATTTTCCAGGAGGTACATACAAGGCATTTCCTTTTTTGAGTATACTTTATTGGGCATCAATTAGGATTTTCACTTGACACTAATTCACCGTCAATTTTGCTCCAACTTAGCATTAGCGAACCATACGCCCCACGAAGTTATGCGGGTTTCAGCGATTTTCGCGTGGGAAAAGTGAAAAAAGTTTGTGACATTAACTTGACATACGCGGGGTGGGGGACGCTGTGTCTGAAAGACAGTCTGCCGGGGTAAAAAGGAGCAGATTTTTGAGGTAATAAGCTAAAAATAAATGATAATTTTTCGTATAAAGAAAAATTTATGAAATAAGATTTTAGTCAATGTCCGGTTATATGCTGTCGTCTTTGCGGCTCTCTGGAAGAAGGAGACTTAATCATAGACTTTTTACGCTGTTCATGCTATAATAAGCCCATATTTTTATAAATTCATTGAGAATTTCAGAGACAAATCATTTGGAGGATAGTTATAGATGGATATTTATAAGAGAATGGCTGTCTTTGGTATGGGAGAAGTTCCTTTGGTTATGGCCGGATACGGCAGCGGGGAAGATTCGGATGCGCTGACGGAACGGGTGAACGGACAGGCGGCACAGGGTCTGGGGGTTGCCAGATGAAGAAAAAGGGAGCGTTCTTTGCAGCCGTATGTCTGCTTATTTTGCTGTCCTGCGGAGGCGTCTGGCTGTTTGTGGACGGAGTGACAAGACAGCTTTGGGACAGTTCAATAGGGACGATTTCCGAGAATACACATCAGGGAGCAAATGCTTTGAATATTCAGTTTGAAATGGATTTTGAAGCGCTGGAAAGAGTTTGGGAATACATAGAAGATTTTGGAAATCCGGAGAATGCCTTAAAGCTGTATCAGAAAGCTGAGCCTGACATAACGCTTTATATCTGTGAAGAGCCTGACGGACAAAACGGCGGCGGACAGGATCGGATAATAGGGGAATTTTTCAGAGAGAATACAAAAAAACGCGGTTTGATTGACGCCCATATCAGCAGCGTGACAGGCGAAAATGTGTTTAATATATTTGTGAAAGGAGATTTTGCAGACGGAAAGTCAGGTTATCTCATCAAGGAGTATCAGACAAAAAAGATTTCCGATCAGTTTACGCTTTCTTTTTATGAAAATACGGGATTCTCCTATCTTGTGAACCGGGACGGTTTGATTATGGTGCGGCCGGGGCATAAAAACAGCAATCAGACGATGCAAAATCTTTTTGATCTGATGTCAGAGGAAGGGAATGACATCAGACAGATGGACGCATTTAAAGAGAACGTTCACGATTTGAAAACCGGATGGGCCAGTTTTTTTTGCGGGGAAACGGAAATGTTTTTTTGTTATGAACCTCTCCGGACGGATTCAGGCTGGCTTTTGGTTTCCGTTGTTCCGGAATCTGTAATTTTGGTTCAGGCGTCCGGCGTTTTAAAAAGAACCCTGATTTTTTCCGGAGTGGTGATTGGGATTATTTTGATGCTTGTCGCAGTGTTTTACGGGATGAAAATGCATGAGCATGAAATACATACCAGAGAAATCCAGGAGGCGCTGGACGTGGCGGATATGGCCAACAGAGCCAAAGGGCGCTTTTTGATGGATATATCCCATGACATTCATACCCCCTTAAATGCGATTCTTGGAATGACGGCGGTCGCCCGTCAGAATGTCGCAGACTGCGCGAAAACAGAGGACTGTCTGAAGAAAATTGAAGAGTCCGGCATTCAGCTTTTAAGCCTGGTCAATGATGTGATGGATATGTCCCAGATTGAACAGGGGACACTAGCTTTGAAAGAAGAAACCGTCCGGCTTTCCCAGGTATTTGAGGAAACGGCGGAGCTGATGTGCAAAAAGGGAAAAGAGACGGGACTTTTGATGGAATGCGCGCCGATACGGCTGAGGGATGAAACGGTAACGGGGGATTCAAGGCGTATCCGCCAGATTTTGCTGAACGTTATTGACAATGCGGTAAAATATACGCCGGCAGGCGGCCGTGTGTCACTGGAGTTTACGCAGGAAGAATCCTATGAAGAAGGATACGGCGTTTACCGTTTCCGCTGTGAGGATACCGGAATCGGTATGGAGCCGGAATTTTTAAGCCGGGTGTTTCTTCCGTTTGAGAGAGCCAGAAATACAACCGCCAGCAAAATTTCCGGTACGGGCGTTGGCCTTGCCATTACCAAAAGCCTGTTGGATGAAATGGGAGGACATATTCGCGTAAAAAGCGTCCCGCAGAAAGGCTCTGTATTTGTAATAGAGTTTTATCTGAAAATCAGGAAGGGCTCTTTGGAAACAGCCGGGGCGGCGGAGAGCGGACAGCGGGAAGGGGAGGAATCCCCAGGTTATGGAGAGAAGCGCATTTTACTGGTGGAAGATAACGAACTGAATATGGAAATTATGGAGGAGCTTCTGAGTGTTACAGGGGTTGAGGTTGAAAAAGCGGCAGATGGCAAAGAGGCTGTGGAAATGGTGCAAGACAGCGCCACCGGATATTACGGCCTGATTTTTATGGACATTCAGATGCCTGTTATGGATGGATATGAGGCAACCCGTCAGATTCGGAAGATGGACAGAGAAGATGCAGAGACGATACCGATTTTTGCGGTATCGGCAAATCATCTTGACGAAGACGTGAAAAAATCGCTGGATTCCGGAATGAACGGACACATCGCAAAGCCGGTTGATTTTGATTCCATTGAAAAAGTTTTGAAAAAAGTTTTTGCAGAACAGGGTGATTCCTGATATTTACAGAGAGTAGGTGTATGTTATGAGTAAAACGCAGATAGTGGACAGCAGCCCGACATTAAAAGAATGGCCGGTCAGAATTTGGGAAATAGAAGAAATACCGGATCTGTTTGCAGAAGAGGTTCGTCTGTGGATGCAGGGGCCGTTTCAGGCTTATGATTTTGTCTATGCGCCCAAACGCCGGACGAATCCGGATTCTTATACATATCTGTTCGGGTATGGAAAAGATCAGATTTTTTTTATGAAAGAAAAAAACGGACGTCCAATTCGGATTTCCAGGCGGCAGATTGTAGAGGTTTCTACTGAGCGGGAGCTTTTGAATGCAAAAATTACCGTACATTATCAGGACGGAAAGTCAGAAAAAGCATTGGAATTTCCTTATGTCCCGTCGGTGTATTATTTATACGATCCGTTCCTGAACTGGCTTTTGGGCCTTGAAAAGAAATTTACGCCGGCCGTTGCGGAGCAGGAGAATCCAAGGCCGCTCAGGCTGTACGAGGACAGCCTTGTGATGTTTAACTATTCTCTTGGGGCATACCGTCTTGGAAACGGATTTAAAGATTACAGTTATAAGTCCAGACAGCGCCGCTGCAAATGGATGCCATGGAAAAAGGATATGGAGGAGTGGCTGGAAGTTCCGATGGAGCGTGGACAGTTTCGTCTGCATTGTTTTAAATATTTAACGGAATGTACCTATCAGATCGGTTAAAAAGAGACAGATAAAGGAAGGTAGTTTTATGATACAGGAAAAGAGCGGCCCTAAAATCAGAAATCTGGCGGTATCAGCCATGCTTATGGCGGCAGGGATTGTTTTGCCGTTTCTTACGGGGCAGATTCCGCAGGTCGGATCGATGCTGCTTCCAATGCATATCCCGGCACTTTTGTGCGGTTTGATCTGCGGATGGCAGTATGGAGGGGCGGTTGGCTTTTTGCTGCCCCTTGTGCGGTATATGCTGTTTGGAATGCCTCCTGTGCCTCTGGTTTTTGCAATGTCCCTGGAGCTGGCGTCTTATGGGATGATTTCCGGAGCATTGTATCAGTATTCCCGCTGGAAATGTATCGTGGCTTTATACCGCTCGCTGATTGCCGCTATGACAGGAGGCCGGATTGTCTGGGGGATTGCCTGCGTGCTTATCACAGGTGTAACCAAGGAGGCGTTTACCTGGAAAATGTTTTTGACAGGGGCGTTTTTCAGCGCGATTCCCGGAATTATTCTGCAGTTGACGTTTATCCCCGCTCTGATGGCAGTGTTGGGAAAGACAGGAATGATTTCGTTTGGAGCGGACGGAAATAAGATTTCTCAAAAAAGTAATTGACAACTAACTGATATTAGTCTATACTTACTTTGAAAGGGCTCCTGGAGCTCATAAGATTTTTATGCAGAGGAGATGGTATCTATGCCGTTGTCTATGGTAAGGGAAGGAGAGCCAAGCGTAATCCGAAAAGTAGGAGGAAAAGAAGAGAGCCGCAGATTTTTGGAGAGCCTTGGCTTTGCCGCGGGAAGTTTAGTGACCGTTATATCGGAAATTGACGGGAATCTGATTGTAAACGTAAAAGATGCAAGGGTTGCCATTGGCAAAGACATGGCAAACAAGATTATGGTATAAGGAGGAGAGGTATGACGACATTAAAAGGAACAGCATGCGGAAAGACCGTCCGGGTAAAAAAAATTTCCGGAGAAGGTCCGGTCAGAAGGCGTATGATGGATATGGGAATTACAAAAGGGACAGAGATATTTGTAAGAAAGACGGCGCCGTTGGGAGATCCGGTGGAGGTTTCCGTGCGGGGATATGAACTTTCTCTGCGGAGAGAGGATGCGGAAATGATTGAGGTAGAATAATTTTTTTTGCCCGGGAGTTAGTTTCAACTAATAATAGATAGTTAAAGCATACAAAAGAGGAACAAAAATAAAGTCTGAAAGGGAGGAGAAAAAATGTCTGTTAAAATAGCGCTGGCCGGGAATCCAAACAGCGGAAAAACAACATTATTCAATGCGCTTACGGGTTCCAATCAGTTTACGGGGAACTGGCCGGGTGTAACGGTAGAGAAGAAAGAGGGAAAACTGAAGGGGCGGAAGGATGTAACAATTACGGATTTACCAGGAATCTATTCGCTGTCCCCTTATACGCCTGAAGAAACAGTTGCAAGGAATTATCTGCTGTTTGAGGAGCCGGATGTTATAATCAACATTGTGGACGGCATGAATATGGAGAGAAATCTGTATTTGTCAACACAGATTTTAGAGTTGGGAATTCCGGTTGTAATGGCGGTCAACAGGATGGATCTTGTGGAAAAAAACGGAGACAGGATTTCTGTCGATAAACTTGGGGAAAAACTTGGATGCAAAGTTGTGGGCATTTCCGCCCTGAAAGGTACGGGAATTGAAAAGGCGGCTTACGAGGCGGCCGCGCTTGCAAAGAGAAAGGAAGTTTTTGTTCCGGCACACAGATTTAATAAGGAAACGGAACGTGTCATTTCGTCTGTGGAAGACAAACTGGGGTTTGATGTGCCAAAGGAGAAAAAGAGGTTTTTTGCGATTAAGCTTTTAGAAAAAGATGGGAAAATTGCGGGACAGATGAACCAGGCGCCGGACGTTTCAGCGGAAATTGCAGATTTGGAAAATTTATTTGACGACGATACGGAAAGCGTTATCACGAACGAACGGTATGAATATATCTCTTCTGTAATCGGAGAATGCTGTATGAAAAACAGGAAGAAGAGCCTGACAGTTTCAGATAAGATTGACAGAATTGTAACAAACCGGATTCTTGCCCTTCCGGTTTTTGCGGCGGTCATGTTTTTGGTATATTATGTATCAGTAAAAACAGTCGGAGACTGGGCGACAGACTGGGCGAACGAAGGGGTGTTCGGTGAAGGATGGAGTCTGTTTGGCCTTGAAATACCCGGAATCCCGGTTCTTGCGGAAAGCGTTTTGAACGCGGCCGGATGTGCGGACTGGCTGAAGGGGCTGATTATGGACGGGGTGATAGGGGGTGTCGGCGCTGTACTTGGTTTTGTGCCGCAGATGTTTGTGCTGTTTTTGTTCCTTGCATTTTTGGAGGCGTGCGGATATATGGTAAGAGTTGCATTCATTATGGATCGTATATTCCGCAAATTCGGCCTTTCCGGAAAATCTTTTATTCCTATGTTAATTGGAACCGGATGCAGTGTGCCGGGGGTGATGGCGTCGCGGACAATTGAAAACGACAGAGACAGGAGAATGACGGTTATCACAACGACATTTATTCCCTGCGGAGCAAAACTTCCGGTTATCGCTCTGATTGCGGGAGCGTTTTTCGGAAATTCCGGATGGGTGTCGTTTGGGGCTTTTTTCGTGGGCATTGCGGCTGTGATCTGTTCCGGCATTATTTTGAAAAAGACGAAAATGTTTGCAGGGGACCCGGCTCCGTTTGTTATGGAACTTCCGGCATATCATATGCCGTCTGCCGGAAATATCCTGAGGAGTATGTGGGAGCGCGGTTATTCCTTTATAAAAAAGGCGGGAACGTTGATTCTTCTGTCGGCGATTGTACTGTGGTTTTTGCAGGGATTCGGCTGGGTGGACGGCTCCTTTGTTATGCTGGGAGAAGATCAGGCGGGCAGCAGCGTCCTTGCGGTTATTGGCGGCATTGCAGCCCCGGTTTTTTCTCCGCTTGGCTGGGGAGAATGGGAAATGACGGTCGCTGCAGTGACAGGGCTGATTGCAAAGGAAAATGTGGTTACGACATTTGGCGTTCTGTTTGGCTGCGCAGATGTGTCGGAAAACGGTGTGGAAATCTGGGAGGCGCTTGCAGGGTCTATGACTGCGGCGGCGGCGTATTCCTTTCTGACGTTTAATCTTTTGTGCGCTCCGTGCTTTGCTGCAATGGGGGCGATTAAGCGGGAGATGGACAATAAAAAATGGTTTTGGTTCGCCATTGGGTATCAGACTGTTCTGGCATACGCCGTATCGTTCTGCGTCTATCAGATTGGTACGTTTTGCACAGTGAAAACGTTTGGAGCCCAAACTGTGGCGGCAGTGTTTCTGACTGCAGCGTTCCTGTATCTTTTGTTCCGGCCGTATCGGAAGAACAGAACGCCTGGCGTCAATCTGAATGCAGGCGTAAAGGCAAAATAAAAACTGGTTTTGGAGGTGTCCGATGGGAACAGTAATTGTTGGGATTTTGGTAGCATGCGGTGCGGCGTTTGCCGTCCGCAGCATTTATAAAGACAGAAAAAACGGAAAGCATTCCTGCTGCGGCGACTGCGGATGCTGCAGGGGGCGCCGTTAAAGAATAAAAAGTGTGACAAAGAAACCGCAGTAATATTGATTTTACAGCGTTTTTAGGGCGGCAATTTTAATTTATTCTTAAAAATTCATTAAGATTTCACGTATTGCGGGGCGAATTTTTGTATGGTATACTTTCTAAACGGTAAATGAAGGTGATTTGCCGGAAGGGAGGAAACTATGAAACTGGAATTGAGCGGTATACAAAAAAGTTTTGGAGAAAAAGAAGTGCTTAAGGGGATTTCTTTTTCTGCGGAAAGCGGCAGGGCGTTTGGACTGCTTGGCCGGAACGGAGCGGGTAAAACGACGACGATCCGCATACTGATGGACGTGTTTGGCTCAGACGGCGGCAGGGTTTTGATTGACGGCGCGCCCATTAATTATGCAAAGGTGAAAATTGGTTATCTTCCGGAGGAAAGAGGGCTTTATCCAAAGAAGAAAATCATTGACCAGCTTATCTATTTTGCAAGGCTGCACGGGATGAAGCGCCAGGAGGCGGAAAAGGCCATTGATTACTGGTTGGAACGTCTGGGTATGATGGAATACCGTAATAAAAAGTTAAATACGCTGTCTAAAGGAAACCAGCAGAAGATACAGCTTGTCACGGCAATTGCCCATGATCCGGATATCGTTATTCTGGATGAGCCGTTTTCCGGACTGGATCCGGTAAACGCCATGCTGTTAAAAGATGTGGTCAAGGAAGAGATTTCAAAAGGGAAAATCGTTCTTTTTTCCAGTCATCAAATGAATTATATAGAGGAATTCTGCGACAGCATTGCGATACTGAACGGCGGTGCGATAGCGATTTGCGGCGACATCCATGAGATTAAGCGCAATTATGTGCGGGATAAACTGGTCGTCCGCTCGGAAGAGTCGGAAAAGATTGCTGCAGGTCTTGGCTCCTGCTGCCGGAAAAAAGAAAACGGAGAGCTTTTGATCCAACTGGAAGCGGAAGACAAAAAACGCGGGATGATGGAACGGCTGACGAAAGAGTTTGACATTGATGAGATTAAAGTGTTTGAGCCGTCATTGAACGATATCTTTGTGGAATACGCGAAAGACCATAGTGAAGGAGAGAAAGCATGAAACAGTTTGGGACAATTTTAAATTTTGAATTACAAAATTATTTTAAAAATAAGTTGTTTATGGGAATCACGGTTTTTCTGGTGGCGGTCATTGCGGTGATCATGTTTTTTCCGAGGTTTACGGCATCGGAAGAAAAGGAAGGGCCGCAGAGCGGCGTGTCGGCGGAAGGATCGCAGGGCGGCGCGTCGGGAGGAGGAAGCGCGGATTCGGAAATAATCCTGCTTTCCGCGGGAGAAATTGAAAATAAAGAGCTGCTCCGGCAGGCGATGAACGCGGCATTTCCGGAGTATGAAGTCTGTCTGACGGAAGATGACGTGGATACCATTAAAGAAAAAGTGACGTCTGAAGCGGCGGCGTACGCTTTTGTGATGGACAGTCCGACTTCCTACACGTACTATGTGAACAACCTTTCACTGTATGACAGCAATACGGCGGTTGTCGATGAGGTTCTGGAAAAAATGTATGGCATCAATGCGCTGGCGGCAAGCGGGATTCCGGTCGAAGATGCGCAGGCGGCGCTTTCGGTGGGGATTGTCCACGAGACGGAAAGCCTTGGCAAGAACCAGATGCAGAATTTCTTCTATACGTACATTATGATTTTTTCGCTCTATATGGTAATCCTGCTTTACGGGCAGATGGTGGCAACAGGGGTTGCGACTGAGAAAAGCTCAAGGGCAATGGAACTTCTGGTGACGAGCGCAAAGCCGACCAGTATGATGTTTGGGAAGGTCGTGGCTTCCTGTCTGGCCGGACTGATTCAGATTGTCCTTGTATTTGGCTCCGCAATTTTATTCTATAACCTGAATAAAAGCTACTGGGGAGACAACCCGATTGTGGCTTCCATATTTGATATGCCGATGGATTTATTTGTCTATATGCTGGTTTTCTTTGTACTCGGATTTTTTATCTATGCGTTTATGTTTGGAGCGGTCGGATCTCTGGCGTCAAAGGTGGAGGATATCAACACGTCTTCCATGCCGCTGGTTCTGATGTTTGTGGCGGCGTTCCTTGTTGTCATGTTTTCCATGCAGAGCGGCGATGTGGACAGTTTTGTGATGCGGGTTTGCTCCTATGTGCCGTTTACGTCCCCTATGGCGATGTTTACAAGGATTGCAATGAGCACGGTTCCATTTTATGAAATCCTGCTGTCAGTTGTCGTCCTGATTGCAGGCGTTGTGGCAATCGGCGTAATTTCAGCTAAAATTTACCGTGTGGGAGTGCTGCTGTACGGGACAAAAATAAGTCCAAAAACTCTTTTTCAGGCGATGAAAAAAGCATAGCCTGCGGTATAGATTTCCTTTTTTCGGGAAAACTGTGAAGGAATACCAGAAAAGGAGGAAATTTTATGCGAGCAGTTGTGGATAAAGACACCTGTATTGGCTGCGGCCTCTGCGCTTCAACAGAACCGGATGTTTTTGAAATTGACGACGACGGAAAAGCCGTAAGCGTGGCGGATATGACAGATGAAAATAAAGAATCGGTTGAAGCCTGCATAGAAGGGTGCCCTGTGAATGCAATTCATAGGGAATGAGGAAGAAGCCTCGGATTAAGAAGAGAAGAATATCAGGTTTAAACTGCGTCAGACTGGAGCGGGCATACTGCCTGCGTCCGGTTTGACGCAGTTTTTTGTTTGTGGAACGACGGATCTTTTTGACTTTGGGAGCGGCAGGCTGTATAATGATAATACCAAAATAAGAAAGGGGAAATCTAAGATGAAGAACATAAGAAAAATATGTCTTGCAGTAATGGTTCTCTGTATGCTGGCGGGGATTTTTCCGGAGCAGGCCCTGGCGGCGCCAAAATGCAGGTTTTCGGCGAAAACCTCCGGGCAGGGAAGGAAAATACGGGTAAAGAAAGTCACTTATGACGGAGAGGAGCTGGAGGTTAAGTTTGGCATGAAAGTCCTCTGGGATTATGAAGCGGACGTAATTTCCGTAAAAGACAACAAAGGGAAATCTTACGACGGATATCTTGTGGATACGGATGATGACGACTGTGAAATTTACATTGAGAACTTAAAGTTCGGACGCACTTATAAAATTAAGATTGATGGAATCAGAGTCAGAGGAAGAGGGGAATTTCAGACGCTTACGCTTTCTGTAAAGATTCCGGAACAGAAAAAGGGCGTTGCCGTAAAAAAAGTGGAATACGACGAAGATTTTGAATACGGCAGAACAGAATGGAAAGTGAGTTTTGAATTCAGCAGAGACATACGTCACAAGCGGAAAAGCTACGTAATCGTAAAGGACGCCGCAGGAAAACAATATTCTTCCAAAGCTTCCCGCGTGGAATGGGACGACGACGAATGTGAAGTTCATTTAAACGGCGCCTTAAAAATCGGAGAAGTTTATACCTATGAAATCGTAAATATTAAGCCTGTCAAAGAAAAGAAGTTCTTAACGGTAAAGGGAAAGTTTACGGCATATTATTGATGGCGCAAAACAGGCCGGGGGAGGGGCTTATGAGAAAAAAGCTTTATGGGAGAAGGCTCTTTGCAGTATGTTTGGTTTGTTGTCTGATGCTTGGCCTGCCGCCGTCCGGTTTTGCGGATGCGGCGGCGGCGCCAAAGCTGAACAGGAAGAAAATCACTTTAAGCGTCGGTGAAAAGATGACGCTTAAAGTGAAAAATGCAAAAGGGACTGTCAAATGGTCAAGCAGCAATAAAAAAGTCGCTTCTGTTTCAAAAGGCGCTGTCAGGGCAAAAAAAGAGGGAAAGGCGAAGATTACTGCAAAAATCGGGAAAAAGAAGCTGACCTGCACAGTAAAGGTGACGCCGAAACCCGCGATGAATTATCAGTCTGCGGGGCTTGAACCTCAGGAGAGCCTGACGCTGAAAGTAAAGGGGGGGGGGCAAAGGGGAAGCTGAAATGATCCACCAGCAACAAGAAAATCGCTTCCGTTTCAAAAAAAGGAAAGGTAACGGCAAAAGCAAAAGGGACGGCGCTTATTAAAGCGAAGGCGGGGAAAAAGACATATACCTGTAAAGTGACAGTTGCAAAGAGAGCGTTGAATCAGACGTCGCTGAGCCTGCCTTTAGGGCAGACCTTCCGTCTGGTTTTGTCCAACCCTCTTGGAACTCCTGTCTGGTCGTCTTCAAATCCGGGAGCCGTTTTTGTGGGGAGCGACGGTCTGGTAAGGGCAAAGGCAGAAGGAACGGCCGTAATTTCTGCGCTTTGCAATAAAAAGACATATTCCTGTACAGTAACAGCGCAAAAAGAAAAAACGCCAAATCCGGGCGCAAAAATCAATATCATGTTTACGAACCAGGAGATAGAGACTTTGACGCCGGAAGGAGAGGAAACGTCATATCAGTCTTTGGAAAGTTATGAAGAGACGGTGACTGTTTTTGGAGAAGTAAATTGTGAGAAGACACAGCTTGAGAGGCTTTTCTATGAATTAAAGGACAGCCTTGGAGCGCTGTCCGTAAAAGGGGAACTGGCCGCATCTGCAAAATTTGAACTGACGGCTGCGCCGGGAGCCGGGACGAATACGCTGACGATATGGGCGGAAGGCACAGACGGGACAATCGCCAGAAGAGATCTGACAATTGTGCGTTATTCCAAAAGCGTCAGGGTAAGCGATCAGATGGTTGGCCTGACCGAAGAGGAGACGGCGGAATTTGTAAACTGTATGGAAGATATCAGTTATCAGGAAAAGGAAGAAACGGTAAATGGAAATACGCTGACGCGCACTTATGTCGATATTACGTTAGATTCCGATACGCAGTTTGTGAAAGATCTGAAAAACGGAAGGATCAAAAGCGGCGACGTTGTATTTGCGGCGGAAGAAGAGAAGATTCCGACCGGATTTACAGGAGTTATCGTAAAGTATGAGACGGCGGGGGAAAGGACGGCGGTGACGTTTCGGGCGGCGGACTTTGCGGACGTATTTTGTGAAGACGGCTGCATTGAGATGTCAGAATTTGCAGAGGAAGACGCTGTAGCGTTTGCAATTACTCTGGCGGAGGCAGGAGCGGGCAGGAGTGCGGGCCGTGCGGCCGCGGCGGATGATTATTATGACAGGAGCGTTTTCCCGGAAGGATTTTCCGTGACGATGGCGCCGAAAGTAAGCCTGTCAGGAGGGGCTCTTTCTGTTGGAATGGATTTTAAAAATATCATACTTTATGATAAAGACAGAAACAAAAGCACGACCTATGACAGGATCAATATGCAGGGTTCCATAGGAATGAATGATTTAAAAGTGGATGCGAAGCTGGAATGGAACAAGCTCTTTCCGCAGCAGATCCGCTTTGACGAAAGCTATGAGACAAATGTAAACTTAAAGATTTCAGCGGCCGCTAAGAATAATATTTTTTCATTTCCGGATGTTGTGAAACAGGCGAACGGTGAATTTGAAAACAAATGCGAGGCGCTTGGGGTAAAAGTAAGCGGCATTGATATGAAGGACAAACTGCTTCTTGCTGTCGTCGGGATTCATTTAAAGCCAAGGCTGGATTTTGATATTGTTGGAATGAGCGGTTTGGGAGGATATGCCAAAAAGATTAAATTCCCGATTGCAATTGCGGCTCTTTATCTGGATATCAACGGGAATGTGTCGGGCCAGGTTTCTTTGAGTTTTGATTCTGCGACATATACGGAACATGGATTTAATCTGTATGACAATTCCAGAAACGGCGTAAACTATCGTGGCGTCATAAAACCGGATGAAACGAAAGAGCTTGGAGGAGGATATGTGCTGGATACGTATTCCCGCAAACGCAAAAGCAAGGATGAGTATGGAAAACCAAGCCCTGTCGTTACGCTGGACGGGAAAGCGGAAGCGGGATTTGAACTGGCCGTCGGCGGCCTGGTCGGCGTTATGGTTATAGGGATTGTTCCGGCGGACGCCTATATGGAATTTTACAGTTCCACCGAAGTGGATTTTGAGGGAAAATGGGAAATAAAACTTGGAGTGACAGACGAGGGATTAAAGCAAGATAATACTTCCGGAAGAATCCGTCTTACACAGGAGACGGGGCTTCGCGTCGGCTACGATTTTAAAATTGCCGCAGACGGGATTGGAGGGGCTCTGGGCTTAAACTTTGCAAAGTCCGATAAAAAGGAGTTTAAGCTTTTTGAAGTGAAGCTGGATTATCCAAAGTACACGATGCAGGGAACGGTATCCAGGTTTCTGAAACTTGGCACAAATGAAAAAGAACCGTTGGGAGGCGCAGATTTTAAAATCTATGAAAAAGAGAAGCTGGATCAGAAAGCGACGGAATATACAGAGGAATTTTTAAGCGGGTATACACCGGATTTTACGGGAAAGAGCAATGGGGACGGCACATATGACATTTATGGCATGGGCAGGTACGAATATGTAGTTCTTGTTACATATAAAGACCATGAACCATATATTGAGACGGTTAATTTTAACGGGGATATAGAAAAGATGATTACGCTTACGCCGCTTCGGGAGGAAAACTGGCTGGATGTCTGCCAGCCGTGGAAATACAGCGGATATGGAGGTGAGACTTATATCGGAGACGGCAGGGGTTCCATGAAGATTTCGGGCGTGGACTATGAGGTCGGATTTTATCTGGACGGAGGAGACGCCGGAACCGGGAACAGCTATGCATACTGGAACCTGGGCGGGAAGTTCAGCAAACTGAAAGTAAGAATCGGCCATCTGGACGCTTCGGGCATACTGACAGCGGAATTGAATGTCTTTCTTGATGGAGCCGAAGAACCAAGCCAGACAATTCCAATGGATCCAAAAGCCGTCGGGAAGGAATATGAAATCAACTTAAATTACGCGGATACAGCCGTATTTCAGATGAAGCGCGGCAGCATATCGAACTGGGCGCATGCGCAGTATGGATTTGTAGAAGGCGTATGGTATACGGAAAGCGGCGTGCAGGGTACGGTAAACAAAAAAGATCCGTTTGAAAATGCAGACTGGGACGCTGATTTTATGACGCTTTGTCCGCCGTTTCTTGTGCATGCGGGAGATGCCTGCACAAAAGAGGAGGAAAAGACGTTAAACGTGGCAGGAGAGACGCATGATTCCGGCTTCGTGCTGAATACGAACGACAGAGGGTTTGCAGTATTTCATACAAATGGGAAATTCAGGGCGCTGAAGGTGCGGATTGGCATGATGGCGGATTCCGCCAGAACGTATGCGACAAAGGCGAGGGTGTACCTGGACGGGGAGGCGGAGGCTTCGGAAGTAATTGACCTGAAGGCGTCTGCAGTCAAAGATGTGACGATCCCGCTTCGTTACGCCAAAGGCGTACGTATAGAACTGGACTATGCTATGGATCCGGGACCTGGAGCCGGGGCGACGTATGGCTTTGTGAATGGGGAATGGGTGCGGTAATTGAATTTTAGAGGTTTACATTTTGCCGCGGAACGATTATGATAAACGTGAAATCGTTTTAGTGAAACAGTATAGAAAGAAATGAGGCAGATGTATGGGAGGATTTTTTGGAGCAGCCTGCAAAGAGGACTGTGTATTTGATTTATTCTTTGGGATTGACTATCATTCGCATTTGGGAACGAAGCGCGGCGGCATGGTGGTGTTCGGGGAGAAAGGCTTTGACCGGGCAATTCACAATATTGAGAATGCGCCGTTTCGCACCAAGTTTGATAAGGATGTGCAGAAAATGTCCGGCAGGATGGGAATCGGATGCATATCGGATTATGAACCGCAGCCGCTTCTGGTTCGTTCCAATCATGGGACTTATGCAATTACGACGGTAAGCAAGATTAACAATATGGATGAGCTGTCTAAGATGCTGTTTGAAAATGCGCATTCTCATTTTCTTGAGATGAGCGGCGGAGATATCAATGCGACAGAGCTGATTGCATCGCTGATTAATCAGAAGGATAACCTGATTGACGGCATCCGCTACGCGCTGGATTCTGTAGAAGGTTCCGTATCAATTCTTTTGATGAATGAAAAGGGCATTTATGCGGCCCGGGATAAATACGGGCGTACGCCGGTCGTGGTTGGCAGGAAAGAAGACGCTTTTTGCATTTCTTTTGAAAATTTTGCATACAGAAACCTTGGATATAAGGATTATAAAGAACTGGGGCCGGGTGAAATTGCGCTTGTGACAGATCAGAAATGCGTGGTTTTGTCCGAACCTGGAAAAGACATGAAGATCTGCACATTTTTGTGGGTGTATTACGGGTATCCTTCCAGTTCCTATGAAGGGACAGGCGTGGAGCAAATGCGCTATGACTGCGGCAGGAAGATGGCGGAGCGGGACAATGTGCGGCCGGATATCGTGGCGGGAGTGCCGGATTCCGGGACGGCGCATGCAATTGGCTACGCAAATGAATCAGGAGTTCCTTTCTCCAGGCCGTTTATTAAGTACACGCCTACATGGCCGAGATCGTTTATGCCGACGATACAAAGCAAGCGGAACCTGATTGCCAAAATGAAACTTTTGGCAGTGGAGGGTCTGATCCGGGATAAAAGCATGCTTTTAATTGACGATTCAATTGTAAGAGGGACGCAGCTTCGTGAAACGACGGAATTCCTGTATGAAAGCGGCGCCAGAGAAGTGCATGTGCGTCCGGCGTGCCCGCCGATTTTGTACGGATGCAAATACCTGAATTTTTCACGCTCCACTTCCGAAATGGATTTGATTGCCAGAAGGGTGATTGACCGTCTTGAAGGCGGAAACGTAACGGATGAGGTTTTACAGGAATATGCGGATCCGGAGTCTTCAAAGTATGGACAGATGGTGGAAGAAATCCGAAAGGAGCAGAATTTTACTTCTCTGCGCTTTAACCGTCTGGACGATATGCTGGATTCCGTCAACATTGACAAATGCAGGCTTTGCACGTACTGCTGGAACGGAAAAGAATAAAAATTCAGAATGAATTTCAAATCCCTTCATAAACTGGTAAAAAGAAATTGTTTGGGTGCATATGAAATATAAGAAAGCATTGCTGCTCATCGTATTTTTCCTGTTTATGTACGGGGCGGGTGCGGGAGCCGCTAAAATAGCAGATGTTTTTAGCGGCTCTCCGTTTATCCGGGATGAAACGGAAAACTGGGGACTTGGATTTGGAACGGAAGGGACGCCTCCGACCGGGAATGTCAGTGCAGAAGAACTGTCTCAATATGACGCTTATTATGTCGGGGATCCGTCTGAAAAGACGATTTATCTGACGTTTGACTGCGGGTATGAGAATGGAAATACAGAAAAAATGTTAGACGCGCTGAAAAAACACAATGCGCAGGGGGCGTTTTTTGTCGTTGGCAATTTTTTAGAAACTGCCCCGGAAATTGTAAAGCGGATGAAAGAAGAGGGGCATCTCGTCGGAAATCATACATACCATCATCCGGATATGTCAAAAATCAGCGATATGGCGTCATTTCAGAAGGAAATGGACGATGCAGCGAATCTGTACAGACAAATTACGGGAGAGGAAATGCCGAAACTGTACCGTCCGCCGCAGGGAAAGTTCAATACGGAAAATCTGGAAATGGCAAAACAGCTTGGTTACCGTACGTTTTTCTGGAGTCTGGCTTATGTTGACTGGTATCAGGACGATCAGCCGACAGCGGAGGAAGCTTACAGCAAACTTTTGCCGAGAATCCATCCGGGAGCCATTGTACTGCTCCATGCGACGTCCGAAACAAACGGGACGATCCTGGATGAACTTTTGACAAAATGGGAAGAACTTGGGTATACATTTGGTTCTCTGGAAGACTTTATGCTGCCGTCTGAAAAGAAATGAAGCGGCGTTTTCAGAAAGCCGCGTCAGAAAAGGGATAAATACAGATGAGATCAAAACCAGAGCAGGACAAAAGGAAGATTTTGATATATAAATGGAAAGCCTACAGTTATGCGGATATTTGCGAGGCTTTGTCAAATCTTGGATACGAATTCATTATCGTGGAACAGGATTTGGACAATTATGATGAGGACAGGGAATTTGAGGAGAAACTGGAAGGGATTGTCCGGAAAGAAAAATGCGGCATGATTTTTTCGGTGAATTATTTTGCGCTTGTGACAACGGTCTGCGTAAAACTTGACATACCGTATGTCGTCTGGACCTGCGACAGCCCTCTGATCAGTATGTACCATAAAAACGTGTTCTGTTCCTGCAATTATTTTTTTACGTTTGACAAGACGAATTACATAGAATTTAAAGGCATGGGAGTGGAGCATATCTGGCATCTGCCGCTTGCGGTAAATACCGGGAGGATAGATTACCTGCTTTTGAATTGTGAAGATTTGTTTTTGTATGAAAACGACATAGCTTTTGTGGGAAGCCTGTACGAGCGTAACAGCTACGACAGGCTTAGAACCGTTCTCCCGGAGTATCTGAAAGGCTATTTTGACGCGGCAGTCTGGGCGCAGCAGTGCGTAAGCGGCGGCAATATTCTTGAAGAAATGCTGACAGTAGGAATATTAGAAGAACTTGAGCAGTATTTTAAACTGGAGAAGTCCAAAGATTCGTTTTCCGACCTGGGGCTTATTTTTTCTACGACGGTCCTTGGATTTAAGACGGCGGCGGAACAAAGAAGGCGTATGTTGTTAGAGCTTTCCAGAAAGTACGGCGTTACGGTTTACAGCAACAGCGATACGAGCGATTTGTTCCGGGTGCGGTACGGCGGTTCCCTGGATTACTGGAGCGAAATGCCGAAAGTGTTCGCGGCTTCCAAAATCAACCTGAATTTTACAATACCAAACATTAAAAGCGGCCTGCCTTTACGGGTGTTTGACGTACTTGGCAGCGGAGGGTTTTTGATGACAAACTTTCAGGCGGAACTGCCGCGTTATTTTAAAAACAGGGAAGATCTGGTTTGCTTTGAAAGCGTGGAAGAGCTTGTGGAGCTCTGCGGCTATTACCTTGCCCATGACGAGGAACGAAGACAGATTGCGGCAAGCGGCTATGAAAAAGTAAAGAAGCATCATACCTATGAGAAAAGGATACGGATGATGATGGAGACGGTGCGGAACGATGCAGGGGACGCGCAGTAAAGCGGCGGGGAAGGAAAGGCATATGGAGCAGGTGAAAAGGCCAAGGCGCCTAAGGTCAAATGAAATTTTAAGAAAAATGGCAAGGGAAACGCGGATGGACAGATCCGCTTTGATTTATCCGATGTTCATCGTGGAAGGGGAAAATATCAAAGAGGAAATTCTGTCTATGCCGGGGCAGAGCCGTTACAGCGCGGACAGGATGGGGGAGAAATTAGAAGAGCTTTCCGATGCGGGGGTTTCCAGCGTTATGTTTTTTGGGATCCCTTCGAAAAAAGACGCGTTTGGCAGCATGGCATATGCGGAAGACGGCGTTGTGCAGCAGGCATTTCGAACAGCGAAGAGGGACTTTCCAAACCTGTACCTGATCGGAGACGTCTGTATGTGTGAATATACTTCACACGGACACTGCGGCATACTTTCCGGCAGGGACGTGGATAACGACAGGACGCTTGAGTATCTGGCGAAGACGGCCGTTTCCCAGGCGCAGGCGGGAGCCGATATGGCGGCTCCTTCCGATATGATGGACGGCCGCGTGGCGGCGATTCGGAAAGCGCTGGATCGGGCAGGTTTTTCCCATACGCCGGTTATGTCATATTCCGCAAAATTTGCGTCTTCTTTTTACGGCCCGTTCCGTAAGGCGGCGGAGAGCGCGCCGTCGTTCGGAGACAGGAAAACGTATCAGATGGATTATCACAACCGCAGAGAAGCGGTAAAAGAAGCTCTTCTGGATGAAGAAGAAGGAGCGGATATCCTTATGGTTAAGCCTGCGCTGGCATACGGGGATTTGATACGTGAAATAAAAAACGCGTCGCATCTCCCGGTTGCGGCTTACAGCGTCAGCGGGGAATATTCCATGGTGAAAGCGGCGGCTCTGGCGGGCTTTATAGAAGAAGAAAGCGTCATGTGTGAAATGGCGGCGTCCGCTTTCCGGGCAGGCGCGGATCTCTATATCACGTATTTTGCAAAAGAGCTTGCGGAATGCATGAAGAGGGGGCAGATTGGCTGATTGGGCGGACTGCACAGAAAGAAGCGTAATTTTTTCTTAAGATACGGTTAAAATGACAGGAATTGGAAGAAAGAAGGAAAAGAGACGAGAAGAATTGACAAAAAAGAAAGATGGATTTATAATGAAATCAGTCAAAAGGGATAAGTATCATTACTACCTGAAAATGACCTCCCGAATGTACGTATCATACAGTCGGAGAGGCCATTTTTAGACTAACCAAATCAAAGGAGGTACATAAATTATGAGGAAACGCAGGCTGAAGAAGTTATTAGGCTGCCTGCTGGCCTTTGGAATGACGGTTTCGTCCGTCCCGGTTTCTGCTTTTGGGACGAACGCGGACGTTCAGACGGCCGGCAATGCGGCAAAAGCCGCAGAAGGAACGGTAGTTCTTACAACCAATGAAATGGACGTAACGGTGGCGACGGGATTTCCGTACATCGTTTCGTACGCTATGAAGGAAGGGGATCTTGCAGGGAAGACATTTTTCGGACAGACGAATGCGCTTGACACCATCAAGATCAACGGCCAGGCGATTAAGGTGAATGCGGGCGGCAGCAGCGTAACGCATGAGGTGAACGACGCAGGAACGGCAGTCACTTATACGATGAACCTGAAAGGGGAGAATATCGACTGCGTCATTACGGCAGTGATTAGCGTAAAAGAAAACACGGCGTCTTTTGACATTACGAAAGTAGAGAATCATCTTACAGAAATGTTAGAGGAAGGCTATACGAACGATCGGAACGGGAATATTACAAAAGGCTGTTTAAAGTATCCGGTTCAGTCGATTGAGATTCCGAACCACAGCCTCATTTCTGTGCGCAGCAGCCAGCAGAATGCAAATTTAAAAGGCGCGGTTATGTCCAGCAATACAAGGGTGAGCGGCGACGAATATTATGACGTGACGGCTTCGTCAAACATTAATACAGATTTTATCTATGCGTTTCTTTCCAATTCAGAAATGAGCGCAGGGCTCTGGAGCAATTCGGAGCATGAAGGAAGGAACAAATCCGTTGTCGTAAGCGCCGGGGGAGCAAGCAATACGCGCGTTATGGCTTCTACGGAAAAACTTGCGGACAATACGGCGTCGGTAGGGCTTTCCAGCGCAGTATGGTATTATGACAGACAGGTGGTTCCGAAGGTTGTCGTGGGAGTTGACAATGCGGGGACGACGACAAGAGAGGCTCGCACCTATGTAGTGGAGCATGACATTATGCCTTCCGCAAAGGTTGCAATAGCGGGAGATGAAAATGCGGATAACGGCATTGACTGGCAGGACGGCGCGGTTGCGTTCCGGAAAATCATGCATGATCCGTATTTGTCAGAAGAAGTGCCGGAGCTTGTAAACTACCGTATCGCCATGAATTTCGGCAGTATGGCGGCCAATCCGTTTCTGACAAACTTAGACGGCGTAAAGCGGGTTTACCTGAATACGGACGGTCTTGGACAGGGCGTCCTTCTGAAGGGCTACGGTTCCGAGGGGCATGATTCGGGACATCCGGATTACGCGGATATCGGAACCAGAATCGGCGGCGCGGAAGACATGAAGACTTTGATGAAAGAGGGTAAGAAGATGGGCGCCCTGTTCGGAATCCATGTCAATGCGAGCGAGATGTATACGGAAGCAAAGGCGTTCAGCAATGAGCTTTCCAGGGGGTATGACGGTTTAGACAGCGGATGGAACTGGCTGGATCAGGGAATTGGCATCAACGGCCTGTTTGATCTTGCGGACGGAAGGAGACAGTCCCGTTTTGCAGCGCTGCATGAGGCTTTGAAAAAAAGCGACGGAACGGACGATCTGGACTTTATCTATGTAGACGTATGGGGCAACGGCGTAGCGGGAGGAGACGAAGGCGAAACATCCTGGGGTTCCAGAATGCTTGCGCGTGAAATCAACGGCCTTGGATGGCGTCTTGCGACAGAATGGGGCCCGACGCATGAATATGATTCCACTTTACAGCACTGGGCGGCGGATCTGGTGTACGGCGGCTATAATTCAAAAGGAGAAAACAGTGCGGTAATGCGTTTCCTCCGCAACCATCAGAAGGATTCCTGGGTTGCTGATTATCCGCGTTATGACGGCGCGGCGCAGATGCCTCTTTTGGGCGGTCTGAACATGACGGATTTTGAAGGCTGGCAGGGACGCACGGATTATGACAACTATATTAAGATTATGTTCCGCCACAATCTGATTACAAAATACCTGCAGCATTATCAGGTGGTTGACTGGGTGGACGGCAGTCCCGTTTCCGTACCGGCGAACGAATCTATAAGCGCGCCGGCGGTAGAATGGACGCCGGAAATGCAGGTTACGCTCCGCAATACGAAAAACGGGGCGGATTCCACGGAAATCGTTGTAAGCAGAAAGTCTAATAATTATGCGGATCTGGCAAATTACAGAAGCAGGACGATTACAGTAAACGGCGTAAAGGTTTCGGAAGGCGCGCCGACCGGAGGAGACGGATCGAACGCCGGAGACGAGAAATACCTGATTCCCTGGAACTGGGGCGCAGACGGATCTGAGCTGTCTGGAAATGATATGAAAATGTATCATTGGAACACAAACGGCGGGACGTCCGAATGGGAACTGACGAAAAACTGGCAGGGACTTTCCAATGTAGTCGTATATAAACTGACGGACGAAGGAAAGACGGATAAACAGGTCGTGGACGTTGTGGACAACAAGATTACGCTGACGGCGGAAGCTGAGGTTCCATATGTTATTTACAGAGGAGAAAAAGCGCCGCTTGCCGTTGACTGGCAGACTTCCCAGTATGTCTATGACATGGGATTTAACGATACGGACGTAAACAGCCACAGGACTGTGACAGGCAGCGGAACTGCGGAGATCGTGGACAATATTTCCGCAAACAATATGTTAAAGCTGGACGGTGAAGTTTCCGTCAGCACGGAGATTACAAATCTTAAGGCAGGACAGAAATACGCGCTTTATGTGGGCGTGGACAACAGAAGCAAAGCCAATGCATACGCAGTGGTGACAAGCGGCGGAAAGACGCTTGGCACGAATTATGCGGGAGAATCCTTTGTGGAAAATATAGTTTCTTCCGATCAGCACCGCACGGGCAACGGCGGGACGACGTCGGATGAGGTCAGCTATTTCCAGAATATGTTTGTGTTCTTTACGGCAGACGCTGCGACGGCGACTTTGACGCTTAAGCGCGACGCGGGCGAAGGAGCGACATATTTTGACGATATCCGTGTAGTGCCGAGTAAAATGGATGTTATCCGGGAACAGGATGAAAATGGAAATATAACGGCGCTGTACAATGATTTTGAGAATAATGTGCAGGGCATCTGGCCGTTTGTCGTATCAGGGCCAAAGGATGACAGCGGATACTGGGCGGCTTCTTACTATGTGACGGACAACCGGATCCATCTGTCCGAAAAACATGCGCCGTTCAGTCAGGCTGGTTATATGACGAAGGCGGTGGACGACGTACTGGATGGAAACTGGTCGGTGAAAATCAATGGGCTGACGCAGAACGAATCGGTGATTTACCGGACGATTCCGCAGAATTTCCATTTTGTTCCGGGCCAGACCTATTATGTATCATTCGATTACCAGATGGGCAGCGACGGAACGTATGAGGTTCGTCTGGGAGACGGCAGGGATACGAACGTTTCAAGCTGGAAGCTGGCGGGGACGCCGGGACAGACACAGACGTTTGGCTGTACGTTTACCGCGGGAGAAAGCGGAAATAACTGGATTGGCATCTATTCCACGAACGTTGCGGCAGACAGCCGCGGACTGTTAAACAATCGGCTTAATTTTGCCGGCTACAAAGATTTTATTCTGGATAACATAAAGATCGAAAAGGGCGGGGCATTCCTGCACACGCCGGAAAGTACGTCGGTAGATACGGCAAAAGACGCGCTTAAAATGAGCGTTTCGTTTGCAGATGAAAAAGACAGCGGGGCGAAAGTGACATGGACGTCTTCCGATGAAAACGTTGCACGCGTAAACGAAAAAGGAGAAGTTTACTTTACAGGCTTTGGCACGGCGGTGATTGCGGCGTCTGCAGCCGTGATAGACGGAAGAGTGCAGACGCTGAGCTGTCCGGTGGCTTTCCAGAAAGAGACAATGACAACAGGAACGTTTACGGGAGCATGGGCAAATACCTATAACAGCGATGCGGAAGGGCCAAACAGCGTTACAGACCGTGCGGCTTCCACGCTCTGGCATTCACAGTATAACGGTTTTACCGTGTCTGAGGATAATCCGGCGGTTCTTACGGTTCAGACAAAGGAAGCAATTACTTCCTTTGAACGGATTGCGTTTCGTCAGAGGTCAGGCCCCAACGGACTGATTGGAAAATATCAGTGTATCATTGGAAACGCTTTCGATGAAAAGACGCATACAATTACGGAGCCGACTTACACTTCGGAACCGATTAATCTGGCGGGAACAGACGGCTATAAACAGGACGCCGTAGTGGAAATGGAGATTCCAAAAGGCACAGAGGGAACTTATCTTCAGATTAAAGTGTTAAACGGCAATAATGGCTATGCGGCAATGGCGGACGTTTTGATTGATACGGTGGTATCGAGAGATACAGAGAACGAGAGAGCCTTTATGAAAGCGAATGCCGCCCTGTTTGAAAAGAAGGATGAGAATCCGAATCCAAACCCGAATCCAAATCCGAACCCGAATCCGGCGCCGGACGTACCGAAAACGCTTCAGAAAGGGCAGAAAGCCAAAGATAAAAATAATGAATACAAAGTGCTTGACGCGTCAAAGAAGACGGTGACGATTACAAAATCGCTTGCCAAGAAATCGGCAAAGACGATTAAAATTCCTGCGAAAGTGAAAGTAAACGGAATAAACTGCACCGTTACGGCGGTTGCAAAGAATGCGTTCAAAGGATACAGCAAGGTGACGAGTATTGTAATTCCAAAGAATGTGACCAAGATTGACGCGAATGCGTTCTCCGGATGCAAGAAGCTTAAGAAGGTTGAATTTAAGAATGCGAAAGTGAAAATTGCAAAGAACGCTTTTAAGAGCGCGCCTTCGAAAGCAACTGTTAAAATTCCTGCATCGCTTAAGAAAAATAAGAAAAAACTGAGCAAGTTTAAGACGATGCTGAAAAGCGCGGGATTAAAGAGTGCAAAAATTAAGTAATCCGTAAAACCAGGAGCGGACTGTGCGAAAAGGATGTGCGCACAGTCCGTTCTTTACTTTACTTTTCTGGTTGTCTCTGATAAAATTGATATATAAAAATAAAGGAGGTATTTTTTATGGGAAAACGTAGTTATGCAAGGCTGCTGGGCTGGCTTTTGGCTTTTGCGCTGACAGTCACATCCGCGCTGCCCGGGTTTGGGATTATGCAGGCGGAAGCGGCGGACACCAAGGTTTGGTGTCATATGACGGGCGCCGGGAGCGGGCATGCCTATTCAGACCCGTCGGCAACCGGTGCGGCATTTTTGCATCACAAGACAGAGACGATGCCGGTAGGAGGAAAACTGAGCATTACATATGCGCTGGATGAGAACAGCTTAAACGGCAGCTTCGGTTTTTTCTACACGTATCTGGACGACAATAACTGGCTGTATATAGGATATGATAATTCAAGCAAATGGTATTATCAGTATAAATTAAACGGAGCTGAAGAATATCCGAAACTGGCCGGTTTCCCGGAACCGACGGCCGGACGCACCAATATTGAGATTTCACTGAACAACGAAGTTATGACGGTGAAAATGGGAGAATTTTCAGGAAACGTGGCGAAAGACGCGTTAAAGCAGTTGGCGGAAAAAATAAACGGACAGGGAAAATTTGGTTTCCGCGCACATGCCAACGTGGGGCTTCGTTTTACGGACGTTATGGTAAATACGAAACAGATTCCTGAAGGAAAAGACGAATGGCAGTTTCTGGCAGAACGAAGCGGACAGACGCTTACAGAGCAGCAGACACAGGTTTTTACAGTAAACGGAAAAGTAGTAAATGAGCAGGGCGCGGCCATAGAAAACGCAACAGTGCGGCTTGGACAAGAAAAAGGCAGGACCGCGGCGGACGGCACATACTCCATTCCAAATGTGGAAGAAGGGGAATACAGCGTATCGGCGTCTGCAAAAGGGTACCAGCCGCGTACGTTAGACCAGAATGTGACAGTGGATGCGGACAAGACGCTTGCGGACATTGAGCTTAAGGAGAAAGAAGAAGTTTCTTATACGGAAGATCAGTATATTTCAAACTTTGCGCTCCGTGTGGCTGTCAGCAAGACGTTTCCGCAGGTGCATCAGTATGAAATCGGAACAGGGGAAGACAGAAAAATCTTCTACGGACAGGAAACGCCTCTGACAAAAATCCGGATCAATGATGTGAACATCACCCCGGAAATGGGACAGACCGTTATCAGCGGCACATCGGCGGAATATCCGATGACGCTGAAAGATGAAGCGGCAAACATTGATTTGGCGATGAAAGTAAAGATATCCGTTCCGGAGAATACGGAGGATTCCCTTCGCAACCTGACATGGGAAGTTACAGAACTTACCAAAAACGCAGGATGCGCAAAGATTCAGTCAATTGAAGTTCCGGATTTGAACCTTGTTACCATTACGGAAGATCAGAGCGGCACACAGTTGATGGGAGCGAACGACAGCGGCGATGTAAATACAAGCGGCGACGAAGAGGTTACGTTTGATAAGAAATTTATTGCCGACACATCAAAAGGATACGCATACGGCTTCCTTTCCGGGGACGGGCTTTCCGCAGGCGTATGGAGCAATTCGGAAATGAACGGCGATAAACGTCTGGTATGCAACAATGGCGTGGACAGTATGTCTTTGACAAGCGCGGCCTGGTTCCATGACTATCACAATGAATCGGGTTTTGATTTTTCAAAAGATGAATATACCCAGATGCCGGTAAGCGAACTGCCATGCGCGAAAGTCTGCCTGGCGGAAGACTTAAACGACGACGGCATTGTGGACTGGCAGGACGGTGCAATTGCCTACCGGGATATTATGAACAATCCATACGGCAGCGAGAATACAAAGAATCTTGTCAATTACCGGATTTCCATGAATTTCAGCAGCCAGGCAACAAATCCGTATCTGAAAGTTGCGGACAACATCAAAAAGGTCTATCTGGCGACGGACGGGCTGCCGCAGGCAGTTATGATGAAAGGATACGGAAGCGAGGGACATGATTCCGCAAACTCTGAGTACGGCCATGTTTCAGACCGTCTTGGCGGCATTGAGGAATTAAAGCAGTTAAATGTAATCGCGCATCAGTACAATACGCAGACAGGCATTCATATCAATGCGCATGAGGCTTATACAGAATCAAGAAGTTTTTGCGACGAATTAATCATAGGGCCGGGCAGCCTTGGATGGGGCTGGCTGGACAAGTCTTACAACATCAACCGCGCGTATGACCTGGGAAGCGGTCTGCGCTACAAACGTCTTTTGCAGCTGTACGACAGATTAAACGATACAAAGCTCTATAAAAATCAATGGCCGAACGCTGCCGGACAGGGCCCGGAGTACAGGGAAACCATTGCCGGCGAAGAGACGATTGCGGCGACGGTTGCGGAGAATCTGGACAATCCGGAAGATCTTGATTTTATGTACCTGGACGTATGGCACGGGGATTCCTGGGAGACAAGAAAGATTGCGCAGCAGTTTAACAGTCTGGGCTGGAGGTTCTCCACAGAGTTTGGAAATATCGGAGAATACGATACCACATGGAACCACTGGGCGACAGAAGGCTCTTATGGCGGCGCATCAGGCAAAGGATTTAACAGCGACGTGATGCGGTTCATCCGCAATCACCAGAAAGATTCCTTTATCTTAAACTGGCCGGCGTATGGCGGCGCGGCGGACAACCCGCTTTTGGGCGGTTATGACCTTGCCGGATTTGAAGGATGGGGCAGCAACAATAACTTCGATGAATACATTACAAGAACATTTGCGATAAACCTTCCGACGAAGTTTCTGCAGCATTATAAAGTTTACAAGTGGGAGAATTATCCGGAAAATGAAAATGGGATGACGACGTCTCCGGTTGGAAACCATGAAAAACAGATTACGCTGCGGAGCGACGCGGACGAAAACGGAAATTACGATACGGTCGTTGTAACAAGAAATGAAGAACAAAGGCCCGCGGTAAATTCAAATCAGTTTGGCACAAATTACAATTTCGTTGAGAGAACGATTACATTAAACGGGAAAACAGTATTAAACGACGTAGAATACCTGCTTCCCTGGTATGACGAAGAGAAACAGGAAGAAAAACTGTATTATTACAATTATGACGGATATGCGGCAAACGCTGCGGCGACGGAATGGGAGCTTCCGGACGGATGGACGAATCTTTCAAACGTAAAAGTATATGAGCTTACGGATATGGGCCGCGGAGAGGAAAAAACCGTTTCCGTAACGGGCGGAAAAGTTACTTTTGCAAAAGAATGGGTAAAAGCGAATACGCCTTATGTCGTTGTAAAAGGCGATTCTGCAGTTCCCAAAAGGACGGTTGGATCCTGGAGCGATCATGCTCATGTGACAGACAGCGGGTTTAACAGCTACGCAGGCACAGGAAACGGCGACGCCTTAAATGCGGACGTTTGGAGCGGCGATATTACGGAAGCGAAAGTTGTCCGTGTTTCAAGCGGCAATAAATATCTCCAGATGGGAAGCGAAACAAAGAAACAATCGGTATCAACCAAAATTACGGGCCTTAAAGCCAATAAACATTATGCCGCTCAGGTTTATGTGGACAATAAGAGCGATGTGAAGGCGTCCATTAAAGTGACTTCTGACGGAAAGGAGACTTCGCGGTACACCTTAAAATCAATTGCCGGGAACTATGTGCGGAGCGATGCGCACAACATTAACGCGGTAAGCGGCATTAAGATGCAGGTAATGCTGGTTGCCTTTGAAACGGGAGAAAATACGGAAGCGGAGCTTACGCTGGAACGGGAAGCGGGAAGCGGAATCACTTATTTTGACGATATCCGCATCGTGGAAAAGACATTGACGGATATGGCAGTGAACGGCGTATTTAAAGAAGACTTTGAATCCCTGGTCGGCGGCATTTATCCGTTTGTCGTAGGGCCAATGTCCGACGTAAACGACAATCTTGTTCATTTGTCAGAAAAACACGCGCCCTATACGCAGTCCGGATGGGGAAATATGGTGCTGGACGATGTACTGGACGGAGACTGGTCTTTGAAGTATCACAGATACTTGAATGAAGAAGGGCTGATGTACCGTACAATCCCGCAGAACCTCCGCTTTGAGCCGGGAGTAACCTATGAAATCAGTTTTGATTACCAGGCGGGATGTGAAAATTCCTTCTATGTGGTTACGGGAGACGGCGACACGCAGCAGAACGCAGATTCGTTTATAGAACAGACTCCGTATGATTCGGCTGCGAAAAAGACGACGAGTAAGAAATATACGTTCCAGATGACGGGTGCGGAAAGCGGACAGTCCTGGTTTGGAATCGCAACCGCGCGTCCGTCTGTCAGCGGGCATTACGGACAGGTGGATTTCGTTCTGGACAATCTGGTTGTGAAGAAAGAATCCATGGCATGGGTGACAGATTCGCACCTGGATACGCTTATGGAAGCGCTGACCGAAGTTGACGCGGGACAGGGCTACTGTACAAAAGCAAGCTGGGACGCGTATCGGGAAGCATACAACGCAGCGAGAGAGGAAGCGGAGAAAGAAACGCCGGATGAAGCTCAGTTGACTCGTTTGACGGAAGCTCTGAAAACGGCGCGGGAAAGTCTGGAAATTGATTTGGACAAAGCAACCGCTGATTTTGCTGAAGCAAAAGCTCAGATTGACGCGGGACAGGGCTATTATACGGATGCAAGCTGGCAGGCGCTGGCAGGCGCATATGCGGCGGCGGATGCAGAGGTGAAAAAGCCGGGCGCAGATCCCCGTCAGGCTGAAGGGCTTGGGGCCGAGCTGAAAGAAGCTCTGGAAAGCCTGATTCTGGATGCGGAGAAAATAAAGACGGATGAAATTCTTCCGGCTGTCAATGCGGCCGAGCAGAAAATCGCAGCAGGCGAAGGAAAGTATGAAGCGGAAGGATGGAATGCATATAAAGCTGCGTTCGCCGCGTTAAAAGCGGAAGCGGAAAAAGCCATTCCGGATCCGGAAACACTGCTTCAGTTAAAAAAAGCTCTTACAGATGCGGAAGCAAATCTGAAACTCATTACAAATACCGGGGGAGAACCGAATCAGCCGGGACAGCCAGATCAGCCGGGACAGCCGAATCAGCCGGGACAGCCGGAGCAGCCAGGACAGCAGCCGGCTCCGTCGGAACCGATTCAAAAAGGAGGGACGTATAAGGACAAGAAGAATGAATATAAAGTTCTGGATGCGGCGAAAAAGACGGTGACTCTTACAAAATCACTTGCCAAGAAATCATCCAAGAAGCTTACAATTCCTGCAAAAGTGAAGATAAACGGAGTAAACTGTACGGTTACGGTTATTGGCAAAAATGCATTCAAAGGATACAGCAAAGCGACGAGCGTAGTTATTCCAAAGAACGTGACGAAAATTGAAGGAAGCGCGTTTGCCGGATGTAAAAAGCTCAAGAAGGTTGAATTTAAAAACGCAAAAGTGACTGTGTCAAAGAATGCCTTTAAAGGGGCGCCTTCCAAAGCGACTGTGAAAGTTCCTGCAGCGCTTAAGAAGAATAAGAAGAACCTGAACAAATTCAAATCAATGGTGAAAAAAGCGGGCTTAAAGAACGCAAAGGTAAAATAGTCTTAAGAAGCGGAAAAGCTCGTATAAAAAAGTCAGAAACGGCTGGAAAAGCCGGGAATCCGAAAGATGGATTCCCGGCTTTTTGCTTTGTATGCCTGCCGGAGCATATTCTCAAATCATAACTGGCGCATCAGTCTCCTTTTGGCCGGCCGGAAAACAGCGTCAGCATCTGATGGAAAACAGACCTCTGGAAATTTGGGATGCTTCTGTACTGCAGCAGAAAAAGCTGTTCTTTTGGCGTGCAGCATTTCAGGGGAACCGGTTCGTCGGAAAGCCCCAGCAGGTAATCGGACGTCGTGTTAAAATAGCGGGCCAGGGCGGCAATCGTTTCGTAATCCGGCTGCCTTCGGTTTTTGATGTAGCCGTTTAACGTTGAATTGTGTATGTGCAGGGCTTTTGCCAGTTCTTTTTGAGTTATGCCTTCCCGTTCCAGTAAGTTTTCGATTTGTTTTCCAATGTTCATGTTTCATCGTCTCCTTTTCTGAAAATAAAATTTTTTTACTGCACTTCCATATTAATAAAAATTATGGAATTCTACAAAGGCGCAATCTCTTTTGTGGAGGATTGACAAAGGAAGAGCTGAAAAAGGAAAGGGTTTTGTATGGGTTGTCAGAAAACTTTTCAATTTTTGGAAAATTCATTTTTACACTTGATTTTCTGAAAAAAAGGTTGTAGAATCAGAATCACACTGGGAATGCACCAAATGATTTGGTGTGTTCCTGTAACTGTTTGAGGGTTTCTTTCTTATTGCCGGGTGGCGGAGAGGAATCCTTTAAAATGAAAAGGAGGATATGTATGAAGACAAGAAAAGCATTTTTAGCAAAAGTGCTGGCTGTTGCAGTTGCCATAACTTCGGTGCTTCCGGGTGGCGCTTTGACAGCGAAAGCTGCACCGCAGCTTCAAACAACAGAGTCATCTAAGTGGATGTATATGGATGATAACGGTGTATTTAAGATGAGTCCTGAAAACTGGCTGGATGCATCGACGAACGAGCAGGCAGATGTATTTGGAGACGTTTTGACAATTGGAAACGGTCTGCAGACATGGCATTTCAGCTCTTCATCTACAAATGGAAACGGACATGAAGCCTTGTCTGAACAGGGTGCGGCGGCATGCGCATATGCCAGCGGAATGGACATTTCATCCAGAGGCGTACGCCGGATTATGACATTTGATCTTGTGCCGTTAAGCAATGCGGATAAGCTGCGTTTTGGAATTATGCTGAAATATGTAGATGCAGATCATTGGGCTTATCTGGGCTATGACGCGCCGAATGGTTCCGGCGCAGGAAACTGGTACATTCAGTGGAAGCTGGGAGCTGAAGCCTCAAAATGGTCAAGTGCTTATGTACATACTGATAAAGACGGTAACGAGGTAGCGGCAGGCGGTGAAAATGAAGCATTTAGCAGCATTAAATTTGAAAACAATAAATATGTGCGCATTCAGATTGTATATGAGAGCAGTACAGATATTACAGTTACTATAACTCCGCTTGCGTCAGAGACAGACGAAGACGGCAATGTTACGCTCACGCCAAATGAAGAGGGAGCCAAAGAAGCTGCATTGAGCTATTCAGACTTTGGCGGATTAAGGGAATATGCAGATGAGCAGGAGAAAGAGATTTATTTTGGTTTTATAGGCGGTACATTTGATGGCGCAGTTACAGATATGAATATTGTCAACGTGCAGAACGGCGCTTATGCAGAGGATTCAGATACGCTTGTAGAGCCGATGACTGCTGTGAAATATAATAACTGCAAGTGGAAGACTCCAAAACCAACAATAACAAATATTGAAGATATTATTACCCGTCAGGCGGTTGGTACAGTAGAGACGTATGCAAGCATTGGCGACATTGAAGGAACTGCTCCGGAAGATACGACAATTTACAGCAAGTTTGTGACAGGATTTGAAGAAGGAAAAATTTCCGCTGACCTGCGTCCGTATCATGTCGGCGAAGGAAAAGAATTTTATCTGGGCGTTATGAGTCCGGAAGCTCCGGAAGCTCTGGAAGCTCCTGAAACTCCGGAAGCTCCTGAAACGGATTCTGCGACAGCTCAGGCTCCAAAAGCAGTCAGAGTCGGCATCAAAAACGACAAATGGGTTTGCGATGTGGACGGTAAGGTGACAGAATTAGGAAGCGAGCCGCAAATCAAGGAAAAGAGCGATTATGACGTTCACATGGCAATCGATAAAGACGGAAAACTTACGGCAAAAGTAGGTTACTTTGCGAAAGCCAGAGATTTGGAAATGAGCTGGAAAGAGCTGATTCCATCAGAAAATGCAATTAACGTGAAAGGAATTTCCGGAAGCGTTGCATTGACGACAAAAGGAGAGGTTTTAAGAGTAAGAAACGTTACCTGTGACAAGGTAAGTTACGGCAAGACTCCGCTTGAAGTAAAAGTTGCGGAACTCGAAGCGGCAAACGCAAATAATGAAATCTATACGGACGTATGGGCTGCATTTGCGGAAGGCGAAGGCGCGCTTGCAATTGCAAAAGCGGCGGTTGAAGGTTCGGATGATGTTCTTACGCCGGGCCAGCCGGAAGCGGACTCGTATAACGAAGCCATTGCGGCAGCACTTCAGGGAGCGTTTGACGAGATTAACGTAAATGAGAACAAAGTAGCGACAGGAAAGACAAATCTTACAGCGGCAATTGCAGCGGCACAGGCGATTCTTGATTCAGATACAAAAGAGGACTACTATACGGCAGACAGCCTTGCAGCTTATGAAGCGGCAAAAACAGCGGCAGAAGCCGTTCTCGCTAAAATTGACGCAGAGGATTTTGCGGGAATTACCAAAACGGAAGTTACAGAAGCAATCAATTCCCTGAGCGAGGAGAATCTGGAAGAAAATAAAGCGACGGCAGACGATATTGCAAAGCTTGCTCCGGCAATTGCAGCGGCGCTGGAAGGCGTCGATCTGGAAAATGACGGAGATTACTATACGGCGGCTACATGGGCAGAATTTACGGCTGCAGTTGCAGCGGCTCAGGCTTTGACAGAGGAAGGAGCAGAGCCTTCACTGAAAGATGTAAATGATGCAATCGCAGCTCTGGCAGCGGCAAAGACTGGTTTAAGCGCACTTTCTCTTGGAAGCGCCGCTCTTGCAACATTTAAAGATGAAGTTGCAAAGGTAACGGAAGAGTTTGTAACGGCAGAATATTTCGAAGAGAACGATGCATGGACGACTTATCAGGCAAAAGTAACCGCGGCAAATGCAATTACTGCGGACAGCTCAAAGAAAGAGGCGGATACAGTTCTTGCAGAACTGCAGGCTGCAAGGGCGGCTCTGACAGAGAAGGCTGCAGACAAAGCGGCGGCACAGAGCAGAGTGGACGCTGTTAAAGCGGAAGTTGCGGCAAAGAAATATTTACAGGATGAAAAATGGACCGCTTATCAGAATGCGTTAAAGGCGGCAGAAGATTTAATCGCTGCGGAAGGCACAAAGAAGTATGCAATGGATCAGGCTCTGGCGGCTCTTGACGCTGCAAAGGGTGAGCTGAACGCAGATCCTAACGGCAATAATGATAACAACAATAACAATAACAACAATAACAATAACAACAATAACAATAACAACAATAATAACAATCAGCCTCCGGCTCCGGCTCCGACGCTGAAAGCAGGCCAGACGGCAAAGGATAAGAATGGTCAGTACAAAGTGCTTGACGCTGCAAAGAAGACGGTAACGCTTACAAAATCACTGAGCAAAAAGTCTTCAAAAACAATTAAAGTTCCTGCAAAAGTTAAAGTAAACGGCGTTAGCTGCACAGTTACGGCAATTGGCAAGAATGCATTCAAGGGATTTAGCAAAGCTACAAAAGTTACAATTCCGAAGAACATCACAAAGGTTGACGCAAATGCGTTCGCAGGATGCAAGAAGCTTAAGACGATTGACATTAAGAATGCAAAAATTAAAGTTGCAAAGAACGCATTCAAAGGCGCTAATACAAAAGCGACTGTAAAAGTTCCTGCTGCAGTTAAGAAAAAGAAGGCGAGCAAGAAGAAATTTGAAAAGATGATGAAGGCTGCAGGAATTAAGAAAGTAAAAATTAAATAATCTGCAGTGCAAAACAGAACAGCAGTACAAAAAAACGGGCGATGTCGCAGGACATCGTCCGTTTTTGCAGATATGGGAAGATTCGGATCGGATAAAAGGGAGATTTGACAAGAACGGAACCTTCCATTAAAATGAAAAGAGGTATAGGAAAGAGAAATTGCCGGCAGGAGTGTTTTTTGAGGAATACACATTATGATGGACGAAGAGAGAAAAGAACAGACGGAATACGAAAGGCGGCGTGCGAAAAGGCGTGCAGAGATAAAAAAAAGACGCAGAAGAGAGGTGCAGTTTAAAATGCTGTTTGCGTTTTTGGCGCTGGCAGTTCTTTTGATTGCAGGCTGGCAGGCGCTGCGTTTTTTGAGAAACAGAACGGCGCAGCCCGCCATGAAAGAAACTGTTCCGCCAAAAAAAATTGTGCAGTCGCCTCCGGAGTATGACGTGCAGTTATTGAGCGTAAACGAATATTCAAGGCCGGGCGCCGCTTTGCGGCAGGTCAGGGGAATTGTTGTGCATTATACGGCAAATCCCGGCACAACGGCGCAGCAGAACAGGGATTATTTTGAGGGACTGAGCCTTTCGGGAGATACATATGCCAGCAGCCATTTTGTAATCGGACTGGAAGGGGAGCTGATTCAGTGCATTCCCTGCAATGAAGTGGCCTATGCGTCCAATGAGCGAAATGAAGACACGGTTTCCATTGAATGTTGCATTCCGGATGAAACCGGAAAATTCGCTCAGGAGACTTATGACACGCTGGTGCATCTGCTCGCGTGGCTGGTTGGAAGATATGATTTAAAGACGGACGACGTGATCCGGCACTATGACGTTACAGGAAAAGAATGTCCGAAATATTATGTAGAGTATCCTTTGGCATGGGATGCGCTGAAAAAAGACGTTTCTGATTATGTGGAAAAGTATGGAACGCAGGAAGAGCCGGATACGGCGGAATAGGGAAAAGGAGGCATCTTTATGCTCAGGATTATTGTTGATTCGGGAAGCAGTATAAAACAGGAAGAAAAAGAGGATTATGGAGTGGACATTCTGCCTGTCCGGATACAGTTGGGAGAGGAGTTTTTTTCAGACGGGATTGATTTGGACAGCCATACCTTTTATGAGAAGCTTGCCTGTAAAAAGGATTTTCCCAGGACGTCGCTGCCTTCGCTTGATCAGGCGCGCGCTTTGGCGGAGAAGTATACGGACGCGGGGGACGAAGTCCTTGTGATTACGATTTCTTCGGAAATTTCAGGAACGTATCAGGCTTTGCGTATGCTTTTTTCGGATAATCCAAAAGTAACCGTGTTTGACTCCAGACTGGCGGTGGGAGGAGTCCGTTTTCTGGCTGAGGAAGCAAGAAGGCATGACAAAGAATCCATGGAAGAAATCACAGCCAGGCTGAACCGTCTGATCCCAAGGATTGTTATTGCGGCGGTGCCGGAAACGCTGGATTATCTGCTCGCGGGAGGACGGCTGTCAAGAACGGAATGGATGATGGGGAGTCTTCTGGCGATTAAGCCGGTCATTGGATTTGAGGGCGGAAGAGTGGAAGTTCTGACAAAAAAGAGGGGCTTAAAGCAGAGTATGCAGTATATTGCGGGACTTCTGGAGAAGGAACGCTGCGACGCGTCATATGGAATTATTGCTTCTTACACATATGACAGGAAGCATCTTGAGACTCTGATTGGCATGACGAATCCCAAAATGCAGGAATTTATTCAGGCATATGATGATTTGACGCCTTCCATTGCATGTCACTGGGGACCAAACGCATTTGGATACATTTTTGTAAAAGAGGAGGAAACATGATCAATGAGCTTTACGAACAGATTTTGCGCCAGGAAAATGTAAGGGAGAACCTGAGCCGTCTTCGCGCCGCAGTGAAAGAAGAGAAAGAATATAAAGCCGCAAAGGCTTTGCTTGGAAACGGAAAAGAGGCGGAAAAATTTCTTTTGTCAAACGATCCCAAAGTGCGCAAAAATGCGGCGGCTTTGCTTGGGGATTTGGAAATAGAAGAGGCGGCCTGTGCATTATATGAGGCATATCGGAAGGAAGAAACGCTTTTTGTCCGCGCCCCGCTGCTTTTGGCTCTTGAAAAGACAGATCCGTATCCATATCTGGAGGAGCTTTCAAAACGGTATGAGCTGTTGTGCAGTCAGGAAGTAAAAGAAGAAGAGAAAAAGCACATTCAAAACGAACTGCATGCGTTAGAACGGATTCTGCGTAAAGATGGGGATGCGTGCGGGCATACATTTACAGGATGGGATCAAAGATTTACAGTTATGCTTACGACAAATCCAGCCTATGCAAGAGTAACGGCGGATAAGTTTCAGGCGCGCCGCAAAGGAGCGACTGCCCTCGGCGTGCAGGCGGTTGTGGACGGGCTCTGGGAAGTTGCGGATATTCGGACGTACCGGGAGCTGCTGTTTCCGATTGCGCTTGGCCGGGAAATTTTTCTGGAAGACGGGCCGGAAATTTTCGTAGAGGCTCTGGCGGAATCCAGGGTTCTTCCGCTGCTGAAGCGCTGCCATGAAGGGCCGGCTCCTTTTTACTTCCGGCTTGCTGTAAAGTCGGGCCTGTCTATGGAGGAGCGGAGCCGTTATGTCAGGCGTGCGGCTGCGGTGATTGAGGAAAAAAGCGGGCGCGCGCTTCGGAATTCACCGGAGGAATATGAGTTTGAAATTCGTCTTATGACCGGAAAAAGCGGTGCAATCCGTATCTTTTTAAAAATGTTTACCATTCCGATGGAGCGGTTTTCTTACCGGAAAAAGACGATAGCGGCTTCGATGCATCCGTCTCTGGCGGCAATGCTTTTAGAGCTTGCAAGACCTTATATGAAGGTGCAGGCGAAGGTTTTGGATCCCTGCTGCGGTTCGGGGACGATGCTGGTGGAACGAAATAAGATTCTGTCCGTCAGAGAAGCATATGGGATAGATGTTTTTCAAGAGGCGGTTCTTTCTGCAAAGGTAAATACAAAAGAGGCTGGAATGGAGGTGAATTTTATTCAAAAGGATTACCTGCGTTTTGCGCATCGGGATCTGTTTGATGAAATTATTGCCAATATGCCTTTGCGCGGGAAGCGGAGCAAAGAAGAACAGGATTTGTTTTATGAAGGGTTTTTCAACAAATCCGAAGAGCTTTTGGCTCCGGGCGGCATTATGATTTTATATTCCAATGAAAACGGGTTTGTAAAAAAGCAGCTTCGCCTGCATCCAAAGTTCTGGCTGTGCAAAGAATATCTGATTCGTGAAAAAGAACAGTTCTGGCTTTTTATGATTGGGAGGAAAAGGAAATAATCGTTTTGGCATATTTGTGATGCAAGGAAAATAAAAGAGGAGGTTTTGTCTATGCGGGGAAGATGGAAAAAACGGGTTTTATGTCTGGTTTTTGCAGCGGCGCTTTTGCTGTCAAAAAGCGCGCAGGGCGGCATGGTTTTGGACAGAAGAGGCGGCGTTTTGGCCGAAAGAGCGGCCATGGAGACAACGCGGCTTGAATCAAATGTAACAGGAGGCGCAAGGAACTGGTTTTCCTATGCCGGAGAGGAATGGGTTATAAGTGAGAGAGATAGAGAAGCGTATATTGATTTAGGAACATTCAATGCACAGGCAGAAAATTATTATTATGAAGTTCATTTTTATGGAAACGGAATTAATATTTACGCGTCAAAAGCGCCGGAACACGGAAAAGTCCGTTTTTCTGTGGATGGAAAGCGGGAAGAGACAGTAGATCTTTATCAGAGAAACAGGGAAATGCAGCGCGTCTATTCTGCCAGGGATCTGGAAGAGGGGGAGCATGTGCTCAAAGCAGTGACATTGAACGAGAAATCGGGCGGCAAAATTGTAAACCAGGTCAATTATGCGGAAATTGTACATGAGCCTTACCGGCCGGAGGATATGCGGTTGGAAGCGGAGAGTTATCTGCTGGAGGCGGGTACGGAACGGCAAATCGTTTATCAGACAATTCCGGCGGATGCGTCTTTTACAGACCTTGTATACAGCAGCAGTGACGATACGGTCGTCTCTGTTTCAGCAGAGGGGCTGATTGCGGCAAAAAAAGCGGGAACAGCAGAGATTACGCTTTCCAGCGTTTTAGCCGGAATTACAAAAACCATCGCAGTGACGGTGACAGAGCGCCTGCCTGCATTTGGCGGCGCAGTTGTGGACGCGGATACCCAGTATACGCAGGACAGATTTGATGAAGTGACGCAAAAAGGAGAGAAAACGGAAAACCTTACGGCATGGAAGAACGATCATGCGTTAAGCGTCCTTGCTCTCTATGCCAGGGGAGAAGATGTGAACCGCGTTTCTGTAAAGGCCAGTGATTTTACGAAAGAAAATGGCGATAAGATTCCGGCGGAAAATGTAAAGACGTATTTTATTAAATCTACGACAGCTTATAACGGCGGATATGTAGGCGGAAACTATCCGGCGGCGACGAAAGAAAACCGCAGCGAAGCGGCCGATATTTTAAGCAGGGATTCTGTTGTGGACATCAAAGACGGAAAACTGCAGCCGGTGTGGGTGGATATAACGGTTCCAAAAGACGCGCCGGCGGGCGATTATGCGGGAACTCTGACAGCTTCAGACGAAAACGGCAGTGAGATTTCTTTCCCTTATACGCTGCATGTGCAGGAGGCGTCGCTGAAAGACGCATCAGAATTTAAAGGCGTATTTGACATTGAGCTGTGGCAGTATCCATACAGCAGCGCGGAGTATTATGACGTGGAGCCGTTTTCAGAGGAACATTTCAAGATTCTGGAATCTTCTATGCGCAAGTACAAGGAGATCGGCGGGTATGCGGTTACGACGACAATCGTGGAAGAAGCGTGGAGCATGAAGGCTTACGGAATTTTTGCCGGACAGACTTACAGCAAGAACGAAGTGCATTACCCTTCCATGGTAAAGTGGACAAAAAACGCGGACGGAACGTTTTCTTATGATTATACGGATTTTGACAAGTGGGTGGCATTTAATAAATCGCTTGGAATTGGTGACAAGATCCTGCTGTACAGCGTTGCGCCATGGCACAATTCGTTTTCTTACTGGGAGGATGGAACGCTCAAATATGAAGAATTTATGGTGGGCAGCGACAGGTACAAGGAAGTCTGGAGAGATTTTCTTACGGATTTGATTGGACATCTGGAAGAGAAAGGCTGGTTTGAGGACGCTTATATCGGGATTGACGAACGGGGATTTTCGAACGGGGCGTTTGATCTGATTGAATCTGTAAAAGGCAGCGGCGGAAAACCGCTGAAAACGGCGGGAGCGATGGATTCCATTGACGATCCGATGAAGAAAGAGCTTGCGCTGCGCGTGACTGATTTGAACGTAGGCAGTACGGCTGCTGCCGGGAAACTGGCGTTTTTCAAAGAAGCGCTTGCAAAACGGCAGTCTGAGGGGCTTCGCACAACGATTTATTCGTGTACGGGACACCAGCCGGGGAATTTTTCATTATGCGCTCCGGTGGAGAATTACTGGACGATTATCAATGCGGCAAAGATGGGAACGGCAGGCTTTTTGCGCTGGGCGTATGACGCGTGGGTAGAAGACCCTCTGCGCGATACGACGCACCAGTGGTTTGAACCGGGCGACTGTTTTTTGATTTACCCATCGGAGAAGGATGCGGAAGAGAAAGCGGTGCAGAGTTCCGTTCGTCTGGAAAAGATGGCGCAGGGCGTGCGCGATGTGAATAAACTGATGCAGATCAAAGAGGAGCTGCCGGATTTTACCGCAAAAGCGGCTGCAGTGTATGACAGGGTTACGACGACGGCTTTAAGTTCAAGGCAGTTTTTGGATGCGGAAAGGCGAAAGGCGCTTTCTGCGGAAATGGGTGATTTCCGGAAGGGTTTGGAAGAGCTTACCGAAGAATACGCGGCGGAACGGATCAGGCTGTTTGCCCATTCTGTAAAAATTGAAAAGGGAACTGCGGAAAAAGAAAAATATATGCCGGAAGAAACGGTAAAAATCAAAGCGGATGCACCGGAAGAGGGAATGGAATTTAAAGTCTGGAAAGTGATCAAAGGCGGGGTTTCCCTGAAGGATGCATCCGGAGCAGAAACGGAATTTGTTATGCCCGAAGAAGACGTTGAGTTAAAAGCCGAGTATGAAAAGAAGGAGACGGACAATAATCCCAAGCCGCCCGGCCCGGAAGATACGCCTGGAGGAAATCCTGCGCCCGGCCCGGGAAATACGCCTGGAGGAAATCCTGCGCCCGGCCCGGGAAATACGCCTGGAGGAGATCCTGCGCCTGCACCGGGAGATCATTTTGAAACCGGAACAAAGACAGAGAGCGGAAATGAAATTATTAAGAAAAAACTGCCGCTGCTTTTGGCGAAAGCCAAAGGAGAAAACAAACAGATTCGTTTGTCCTGGACGAAGGCAAAGGGTGCGGACGGGTACGAAGTCTACTGGTCTTACAGAAGCGGAAAAGAAGATTTCCATCTTGTGTCCGAAACAGGCGCAAAAACGGCGAAAACCATTCATAAGGGACTGAATCATAAAAAACAGTATATGTATTTTATTGCCGCTTTTAAGCGCAGCGGACAGGGAAAAACGTATACGGCAGTCTCCGAAAAATTGTATGTTTCACAGAAATCCGAAAAGACGACAAATGTAAAATCCATCCGTCTGAACAAAGGGAGAGCTGCGTTAAAGAAGGGAAAGACATTTCAAATCAAGGCGAAGCTGACAAAGGAGAATCCGAAGAAGAAACTCTTAAAAAAGGCTGCGGAATGCCGTTACCATACATCGGATGCAAAAGTTGCATCGGTGGATAAAAAGGGAAAGGTAAAGGCAAAGAAAAAAGGAAAGTGCGTTGTTTACGTCATTGCCAATAACGGCGTGTCCGCTCAATTGAGAGTTACTGTGCGGTAATAATTCATATTCTTGCGGACGCAGCATCTCGACGATGGCCTCCTCTTGTGCTATACTGAATAGAAGTATATCGCAGGAGGAGGCGTTTTTATGGGCGGACAGGAAGCAAAAAAAGAGAAAAAGCATATATGCGCCGGTCTGTTGGCCCATGTGGATGCGGGAAAGACGACGCTTTCGGAGGGGCTTTTGTATGCAGCCGGCATGATTCGAAAAAGGGGAAGAGTGGATAAGCAGGATTCCTATCTGGATACGGACGCTCTGGAACGGGAAAGAGGGATTACGATATTTTCCAAACAGGCTGTTTTGGAACTGCCGGGACTTACGGTTACGCTTTTGGATACGCCGGGGCATATGGATCTTGCCTCTGAAATGGAGCGCACGCTTTTGGTTTTGGATTATGCTATTTTGGTCATAAGCGGCGCGGACGGCGTACAGGGGCATACGAAGACGCTCTGGCGGCTGCTTTTGGAATACCGGATTCCCGTTTTTTTATTTATCAATAAAATGGATCAGGCGGGGACGGACGCTCTGGCGCTTTTGGAGGAATTAAAAGAGCAGCTCTCTGATAACTGCATATCCTTTGAAGATACGGGCGCGGAGAGTTTTTTTGAAGAGGCGGCAGTGTGCAGTGAAGACGCTCTGGAAGCTTTTCTTGAGACGGGGCGCGTGGAAGACGGAATGATTCGCCGTATGATTGCAGAACGAAAAATTTTTCCCTGCTATTTTGGCTCCGCGTTAAAACAGATCGGAGTGGAAGAATGCCTGCAGGGAATTTCAGAATATGCCATACAAAAAGAATACCCGGAAGAATTCGGGGCAAAAGTGTTTAAGATTGCAAGGGACGAAGCGGGACAGAGGCTGACGTATCTGAAAGTGACGGGAGGAAGTCTGAAAGTCAGAATGCCGCTGCGCAGTGAAAAGGGAGGCTGGGAGGAAAAAGCCGGGCAGATCCGGATTTATTCCGGCGCCAAATATGAAACGGCAAATGAAGTTCCGGCGGGAAGCGTCTGCGCTGTAACAGGACTTACCAGGAGCCGGCCGGGAGAAGGGCTTGGCGCCGAACCGGAAGCGTCTGCGCCTTTGCTGGAACCGGCGCTGACGTACCGGATTGTTTTGCCCAAAGACTGTGATGCGATGCAGATTATGCCGAAGCTGCGCCAGTTGGAAGAGGAAGATCCAAGGCTTCACCTGATTTGGAATAAAACGCATCAGGAGATTTTGGTGCGGGTGATGGGGGAAGTGCGGACAGAGGTTTTCAAAAGGCAGGTAAAAGACAAGTTTGGAATAGAGATTGGTTTTGGCACAGGGCAGATTCTTTATAAAGAGACGATTGCGGACACAGTGGAAGGCGTCGGACATTTTGAGCCGCTGCGCCATTACGCGGAGGTGCATCTTCTGCTGGAACCGAATGAGCGGGGCGGCGGCATGACATACGCTTCTTCCTGCAGCGAAGACGTTCTGGACAGGAACTGGCAGCGGCTTGCGCTGACGCATTTAATGGAGAAAGAGCATATCGGAACGCTGACAGGATCGGCTGTTACAGATATAAAAATTACGCTTGTATCAGGAAAGGCGCATCAAAAGCATACGGAAGGAGGCGATTTCAGAGAGGCGGTTTACCGGGCGGTCAGACAGGGGTTAAAGCAGGCCAGGATTATTCTTTTGGAACCATATTATGAATACCGTCTGGAATTGCCGGAAGATTTTGTGGGGCGGGCGATGACGGATTTGAAACTGCATGGCGCCACGGTGGAAGGCCCGCAGATCTGCGGGCAGACAGCCGTACTGACCGGAAAGGCGCCAGTGGCCGCACTGCAGGAATATGCGGGAAAAATAGCCGCTTATACAAGGGGAACCGGACGTCTGTTTTTGAGTTACGGAGGTTACGACGTATGTAAAAACCAGGAGGAAGTGGCGGAAAGCATCGGTTATGATTCGGAATCGGATCTGGACAATCCGACGGGATCTGTATTTTGCTCTCATGGAGCCGGGGTATTTGTAGAGTGGGACCGGGTGCCGGAATATATGCATCTGGAAAGCGTTCTGCAGAAAAAAGAGGAAAGGCAGGAAGGGGAGCGGGCTGTCTTTTCAAAGAGCTTTTCAGAACCGGAAGAATGGATTTCCACAGAAGAAGTGGACGCTATTTTGTCAAGGGCATACGATGCGAACAGGCGGAAAACTCCGGTTTCCAAAAAAGGTTTTAAAGCGGGCAGGCGCACCCGCGCAGCGGATGTTTCCGGTTCCCCGGGCGGTTATGGTGAATCTGTGCCGCCGCGCAAAAGCAAAAAGGAGGATTTGAGAGAGGAATGCCTGCTTGTGGACGGGTATAATATTATCTATGCTTGGGAAGAGTTAAAGGAGCTTTCCGAAAATAATATGGACGGTGCGAGAGGGAGGCTTTTAGACATTCTCTGCAATTATCAGGGAGTAAAAAAATGCAGTCTGATTGCAGTGTTTGACGCATACCGGGTGTCAGGGCACAAAGAGGAGATCTTTGATTATCACAACATCCATGTGGTGTATACAAAAGAAGCGGAGACGGCCGACGCCTATATTGAGAAATTTGCGCATGACAATGCAAAAAAATACCGTATCACCGTAGCGACTTCGGACGGCATGGAGCAGATCATTATCCGGGGAGCGGGCTGTCTGCTTTTATCTGCGCAGGATCTGCATAAAGAGATTGAGCGGATGAACCGGGAGCTTATGGAAGAACAGGAACAGGCGGCCAAAGGCGGCCGCAGATATCTTCTGGACGATGTGCCGGAAGAAGTGGGAGAGCAGATTCAGTCAGCAATCAGATCAGGAGGATGCAGAGATGAAAAATAAAGGAAAGAAACTGACCGTCATATTGCTTGCGGCGGTCGTCATTGGGATTTATTATTATGTTACGCTTCCGGCAATTAATATACACTCGGCCGGGTTCTGGCAGTGCCTGTTGTTTTTAATTGCCGTGTTTACCGTTTCGTATGCACTGGCACAAACGAGAAAAGAAGTAAAAAACAGCGGTTTTGCTCCGGGACAGTTCAGGATACGGGAGCTTTTTTCGGGGTCTAAAACAGTAAAAGCAGGCGTGCTTTTGTTTATCGCAGTCGCCCTGGTTTATTTTGTCGGGGCAGTTTTGTCTTCCCCGATTGTAAACGCTTCGAAATACCAGCAGCTTCTGACTGTGGAAAACAGTGATTTTTCCAGGGATATCAAGGAGGTCAGCTATAAGACAATCCCGCTTTTGGATAAAGACTCGGCGGAGCTTTTGGGCAACCGGAAGATGGGGAGTATGGTGGATATGGTGTCGCAGTTTGAGGTGAGCAGCGAATATACGCAGATCAATTATCAGGACACTCCGGTGCGCGTGGCGCCGCTTGTCTATGCAAGCCCGATTAAATGGCTGACAAACCAAAGCAAGGGAATTCCGGCATATATAAGGATTGACATGGCGACGCAGAATACAGAATGCGTTAAGTTAAGCGCAGGAATCCGTTATTCGGAGTCGGAGTATTTTAACCGGAATATTTACAGGCATCTCAGGTTTCATTATCCGACGTATATTTTTGACGATCAGATTTTCTTTGAAATTGACGATGAAGGGACGCCGTTTTGGGTATGTCCGGTCAAGAAGTTTAACATCGGCCTGTTTGGAGGGCAGACGATAGGCCAGGTTATTTTGTGCAACGCGATTACGGGAGAATGCGAAGAGTACGACGTGGCGGACGTGCCGAACTGGGTGGATAAAGTGTATTCGGCGGAACTTCTGACGAGCCTTTACAATTATCACGGGACGCTGAAACATGGATATTTTAACAGCATTTTAAGTCAGAAGGACTGCCTGCAGGCCACAAACGGATACAATTACATTGCTCTGGACGATGACGTCTGGGTGTATACGGGAATCACGTCGGTCAGCGGGGATCAGTCGAATGTGGGATTTGTGCTGATGAACCAGCGCACGATGGAGACAAAGTTTTATACGGTGGAAGGAGCGATCGAAGATTCCGCGATGTCTTCGGCGGAAGGGCAGGTGCAGAATCTGGGATACCGGGCGAGTTTTCCGCTGCTTCTTAATATTTCCGGGGAGCCGACCTATTTTATGGCGTTAAAAGACGGCGCAGGGCTGGTGAAAAAGTATGCGATGGTCAATGTGCAGAAATACCAGTGGGTGGCGATTGGCGATACCGTACAGGAGTGCGAGAAATCTTATGTGCGCCTGCTTACGACGAATGGGATTACAAAGAGTGACAGCGCGGGAGTCTTTGAAAAGGCGAGAGGGAAAATCGCGTCCATTGCGCCTGTGGTGGTAGAAGGAAATACGCATTACTATATCTGCCTTGAAAATTCGGAGGAGATTTTTGACGTGAACGTGGCGGATTCCACGCTGATTGACATCGTAAAATTCTCTGTCGGGGATATGATTTCACTGGAATATGAAATGGCGTCAAACGGCATCTGTACAGTGGTGTCGGTTGAGTAAAGGCGGTATATTTTTCGGATTTTCAGTAAATACTAATCCAAAATAACGAAAAGGAGCTTAGTATGAAAACATATCTGGAAATCAGGGAAGTAACCGGACGGGAAATTATGGATTCAAGGGGCAATCCGACGGTAGAGGCGGAAGTCGTTGTAAAAAATCATGTGACGAAACGGATTTTTTCGGGAAGGGCCGCCGTGCCGTCGGGAGCGTCTACCGGACAGTTTGAGGCGGTGGAGTTAAGGGACAGGGATAAGAGGTATTGCGGAGCCGGCGTAAGAAAGGCTGTCTCCCATATCAACGAGAAAATAGCGAAAGAGCTGATTGGAAAGAACGCCCTGGAACAAAAACAGATCGACGCGAAGCTGATTGAACTTGACGGTACGGAAAATAAAAAGCGGCTGGGCGCAAACGCTACGCTCGGAGTGTCGATTGCTGCGGCAAAGGCGGCTTCTGCGGCGCTTTCCCTTCCTTTGTACCGATATATCGGGGGATGTTCATCGTATGTGCTTCCCGTTCCCATGATGAATATTCTAAACGGAGGGAAGCATGCAAAAAATACAGTGGATTTTCAGGAATTTATGATTATGCCAATGGGAGCGAAGTCTTTCCGGGAGGCGCTTCGGATGGGTTCAGAAGTTTATCATTCGCTGAAAAAGATTCTGGAAAAGGATTTAAAGTCGACGGCGGTAGGAGACGAGGGCGGTTTTGCGCCGGATTTAAAGGATGCGTTTGAAGTGTTTGATTATCTTGTCCGGGCGGTGGAAGCGGCCGGTTATGAATGCGGGAAAGATATTATGTTTGCGATGGACGCGGCGGCCTCAGAATTGTATGACGGTGAAAGCGGGATGTACTATTTTGAAGGAGAGACGGAGATTTTGAAAGCGTCGCATCCGCAGACAAATGTCGAGGCCGTGATGCGCACCACGGAAGAGATGATTCTTTTGTATGAGGAGCTTTGCGGGAAATATCCGATTTTTTCCATTGAAGACGGCCTGAATGAAGAAGACTGGGAAGGATTTGGGCAGATGACGAAACGTCTTGGAAAAAAGGTGCAGCTTGTCGGGGACGATTTGTTTGTTACGAATACGGCAAGGCTGAAGAAGGGGATTTCACAGAGATGCGGCAACTCCATCCTGATTAAGCCAAACCAGATCGGAACGCTTTCGGAGACATTAGAAGCGATTGAGACGGCGCACAGAGCCGGTTACACGGCTGTTGTTTCACATCGCTCCGGTGAGACGGAGGACACGACGATTGCAGATCTTGCGGTTGCGGTAAACTGCGGCCAGATTAAAACGGGGGCGCCCTGCAGGACGGACCGGGTAGCGAAGTATAACCAGCTTCTCAGGATTGAAGAGGAACTTTCGGATACGGCGGAGTTTGGGGTAAAAAAATTGTGATTTTATAGTTGAAATGCGGCCGTCTCTGTGCTATACTGATAGAAGTTTTGAAAATGAAAGAACAAACAGATTGCAGGAGGTAATACCCGTGGCGGCATTAAAGACGATTGTAACAGTTGTATTTATTTTAATATGTCTGGCAATGACAGTGATTATTCTGATGCAGGAAGGCAAGTCGGCAGGGCTTGGGGCCATTTCCGGAGCGGCGGACACTTATTGGGGCAAGAACAAGGGACGTTCCATGGAAGGGATGCTGGTAAAAGTTACCAGGGCGCTTGTTGTACTGTTCATGGTGATTGCCGCAGCGCTGAATATCGGAAGCTTTTAAACAGGTGAAATTGCCGCATGGGCGGCGGTCGTACAGTCTGCTTTTGGGCAGGCTGTATTTTATTTCACAGGAAAGGCGTTTCGCAGATGTTTTCTGCCGGATGTGTCTGGTATATGAGAGGAGCCGGGAAGAATATGGAAAAAGAACAGTTAGAGAAGCGGAAAAAAATGATATATGAATTGATCTGCGATGAACTTTATGTGCCGATGAAGCTGGGCGAAATGGCGATGCTGCTTTCCGTTCCAAAAGCGCAGCGAAAGGAACTGGAAGAGGTTTTAAACGCGCTTGCGGAAGACGGGAAGATCGAAGTTTCAAAAAAGGGCAGATATGTAAAATCAGCGGAGACTTTTATAACAGGAACGTTTACGGCTCATGCAAAGGGATTTGGATTTGTCGCTGTGGAAGGGGAAACAGAAGACATTTATATTCCGGCAGATAAGGTAAACGGCGCGTTCCATAAAGATACCGTCTGTGTGACGCTCAATCCTTCCGCTTCCGGAAAGCGCAGAGAGGGCAGCATTGTAAAGATTGTATCGCACGGGCTGACGCAGGTCATTGGAACGTATCAGAGCAGCAAAAGCTTTGGGTTTGTTGTGCCGGACGATACGCGGATCCTGCAGGATATTTTTGTGCCGAAGGAACATTCCAAAGGCGCAGTCAGCGGGCATAAAGTGGTTGTGGAAATCAAAGATTACGGGAAGAAAGGGAAAAAACCGGAAGGCAGAATCGTTGAGATACTGGGGCATATCAACGATCCCGGCACGGATATCCTGGCTTTGGCCAAAGCGTACGGGCTTCCGGCAGAGTTTCCGGTACGCGTGCAAAACCAGGCGGAACGCGCCGCAAAAGAAGTTTCCGGCGCGGATATGGCAGGCCGCATGGATCTGCGGGACTGGCAGACGGTCACGATTGACGGGGAAGACGCAAAAGATCTGGACGACGCTGTTACGCTGACAAAAGAGGACGGCGTATACTGTCTTGGCGTACACATTGCGGATGTGACAAATTATGTGCAGGAGCACAGCGCTCTGGATGTCGAGGCTCTTGAAAGGGGCACGAGCGTTTATCTGGTGGACAGGGTTATTCCGATGCTTCCGCATACGCTTTCGAACGGGATTTGTTCTTTGAACCAGGGGGAGATCCGGCTTGCGTTAAGCTGTATAATGAAAATTGATGAAAAGGGCAGGGTGATCGACCATAAAATTGCGGAAACAGTCATCTGCGTCGATCGCCGCATGAGTTATGCCAATGTGAAAAAGATCCTGGAAGATAAGGATCCGGAAGTTATGGAAGAATACCAAGAATTTGTGCCGATGCTTGAGCGTATGGAGAAGCTTGCGGTGATTTTGCGCAGGCGGCGCATGAAACGAGGCTCCATTGATTTTGACTTTCCGGAGACGAAGATTCTGCTTGACGGGGACGGCCGCCCGCTGGAAATCAGGCCGTACGAAAGGAACACAGCGACGAAGATTATCGAGGATTTCATGCTGATAGCAAACGAGACGGTGGCAGAAGATTTTTTCTGGCGCCAGACGCCGTTTGTCTACCGCACCCATGACAATCCGGATGAGGAAAAAATAAAAAAACTGTCTGCGTTTATCAATAATTTCGGTTATTCCATCCACATCGGACAGGAGGAAATCCATCCGAAAGAACTGCAGAAGCTTTTACAGAAAATCGAAGGGACGCCGGAAGAGCTTTTGATCAGCCGGCTGACGCTGCGTTCGATGAAGCAGGCCAGATACGGGGTAATCAGCACGGGGCATTTTGGGCTTGCCGCATCGTATTACTGTCACTTTACTTCTCCGATCCGAAGGTATCCGGATCTGCAGATTCACCGGATTATAAAAGACTGCCTGCGGGGCAGGATGAACGAAAAGAAAATGGCGCATTACGATAAGATTCTGCCGGAAGTGGCAAAGCATTCAAGCGAGACGGAGCGCCGCGCGGAAGAAGCGGAACGGGAAACGGAAAAGTTAAAAAAAGCGGAGTATATGAAAAGGCATATCGGAGAAGTTTTTTCCGGGGTGATTTCAGGCGTTACCGCATGGGGTCTGTATGTAGAGCTGCCCAACACGGTGGAGGGGCTTGTGCATATTACGTCGCTTACCGATGATTATTACAGATATCTGGAAGATACGTATGAGCTTATGGGAGAGGCTACAAACCGGCGCTATAAGCTGGGACAGAAAGTAAACGTTAAAGTTGTGAATGCGGACACGATGCTTCGGACTGTGGATTTTGAACTGGCAAAGGAGGGATTGGATGAGCGCGGACAGTGTGAAACGGATAGCGAATAATAAAAAAGCGCGGCATGAGTATTTTTTTGAGGAGCTTTATGAGGCGGGCGTGAGTCTGCACGGGACGGAGGTTAAGTCTATTAGGATGGGAAAATGCAGCATAAAAGAGGCGTTTGTCCGGATTGAGAACGGAGAAGTCATTGTGTATGGAATGCATATTTCCCCTTATGAAAAAGGAAATATTTTTAATAAGGATCCGCTCAGGCCCAAAAAGCTTCTGATGCATAAAAAAGAAATTTTAAAACTGCAGCAGAAGACAGCGGAGAAGGGATATACCCTGATTCCGGCAGAGGTGTATCTGAAAGGAAGCCTTGTCAAAGTGCAGGTTGCGCTTGCAAAGGGCAAAAAGCTTTATGACAAGCGTCAGGATATTGCAAAAAAAGATCAGAGAAGAGAATC
>CAJUIS010000017.1:11222-53205 GCA_910586645.1 uncultured Lachnospiraceae bacterium | reverse complement strand
GCCTTCACGATGAAAGTTATGCCTATATGGAACATTTTAAGGAAAGATATTCAAAAATAAATGGGATGATATTTCATTCAAAAGAAGAATGTGAGCTTGCGAAAAAAGTATATAATTTATCCAATGTAAAAAATGCTGTTTTGGGAGAAGGGGTATATACAGATATTAGCTTTAATGCAGATAATTTTAGAAAAAAGTATAACATAAATGAACCATTTATTATATATGCAGGGAGAAAAGAATCTGGAAAAAATGTTGATACGTTGGTGAAATATTTTGATTTATATAAAAAAAGAAATTTAACGGATTTAAAATTAGTTTTGATAGGCGGCGGTCATATTGATATACCAGGAAGATTACAGTCGGAAATAATAGATTTGGGATTTGTTCCAATTCAAGATAAATATGATGCATATGCAGCCTCTGAATTGTTATGTAATCCTTCAAGATTTGAAAGTTTTTCTTTGATTATTATGGAAAGCTGGTTGTGTCATAAACCGGTGTTAGTTTTTGGTGATTGTAAAGTGACAAAAGGTTTTGTTTCAGAATCTAATGGTGGATTATATTTTTATAATTATTGTGAATTTGAAGAGTGTTTAACTTATTTGCTGAATCATAAAGAGATAGCAAAACAAATGGGAGAGAATGGACGGAAATATGTGTTGGACAATTTTAGTTGGCCAGTGATTGTGGAAAAGTATACAAATTTTTTTACAAAATGTATCGAATAAAAATATTGGGGTGTGTGGATAATGAAAAAAATTGCTTTTGTAGTGCAAAGGTATGGGCTGGAAGTAAATGGCGGCGCAGAATTAGAATGCAGACAGTTAGCGGAACATATGAGTAAGCTGTATCAGGTAGAGGTTATTACAACAAAAGCAATTGACTATGTTACATGGAAAAATGAATATTCGCAGAGTGAAGAAAACATAAATAATGTTTTGGTCAGAAGATTTCCAGTGAAAGAAGAAAGAAACAGTAAAACATTTAATTCATTGTCGGCAACGGTTCTGCAGGGAAATTCTTCGAGGAAAGAAGAGGAGTTTTGGATGCAGAAGCAGGGACCTTACGCCATTGATTTAGTGGATTATATTAAAACGCATAAGGACGATTATGCTGTTTTTATATTTTTTACGTATTTATATTATACGACATATTTTGGTCTGCGAGAGGTAAGTAATAAAGCGATTTTAATTCCGACAGCACATGATGAGACGCCTATTTATTTAAATATATTTCAGGATATGTTTCAACTGCCAAAAGGGATTTTTTATCAGACAAAAGAAGAAAAAGAATTTGTAGAACGAAAATTTCATGTACAGTCAATTCCTAATAATGATGGATTTGGAGGGGTTGGAGTAGAAATTCCAGAATTTATTTCGTCAGATTTGTTTCGTCGGAAGTATAATTTAGAAAGATTTATTTTATATATTGGACGGATTGAAGAGCATAAAGGATGCAGAGAGCTTTTTGCTTATTTCAGAGAATATAAGAAAAGGCGCGGTGGCGACTTAAAATTAGTTTTAATGGGAAAAGAGGTAATGAAGGTTCCTGATGCAGACGATATTATCAGCCTTGGATTTGTGTCAGATGAAGATAAGTTCAATGGATTGGCGGCGAGTGAATTTCTTGTATTGCCATCACAATTTGAAAGCCTGTCAATGGTTGTTTTAGAGGCGATGAAACTCGAAAAACCCGTTCTGGTAAATGGGAAATGTGATGTGCTAAGAGGACATTGCGTGCGAAGCAATGGGGGGCTTTATTATCAGAATTACTATGAGTTTGAAGGATGTGTGAATTATTTATTGGAACATAAAGAAGTATGTATGAAAATGGGAAAAAACGGGGAGTTATATGTAGAAAACAATTATCAGTGGAAATCAATTATGGGAAGATTATCGGAATTGATAGAAAAAATCACTGATTCGTCTGATTCTGCATGAATTTAAAATGCGTCAAGAAATATGATGATAAATAAAATGAAATTTTTTCTATGTTCAGCAAATATAATATTTATCAACTGTAAATATTTCTTGCTTTTTAATAATAATTGGAGTAGAATAGACAAAGATTTTGGAGAAATTGGAACTTTTTAGAAATTGTACCTTTTGAGAATGCCTATGAAGCAGCGTGCTTTATAGAAGAAAATCAGTTGCAAGGAGGAAGCAAAATGAATATAGCATTGATTGGATATGGCTATTGGGGACCTAATATCGCGAAAAACCTGAACAGAACGAAGAAAGCGAATTTGTATGCAATTTGTGACTTGGATGAAAACAATTTAAACAGAGCCAGGAAACTTTATGGTGACAGTGTAAAATATGTGAAGGATTATCAGGAATTGATTGGTGAAGTTGACGCTTTTGCGATTGCCCTGCGTCAAAATGCAAGTTATCCAATTGCGATGGATTTGTTGAAAAAGAAAAAACATTTATTTATGGAAAAACCGCTGGCCACTTCTACTGAACAGGCAGATACTTTAGGAAAATTGAGTGAACAGTACAATGTAATTCTCCATGTAGACCATATTATGGTGTTTCATCCGATTATCCGGTATATTAAACGGATGATTGAGACAGGCGAGCTTGGCGATTTGCTATATTGCGATATCTCCAGAATGAATTTGGGTCCTCATATTAAAAATGATATTAATGCAATGTGGGATCTTGCAGTGCACGATTTGGCAGTTCTTGACTATTTATGTGACGGTATGGAACCCAAAAGAGTCAGCGCTGCAGGTTTAGCGCATTATGGAAATAGGGAAGAATTAACATATCTTACGGTAGAGTATGATAAGGTAATTGCTTCTGTTCGCTCTAGTTGGATTTCTCCGTTTAAAGAGAGAAGAATGATTATAGCCGGAACGAAAAAAATGGCTATTTTTGATGATGTGCAGATGGATGAAAAATTGACGATTTGTGATAAGGGAATAGATATTTCCAGTGATTTTAATGAATATGGAAAATACGAAGCAAGAGTCAGACTGGGTGATTTAATTATGCCGCATATTGAACAAGAAGACATACTTTTAAACAGCATTGAGCATTTTATTGATTGCATTAATGAAGGCAAAGAAAGTATTTCAGGTTATAAACAGGCGCGGCGTTTGATTTCAATACTGGAACAGGCGCATTTGAGTATGAAAGGTTAAAAGAAAGAGGAATATACTATGGAAGTAAAAATTTTAGATTTATCAAGACAGTACGAGTTAATTCAGGAAAAAGTTGAGAAAGCTGTATGCGAACAGATGAAAAGCGGTATGTATATTGGCGGAAAAGCCGTTGCGGATTTTGAAAAGAAATTTGCAGAATATATAGGAGTAAAAAATGCTGTTTCTGTAAACAGTGGAACGGATGCTCTGGTGATTGCATTAAAATCACTGGGGATAAAACAGGGGGATGAAGTTATCACAACGCCGTTTACTTTTTTTGCCACGGCAGAAACAATTGCAATGGTGGGAGCGGTTCCGGTTTTTGTTGATGTGGAGGAAGATACTTACAATATAGATCCGGATAAAATTGAAGAGAAGATAACGGAAAAAACAAAAGCCATTTTACCTGTTCATATTTTTGGACAGCCAGTTGATATTGAAAAGATTCAGAAGATAGCTGACAAGCATGGGCTGGCGGTGATTGAGGATGCGTGTCAGGCAGTAGGAGCGGAAGTTTCGGGCAAAAAAGCAGGTTCGTTTGGAAATGCTGGATGTTTTTCATTTTTCCCGACAAAAAATCTTGGAGCTTTCGGTGATGGCGGTATGATCACTACAAATGACGATACGCTTGCAGTGATATGCCGGGCGTTTAAAGAACATGGTATGGCGCAAAATGGGGCGAAAGCGCGTTTCATTCTTCAGGGCGTGGAAGATGATTTGGCAAATACAGTTTCTCCGGACGGCTTATATAATCCATATAAATATTACAATTATCTGATTGCTTATAATTCCAGGTTAGATGCTATTCAGGCAAGGGTATTGGATATTAAGCTGGACTATTTGGATGATTTTAATCACAAAAGAGAAGAAATTGCAAAGTTTTATGAACAAGAACTTGGGACGTGCAGTGGAATTGTCACTCCAAAAGTGAAAAAGGATGTAAAGACTGTATGGCACCAATATGCATTCCGCTGTGAAAAGAAAGATGAAATGGGAAACTTTCTGGCGTCTAAAGGAGTGGGAAGCGCTGCTTTTTATCCTGTTCCACTGCATTTGCAGAAAGCATTTGAATATCTTGGATATAAAGAAGGGGATTTGCCTGTGGCGGAAATGCTGACAAAGCAGACAGTATGTCTGCCAATTTTCCCTGAATTGACACAGGAAGAGCTTTTGTATGTTGTGACAAGCATCAAAGAATTTTTTTAATTCAGATAAGGAGGCGTTATGTCGGTATTTATTCATCCTACTGCTGAGGTATCCAAACAGGCAAAAATTGGAGACGGAACAAAAGTATGGAATCTTGCGCAGGTAAGAGAGGATTGTGTAATTGGAGAAAATTGTATTCTCAGTAAGAACGTCTATATTGATACAAAGGCAGTCCTCGGAGATCGTGTAAAAGTTCAGAATAATGTCAATGTATATCATGGCGTAGAGGTGGAAGATGATGTTTTTCTTGGACCTTCTATGACATTTACAAATGATTTTTACCCAAGGGCATTTAATCAGGATTGGGAAATAACGAAAACATATGTAAAAAAAGGAGCATCTATTGGAGCCAATGCGACGATTGTCTGTGGAAACACTATTGGAGAATATGCAATGGTTGCTGCGGGGAGCGTAGTAACAAAAGATGTGCCGCCTTATACGCTGGTAGCTGGAAATCCGGCTAAGAAAATCGGAAAGGTATGTAAATGTGGCAGACGGATTGAAGGAAAAAACTGTCTGCATTGTGGTTTTGAAATACCAGATTAGAGAGGAAATAGCTTCCTGCATAAAATTGGTTTATGCAGGAAGATTCATTATATTTAGGTGATTTTATAAAGGAAAGTCCATAGGGGAAAACAAAAAAAGATGGAGAGTAAAAGTAAGTCCAGAAATTCCAATCTCGAACTGTTAAGGATTTTTTGTATTATTGCGATTATTGGAGACCATTTTACAGGATAAAGTGGGATAGCGCAATTTAACAGTTATGCCGGAAGCGCCTTTTATATTACTTGCGTAAGTTTGTCAAGGGTTGCATGCAGTGTATTTGTTATTATCAGCGCATGGTTTTTAGTGGATTGTCCGTTTAGAATGAAGCGTATCTGCCATACATGGCTTACAGTGCTCATGTATACAGTTCCAATTACGCTCCTGTGCAAATTTGTTTGGCGTCTTGAGGTTTCCAGAGATATGCTGCTGCAGGCATTTTTTCCAATTGAAGGATGTCCGTTATGGTTTGCAGGTTACTACATGGTTTTGGTTATGTTGTCTCCTGCTTTGAATATTATACTGCATAGTTGTTCGCAAAAGGCATTAGAGGTAATGATGATGCCGTTTTTAATGTTAATGGTTCTTTATACAACATTAACTGCCCGGTTTGGATTTTTTGGGAATGAAATATGGGCATTTATATTCCTTTATATTTTTACGGGTTATTTGAAACAATACCCGATTCATTTTTTTGAAAAGAAGAAAAATTGTTTTACGCTTTTTGCTGTAATAGAATTTTCAATTTGCTTTTTGAAAGTTTTATCGGTTATGAGTTTAAATGACAGGTTCATAGGACATTTGCTTGCAAATTATATGGAATTTTACCGGGCAAGGCTTCAGACCCTGCCGAATTTGGCTATGGCATTTGCATTGTTTTTTCTGTTTAAAAATCTGAAGGTAAAGAATAATCCGATGATAAATAAAATGGCGGGTATGACTCTGGGGGTTTATTGCCTGCATCAGGTGCCGTGCTTTTATATGTTTTTGTGGAAAAACATTATGAAGGCGGATTATTTTGTAGGTTCTTCATATCAGTACATTTACACCATTTTTTCAATTTTGGGAGTATGGCTGATTGGAACAGTTATAGAATTGGTAAGAAGTTCCATTTCAGATTATTTGATTGAAAGCAAAAAATGGTATATCAAATTTTGCCAGTATATAGACAGTATGGTTGAAAATGTGACAAATAATATATCTTATATTAAGTGAACTAAGAATACGGAATATGGATGATGTGAATGTTTCAGGAACAGAGGTATCCAAAATGAAAGATGAAATGAAAAGGAGCAGGACAAAAATGCCGGGATTAATCATTTATGTAATATTGTCAGCTATGGGACTGACACTTATAAAAATAGGGACTGGACAAGATATCAGCCTGTTTTTGAATGCCAAAGGATTTTCGCTGCGTCTGAATTGGATTCTGGTTATTGGGATGTTGGTATATATAATAAGTTTTCTGACATCTATGCTGGTAATGAAAAATATGAATTTGAGTATATTTTATCCGGTTTCAGCAGGTCTAATTTATATTGTTATTTGTGGGCTAAGTTATTTTGTGCTTCGGGAAAAGATTTCAATTAATCAATGGATTGGAATGAGTGTGATACTGGTTGGAATTATAATTATGAACTTGGGAAAAAATGGGTAAAGGCGAAAGGATTTACGAAATGAAAAAGGAGATGAAAATGAAATCTCAAAAAAGCGTATCTGTAATATTGGCGGGATATAATGAAGAAATGAATATAGAAAAGAGCATGAATTTATTGTATCAAATGCTGGATGAAAAATTTGAAAGGTTTGAACTTATTCTTGTAGATGATGCGTCCAATGACAGTACGTTAGAAAAAATGAATTATTTTGCTAAGGAGCATATAAATGTTCGGATACTTCCAAATTATGTTAATCTGAATTTTGGAACAGCGGTTTTAAGAGGTTTATGCGCTTCAAATTATGAATATGTTGTGTTTAATGCCTGTGATTTACCCTTAGCGCCAGACGATATGGTAAATTTATTGTTGGAAATGGAGCCTGATACGGATGTTTTGGTTTTGGAAAGAACCAGTTATAAAACAACAAAATGGAGGGGAATTACTTCGGATGTAAATAAGCTTCTTCTTAAGTGTTTATTTCCAAGACTTATGAAAGGCACTCCGGTGTTGAATTTTGTCCAGATATATAAAAAAGAAACCATAAAAAAAATACTTCCGCTTGCAAGAAGCCCTATTTTTGTTTGGCCGGAATTAATTTTTAGAGCGAAGCTGGCGGGACTAAAGGTAAAGAATATCCCTGTAAAATGCAATGTTGAAAATTTGAGGAAGGGATCTTTTGGGCATCCGCATGATATTATTTGGGGTATATATGATATGTTGCGGTTTCGGATCAGGTTATGGAGGAAAAACTATTAGTAAAGGATAGGAATAAAGAAATGCTTGATAAGATAAAGAAAAAAATCAGTGACGTAAACTGGTGGATAATTGCGCTCGTTGTTGTTTTATCTTATGGTTTTTTGCTGACAAATCAGTCCATAGGTATTGACGATGAAAATTTTGATTTTTATTTTAAGAATAATGGAATTGTAGCTGCTGGAAGATGGGGATCCTGGCTGCTTTATAAAATATTCAACACTTATGATTATTTTCCGGTCTGGAGAGATTTCATTGCAATTTTAATTTTGACAGGCGCTGCTGTCATGTTTATCTGTATTTATGAGTCGGTATCACAGACTGTTTTGGATAAATTTATTTCAACAACGGGAGTGGCGCTTATCATTTCCTATCCGATTATAGCAAAAATGTTTGTTTATATTGATAATAGTGTAGAAACAGCAGCCTGTATTTTTTTTGGAACATTTTCTTATTATATTTATGTCTCCGAAATCAGGAATATCTATATTAAATATATAAGTGTTGTAATAGTATTGATTTTGGGAATTGCTTTAATAGAAAATACGGCAGTTTATTTTTGCATCGAAGTGTGTTTATTTGGATTTTTAAACAAGACAGAAAAGAAAATATCCGCATTAATTTTGAAACCGGCAGGTATATTGTGCTTATCTGTCCTTGTTTCAAAAATATTCGGAAGACTGATTGCAAAATTTCTGGGAGTTATATATACGGATTATGGCAGTATGTCTTATATGAAATGGGGAGAAGTAGGCGGATTAGACGATATAGTATTGCATCTTAAAGGAATGGTAAGTAATTTTGATTATTATATGCAGAAGTATTTCTCAATTAAATTATTTTTTATTGCATTACTATTCTGGATTTCAGTTGGTATATATCAAATAGTAAAAAAAGAAGTTGTAAAGTCTATATTGGCATTTGGCATCGTGGGAGGGTCGTTCTTAATGTTCCTTATTTCTTTAAATGAAAATATGCCATTAAGGATTTACACTTCTAATTTTATTGCGGTTGCTGGAGCTATTATATATTTATATCTCCATTTGCAGAGGAGTAATTTTAGAACAAAGAAACTTGGAAAGAGTTTATTTGCACTGGCAGTTGTTTTTATTATTTTTTATAATACAAGGGAAATAAATGCATATTATCAGTTGGATTATAAAAGATATTTAAGAGATGTGGATGTTGCAAGAAACGTGAATAATGATTTACAAAAGACATTAGGAATGGTAAAACCAAATAAACCGATTGTTTTTCTGGGAGAACCGGAACAGTATAATGATATTGTGAATGAGGGCGAAATAAGTCTTATTACAATATACAGTAATAATTTGAAGGGAGAATCCATTAGAATACATCGTTTTTTTAGTATGCTTGGTTATGAATATCCTAATATTTTGGGAGAACCGGTAACAATTTATAATCATTCTAACTTTGTAAATAACAGTAATATTGCCAGGGCAGTGGAATTATCTGCGAATATGGCGGCATATCCTGCAAACGGTTATATTCGTATAGAAGATGAGATGATCATTGTAAAATTGGGTGAAGCGAATGGGACATAAGTAAATTGGTTTCTGATGAAAAAAGCTTTCAACGAAATTTTGAGATTTTATGCTGTTAAAGAAAGGATTGGAGAATTATGAAATTTCTAAATAAAGAAATCAATTATAAGATTATGCTGCTGATTAGCGGCATAATTGGAGCAATTGCATTTTTACTTATTTATGGACCGGAAGTGTTAGATGTTACAAATGACAGATGGTTAATCAGTAGAGCAGGTGATTTGTCAGCGCACCATATTGGATGGTTATACTACCGTGATGCGCCGTGGCAGTTTCCAATCGGATTGCAGGAGGGAATAACATATCCATACAAATTTTCCGTAGTATATATGGATTCTATTCCTGTATTTGCGTTGTTTTTTAAATTAATATCACCTTTTTTGCCTGCGTCATTTCAGTATTTTGGATTGTATGGTCTATTTACCTATATATTACAGGCGGTTTTAGGATGTATATTAGTCTATAATTTTACAAAAGATACAAAAGCGTCTGTCATAGGCTCTGTATTTTTTACAATGTCTTCTGTTGTGATACAAAGAATGTTAGGGCATTCAGCATTGGCATTTCATCCGATTATTTTGCTTGCAATGATATGCTATTTTAACAGAGATAATGTTATTAAGAAAAAAAGAGATATTGTATACTGGTCTCTCATGCTTTCTCTGGCTTGTTCAGTTCAGGCTTATTTTGTCCCTATGATATTTGCGTTTATGACTGCTTTTTATCTGCCGGAACTGATTTCAAAAGAATGGTACAAGGGATGTATTAAAATGGCGATTTCTGCTTTAATTACTGTTTTTGTTATGTATGTGTGGGGATATTTCTATGGAGCCCACAAATTGAGCGAAGGTGGGTTAGGCGCTTTTAATTCAAATATAAATGCCTTATTTAACGATCAGGGAAATTCTCTTATAGCTTCTTTAATGGGAAAGACTGCATCCGGGGGTATTTGGGAAGCATATGCATACTTGGGTGTGGGGATATTTATTCTTGCGGCAATTGCTTTGTGTGATATTGTACAAAAAGGAAGATATAAGGAACTCAAAAAAAAGCATATCCCAATTGTATGTTTAGTAGTTATTTTTGTGCTGGTATCTATAGTTCCAGTGATTAGATTTGGAGAATATACGATTTTAGAATTGAAAATGCCACAGGTTTTAGAGCGTTTATTTGGCACTTTCAGAGCAAATGGAAGATTTATGTGGCCAGTTATGTATTTGGTTATGACAGGAGCAATTGTATATGTAATTTGTAATTTCAAAAATAAGGCATTGTATATAATGATGGCTTGTCTGATGGTTCAGATTCTGGATTTATCACCAGCATGTGCAGCTCAGCGCGACAGGATAAGTATTTTGACAAAGTCAGAGGGGAAAATAAGCTCTGATATATGGAAAGAACTTAAAAAGAAGGAAGTTTTTTTCTTTTATGAACCTGTAGGAGGACCCATGGATGTTACAACTGCGCTTGGTAAGTATGCAAATGACCATGATATGGTTATGAATGATTTTTATACATCCCGTAAAGATAATGAGGAAATTGCAAAGGATAAAATGAAGGAAAGGGATGAGATCTTAAAAGGAAATCCGGATAAAGATAAATTGTATGTATTTAGCGAGATGCCGGTGGAGTTTTTGAGTCGTACAACAGGACTTTATTTTTATGAAATAGATGGAATTTTAATTGGAATTACAGATAAATTGCCGGATTGGGAAGAAATTTCTATTCAGAAAGGGATAGATATACTTCCGTATGCTTCTTTGGTGACAAGTAATGTGAAAGATGACAGTGGACATCATATCTATAGAGGAAGTGCATTTTCTGCAAATAACATTAAGCTGGCAGAGGGAACTTATCGTATTGAGGTTAGAGGGGATAATCTGGACAATGCGCAGATGGATGTTACAGCAAACGATAGAAGCAAAAATATGTATATAGAGAATGTGCAAAAGGCAGGTGAAATGGTTTCATTTTACATTTCAGTGGATAATGAAGATGATAGAATAGAATTTTGTTGTCAGAATACAGGGACAGGAGAGATGTTAATAACAAACTTGCTGATATCGGCAGATGGGGTTTTTAACTGATTTTTTGCAAGTTAGGGTTGGGGCAGGCAGAGGAGGACATATAGAATCTATAAAAATACAAGTAGAGGATTGCCGGACGCCGCTGCTTTTGGGCAGAACCCTGGAGATTATAGATATTTTTTTCTTGTTATAATAAAAGGCTTCCTATGATTTTTTTTATCATGGAAGCCTTTTAAAAAAGGGCTGTTTACAGAAAAATTTTACACATTCACTTGAGGATTACAGGAACAAAATGATCTATAAGTCAGAAGATGAAATTGCAGTAAACGCCCTCTTTACGGCTGCTATTTTTGAAGTAAATCCGGATTTAAAACAAATTAAAGAAGTAAAAGGCGTATACCTGTTTACAAATGAATAACCTTCGCCAAATTTCCAGAATCACCCAATGTAATGCTTGCGAAAATCATATTTCTGATGTATGATATTTAAGTTATGAACTATAATATCCATTATATCCACTTACAGGAGGTTTACGCATGAAAAAAACCGCACTCATTATGGCAGGAGGCCGCGGTGAACGTTTTTGGCCAAAAAGCCGGAAGAGTTTCCCGAAGCAGTTCCTTTCCCTGACGGACGACGGCAAGACGATGATTCAGTTGACAGTGGAGCGGATCCGTCCGCTGGTTGAACTGGAAGACATATTTATTTCGACGAATAAAGACTATAAAAAGCTTGTCTTAGAGCAGCTTCCCGGCATACCGGAAGAGAATATCCTCTGCGAACCGGTCGGCCGCAATACGGCTCCCTGTATTGGACTTGGCGCTGTGCATATCGCAAGGAAGCATAAAGACGCCATTATGATGGTGCTTCCCTCCGATCATTTGATTAAGTACAATAAAATGTTTTTAAATACAATAAAAAGCGGCTGCGAGATTGCCGAAAAAGGCGCAAATCTCGTGACAATCGGCATTACGCCGGACTATCCGGAAACAGGATACGGCTATATCAAGTTCAACCCGGACGAGACGGACGGACATGCCTATGCCGTGGAGCGTTTCGTGGAGAAGCCGGATTTAAAAACGGCAAAAGAATATCTGGAGACGGAGGAATACCTTTGGAACAGCGGCATGTTTTTGTGGCGGGTGTCTACGATTCTTTCCAACATAGAGACTTTTCTGCCGGATTTGCACGCAGGGCTTGGAACAATCCAAGCGTCCATTGGAACAGAGGAGCAGGAAGCTGTGCTGGAGAAAACATTCGCAGGATTTTCTTCTGTTTCCATTGATTACGGCATTATGGAAAAAGCGAAAAACATCTATATCCTGCCCGGAACGTTTGGATGGGATGACGTTGGAAGCTGGCTTGCCGTCGGACGCATCAAGAAGTCAAATGAAAACGGCAATGTGGTGGACGGAAACGTCATTACGATTGACAGCAGGGATAATATCATACAGGGCGAAGAAAAGCTGATTGCGACGATTGGCATAGAAGATTTGATTATTGTGGACACAAAAGACGCGACGCTGATTTGTGAAAAGAACAGTGCGGCAGATATCAAGAAGGTTCTGGAGAACCTGAAAATCTGCAATCGTGACGAATATATATAACGAAATGACAGGATAAAGGAGAAATAAAATGAAAAAAGCATTGATTACAGGCGTGACGGGGCAGGATGGTTCCTATCTTGCGGAGCTTCTGCTGGAAAAAGGATATGAAGTATATGGAATTATGAGAAGAAAAAGCGTTGTGGATTACGGCAATGTGGAGCATATCAAGGATAAGATCCATTTTATTTATGCGGATATGACGGATCTGGTGTCTTTGGTGAATGCAATGCGGATTTCACAGGCGGACGAAGTGTACAACCTTGCGGCGCAGTCGTTTGTCGCTACGAGCTGGGAGCAGCCTCTTGCGACGGCGGACATTGACGCGCTTGGCGTTACGAATATGCTGGAAGCCATCCGTACGGTAAAGCCGGAAGCGCATTTTTACCAGGCGGCGACTTCTGAGATGTTTGGAAAAGTCCAGGAAATGCCGCAGACCGAGAAGACGCCGTTTTATCCGAGAAGCCCGTACGGCGTGGCCAAGCTCTATGGGTTCTGGATTACGAAGAATTACCGCGAGAGCTTTGATTTGTTTGCATGCAGCGGAATTTTATTTAACCATGAAAGCGAGCGCAGAGGCAAGGAATTTGTTACGCGTAAGATTACGCATTCCGTAGCCCGCATTAAACAGGGTGTGCAGGATCAGATCGAACTTGGGAACTTAGACGCCAAACGCGACTGGGGCCATGCAAAAGATTACGTTTATGCGATGTGGCTGCTGTTACAGAACGACAAACCGGAAGATTATGTCATTGCTACCAATGAGACGCGGACGGTTCGCGAATTTGTGGAGACGGCTTTTTCCCACGTTGGAATAGAGATTGCATGGGAAGGGGAAGGCGTAAACGAGATTGGAAAAGACAAAGCGACCGGAAAGACGCTTGTAAAAGTCAATCCGGAATTTTTCCGTCCGGCGGAAGTGGAAGTTTTGCTTGGAAATCCGGAAAAGGCGGAAAAAGAGCTTGGATGGAAAAGGGAGATTTCTTTTGCGCAGCTTGTTGAGCGCATGGTAAAGAATGATATGGAAATCGTGGCAGAGGAAATTAAAATAAAAAATTTGTAAAAATCTGGATCCAATCAAAAAAGAGGGTGTATTTTTCGAGTCTTGGAAAAGCACCCTTTTTAGTCATATAGAAAATAGGCAGGTAGGGAAATGAAATCATTGATTATCGGAGGGGCGGGTTTTGTAGGTTCTTATCTGATCCGCTATTTACAGGAACAGGGGCAGGAGGTTGCCGTAACAAAAATGCCGCAGGAGACGATTGCGGCGCCGGGAGCGGATCAATATGATTTAAATATTCTGGAAAAAGACAGTATTATGGATTTGATTCTGAAATTACAGCCGGATTATGTATTTCACCTTGCGGCGCAGAGTTCCGTGGGGCTGTCCTGGAAGAATCCGCAGATGACGATTGACGTCAATATAAAAGGAAGCGTCAATGTTCTGGAAGCTTTGCGAAAAGCGGAGAAACGGCCCAAAACGCTTTTGATTGGCTCCGGGGAAGAGTATGGGGCGATTCGGCCGGAGAAGCTTCCGGTTTCGGAAACCAATGCGTTAAAGCCGGAGAATATTTATGCCGCAACAAAAGCGTGCCAGAATATGTTTGGCAGGATTTATGCGGAAGCCTATGGGCTTTCGGTGACGATGGTCCGAGCCTTTAACCATATCGGGCCAAATCAGGCTCCGATGTTTGTTGTAGCGGATTTTTGCAGGCAGACGGCGGAGATTGAAGCCGGTAAGAGGGATGCCGTTTTAAAGGTCGGGAATCTTGCTGCGGAGCGGGATTTTACAGACGTCAGGGACGTAGTCAGGGCATATGCGCTTTTGGTGGAAAAGGGAACGGCCGGAGAGACTTACAATGTCGGGAGCGGACATGCCGTTGCCATAGATACAATTCTGAAAATGATTTTGTCTATGTCGGACAAAGAGATTCGGATTGAAAAAGATCCGTCAAAATTCAGGCCGGTCGATGTGCCGACGATTGAAGCGGATACAAAAAAACTGTATGAAGCGACGGGATGGACGCCGCAGATTTCTTTGGAGCAGACAATCAGGGAGACGCTTGACTATTGGAGAAGGAGAGTTTAAAGGCCAATGAGTAGCAGGGAAATATTATTTTTGGACCCGGTATTTACCCATAACATATGGGGCGGAACTCGTTTAAGGACAGAATTTGGCTATGAGGTAACAGGCAGTGATATCGGGGAATGCTGGGGGATATCCGCGCATGAAAAAGGCGACTGCGAAATCGCAGGGGGCAGTTATGCGGGGAAGAGACTCTCTGAGCTGTGGAAGGAACACCCGGAACTGTTTGGATTTTTAAATTGCAGCCGGTTTCCCTTAATGGTAAAAATTATTGACGCCAGGGAAGATTTGAGCGTTCAGGTGCATCCCGACAATGCATATGCAAAGAAGCATGAGAACGGCTCTTTTGGGAAAACGGAATGCTGGTATGTGTTAGACTGCGAAAAAGACGCGGCGCTTGTAGTCGGCCATAACGCTTCCAGTAAAGAAGAGCTTGAACGCATGGTAGGCAACGGGCTATGGGAGGAATTTATACGTGAAATTCCCGTGAAAAAAGGAAGTTTCGTCCAGATTGATCCGGGCTGCGTCCATGCGATCAAGGGGGGCCTTTTGGTGTATGAAGTGGAGCAGAACAGCGACATTACTTACCGCGTTTATGATTACGATCGTTTAAGCGGAGGGAAGCCGAGGGAACTTCACATACAAAAGAGCATTGATGTGATCCGGGCGCCTGCGCGTCCGATGGAAAAATGCGTTACAGACGCTTCCAGCGTGCCGAAAAACCAGTGGTGCGCGCTGGTTGCCTGTGACAGTTACAGGGTGTGGAAGCTGGCGTTAGACGAAAGACTTGTGTTTGAGCAGCCATATCCGTTTCTTCAGTTAAGCGTTTTGGAAGGCGAGGGGACGATAAACGGCGTTTTTATAAAGAAAGGAATGCATATGATTCTGCCAAGCGGATTTGGCAGGACAGAACTGGCGGGAAAAATGGAAGTTATGGCGTCTTCTGTCGGGAATTGTCAGGATACGCAGTGATTTTAATGTAATTTCAATGTTGGCAGGATAGAATGAAACCAGTTTGTATGTGCAGAAGAACAGAAAGGATGATGAAAATGGGATACTTGGAAGAATACAGAAAATGGTGCACGGATCCGTATTTTGATGAAGCCGTGAAAGCGGAGCTAAAAGCGATAGAAGGCGATGAAAGAGAAATAGAAGACCGTTTTTACCGCCAGCTTGAGTTTGGAACAGGAGGGCTTCGCGGCGTAATCGGGGCGGGCACAAACCGCATGAACATCTATACCGTCCGCCAGGCGACGCAGGGGCTTGCCAATTACATTATTTCCCGGGGCGGACAGGAAAAAGGAGTGGCGATTGCATTTGATTCAAGGATTATGTCTCCGGAATTTGCAAAGGAAGCCGCATTGTGTTTAAATGCAAACGGCATAAAGACGTATCTTTTTGAATCGCTTCGTCCTACGCCGGAATTATCTTTTGCGGTGCGTCATCTTGGCTGCATTGCGGGAATTGTCGTAACGGCCAGCCATAATCCAAGGGAATATAACGGATACAAGGTATACTGGGAGGACGGCGCCCAGATTACGCCGCCCCATGATAAAAATATTCTGGCGGAAGTTGCGAAAGTAACCGAGTTTTCCATGGTTAAGACGATGCAGGAAGAGGAAGCCAGGGAAAAAGGGCTGCATCGGATCGTAGGCGGCGAAATCGACGACTTGTATATGGCGGAATTAAAGAAGCAGTCGATTCATCCGGAAGTCATCAAAGAGCAGGCTAAAAACATAAAGATTGTGTATACTCCGCTTCATGGAACTGGGAATCTTCCGGTGCGCAGAGTCTTAAAAGAGCTTGGATTTCAGAATGTTTACGTGGTAAAGGAGCAGGAGCTGCCGGACGGCAATTTTCCAACGGTTCCTTATCCGAATCCGGAGTCAGAAGATGCGTTTAAGCTGGCTTTGGCTCTGGCGGAGGAAGTGGACGCGGACATTGTGCTGGCGACGGACCCGGACGCAGACCGTCTTGGCGTATACTGCAAAGATACAAAATCCGGTGAATATGTAAGCTTTACCGGAAATATGTCCGGAATGCTGATTGCGGAATATATTCTGCGGGAACGGACGGCTTTGGGGACGATGCCGGAAAGACCGGCTTTGGTTGAGACGATTGTCACCACGGACATGGCAAAGGCGATTGCAGAAAGTTATCAGGTCAAATTAATAGAGGTTCTGACCGGATTTAAGTTTATTGGAGAGCAGATCCGAAAATTTGAAGAAGAGGGCACGTATCACTATGTATTTGGACTGGAAGAAAGTTATGGATGCCTTGCGGGAACTTATGCAAGGGACAAGGACGCCTGCATAGCCGTTATGCTTCTGTGCGAGGCCGCTTCCTGGTACAAAGCGAAGGGTATGACGCTGTGGGACGCAATGCTGTCTATGTATGAGCGTTACGGTTATTATCAGGAGGGCCTTGAGACGATGACGTTAAAGGGCATGGACGGAGCAAAAGAGATTCAGGCGATGATGACAAAGATGCGAAACCATCCGCCAAAAGAACTTGCAGGGCTGAAAACGCTTGCTGTAAGAGATTACAGTACGGACGGGAGAAAAGATCTTTTGACGGGTGAAATTACAAAGACGGGACTGCCTTCTTCCAACGTACTGTACTATGAGCTTTCTGACTGCGCATGGTGCTGTGTGCGGCCTTCCGGAACGGAACCCAAGATTAAGTTTTATTTTGGAGTGGCCGGGAAGTCGTTGGAAGACGGAAAAGAAAAGCTTGCCGCGCTTGGAGACGCGATGCTTGCATACGTGCGGGCTTAACGGCATTGTTAAGGCGGCGGAAGAGAGGAATTTATTGGCAGGGAAAGGAGGATTGACGGATGGGAAAGACAACGCTTATAATTATGGCAGCGGGAATTGGCAGCCGTTTTGGCGGCGGAATCAAGCAGCTTGCGCCTGTGGGGCCGGGCGGTGAGATTATCATGGATTATTCTGTTTATGATGCGGTAGAAGCGGGATTTGATGAAGCGGTATTTGTAATCCGAAAGGATTTGGAACAGGATTTTAAGGAGAAAATCGGGGATCGGATTTCAGGGGTAATTCCGGTAAAATACGCGTTTCAGGAGCTTTCCGATTTGCCGGAAGGGTTTTTGCTTCCAAAAGAGCGTACAAAGCCATGGGGGACCGGGCAGGCGGTTCTTGCGGCGAAGGAATTGGTGAAAAATCCGTTTGCAGTGATTAATGCGGACGATTATTATGGCCGGGAAGCGTTTGTCCGTCTGCATGATTACCTGGAGGAAAAGTCAGGTGAGGGCAGTTCTTCCCTGCCGTATGATATTTGTATGGCCGGATTTGTTTTGAAGAATACATTGAGCGAAAACGGCGGCGTGACAAGAGGCGTCTGTGAAGTAGACGAGAGGAAAAACTTGTTAAAAATAACGGAAACGTATGAGATTTGCTGTAAAGACGGCAGGTTTTTGGCGCAGGATGAGTCCGGCAGGCCGGTGACGGTACAGGGCGATCAGCTTGTGTCCATGAATATGTGGGGATTCCTGCCGGAAATTTTTTTGGAACTGGAGAATGGGTTCCGGAGTTTTTTGTCAAAACTTCGTCCAGACGATTTAAAGGCGGAATATCTGCTGCCGGGGATTATTGACGGACTTTTGGCCAGGGGGAGAGCGTCGGTAAAAGTATTGGAGACAAGGGACAAGTGGTTCGGCGTGACGTATCAAAAGGACAGGCAGAGCGTGGAGGATGAGATACGCAGGCTTGTCGGACAGGGCGTTTACAAAGAAAAGTTGTTTTAAGGCAGGTGTGATATGCGAAAGAAAAGTTTAAGCCAGGCGAAGTTTTTCATAGCGGCGCTGCTTTTTCTTGCCGGATTTCTGGCAGCGGGCAGGCCGGCGGCGGCACAGGCGGCGGAACAGCCGGTTTCCGTTACTTCCTGTAAGCTGGGCAGCAGCGGAAAAAAACTTACCGTTAAGGCGAAAGTAAAGACAAAGACGAAAGCAATGGGAAAGAAGCTGTATCTTCTGGGGCTGAATGCAAACGTTTCGGAAACCGGAAAGAAAAGCGCGTCTCCCGTCGCCTCGGTCAAGGCAAAAAAAGGAACGGTTACATTTAAGGCCGGATATAAGAACGCAATGCTGTTTCAGAAATTTGTCGTGGCTTATAAATCGGGCAAAAAATATAAAATTGTAAGCGATGCAAGGTACATAACAAATCCGCAGGTTCTGGCGTCTTATAAAGGAAGCGGGCCAAAGGCCGCGTCAAAAAAAGGCATTCAGGCGGAACATGTTGAGGATTCCCTGGAACTTGGAACGCAGCATGTCGTATTGAACTGGACATTAAATTCCCTTTTGAATCAGGGCGCCATAAATAAGACGTCGTTTCAGTATAAGGGAAAAACGTATTATCTGGACGCCGATCAGATTTTGAGAAATGACGAGATGGTGCGGACTTATAATGCGGCCGGCGTAAGGGTGACGGTTATTCTGCTGCTGCCCAAAGATAAAGCCTCGAAAGGAACTTCTTCCATGCAGTACGGCGGATACAATTACACGCTGTATTCGTCTGTTAAGACGTCAAACAAAGCGAGCTGTCAGACATTTGAAGCGATTATGAGCTACCTGGCGAAACGTTACGGAACGCAGGAAAACCTGGTTTCCGGATGGATTCTCGGCAATGAGGTAAACAGCGCATGCATCTGGAATTATGGCGGGGATAAAAGTCTTAGCGCCTATATGGAGAATTATGCAAGGGCTTTTCGTATCTGCCACAATGCCGTAAAAAGCGTAAGCAAGAACTCAAATGTCTATATCAGCCTGGATTATAACTGGAATACGGATTCAGACGGTTCCGGAAAGCGGTATTTCAGTTCCAAAGCCGTATTGGATGAATTCTATAAAAAGATAAAAGAAAAAGGAAAAATTGATTTTCGGATTGCATACCACGCATATCCGGAAGGGATGTCGGATCCGGTTTTCTGGGATGACGCTAAAGCGACAAATTCCGTCAATGCAAAGATTATTAATTTTAAAAATTTGAAAACACTGACGAATTATGTCAAAAAGAAGATTGGGACAGATTGTAAGATTATGCTTTCCGAACAGTCCTTTAATTCAACAAAAGGAGAGGCGGTCCAGGCGGCGGCTTATGCATATGCTTACTATATGTGCGAAGGAAACGGCATGATTGAGGCGTTTATTTACGGAAGGCACATCGATCACCCGTCGGAAATGAGCCTTGGATATCACTGGGGCCTGTACAATGACTGGTATGTCAAGCGTCTGATCTGGCATGTGTTCCAGTACATTGATTCCAAAGAATCGTTCAGTTTTACCGATCCGCTTTTACAGTACACCAATCTTAAGAAATGGAATAAGATCAGCGGATTTAAGAAGGCGAAATATACGGGTATGCCTTCCAGGCTGAAACAGGCGTCCATTACGAATATTGAATCTGTCTCAGCGACTTCGGTCAAGCTGACGTGGGAGAAGATTTCTTCTGCGGATGGATATGAAATTTACCGGAACGGCGTTCTGGCAGGTTCGGTTTCCGGAAATTCAATTGTAACCTATACGGATCGGGAACTGGCAAAAGCAGGGACATACCAGTATCAGGTACGTATGTATAAAGAAGCTCCAAAATCCGGCGATCCGACGAAAAAAGTAAAGCTTTACGGAGGAATGTCAGCCGCTTTTCCAATAACGGTTACGGCGGCGCAGGCGGTCTGGAACAAGGAGAACTGCGGGGTGTCCGGAAGCAGGATTACGCTTGCCTGGAAGAAGATGACAGACGTGGACGGATTTGAGATTTCCCGTTCCACAGAAGAGAATGGAACATATACGCCGATTTTCTGCGCAGCGGGCAGCGCAAATTCGTATACGGACGAAACGGCGGTTCCTGGAACGGTTTATTATTATAAGCTTCGCGCTTATGTGACGGTAAACGGAGGCAGTTATTTCGGCAGCTATTCCGAATCCATTGCGGAACAGGCGAACATTCAGCTGACGGTTGGCATTCGTGACGGAAAGGTCGTAATGGACTGGACCGGATGGCCAAACGCTTACAGATACCGCATATTCTATAAAAAGCTGGCGGATACAGAGTACATAAGAAAAAAGAATATTGAAGGGACAACTTACAGCATGGAGCAGTACAAAGACGCTGCGGGCGTTTTGTCTGATTTTGTCATAGGAGAAACGTATTGCTTCCGGGTAAGAGCTGTTTACAGTGACGGGACGCTGAGTGATTTTTCAAATGTGTTTGAACTTACTATAGACGATTCGATCCATAATCCGCTTCCTCAGCAGGAAATTCCGGCGGAAGCAGGAGAAACGGAGCCGCAGGAAACGGAGCCGCCCGGGACGGAAACAGAGACAGAACCGGAAGAAACAAAACCGGCGCCTGACGAGGCAAAGGAGCCGGAAGAAACAGAATCTGGAATGACAGAACAGGCTCCGTCAGACGAGAGCATGTGATTGGAAAGGCGGGTGAGACGGAAAAATGAAAAGAAAGCTGCTTTGTATACTTGCGGCAGTTTGTTTTCTGGCAGGGATTTTTGGCTCTGCCGTTCCGTCGGAAACCGCCTTTTCCCATACAAAAAAAACGGCGGAAAGAACGGCGGACAATGTAGGCGCGAGAATTCTGGCTGTGGATGAAAAAGAGGATCTGGACGACTTTCATTTTATGTCGGATGCAAAAAAAACGGTTTCCGCCGCACTGACGGGAGTCCGGGGAGGATTTGTCTGGATCCTTTTGGCCGCGGCGCTTTTGATTCCCCGAATGCTGTCTCTTTTTTGGGGGATGTGTTTTGGAGAGAGGAAAATCTCTGTTTTCCGGGTGGTCGTTTTTATACACTGGACGGATGGAAAAAAGAAGTCCCGTTTTGATTTGAAAAGAGAAAATCAGAACGGGAGGTTATTAAAATGGAGATCAGAACAAAATATAAAATGCTGTCAGTGGATGAAGAAAAAGAAGTGCAGCGCTTTTTAAAGAGGCTGTTTTTTCAAAAGGGATACCGGCTCTATACTGCGCAGGGCGGAAAGGAAGGAATTGCGCAGACGATCAACAGTTGTCCGGATTTGATCCTGCTGGATCTGGTTTTGCCGGATATGGACGGGATAGAATTTATTCGAAAGGTACGCAGCATATCGGACTCTCCGCTGATTGTCCTTTCTTCCAAGGGAAAAGAAAGCGATAAAGTGGCGGCTCTTGATGCGGGAGCGGATGATTACGTGACAAAGCCGTTTGGCCCGGAGGAGCTTTTAGCCCGTATCCGCTGCGCGCTGCGCTACCGGAGAAAATATGGAGATAAAAGCGTTTACTGCTCATTGGGGCTTAAAGTGGATTTTGAGAGGAGAATGGTGCTTTTAAACGGCGCACAGGTGCATCTGACGCCGGTGGAATACAGGATTGTCGAATATCTTGCGATGAATTCCGGTAAGATGATTACATATAAGATGCTGATGGAAAAGATCTGGGGGCCTTATGCGTCTGAGAACAACAAGATTTTACGGGTGAATATGACGAATATCCGCCGGAAAATCTGCGATAATCCGGCGGAACCCAAGTACATATTTACGGAATCCGGAGTAGGCTACCGGATGGCGGAGTCTTTTGAATCCTCCAGAGAAGCGGAGTCCTGCGCTTTATGAAGAAAGACTTCATAAATATTCCAGGCAAAGCTTACAACGATAATCAAAATGCCCATAGCTGCAATAAAATAATCAAGTGTACTGGTAAATTCCATAACGATGCCCCCTGCGTAGTATTTTGACATTATTATACTGAAACAGCGCAGAGAGCGGGAAAGGCAGCGGCGATTTTCATGTAACGCTTGCGCAAAAATAAGAAAAGCAAACATAATATTAGCGGCACAGAAAACATAGTGGTTTCTGTGCCGCTGTCTGCGTCTTAAGGTTTCTGTCCGTCAGGAAAATTCTCCTGTTTCAGGCAATATTTGACATACCTGCTATTTGACGGTATAATAAACTAATTTATAAGGGGATAGAGTGTATTACAGAGTGAGGTAGAGGACATGAAGCTGACAGCAGTTATTCCTTGTTATAATGAAGAAGCCGCATTACATTTTTTTTATGAAAAAATGAGAGAAGTAATGCAGGAGATGCCGTATGCTGAGTTTGAATTGCTGTTTATTGATGACGGTTCCAAAGACAGGACGCTTGACATTATAAAAGAGCTTGCGGCGGCGGATGAACGGGTAAAATATGTTTCTTTTTCCAGAAATTTCGGAAAAGAAGCGGCTATTTATGCGGGGCTTGAAAATTCCCGCGGAGATTTGACGGTTATTATGGATGCGGATTTGCAGGATCCGCCGTCGCTTTTGCCGGAAATGTACCGGGCTGTTACGGAAGAAGGGTATGATTCGGCTGCGACAAGGAGGGTAAACCGAAAAGGGGAGCCTCCCATCCGTTCTTTTTTTGCAAGAAGGTTTTACCGGCTTATGAACCGGATTTCCAAAGCTGAAATTGTGGACGGAGCGAGAGATTTTCGTATGATGAACCGGGCGTTTGTAAATGCGCTCTTAGAAATGAAGGAGTACAACCGTTTTTCCAAGGGCCTGTTTGGGTGGGTAGGCTTTCGGACGAAGTGGCTGGAATTTGAGAATGTGGAACGGGTGGCGGGAGAGACGAAGTGGTCTTTCTGGAAGCTGTTTTTGTACTCCATCGACGGGATTGTGGCGTTTTCGACAATTCCGCTGTCTCTTTCGGCGTTTCTTGGAATTTTGATGTGTTTGATTGCGGCTGCTGCCATCGTATTTATTGTTGTGCGGCAGATATTGTACGGAGGCTCTGCATTCGGCTGGCCTTCGATGGTATGCATTGTGATGTTTTTAGGGGGCATACAGCTTTTTTGCATTGGAATATTAGGCTCTTATCTGGCAAAGACTTATCTTGAAGTCAAAAAGCGTCCGATTTATATCTGCGGAGAGACAAATATTGGGAAAGAGCAGGAGACGGCGCAGGAACAGAGAGGATAGAGAGGGAAGGACATGATAAAAAGTTTGGCGTTGATTGCGGTTTTTCTGGGCGTAATCCCATTCTTGCTGGGACTGTTGTATTCCGGTTTTATAAAAGAAGAAAAAGACAATATCCTGCTGCATATGGCGGCGGGGTATGTGATTCTGTTTGGGTTGTTTGAAATTCTGGCTCTGCCTATGATCTGGACAGGGCAGTCTTTGTCTGTTCTGGCGCTTTTGTACGGCGGGATTTTGATTTTTGCTTCCGCAGTCTCTCTGCTGCTTCATTTCAGGCGGATTCCGGGCATTTTCCTTGGAACGGCCTGCGCTGTGAAGCGCTTTACACTCTGCATTTATGCGCAGCTTCTTTTGATTGTTATGCAGATTTTTGTCTACCTGCGTTATCAGTATACGAATGCGGATGATTCGTTTTTTGTGGCGTCGGCGGCGACGTCCCTTGCAACCGACACGATTTTTGCCGTAAACCCTTATACGGGCGCGGAATACGCAAGTCTTCCGTCAAGATATGTGCTGTCGCCGTTTCATGCGTTTACGGCGGTTATTGGAAAAATGACAGATACGCATCCCGCGATTCTTTCACATATGGTTTTTATGATTGTATTTCTGGTTCTTTCCTATGCGGTGTATACGCTTCTTGGAAGGGCGTTCTTTGCTTATGATATGGAGCGGACGGGGTATTTTCTGGTGATTTTGTCGGGACTTCATTTGTTTTCGGCATACAGTGAAAGGACAAGCGGCCTGTTCCTTTTGATCCGGCTCTGGCAGGGGAAGGCGATTTTGGCAGGAATACTGCTTCCGATGATTTTGTATCTTGGAGTCAGGATTTTTCTTCTTGAGGGAAGCCGGGCGGACTGGGTTCTTCTGTTTGTTTTAATGTGGGCCTGCTGTATGGTTTCTTCCATGGGGATTATGCTTGGAGCGGTTATGCTTGGGATTCTTGGGATTTTATTCGCTTTCCGGAAAAGAAGCCTGCGTCTGCTTTTTGGAGCGGCGGCCTGCTGTTTTCCAAACTTGCTGTGTGCGGGGATTTATCTTGTGATTCGATAGGGAGGTACGTTTTGAAAGAGACTTTAGACGTCGTAAAGTCTATGTATGACATTTATAATGGAACGGGTATGCAGATGGCTCTGTTTTTTGCCTGTCTGATCTATCTGTTTTTCCAGAAAAAAGAAAAAGAAAAAAGGTTTTTATTCCTGGGATATACGCTGTTGTTCTTTCTGATCTGCTTCTTTCCCGTGACGGCGAAGATTATTATGGAAGTATGCATCGGAAAAAGCGTGTACTGGAGGATGTTCTGGCTTTTGCCAGCGACGGTTGTGACGGCGTATACTGCGTCGGTTATCCTTATGCAGGCGGAAGGAAAAGGAAAAAGAAGCCTTTTGCTTTTCGGGATGCTCTGCATCATTGCGCTGACAGGGACAAACGTGTACAACGGCACGGTTTTTGAACGGAAGCAGAATCTTTATAAACTGCCGCAGGATACAGTGGATGTGTGCGATATCATTGAGCGGGATGCGGCGGAAAACGGGATCAGCCATAAAAAACTGATTGCGTCAAACGATCTGCTTTCGTCGATTCGTCAGTATGACGCTGAAATTTTGATGCCATACGGATATGAAGCGATAAAACAGAATAAGACGGCGACAACGGACGCTTACCAGATTTATCAGATTATGAGCAGTGAGAAAAAGAACTGGAAAGCGCTTGCCTGGTATGCGGCGCAGGAGGACTGCAATTATCTGGCCTGTCCGTCGGAAGAGGCTTCTTTGGAAGAAATGCGTTCTCTCGGGTATGAGGCGATTGGTTCAAATGCGGCGTATTCTGTATACCGAAGGGACTTAGAGGAAGGGTATTATGACGGAAAATGGCTCGTGACCCAATATGGAGCTGCGGAAGGAAGCCAGCAAATGTTTTATACGCTGCAGGATAAGGACGGGCATCTGGTCGTAGTGGACGGCGGATGGGCCGACGGTGCGGATTACGTAAAAAAGATTTTAAAAGGGCTTGGAAACCATGTCAGCGCATGGATCCTGACCCATCCCCACAAAGATCACGCAGGGGCGTTTACGGAGATTTACAAACGTCCGGGAAAGCTTCAGATTGACAGCGTGTATGCCGTGGATATGGCCCCTCCAAAAGTCTGCCTTGAGAAATCGCCGTGGGACGAAACGGAAATTTATGAGAAATTTCTTGCGCTTGAGATTCCTCAGCTTCACTATGTATATGCCGGGGATGCATTTGAGGTGGAGGGGCTGGCCTTTCAGGTTTTTAATGCCTATGACGGCTATGTGGACGAACTGTCAAAGGATTTGTTAAACGACGGCTCCATGATGTTTCGGGTGAAGGCCAAAGAAGAATCTATGCTTTTTTGCGCAGACGTGGGAAAGAAAATGAGCGATTACCTGCTTGAAACGTATGGAGACGCGCTAAAGTCGGATTATATCCAGATGGGGCATCATGGAAACGGCGGGCTGAAAAGTGACTTTTATCAATTTATCGGAGCGAAAGCAGCATTTTTTGATGCGCCGAACTGGCTGATGCAGGACATGAGCGGACGCTATACGACTATGAAGAACGCGTGCCTTATGGCGGAAAACGGCGCTGCGGTATATAGTTATGCCACGACTCCGAACCAGATTATTTTGCAATAGCAAAGAAAGGAATCAAAGTTATGCTGCATGGAACGATTTTTGGAAGCGCATTATATCTTACGGCATTAACTGCCTGTACAGTAAACACATACAGATACCGTAAATCTTACAAATCAATGAACGGGCTTACCTGGGCCGTACTGTCTTTTTTGGCTGTTTTGTGCATGGGCGGCATTGCGGCGGGAGTGATGGGACTTGTGCGTATCCCCGTCAATCTGTATACAATGGCCGCGGTTTACCTGGCGCTTGCGGCTCTGATGTTTTTTTTCATTCGGAAAGACGGAATGCGTCAGGAATATACCTGGGAAAAGTTCGATTTTATTCTGCTGTTCCTGATAACGGCCGCAGCCGCGGCAATCTGTTTTAAAATTTTTACGCCTCAGCTTTGGTACTGTTATTATAACAGCGACGCGGGGCTGCATTTGAAAGAAGCCACGGAAATCGTACGCTCGCAGACTGTGACAAAGATGTATTTCCTGCATCTTCAGAACGCTATGATCATTGAGGTCATTCAGCCGTTCGTCCGGATTGCCGACTGGTATAAGGGCTATATTCTTGGCGACTGTTTTTTCCTGTGGCTGGAAACGCTGTTTTTTGCCGCAATGATCCGCAGGTTTGCAAGGACGAAAGCGTCCAAGATTTTTGCTGTTCTTCTGATAGCCGGATGGTTTATGGGATACCCGTTTTTAAGCTTTTACTATTCTTTTGGATACTGGGCGGTCGGAAGTATGTTCGCAGGGTTTCTTGCAGCAGGGCTTCGTTTGTACGAAGAAGCGCAGGTGGAGCGGAAGATTACGGTTTTTATGCTGATGCTTGGATGCTTTGGTGTAATTACAAGTTATATGATGTTTGCGCCTGTCGCATTTCTTACAGTGTTTGCATATCTTGTGATTGTGGCAAAACGGGAAGGGAAGGTCTTTACCGGAAAGAATGTAAAGCTTGCGTTAAAAGTGTTTCTGCTTCCTTCGGCGTTTGGGCTGTATTACTGTCTGTATGGGTTTTTCATTGCTTCCGGCACGAGCATTGCGGGCGCGCTTTCCAATCAGGGCGGAATTTATACGGAACTTTACATGGACTTTTTCTGGACGATTTTTCCGATTCTGTTTCTTTTGGCGCATACCTTAAAACGGCGGCGGCTTACGCCGGATATTGCGTTTTTCCTGGCGTTTCTTGGGTTTACCGGAGTGATGCTCCTTCTGACTTTAACGCATCGTGTGTCGGCTTACTATTATTATAAAACGTACTATCCATTGTGGACGTTCTGCTGGGCGCTTACGGCCAGGTCGGTGTCTATGATGCTTCAGGAAGCGAAGGAAACGCTCGCGGCGTACTGCTCTATGGCGGCGTTATTTGCAGCTCTGTGCTTTGGAAAGATTGAATATAAAATTGTAACTTCTACGGAAAACATTACCGGGGCAATGCACAGTACGGCATTTTTTACCCTGTGTCAGACGAACTGGTCTTTTCTTTCGGGAGAGCATACGGGACTTCCGGATTATGTGTTTGATTTGTTTCAGTATGTGGAAGACAATCTTTCAGAAGAAAAAATGGTTCCGCTTATGGTAGAGAGGAACGATTATGGGCAGACTTATTTGTATGAAGGGGCAACCGGATATGATTTTCCGGATTTTTATGAATGGCGTCATACGACAGAAGAACTGCGGCAGGCATATTACGACTGGGAGATCAGGTATGCGGTAATTATGAAGGAGACGCAGTTTGAAAAAGAACATAAAGAGAAGGTTTTTTCAGACAAGGCCGTTGAGGTTATTTTTGAAAATGAAGCGGGATATGTTCTTGCAGTGGATCTGAAAAAATAAAAGCGGCGTCAATTAAAATGCCTTTCGGCAGTCAGGAGGCAGCGGGATGTTAAAAGAAGATGATGTCTGGAATGGACAGATTGAGCGGGAAAAAGAAAATATTTCCTCGGAGCTTGGGAATTTTGCCAAATTTCTGGCATATACCCATGACGACGGGCCGGACGACGTAGAGTCGGAACCGGAGCGTCATGGAATCCGCAGATTAAAGGGGACTCCGGTCTGGGCGGTTTTATATCCGGCGAGAAAAGGATACCGTGCCATAAAATTTATCGCGGAGAACGGGGTTTCAGGCGTATACAAAAAAGCGGAAAACGCCGTGGCGAACAATCGCTATGCCAGGAGGAAGGAAGCCAGGAAATATCTGACAAAGATTATGCCAACGGAAGAAGAGAAGAAAAAACAGAGAGAACGGAAGTTTTCTTCCGATATTAAAATCAGCGTTTTGGTGCCGCTTTACAATACGCCGGAAAAATTTCTGCGGGATATGATTGCGTCTGTGACAGAACAGACGTACCAGAACTGGGAGCTTTGCCTTGCGGACGCTTCGGATTCTGACGGCGGGCGCGTACGGGAAATTGTTATGGAATATGCGGATAAAGATGCGCGCATTGTTTACCGCAAGCTTAAGGAAAACGGCGGAATTTCGGAGAATACGAACGCCTGCGTCCATATGGCAAAGGGGAATTACCTTGCTCTGTTTGATCATGACGACATCCTGCACCCTTCCGCTTTATACGAATGCGCAAAAGTGATTGAAACAGAGGGGGCGGAGTTTGTCTATACGGATGAAGTGACGTTTGAAGGCGAAGATCCGGCAAATATTGTCACTTATCATTTTAAACCGGATTTTTCGGCGGATAATCTGAGAGGCGTCAATTATATCTGTCATCTGAGCGTGTTTCAAAAAGCTCTGGCGGATCGGGTCGGATATTTCAGGAAGGAATATGACGGCAGCCAGGATCACGATATGATTCTGCGTTTGACAGATGCGGCGGATAAAATCTGCCATATACCGAAAACGCTTTATTTCTGGCGCTGCCACAAGATGTCAACGTCTATGAACTTAAACGCGAAGTCGTATGCGGTTGCAGCGGGGAGAGGCGCCGTGCGGGATGCGGAAGCGCGCAGGGGCTATCCGGCTGAAGTGCACAGCGCGCAGATCTGTAAAACGCATTACCGGATGAAATATGAAATTGGCGAGCCGGAGATTTCCGTCCTCATTGACGGGAGCAAAAACGGGACAAAACAAATCGTGCAGACGGCCGCGGCAGTGAAAAAAATTTCTACGTATGGCAATTACACGATTTCCTGCGCAGGTTCTTTTCAGGAACTTTCGGAAAAAATAAAAAATGCGGACGGCTCTTATGTAATACTGCTTGAGGCAGGCATTACGCCGGTTACCCCTTCTTTTATGGAGGAACTTCTGATGTTTGCGCAGCGGAAGGACACGGGGATTGTCGGAATGCAGATTTTGGATGAGAAAGATCTGATTTTGAGTTCAGACATTGTGATTGGGGGAACTTCTGAGCAGCTTTCCATCGAAATCAACCGGGGAGAGCGTTATGATGCGCCGGGATATATGGGAAGAAATTATTATGCCCACAATGTTTCCGCAGTGTCCGGATGCGCTTTTATGGCAAAAAAGAGCGAATTGTCGTTTCTCTGGGAGAGCGGAAAGGCAAATTCCTTATCCGGAAGAGTTCTTGAAATCTGTTTTATGCTCCGCAGGCAGGAGCGGCAGATTGTCGTCAATCCTTACGCGCTGGGCAGGATTTTAAAGGAAGACTACAAAGGAGAGATTTCTTTGTCTGACCGGAAGTATATGATGGAAACTTACCGGGAACAAATTACATCGGGCGATCCGTTTTACAATGAAAACCTGTCGCTTCAGATGCATTGGAAGAGAAAATAGGAGACGGAATGTTAAGTGATTTTGATTTGGAAGGAAAAAACAAATTTCAGAAAGCGGCTTATTATCTGAAATATTACGGAGCGTCTTATACAGTAAAAAAAGCTCTGCGGAAGCTTGGCGTTCCCATTGGCAAAGAGTCGGAATATATGACATGGTGCAGAAGAACCGCGGCTTCGAAAGAAGAGCTGCGCAGGCAGAGGGAAGATGCAGTTTCAAAGAGACTGTCTTTTGTGATTGTGCCGGAACCAGGAGACGAACTGTCCCTGGCAGGGTGGAAAAACCAGACGTGTGAAAAGACTGTCTTTGCAAAGGTTACAGAAGAGACAAAACTGGACGCGCTTTTAAAAGAATATGACGGAGACTGGTTTGTGTTTTCCGGAAAAGAGATAAAAGCGCTTCCGGAGTACCTGTATCACCTGTCGCTCTTTGCCCTTGGGAAGGAAGCGCTTCCTGCGAGCAGAATCCGGAGAGAGGAAAAAGCGGCGGCGGATTTGATTTATACAGATGAAGACAATTGTGTGGGAAATAAAAGATACCGGCCGTTTTTTAAACCGGATAAAAGCCTGCAGATGCTTTTGAATTTTCCTTATCTGGGACGGTGCTTTGCCGTAAAACGAAAGCTTTTGGAAAAATTGTGCGGAAGCGGCGAAACGGTGCGGCTTTGGGGGAACGACTGGTATGATCTTTCTTTGCAGGCGTTCCGGTTTGCGGAGTATGTCTGCCACATTCCGAGAGTTTTGTTTTCCAATCTGACGTCTGTGGAAGACAGGGATTCTTTCGTACGCAGTATGAGAGAAGAAAATGCGGACTGCCTGGTTCATTATCTGGAATCGGAAAATCAGAAAGGAACAGTCCGAAAGTCCGATGTGCCGGGGTTTTTCCATGTGGAATATGAGCTGAAAGAAGAGCCTCTTGTCAGCATTATCATTCCGAATAAAGATCATACGGAGGATTTAAAGCTTTGCCTGGATTCTTTAAAAAAGGACGGTTATGCGAATTATGAAGTGATTATTGCGGAAAATAACAGCGAAGATCCGGAGACGTTTGCTTACTATGACAAAGTTTCATCGGAAGACGAAAGGATCCGCGTTGTCGTCTGGAAAGGGATTTTCAATTATTCCGCAATCAATAATTTTGCGGCGGAGAGGGCAAAAGGAGAGCTTTTGCTTTTCCTGAACAACGATACCGAATTTATGGAGGGCGGCGCGCTGCGGGAGCTTGCGGCGTCCGCCTTAAAGCCGGGAGCGGGCGCAAGCGGCGCCATGCTCTATTATGGGGATAAAACGATTCAGCATGGCGGTGTGATTATCGGCATGGGGGGATTTGCGGCGCATGCGCTCTGGAGCTTAACGGACAGGGATGAAAAATACTATCCGTTTTCGTTGTGTGAGCGGGAAGTCAGCGGGGTGACGGGAGCGTGTCTGATGGTACGAAGATCTGTATATGAGGAAGTCGGAGGGATGAGCGAGGATTTTGTCGTAGCGCTGAATGACGTGGATTTGTGTCTGAAAATACGCGCGGCGGGATATGAGATTTTATTTAATCCGTATGCGAAGCTTTATCATTACGAATCAAAATCCAGAGGCTATGAAGATACGATGGAAAAGCAGGCAAGGTTCCAGGGAGAAATTAAGCGGCTTCAGACGAAATGGAAAAGAGAGATAGAAGAGAAAGATCCTTACTATAACCCGAATCTGACGCTGCACCGGGCAGATTATTCCATGGATATATAGACGCGAAGAGGGAAACGGTTACGATGAAGAAAAAATCAACACTTGCAAATATCTTTTATAACAGCTTTGGCACGATGTTTTACTATGGATGCCAGTGGCTTACAACGATTTTAATTGTCCGGCTGTCCGGCTTTGAGGACAGCGGCGTGTATGGGCTTGCAATGACGTTTACGGCGGCGTTTGGAATCCTTGCGCTGTTTAACACAAGGCAGTACCAGGTGTCGGACGTTGTGGGGGAGTATTCGGATCAGACTTATATCCGTTCCCGTTATATCGCTATGGCGGCGGCTTTTCTGATTTGTGCGGCAGGCGTGTTTTTAAATGATTACACGCCGTATCAGTGGAGCGTAATTCTTTTATATATGATGCATAAGTGCGCGGAGGCATGGATTGACGTGTATCATGGCGTTGATCAGAAAAACGGACGTATGGATTACATCTGTTATTCTTATCTGACCCGCGGCATTTTGATGCTTGTGTCTTTCTGCGCCGTTTTGTATCTGACGAAAAATCTGGTTGCAGCAGTTGCAAGCATGACCTTTATTACATGCTTTACGGCTGTTTTTTACGACAAGCGCATTGCGGAGCGTTTCATTTCAAAAGAATCGGAAACAGACCGTGCAGCGGTAAAAAAGCTGATGATTGCAATGCTGCCGCTTGCTGTAGTGGCGGTAACGAATAATCTTTCCATTTCATTTCCAAAATATTTTCTGGAAATGTATTATGGGGAAAAGACGCTTGGGTATTACACTTCCATATCGACGCCCAGCACAATCGTCCAGGTGGGGGCGCAGACAATTTTCGTTCCCCTGATTCTGCCGCTTGCCGATCGTCTGAAAGAAAATGATAAGCGGGGATTTGTGGGAATCTTAAAAAAAGTGGCGGCTGTATGCGCGGTTTTTTCTGTTCTGGCGATTGTCGTTTCCGCTTTTCTGGGAGAATGGTTTCTGGTTCTTGTATTTAAAGAGGAAATCCGCCCCTATGCGTATCTGTTTGTACCGGTCATTGTTTCAACTTTGTTTATTGCCATCAACGGATGTCTTTTTCCGATTTGTACGGTGCTGCGGGAGATCAAAGGGCAGATTGCCGTCGGCGTCGGCGGGGCTTTGTCTTCTTTGCTTGCGTCCGTCTTTTTTGTAAAAAGACACTCTATGGAAGGCGTTGTCATTGCACTGTTGATTACTTTGGGAATACAGATTATAATAGAATTATACTGTGTATATCGCAAGATGAGTAAATGGAAGGAAACCGAACATGGATAAAATAGCGGTACTGATTCCCTGCTATAATGAAAGCAGGACGATAGAAAAGGTAGTAGAGGATTTTAAAAGGGTTTTGCCGGAAGCCGTAGTCTACGTTTACGACAATAATTCCACAGACGGAACGGACGAGATTGCAAGAAAAGCAGGCGCAATAGTCCGCTATGAATACAAGCAGGGAAAAGGAAATGTCATCCGCAGGATGTTTCGCGATATTGATGCGGAATGTTATATTATAATAGACGGGGACGACACATATCCCGTAGAAGCGGCTCCTGAGATGATCGCTCCGGTATTTGAGCGGAATGCGGACATGGTCGTAGGGGACAGGCTTTCCTCTACGTATTTTACGGAAAATAAGCGCGCGTTCCATAATTTTGGAAATTCGCTGGTGCGAAAGAGCATCAATATGCTTTTTGACGCGGACATCAAAGACATGATGACGGGATACCGGGCGTTTAGCTATCTGTTTGTAAAATCTTTTCCGGTTCTGTCAAAAGGATTTGAGATTGAAACGGAAATGAGCATTCATGCGGCCGATAAAAATATGCAGGTGGAAAACGTGATTGTCGAATACCGCGACCGTCCGGAAGGCAGCGTCTCCAAACTGAATACATTTTCGGACGGGTTCCGCGTGCTGCGGACGATAGGCAGAATGTACCAGACATATAAGCCGATGAATTTTTTCGGGCTGCTGTCCGTCATACTGGCGGCGCTTTCGGTTTTATTTATGATTCCGGTTGTGATTGATTATACAAAGACAGGGCTGGTGCCTCATTTTCCGACTCTGATTGTATGCGGTTTTGCGATGCTGGCGGCGATGCAGGCATTTTTTTCAGGACTGATTTTAAAGACAATGGGGCAGAAGAATCGTCAGGATTTTGAGATGGAACTCCAGAATATAAAAATACGCAGGGATGAAATGCTGGGAGACGAGTAAGAATGAAAGTATATATTTGCCCGAAATGCGGCTGGCTCCGGATTGTATCAAGAAGAAAAAATGTGGAATGTTTTAAATGCGGAGAAGAGCGGATGATGGTGACAAAGCTTTCTTATGAAAAAATCGGACGGATGACAGAAGAAGAGAGAAAGGATTATGCAAGAACCTGGCTCTATCTGCATGGCGCAAAAAAATAGACAGGCATCCCTTTATGCCGCTTGGCGGATTAGGAGGACAAGTATGTATAAGAAGGAAAGGAAGAGCTGGCTAAAGCATCTGGATTTTACAATTTTAGATATGATATGTTTGCAGATTGCACTCACTGCCGCTTATGTGATGCGGCTTGGCTGGCATCTGCCGTATTCGAACGAACCGTACGAACGGCTGGCAATCGTGATGCTTTTGATTGACATCTGCGTGGTTTTCTTTTTTGAGCCTTATACCGGGATACTGCGGAGAGGGCATTTTCAGGAAGCGAACGCCAGCATTACTTTCTGTACAATTATTTTTGCCGGGATATTGGGATTTGAAGTTGCGACAAAGCAGACGGAGATTTATTCCCGTCAGGTTATTTTTGCATACTGGCTGATTTCCATTGCCCTGGTTTTTTTTGAACGGCTGGTATTAAAGCATCTGATTTTAAGAAGAATGGAAAATGAGAAAAACCTTTCCGTAATGATTCTTCTGACGACGACAGAATATGCAAAGGAAGCCCTTCTGGAGTTTGAAAATCTGCAGTACCGGGATTTTGTGGTATCCGGGGTCATTGTGGTGGATCAGAATCTGAAAGGCGCAAAAATCTGCGGCGTTCCCGTAGTTGCGAATGCGGACGACTGTTTTGAGTATCTGCGCAAAAATGTTGTGGACGAAGTTTTTATCAACGGCAATACACGGGAAAGCTCGCAGGCTCTGGCAAATGAACTGCTTGAAATGGGGCTTACGGTGCATTTCAATCTGGTGCATATGAATGCGCTCGCACCCAATAAAGCAGTGGAAAAATACGGCAATTATCTTGTTCTTACGTCAAGTATGAAAATCGCTTCTCCCAGACAGATTTTTGCCAAACGGCTGATGGATATTGTCGGAAGCCTGATCGGTCTTGTCTTCTGCGGACTGGCTTTTCTGATTTTTGCTCCGGTGATTAAAATTCAGTCGCCTGGCCCCGTATTTTTCTCTCAGGAGCGGGTAGGAAAAAACGGAAGGAAATTCAAGCTCTATAAGTTCCGTTCCATGAATGTGGACGCAGAGGAGCAGAAAGCGTCACTGATGGGACAGAATGAGATGTCGGGACTGATGTTTAAAATGAAAGACGATCCGCGGGTGTTTCCCATCGGAAAGTTTATGCGAAAGTATTCCATTGATGAACTGCCGCAGTTTTTCCAGGTTTTAAAAGGGGATATGAGCCTTGTCGGCACAAGGCCCCCGACAGTGGAAGAATTCAGCCAGTACCAGATGCATCATAAGGCAAGGCTTGGCATTAAGCCGGGGCTGACCGGAATGTGGCAGGTCAGCGGAAGAAGCGATGTGAAAGACTTTGAGGACGTGGTTGCGCTTGACACGCATTACATTTCACAGTGGAGCATCGGGCTTGATTTTAAGATTCTGGCAAAGACATTTCAGGTGGTTATTACCGGAAAGGGTTCCAAATAAGAAATGAGTCTGAGTTATCAATATAAATATCTGAAGAGCCTTCTGAAGCGGTACGGCGTCCGGGGGCTTATCACAAAGGCGCTGGAGAGGAAGAACTCTCCGATGCTTGCATACACAAAATCCTGCGGACGTTATTTCCCGACAGAGGAAGAGCTTTTGAGGCAGAAGGAAAACCAGCCTTCTTTTTCGCCGCTTGTCAGTATTGTCGTTCCGGCCTATGAGACGCCGAAGCGATATTTAAAAGAGCTTATCGAGTCGGTTCTTGCGCAAAGCTATGAAAATTTTGAGCTTTGCATTGCAGACGGGAGCAGGACGGAAACGGTAGCGGAAACAGCGGCCTGGTACGCCGCAAAAGACGGAAGAATCCGCTGGAAGAAACTTGAAAAAAACGGCGGCATATCGGAAAATACAAACGGCGGCTTTGCAATGGCAAAGGGAGAATATATTGCCCTGATGGATCACGACGATCGGCTTTCTTTTCACGCGTTGTATGAGATGGTGCAGTGCCTGAACGATTCTTTTACCGAAGAGGAGCGGAAGATGGCGCTTATCTACTCCGATGAAGATAAGATGAACGGGGACGGAACGGTTTTTTCAAGACCACATTTTAAGCCGGATTTTAATCTTGAATTTTTGCGCCGCAATAACTATTTCTGCCATTTTCTGATGTTTTCTTCGCATTTGCTGGACAGGGCCGGCGGCTTAAAAAAAGAATACGACGGCGCGCAGGATTATGATTTCGTGCTCCGCTGCGTTGATGCGGGCGCCGTCGTCCGCCATGTTCCAAAGATTCTCTATCATTGGAGGATCCATGAGGGTTCAACAGCGGGAAACAGTGCGGACAAGGCGTATGCGTTTGACAGCGGCTGCCGCGCGATTGAAGCGCATTTAAAAAGATGCATGGAGCCGGGCCGTGCAGAGGTGACGGCAAATCTTGGCGTTTATCGGGTGCGGTATGAGCTGAAAGGCAGATATAAAATTACGGTTGCGGCGGAAGCGGACGAACAGCTTTGCAGCATTCGGAAGCATTATCAGCGGCTGGTTGAAAAAGGGGATGCATATCATCTGGACATCCAGTACAGGAAGATTGATTTTGGGAATCATGGGATAGAAAAAGGGTGTACGGGTGATTATATATTATATATCCGTCAGGGAATCAGAGTAAATCCAAACGGGCTGATTGAATCAATGCTTGGAATCTGCCAGAGAAGAAGCGTCGGCATTGTGGGCGCTAAAATTATTACGAAAAACAGGCGCGTTGCGTCATGCGGTTTCTGCTATGGTAAAGACGGCAGCCTGATTCCTTTATGCGGCGGCATTCCTGCGTCATATAAGGGATATTTTCTGCATGCGGTCATTCCGCAGAATGTCAGCGCAGTTTCGTTTGGCTGCGTCATGTTTCGGAAAGACGCATTTCAAAAGGCCGGGGGCATGGATTTGTCTATGACTGGGATTTACCGGGATGCGGATTGCTGTTTTCGTTTCGCGTTATGCGGATATGATACGGCAGTTACGCCGGAGGTTCTGGCAGTGGAGTATGAAGCGGATTTAGCAGAAGAAAATGAAGAGAATCAGAAGCAAAGGTTCCTGGACAGGTGGGAGGAAAAGCTGATGCAGCCGGATCCCTGCTACAACAGGAATTTAAGCCTTGCGGCCGGATGCACTTATGCGATGAAACGGCATCAGCCGGATTTTTTGTGAGGGGAAAGCAATGCGGGACGTGTTTATTATTGGGAGTAAAGGGATTCCGGCCAAATACGGTGGGTTTGAAACATTTGTGGAACAATTGACAAGGCACAGAAAGAGCGGGGATATTTTGTATCATGTGGCCTGCATGGCAGACAAGCCCGGTGAATTTCAATACCAGGACAGCCATTGTTTCCGGATTAAGGCGCCGCAGATTGGCCCGGCAAAAGCCGTCTGGTATGATTTGGCGGCGTTTTCTTATTGTCTTTCTTACATCAGGAAACACCATGTCAAACGTCCTGTCGTTTATGTGCTTGCCTGCAGAATCGGCCCGTTTGCGGCTTTTTTTAAACGGCGTCTGAAAAAAGCGGGCGGAAGGCTTATTGTAAATCCCGACGGGCACGAGTGGATGCGTGCAAAATGGAATGGGGCAATTCGAAAATACTGGAAATTTTCGGAAAAGCTTATGGTAAAACATGCGGATCTTTTGATTTGCGATTCAAAAAATATGCAGGCATATATCCGGAAAACTTATAAGAAGTATGCGCCGGAGACGGTATTTATCGCATATGGGGCGGACGTATCAGAAAGCGGCCTTTTGGATACGGACGAAACGCTTCTGGCATGGTATGAAAAGTGGGGGTTAAAGCCGCAGGAATACTATCTGATTGTCGGCAGATTCGTGCCGGAAAATAATTATGAGACGATGATCCGGGAATTTATGAAAACGGGGACAAAGAAAAAGCTTGCAATTATCAGCAATGTGGAAGACAGTCCGTTTTACCGGAATCTGTGCGAGGCTACCGGCTTAAAAAAAGACAGCCGGATTGTCTTTTGCCGGACAGTGTATGAGGAACAGCTTTTAAAAAAGATCCGGGAAAATGCCTGCGCTTATCTGCATGGCCATGAAGTGGGCGGCACGAACCCCTCTCTGCTGGAAGCGCTTTCTTCCACAAACGTAAATCTTCTCCTTGACGTTGGGTTTAACAGGGAAGTCGGGGAAGACGCGGCGCTTTACTGGACAAAGGAGCCGGGGAGCCTGTCCGGCCTTTTGGAGAAAGCGGCGGCCCTTGACGGGAAGGCAAAAGATGCGTTGGGCGAAAAGGCGAAGAATCGGATTCTTGCGGCTTACAGCCATAAGCGGATTGCAGAGGCATATGAGAAGGCATTTCTGGAGTGAGGATGCATGGAAGAGATTAGAATATCAGTGGCGGTGGCGACTTATAACGGAGAAAAATATATCAGAGAGCAGATGGATTCGATTCTGAAAAACTTAAAACCCTGTGATGAGATTGTGGTGTCGGACGACGGTTCGACAGATTCCACGCCTGCTATCTTAAAAGAATACCAGGGAAGAGAAATCAGCGTAAAGGTAATTCGCGGGCCGGGAAGGGGAATTAAACAGAATATCAATGCGGCTCTTTGCGCGTGCCGGGGAAATTATATTTTCCTTTCGGATCAGGATGACGTCTGGACAGAAGGAAAAGCGGAGCGGGTGTTAAAAATTCTTGGCAGAAACGGCTGTAAGCTTGTCTGCCACGACGCGCAGGTGATGAATGACTCCCTTACCCAAATACGGATGCCGTCTTTTTTTTCCTATCGAGGTTCAAAACCCGGATTTTTTTGCAATTTGCTCAAAAACCGGTATATGGGGTGCTGCATGGCTTTTGACAGGACGCTGCTTTCTTACGCGCTGCCGATTCCGGATGAAATTGAAATGCATGATCAGTGGATTGGGATGATAAACGACATGAGGGGAGGAAACAGTGTTTTTCTTGCGGAAAAGCTGCTTTTGTACCGCAGGCATGACGCGAATGTTTCTGATTTTTCACATGGAAGCGTCCCAAAGATGATCCGAAACAGGATTGTGCTGCTCCGGGAGCTTTTTATACGTCAGAAATTGTGGAAGACTTAAGAAATTTTTAAAAAAATTTGTGAAATATGTACAATTTCTTTCTGAAACGGAGCATTGACAGAAACGGGAAAAAGATATATATTGGAATTGTTTGTCAAATATTATAAATTCAGGGATGAAATTGCCTGGAAGATTGGAGTTGAAATGGCTACGGGAAGAAAAAAGAAGAAAAGGAAAAACAAAATCGTATTGTTTGCAGTTGAAATTATCGTCCTGGCTGCGCTCCTTGTGGGACTGTTCATCTATTCAAGATTGAGCAGAGTGGAAAATACGGGCGAAAGATTTGAAGAAAAGGACGTCAATATTGAGCTGGATTCGGAGACGGCGGAAGCGCTGAAGGGATATACCAACATTGCGTTATTCGGGCTGGACAACCGTGACACCGGAAGCTACAATGCCGGCAACAGCGACTGTATTATGATTGCAAGCATTAATAACGATACCAAGAAAGTAAAATTAATTTCCGTATACCGGGATACTTTTTTAAATACAAAAGACGACACTTACAATAAAATCAATTCCGCATATGCCGCAGGCGGTGCGAAGAATGCGATTTCCGCTTTGAATAAAAACCTGAACCTGGATATCAAGAATTATGTGGCGGTTGATTTTGGAGCCGTAGTGGAAGCCGTGGATCTTTTGGATGGGATTGAGCTGACGCTTACCGATCAGGAAGCGCAGATTATGAACGACAATTACATCGACGAGATCAATCAGGTGACAAACCACAGTTCAGACAAGCTGAGCGGCGGCGGCACATATACGGTGGACGGCGTGCAGGCGCTTGCGTACTGCAGAATCCGTTATACGGCAGGGGATGATTTTAAGCGTACCGAACGGCAGAGAGACGTTTTAACAAAGATGATTGATAAAGCGAAGAGTTCAAGCATTACAACAGTCGGGAGTATGATTAACAGTATGATTGACAAGATTTCCACAAGTTTTTCCAGCGCTGATTTGTTAAAGCTTGCAAGCAGCGTCATGGATTATGAACTTGAGGATACGCACGGATGGCCGTTTGAATTATGCACCGGAAATTATGGCTCGAAGGGCAGCCTTGTGGTTCCGACGGATTTGGAGACAAACGTGGAAGAACTGCACGAATATTTGTTTGGTGAAAAAAATAACGTTTCCAATACGGTAAGCGGCATCAGTGAATACATCAGGGATTACACCGGGTGTTCGACGGAACAGGCGACGCGGCGTGATAATCCTCTGACCGGAGACGATAATACAAGTACGACAGATACAGGGTATGTTCTTCCGGAAGACAGTGACGCAGAGTAAAGTATTAAGAGAAATGCCTGAAAGAATGGGGTTGCGATGAGTACGGGAAGAAAAAAGAAGAAAAAGAAAAACAAAATTGCGCTGTTTGCAGTCGAAATTATCGTTTTGGCCGCTCTGCTTGTGGGGTTATTTATCTATTCAAGGCTGAGCAGAATAGACAATACGGGTGAAGATTTTAAGGAGCAGGACGTAAGCATTGAGCTGGATTCCGAAACGGCGGAAGTGTTAAAAGGATATACCAATATTGCGTTTTTTGGTCTGGACAACCGCGATACCGGAAGTTATGATGTGGGCAACAGCGACTGCATTATGATTGCAAGCATCAATAATGACACAAAAAAAGTAAAGCTGCTTTCTGTATACCGTGATACGTTTTTAAATGTGGAAGGCGATACTTACAACAAAATAAATTCCGCATATAATCTGGGCGGTCCGAAAAATGCGATTGCAGCTCTGAATAAAAATCTGAACCTGGATATTACCAATTATGTTTCGGTTGATTTCGGAGCTTTGGTAGAGGCTGTGGATTTGCTGGACGGCATTGAACTGACGCTTACCGATCAGGAAGTGCAGGTTATGAACGACAATTATATTGATGAAATCAATCAGGTGACGGGGCATAATTCCAGTAAGTTAAACGGCGGCGGCACTTATCGGGTGGACGGCGTGCAGGCGCTGGCATACTGCAGGGTTCGTAAAGTGGGGTCTGATTTTCAGCGTACGGAGCGCCAGAGGGACGTGCTGACCAAGATGATTGAGAAAGCAAAGGGTTCAAGCATTACGACAGTTGGAAGCATGATTAACAGTATGTTTGACAAGATTTCCACAAGCTTTTCCAGCGCAGATCTTTTGAAGCTGGCAAGCGCCGTCATGGATTATGAACTGGACGGCAATCATGGATGGCCGTTTGAATTGTGTACCGGAAATTACGGCTCAAAAGGAAGTCTCGTGGTTCCGACAGATTTAGAGACAAATGTAAAAGAACTGCATGAGTATTTGTTTGATGAGAAAAACAATGTGTCCGCTACGGTGAGCGGCATCAGTGAATATATCAGGGATTATACGGGATGCACGGAAGAACAGACAACAAGGTTCGACAATCCTCTGACCGGGGACAATAACACGGATACGACGGACGCCAAGAATGATATAATGGAAGACGCAGATACGGAGCAGGAATAATGTGAAAAAGGTGAAAGGTGAGAAAACGCCATCTTTCACCTTTTTTGCACTTTATTTTCACAAAAGCAACACAAATTGGCGGTAGACTGTCATCAGAGCTTAGGAATGCCCGCAGATATGTATCTGCTCCAAAGAGCGGATATTGAGATAAGGAGGAGTTTTAACATGGACGGATTTGAAAATCGGGAAGGTTATCAGAATCAGGAAAATTATCAAAATCAGGGAAATGGACAGAATCCGGAGAGATTTGAAAGCCAGGAGAATTTTGGGAATCCGGAAAGATTTGAAAGCCGGGAGAATTTTGGGAATCCGGAAAGATTTGAAAGCCGGGAGAATTTCGGGAATCCGGAAAGATTTGAAAGCCGGGAGAATTTTGGGAATCCGGAAAGATTTG
>CAJUIS010000017.1:0-11122 GCA_910586645.1 uncultured Lachnospiraceae bacterium | reverse complement strand
AGATTTGAAAGCCGGGAGAATTTTGGGAATCCGGAAAGATTTGAAAGCCAGGAGAATTTCGGGAATCCGGAAAGATTTGAAAGCCAGGAGAATTTTGGGAATCCGGAAAGATTTGAAAGCCGGGAGAATTTTGGGAATCCGGAAAGATTTGAAAGCCAGGAGAGCTTTCGTGGAAGAGAAGAGTCCTGGGGGCAGGAAAACAATGGGAATCAGACTCCGGCGGATTATTATGCGTATGGACAGACCGAATATAAAGGTACATATACGCAGGAGGACGGCTGGTACCGGCCAGTTGGAGAAAAGGAGAAACCGGAGAGGAAGAAAAACGGACTTGTGGGCAGAATTGTAAAGTTCGCGGCCCTGGCCCTGACATTTGGGGTAATTGCAGGAACGTCTTTTGCAGGAGCCATGCATTTTTTCGGAAAAGTTACCGGACAAAATTCTGATGGAAGAGCAGGATTTTCTTTCAGCGGGGATGGGGAGGCTTTGTCCGGCGGAGATTTGCATATTGCAGAAGGGACGGAAGCGGCGGATCCGGTTGCAAACCGTACGGACAGTAAAAAGCAGGCGGCAGAAGGAGCCGTTACGGATGTGTCGGATATTGTGGAGCAGGCAATGCCTTCCATTGTGTCGATTACCACGATTGCAAGAACACAGGTGCCAAGTTTCTTTTTTGGATATTCTCAGGGGTATGAAGAAACAGAGGAATGCGGTTCCGGAATTTTAATCAGTCAGGATGAAGAGTATCTTTATATTGCGACGAATAATCATGTGGTGGAAGGCGCAAAGACTTTAACCGTTCTTTTTGCAGACGGAAGCACGGCGGACGCGCAGATCAAAGGATGCGACGCCAGCAGTGATCTTGCAGTGGTTTCCGTAGCTATCCGGGATTTGGAAGATGAGACAAAACAGAAGATCCGGGTGGCGACGTTTGGGAATTCTTCTGCGTTAAAGATAGGCCAGACGGCAATTGCCATTGGAAACGCTCTTGGTTACGGACAGTCGGTAACGACAGGGGTAATCAGCGCGCTGGACAGGGAAGTGACGATTACAAATGAGAGAGACAACAGCAGCATAACGAATGAGCTGCTGCAGACTTCGGCGGCGATTAATCCGGGAAACAGCGGAGGGGCGCTTTTAAATGCCAACGGCGAAGTCATCGGAATTACCTCCGTAAAATATTCGGAAACCAGTGTGGAGGGAATGGGGTATGCCATTCCGGCAGAGACTGCGATACCGATTATCCGTCAGCTTATTACAAGAGAGGTTGTAACCGGTTCTGATACGGCATATCTTGGCATTTCAGGCGTGGATGTAACGCAGGTTGTGTCGGACACATATCAGATGCCGCAGGGGGTTTACATTGCGCAGATTGTTGAAGGCGGCAGCGCAGCGCAGGCGGGACTTCTTCAGGGAGACATTATTACGCGTTTTGACGGAAGAAATATTAAATCCATGGAAGAAATGCAGGAGCTGCTTCGCTACCTTCCGGCTGGCACGACGGTGGAAGTTACTGTGCAGAGAGCAAAAAACGGCGAATATAAGGAACAGACGTTAGAGGTTATATTGGGAAGTAAAAAATAAGATGTGAAAAGAGCGCCTCATGCTGGATTTTCATGGAAAATCTGGCATGAGGTTCATATTTTCACATTCTTTTTTTTTCGTAAAAAACAGATTATAATTGAGAGGAGGAAGATAAGGAAGTGAGAAAATAATGAAATTTTGGGGTGGGATTTTTTTGATTTTTGTATGCCTGTTTTTTTCAGTTCCGGCGCATGGGAAAGAGACGTCCAAACTGCCTGAGACTCTGGAAGAGGTATACGATCCGAGAGAGTTTGGAAAAGTCACGCCTGTGCGAAGTCAGAAATCAAACGTCTGCTGGGCGTTTTCATCACTTGCAGCGGGAGAACAGTCGCTTTTGTACAAGGGTCTTGCAGATTCTGCGGTGGATTTGTCGGAAGCGCATCTGGCTTATTTCTTTTATCATGCGAAAGAAGATCCTCTCGGAAATGCAAACGGGGACGGAAATCAGAATATTTCCGCAAAGGACTTTCTTGCGGCAGGATCCAATACGGTTTTTTCCACATTTGCGCTTGCAGGCTGGGTGGGGGCGGCAGAGGAATCAGCGGTTCCGCTTGATTCTCTGACCAAGGAAACGGTTTATGATAAATCGCTTGCATATGCGGATACGGCGCATTTGCAGAATGCCTTCTGGATTCATTTTAAGGACGCAGAAGAGGGGGACGCCGTGAAACGGATGATAAAAAAGTACGGTGCGGCGGCAGTTAATTTTTATTGGAACTGCAGTTATTATGAAAGAGAAAATAACGCTTATTATTTTCCGCTCGACAGCAGCCGTCCCAATAACCATTCTGCGGTGATTGTAGGCTGGGACGATACGTTTCCAAGGGAAAATTTTAAAGAAGAAAACAGGCCAGAACATGGCGGAGCCTGGATTATAAAAAACAGTTACGGGAAAGAATGGGGAGACGGCGGATACTTTTATCTTTCCTATGAAGACAGCGCGGTAAATTCCCGCAATGCGAACGAAAACCGCGCAAGAGCCTATATATTTGATTTTGAGCCGGCAGACAATTACGATTACAATTATCAGTATGACGGATCGGCAGGAGCTTATAACGTGACCAACCGGAAAAGCAAACTGACAAAAGTAGACAGCAAAGGAGCGATTGCAAATGTTTTTGCGGTACATAACAAAGACGGCTTTGAATCAGAGATATTAAAAGCAGTGTCTTTTGCCTTATTTGATACGTCGGTTTTTTACAGCATCCAAATTTACAAAAATCTGTCCGATGCGTCAAATCCCGTTTCGGGAACGCCGCAGCTTGTTTCACCGGAACGCGGCAGCGTCCGGTATGCCGGATATTATACGATACCGCTTGACTCTCCGGTAGAGCTGAGAGACGGAGAGAATTTTTCTGTTGTGGTGACTCTGGAAAAAGAAGACGGCGGACAGGTTGAGTTTTTTGTAGATAAAACGTACCGGAACGGAAACTGGGTGATGTTTACAAATACGGTAAAGGAGAAAGAGAGTTTCCGGTTTTTGGACGGACAGTGGGAAGATATGGCGGAAAATGGAATTACGGCCAGGATTAAGGCATTTACCGCAGCATCAGACAGGGCGGCCGACGTTTTTGAAGACGGGGGGATATTCTGGCCCGGGATGTTTTGCTTTGCCTTGCTGTTTCTCCGGAAAGGGTGCAGGGATTTCTGAATTTTGCCGTAATATTAATGGATTTCTAAGAAATACCGGATTGTGGAACGGAAAGTATTGTGCTACAATTAAAATGTTGTTGAAAATTATTTGCGAATCGGATATGAGGAGGAACTGTCCATGAGGAAGAAGAAAATTGTGATTGCATTGGGCCACGAAGCCTTAGGGACAACGCTGCCGGATCAGAAGGCGGCAGCAAAAAAGACAGCGAAAGCAGTGGCGGATTTGATTGAGGCGGATTATCAGGTTGTCATTTCTCACAGCAACGGACCTCAGGTTGGCATGATACATACGGCGATGTCTGAATTCTGCAAGCTTCATCCGGAGTATACGGCGACGCCGATGTCGGTATGTTCCGCTATGAGCCAGGGATATATCGGGTATGATTTACAGAATGAGATTCGTACGGAGCTGCTTAACCGCGGAATCTATAAAACGGTATCCACGATACTGACGCAGGTATGCGTGGATCCTTATGACGAGGCATTTTATCATCCGGCTAAGGTGATTGGGCGGGTAATGACAAAAGCGGAAGCGGATGCAGAAGAAAAAAAAGGGAATCATGTAGTGGAAGCGGAGAACGGATACCGCAGGATTGTCGCGGCGCCAAAACCGATGGATATCGTGGAGATTGACGCGATCCGCGCGTTAAGCGACGCCGACCAGGTAGTGATTGCCTGCGGAGGGGGAGGGATTCCCGTACTTGTGCAGGCAAATAAATTAAAGGGGGCAAGCGCTGTAATTGAAAAGGATCTTGCGGCCGGAAAGCTTGCGGAGCTTTTGGATGCGGATATGTTCGTTATTTTAACGGGAGAAGATAAAGTTTGCCTGAATTACAATACGGCGGAAGAAAAGCCTTTGGATGTTATGACGACAGCGCAGGCCCGCGCATATATCGGGGAAGGGCAGTTTGAAGAAGGGACAATTCTGCCGAAAATTCAGGCTGCGGTTGATTTTATTGGAGATTCTGCCGTAAAGACAGCGCTGATTACCCGGCTGGATAAGACAAAAGAGGCAATGGCGGGAAAAACGGGAACTGTCATCCGTAAGTAATCCGGATATATGGCAAAAATATAGAAATGAGGATATAAGATGAAGAAAATAAAACGTATAACGGCGCTTTTTCTGGCATGCCTTCTGGTTTTTATAACAGGGTATGGCAGCGTATCTGCTGAAGAAACCGCAGACGCACAGAAAGAGACGCTTGTCAGCTACCTTGTTGTACAGGAGCCAATGGTGACGACTCCCGGAACGCAGACGATTATGCTTGGCATTGGGGACGGGACGCAGGAGATAAGTTCCGCCAGGCTGTTTTACAGAAACAGGGAGACAGATCAGGTATATGAAGCAGATGCAGAGGAGATTTCCGGGGATTTTGTCCTGTTTCAAATGGAATATCCGGATGAAAGCCAGGCGGGAACGTACCAGTTGGAACGCATTGCATATACGGCGGAAGAAAAAGAATATGAGGTTTCCTTTGAGGAAATGGGCATAGATGCGGCGTTTGGCGTTAATCAGGCCGTAAAGAGTGAACCGGATGACGTGCTTTTGACGGATGAGGAAGTGGAAGCGCTGGCGTCAGAGGCGGAAATGAGCATCGTATCGCTGGACGAAGCGGGCAGGCCCATTTCCGGAGAGACGATGGAAGAGGCGCTGGACGAAGCGGGCTGCTCTGAGCCGGAAGAACTCTATGAACTTGCGGGAAGGGCCGCAGGCGAACATGAATTGAATGTAAAGAGAATGAAAAGCATGGTGGTGGTTTTAGACGCCGGGCATGGAGGATCCGATCCGGGCGCGCAGGCGAACGGAGTTGTGGAAAAGATCGTCAATTTGAAAATAGCCCAGTACTGCAAGGCAGAGCTTGAGCAGTACGCCGGGATTGAAGTTTATATGACAAGAACGAAAGATACGGCAATGACGCTGGCGCAGCGGGCGCAGGTAGCGATTAATAAAAGAGCGGATCTGTTTGTAAGCCTTCACAACAATTCAAATACCAGCCCAACGCCCTGCGGAGCGAATGTTTATTACCCAAATTCCAATTATAATGCAAACTGCGGGACTGCAGGCAGAACGCTTGCAGCGATGATAGAGTCAAAACTGACGGATCTTGGGCTTGCAAGCGGCGGGATTCATATCCGCAACTCAGAAAACGGTACGAAATATCCGGACGGCAGCCTGGCGGATTACTATGGCGTAATCAAACGGTGCAAAGAGAACGGGATCCCGGCTCTTATCGTAGAACATGCCTTTATTTCAAATGCGGGCGATGCGAATAAATTTTTAAGTTCAGACGAACAGTTAAAAAAACTTGGCGTTGCTGACGCGACGGCAATTGCGGAATATTATGGGCTGAAAAAAGGGCTTGGATTTAACAGCATTCAGTCTGCAAGCGGCTCAACAATGGATTTAAGCTGGACTGCTGCAGTCGGCGTAACCGGATACAGCATTTCCCGGAGCACGTCAAGCGGAGACGGGTTCAAAGAAGTGGCGAAGGTTACGCCTGCCACGACGACTTCCTGGAAAGATACGGGACTTAGTCCGGGTACGACGTATTATTATAAAATCCGTACATACAAAAAAACGGACGGAGATATAAAATACGGACAATACAGTGCGGTTGCATCCGGGACGACGATGTCAACCCCCGTGATTTCTTCCATAAAGGCAAAAGACAGCAAGACGCTTGTGATTAGCTGGGCAACGATAAATAACGCGGCAAATTATGAAGTTTACCGCGCGGCAAAGAAAAACGGAAGTTTTAAAAAAATCGCGACGCTTGCCGGAGTCAATCAGGTGACGTATACGGACAAGGTAAAGGCCGGGAAACTGTATTACTACAAAATCCGTTCTGTCGGAATGGTGGATAATACAACTGTTTACAGCGACTACAGTGAAGTTTATCCGGCCAGAACGGCAACCATTCCAAAAGATGTTTTTGTAAAGTCAGAGGGCACAAAAACACTTCGGGTATCCTGGACGCCGGTGAAGAACGCATCCGGTTATGTGATTAAAAGGGCGGAATCAGCAAAAGGAAAATACAAAAAGATCGCTACGGTAAAAGACGGCGCAAAAAAATATTATGACGATGCTTCTGTCAAGGCAAAAAAGACGTATTATTATAAAGTGCAGTCCTTTAATTACAATCAGGGCGCAAAAGGGGTAAGCGGATATGGAAAAGCCGCTTATGGCAAAACAATTAATAAGACGGACATTACAAAGATTGTCAATAATTCACCCACAAGCCAGACAATTAGCTGGAAAAAGGCAAGCGGGATCGACGGTTATGTTATTTATCAGTCAACTTCCAAAAACGGAACGTATAAGAAGATTAAAAAACTTTCTGCAAAAGGGAAAACTTCCTATAAAATAAATAATCTGACGCCCGGAACCAGATATTATTATAAAGTCAGGACAAGGAAGAAAGTAAATGGAAAAATAGGATACGGCTCTTATTCCGCGGCCCGGAACGTATGGACGCCAAAGGCGCCGGAAATTACGGCTGTGCAGGGAGTTACCGGAAAATCCTTACAGATTTTCTGGAATCCGTCAGGCGGAGTGGAGAGTTACCGTATTTACCGTGCAGACGCAGCGGACGGAGCTTATACTCAGATTGCTACGGCTTTGGATACGCAGGTCAGTTACACCGATACAAATCTTGATATGACAAAGCAGTATTTTTATAAGATTGAGGCTTTTATAAAAAGCTATAAAGGAAAATCCATAAGCAGCGGCATAAGCGCGGCGGCGGGAGGCTCTCCGGTTCAGGTTACCCGGATTATTTCGGCCGCAGTAAACGGACAGGGACAGCTTGCAATTGCCTGGGATGCAGTCAGCGATGTTGCTGGCTATCAGATTTACCGCAGCGCAGATCCAAACGGAACATATGCTTTGCTGCAGACGATTACAGATCCTGCGGCGTCAGGCTGCATAGACGCGGCGGCGGAAGAAGGCGTGGTATATTATTATAAGATTGCTCTGATTGGCCAGTATGGCGGCCAGACGGTTTACGGGCCGCAGTCAGAAGCGGTTTCCGGCATAAAGCCGAAAACGTCATAAAAATGCATATTACTAAGAAAAAGATAGGAGACGAAATAAAAGATGAGAAAAGTGTGGAATCAGCGCTGCCCGCTGATATGCCTGTTGTTATGCCTGCTGTTTCTTGCGGTCTGCGCGCCGGAAAACGCATATGCGGATATGTATGCCATGCAGGCGTCCGCGACGCCGGTATCCGGCAGTGAAATTGAATTGAGATGGAATGCCGTCAGCCAGGCGGGAGAATATGCCATTTACCGCAGGACTCCGGGAAACGCTTCCTTTCAGAAAATCAAAACGACGCCAAACACTGTGTATAAAGATAAGAAAATCAGTGCGGCGGTCAGCTATTATTATCAGATTGTTCCAATCAGCCGTGATACGGGAAAAGAGATCAAAGCCGCGCTGGTGACATTGAAAGCAAAGGCGCCGGGATCCGTGTCTGTTGAAAAGGTGAAAGTGAAGTCCCCGACAAAGATACAGATTTACTGGACAATGTCCGCAGGCAGCGGAGGATATCAGATTCTGCGTTCAGAAGGCGACGGAGGAAGATACGAAGAAATTGCCAGAGTAAACGGAAAAACAGTCTGTACGTACATAGACGGGGAAGTGACGCCGGGAAAGACGTATTATTATAAAGTTCGCCCGATGGATCAGAGAAAAACGGGCTTTGGTTCCTATTCGGCGGCTGCAAAGGGACGGACAATAGCAAAGACGTCGATCACTTCAATTACGTCCCTGTCTTCCAGTCAGATGCGGGTTACATGGAAAAAAGTAAAAAATGCAAGAACGTATGAAGTTTACCGGAGCACAAAGGCAAAGGGCGGTTACCAGAAAGTTTATACGGCCAAAAGCGGTACGCAGAAATTTACGGATAAAACCGTAAAAAGCGGTAAGAAATATTACTATAAAGTCGTCGTGACGGGAAGCTTTAACGGGGAGCGCATCAGCAGCGGATATTCTGAGGAAGAAGCTTTTCGGGCGTTAAAACAGGTCAGGATTTCTTCCGTAAAAGCAACTTCGGACGACGGGCTGAAAATACGATGGAGCAAGGTGACGGGCGCGACAAAATACAAGATTTACCGTGCGACTTCAAAACTTGGCTCTTACAAGCAGATAGCGACTGTAAACGGCGCGTCGTCTTTGAATTATACGGACAGGAGCGTATCTTCCGGCAAAACTTATTATTATAAAGTGCAGGCGTACTCCGACGGAAAAGGCGTGATTACCGCGGGAAGCGGAACGCGTTCGGAAGCCAGGGGATCTTCCACTTCCTATGCAATTATGGGAAAGACGAGTGTAACGGCGGATCAGATGGCGGCGCTTTACCAATCTTCCGGAAAAAAATATCCTTCCGGCGTCTATAAAAGCAAGGGCGCAAAGAATATCAGGGAATTTTGTGAAATCGTAATGGATGAAAGTGAAAAGGAAGGCGTAAAAGCAGAAGTTATTTTTGCACAGGTCTGCCTGGAAACCGGATATCTGCAGTTTGGCGGCCAGGTAAGCGCCGCACAGTGCAACTTTGCGGGGCTTGGAGCAACAGACGACGGCGCGGCGGGAGCGACGTTTCCGAATGTAAAGACAGGAATACGGGCGCAGGTGCAGCATTTGAAAGGATATGCTTCTAAAGATGATTTGAACCAGAAATGCGTCGATCCAAGATTTATGTATCTTGCGGGAAGACGCGGAACGGCAAAATACGTACAGAGCCTTGGCGGGGGGAACTGGGCGACAGATCCGATTTATTCAGTTAAGCTGATGGGACTGATCAAGGCGATGAAAAGTTATTGACAGGCATTGGTGCGGGAGGTGCGTTATGCCCGGTAAAAAGAAGCTGGAGATAGAATTTCAATATTACGAAATACCTCACGGGGAACAATTGCTGGCAGTGTCAGGCAAGCCTTCTTCATGGGGATATGGAGAGAATGCGAAAAACAGAAAGCAGCATTTTCACAATCTTTTGGAAGTGGGGTACTGCGTGGCCGGGAGCGGGAAAATTTGTTTCGGAGATAAAAAAGCGGATTACAGCCAGGGGATGATTACAATCATCCCCCAGAACCTGCCGCATCTGATCAGCAGCGGGATGCACAGTATGAGCCAGTGGGAGTACCTTTTTTTTAATCCGGAGGATCTGCTGAAGGAGTTTTATCCGGAAAACCCTCTGTTTGTAAAAAAAATACTGGAATCTGTAAATCAAAGAGAACGCTGCTATGCGGCGGGAGAAAAACGCCATCTGACGCTGCTTGTCCGCATGATTATCGAAGAATGTAAAAATAAAGGGGGATATTCCGGAGAATATGTTCGGGGACTTTTGCTTTCTGTGCTGATTGCGGTCGCAAGGAGCGGGACAAAGGCGGATGAAATGCAGAAAGAGGACAGGTTCTGCAGCGATGTCAGCCAGATATCTGCAGCGCTGGAATATATCGGCGAACGTTATATGGAACATATAAAAACAAAGACGCTGGCTGCAGCCTGCAATTTAAGCGAGACGCATTTTCGGCGGCTTTTTGCGGAATATATGAAGATGACGCCTCTGGAATATATCAATCTGGTAAGAATACAGAAGGCGTGCGATTTAATGAAAAAAACCAGATATTCGATGGAAGAAGTCGCGGCAAGGGTGGGTTATCCCGCTATTTCTACGTTTAACCGTAATTTCCGTAAAATCATAGGCACGTCGCCATATCAATATAAAAAGAGCGGGTGAGCGCAGGAATAAATACTGTGGTTGTCTCTGCTCTTTTTTTGGCTGGATATGAGCGCATATTGAGATGAAAAATTGGTATAATGCACATATAAACGGAAGTGAAAGAGAATTATGGTGTGCAATTCACACAATGTCATCTGGCCAGGTGAACGTTAAATTTCCAGTTTATTACTCAACAAAGTTTTTGGGAGGAAACAAAATGAAAAGAAGATTAATGTCACTTTTATTAGCCGGCGCCATGACTGCAACTTTATTTGCAGGCTGCGGCAATGATGATTCGGCTCCAACAAATGAAGAAAACAATTCGGCAAATAACGAATCAACAGAACCGGCTGCTCCGGCTGACGAACCGGAAGATGAACCGGCTGACGCTCCGGAAGCTCAGACATTGAAAGTCGCAGCTTTTGAAGGCGGCTACGGCGCTGATATGTGGACAAAGGTAGCGGAAGCGTTTGAAGCTTCTCACGAAGGCGTTACCGTAGAGCTTACTGTTGACAAGAAAATTGAGGATGTTATCAGCCCAAGTATGAAAGCTGGCGATTATCCGGACGTTATTCATTGTGCGACAGGACGTGAAGCTGCAATGACAGAGACATTGACAAAGGAAAAGGCTCTTCTTCCTTTAACAGACGTATTTGATATGACAGTACCAGGCGAATCAGTAACAGTAAAAGATAAAATAATTCCTGGATTCCTTGATACACTGGGAACGAATCCTTATGGAGACGGCGTAACATATTATGCTCCTATGTTCTATGGCCCATGCGGTCTGTTCTATAATGCAGGCCTCTTGAAAGAAAAAGAGTGGGAAGTTCCGAAGACATGGGATGAAATGTGGGAGTTAGGCGACAAGGCAAAAGCAGAAGGCATTGCATTGTTTACATATCCGACAACCGGATATTTTGATGCATTCACATATGCTCTGTTAGCTTCCGCAGGCGGCACAGATTTCTATAATAGCTGCATGACCTATGAAGATGGTATCTGGGAAAGCGAAAATGCAACAAAAGTATTCGAGCTGATTGGAAAATTAGCTGAGTATACAGAAGGAACCACCGTTGCAAATGCAAACGATGACAACTTTACAAAGAATCAGCAGTTAATCCTTGACAACAAAGCAATCTTCTGCCCGAACGGAACATGGCTGC
>CAJUIS010000016.1 GCA_910586645.1 uncultured Lachnospiraceae bacterium | reverse complement strand
TATAATATGCTTAACAAGACAGCCGATAAGGAAGGTCAAGTCTTCCCGTTCCGGCAGATTATAACGTACATAGAGCCGCTTATCTTACCAGGACAGAGCGGCTCTACTTATTTTTCAAGTTTAGAATAGCAACAATTAAAAGACCTATAGTCAGAATAATCATAAATTCTTCATATTGTTGTGGTTGTTGTGATAAAGCATGAAAAAGGTAGCCGGGAGCATTCAGCGTAAAACCATGCTTTATGAAACGGGGGTTGAGTATGGGGATTTTACAATGAATCATGTATTGGGATGTGCTCATGGCTGCAAATTTCCATGTTATGCATATTTACAGAAAAAAAGATTTGGGCAGGTAAGTTGTTATGAAGAATGGTGTAAACCATATTTGGTTTCAAATACAATCTAACTCCTTTACAAAGAAATACCAAAACTGAAAAATAAAATAGAATCTGTACAGTTATGTTTTACGACAGATCTTTTTATGTATGAGTATGATGAAATTGCAAAAATGAGCCTTGAAGCAATTCATCTGCTTAATTCCTATGGAATTAGATGTACTGTACTAACAAAAGGGCTTTTGCCAATAGAATTGGCAGACAAAAAGAAATATCCTTTAGATAATGAATATGGAATTACTCTCATTTCTTTGGATGAAGCATACAGAAAAAAATGGAACCGGCAGCAGCCCCTTATATAGAAAGATTGGAAGCAATGAAAGCCCTTAGTGAAACTGGATGTAGAACTTGGGTTAGCATGGAGCCTTACCCAACACCTAATTTAATTGAGCAGGAATTACAGAATCTGTTAGAGGCTGTTTCCTTCACGAATAGAATAATTTTTGGACGAATAAATTATTGTACAGAAGTTACAAAAGGTTATCCACAACATAAAAATTTTTACAACAAAAAGGCACAAGAAGTGATTAATTTTTGTACAGAGAGAAACATCGCATATCACATTAAGCAAAAAACGATTACAGAATAAATTAGGTTGGAAATATTTATACTGGTAGCCGGAAGTATTTTTATATATAGTGATGGTGTCCTGAGGAGCAGAAATTGCGATTGGGGAGTATCGAAATATAAGCTAATGTGGATATAGAAAGAGGTACAAGATGAATCCTGATATAAATCATGAAACAGAAGAGGAAAATTTATATAAATTGATAGATTTTCTTCAAAGAGAGAATCAGCAGTTAAAAGAATTACTTGAACAGGCAGGAATTGATTACTCCTCTTGTGTGGAGGGAAATGCTGGTGTGCTAGCTGTTTCAGACCAAGGGAAAAGAATTCTGCCATTTGCCATAACAGAAAATGCCGCAAGGCATTTCTTTGCCAGGTTTTGGGGCAGGGAAGATGTTTATGCGAAATGGAGCGTAAATAAAAAGAGCGGAAAAGCAGGCTATTTTCCGCAGTGTGACAATTTCTGGCATTATGGTGTCTGTCCAAAAGCGAATAAAGTAAAAATGCAGTGTGGTAAGTGCGAAAATCAGAGTTATAGTAAACTGGGTATTACACAGATTATGGAGCATCTGAAAGGGGAAAAGGAGGATGCTTCTGATGTGATCGGGGTGTACCCACTTTTGCCCGATGATACTTGCCGTTTTATCGTATTTGATTTTGATAATCACGCAAAGGGAGCAGAAGAAAAGGACTTTGCCAATACAAATAATGAATGGAAAGAGGAAGTGGATGCGGTACGAACAATCTGCAAAGGGCAGGGGATTGATGCTTTGGCGGAGCGTTCCCGTTCCGGAAGGGGAGCGCATCTGTGGATATTTTTTACAGAGAGAATTCCGGCAAACCTTGCCAGAAAATTTGGCTTTGCTTTGTTGGATAAAGGTGCAGAAACAGTAAACATGAAATCTTTTCGTTACTATGACCGTATGCTGCCGGCTCAGAACCATGTACCGGATGGTGGTATTGGGAATCTAATTGCCTTGCCGTTGCAGGGACAGGCATTGAGGGAAGGTAATAGTGCATTTATTGATGAAAATTGGAATGCCTATCCGAACCAGTGGAAAGTTTTGATGGAGACAAAAAGGTTATCGAAACAAAAACTGGAAGATTGTATCAAAAACTGGCTGCCGGAAAATGCATTTGAGTCAGGTACGGAAAATGAGGCAACAAGAATCAAACCATGGGAATATCAGCAAAAATTTCATCAGGAAGATGTTCAGGGAAGCATGCAGATTATATTATCGAATCTGATTTATGTGGATACAAAAAATCTAAAGTTCCGTCTGCAAAATCAGATAAGACGTCTGGCAGCTTTTTATAATCCGGTTTATTTTAAGAATCAGAGAATCGGTTATTCCAATTATCAGGAATCCAGAATGATTTATATGAGAAAGGATGAGCAGGGGTATATTGGTATACCAAGAGGTCTGTATGATGAATTAATACAGAGATGCCATGAGGCAGGAATCAAATGCCATATAGAAGACGAAAGAACGGTTGGGAAAACGATAGACGTTACATTTCAGGGCGAGTTACGGGAATCACAGGAACTGGCAGTAGGGAAAATGTTGGAACATGATACCGGTATCTTGAGTGCTGCGACAGCATTTGGGAAGACGGTAGTGTGCAGTGAATTGATTGCAGAGAGAAAAGTAAGTACGCTTATTTTACTGGAATCATCGACATTGATAGAGCAGTGGGCAGATTCGTTACATGATTTCCTGGATATCAAAGAAGAATTACCGGAATATCAGACTCCTTCCGGCAGAATCAGGAAACGGAAAAGTGTAATTGGAAGGATTCATGGAGCACATGATTCTTCCACAGGAATTATTGATATTGCGATGGTCGGCTCATTGTGTAAAAGAGGAAAACTTCATCCGAGACTGCAGGAATACGGTATGGTAATAATGGATGAGTGCCATCACGCAGCGGCTTCTACAGTAATAGAAATACTTCGGGCGTTAAAGGCGAAATATGTTTATGGAGCAACAGCAACACCAATGCGCAGCGATGGATTGGAAAAAATAGGTTATATGCTGCTTGGGAATATCAGATACCGTTATACAGCGAAAGACAGGGCAAAAGAACAGGGGATTGAACATTTGGTTTATCCACGTTTTACAAGGGTGGCATATCCACGCAGTCAGGAAATGCATATCAATGATGCCTATATGCTGATTAGGGATAACGAGATTCGCAATGAACAGATTGTTGCAGATGTGAAAAAATGTATTGATCATGGCAGAACCCCGGTGGTTTTGACACGTTATAAGGAACATGTCAGTTTATTAAGCGAAAGATTGGAGGCATATGCGGACAATTTATTTCTTTTATATGGGGATAAATCCAAAAAGGAATTACAGAAAGTTCGTGAGCAGATGGAGAAAGTGCCTGCAGATGAAACCATGATATTAGTAGCTACCGGACAGATGGTGGGGGAAGGATTTAATTATCCGAGACTGGACACGTTGATTATGGCAACACCGATTTCGTATAGAGGAATTGTAGAGCAGTATGCAGGGCGATTGAACCGGGATTATGCAGGTAAGAAAAATGTAGTGATATATGATTATGTGGACAGCCACATTGATAAGTTTGATAGAATGTATGGGAAACGCTTGAAAGCATACAAACAGATTGGTTATCAGATCTGCACGAATGTTTCTGCGGGGAAGCAGGAGGCAGGTGCAATCTATGATTTTGAAAATTATCATGAAGTATTTGAGAGAGACTTGCAGGAGGCAGAAAAAGATATTATTATTTCAAGTCCTCAGATGAACCGGAAGAAAGTATACCGGATGATTTCCCTGCTGAAAGAACGGCAGGAGGCAGGAGTGAAAGTGACGGTTGTCACATGGCATCCGGACTGTTACAAATATGGGAAAAGTGAAGTGCGTATGGGGCTACTGGAGAAACTTAGGAATACGGGGTTTGAAATACAACTGATGGAGGAGGGATGCGAACACTTTGCGATGGTAGATCAGAAAATTGTCTGGTATGGCAGTATGAATTTTCTGTCCAAAGAGGATATGGAAGATAATCTTATGCGGGTGGTAAGCGGGGATATTGCGGCTGAGATTATGGAGGTGACTTTTGGTGGGAAGAAGGAGCTGATGAACTGGTAGAAATCAGTGCTTGTCAACTGCATAAGCACATATTATAATAAAGGTAAAGAAGAGGGTGAGTTATTATGGAGAAAGCTTTTGAGGAACTGCAAATAAAGGATGATTTCATGTTTAGTGTTATCATGAGAAATCCGAAATTTTGCAAACCTTTTTTAGAACGGATACTTGATATCAAGATATCCCGCATTGAATATCCGAAGTCGCAGGAGACAATAGATATTTCTGCAGATGCGAAAAGTGTACGCTTGGATATTTATGTAGAAGATGGAAAAGAAACCGTTTATAATATTGAAATGCAGACCACAGAGAATAGAAATCTTCCCAAGCGAACAAGATATTATCAGGGAATGATAGACTTGAATATCTTAGAAAAAGGAGATAATTACAAAAATTTGAAACGTAGTTTTGTTATTTTTGTATGTACCTTTGATTTGTTTGGTGAAGGGCGACATATATATACCTTTGAAAATCGTTGTATTCAAAATACGGAGTTAGGTCTTGGAGATGATACAACGAAGATTATTTTAAATACTAAAGGCACAATGGATGATGTGACACCAGAAATGAAAAAGTTACTTGATTTTATTGACGGTAAAGAGCCGGAGGACGACTTTACCAGAGAATTAGACGAGGCGGTACAGTCTGTCAGAAAGAATGAGAAATGGAGGTTGGATTATATGACATTGCAGATGAATTATCAGGAAAAATATGAGCAGGGATATGATGAGGGAGATAGAAAAAGAGCAATCTCTGTAGCAATGAGAATGATAGAAGCTAATAAATTGTCTTCAGAGGAGATTGCTTCGTATTCCGGACTTTCTCTTGAGCAGGTGTTAGAATTGGAAAAAGAATTGCAGCCCGTATAAATGTGTGTATATCTGAAATAAGATGCGTATTAAAAAGACAGAGATTCCCAATTTGGAAAGTCTGTCTTTTTAATATCTTTTTGGAGCTTTACTGTTTTGCTGTAAAAAATTTTCCAGAAAGTCTCAGTGATACAGGATTGATATAACATTCGCCCTTTTTGATATAGCAATGGTGTAGAAATCGGAAAAATGATGTAGTAATGATATAGTGCCTGCAATTATGGAAATTTTCAGCGATATAGAAGTGATATAAAAATCGAAAAAACGATATAGGTATGATGTAGGAACGGTATAGAAATGATATAATTTTTGGGTTTTATACAGAACATCAAATAGGGTGTCCGCAGATTGGGATTTGCACAAAATATCCTGTCCTGGTAGCAAATTTCGTGTTCAAATCTATGTGTATTATATGCCAAAATGATATAGCAATGGTGTAGATTTTGCAAATTTCGGTGTAGAAATGATGTAGAAATCAGAAAAAATGGTGTAGAAATGATGTAGGATTGGTGTAGAAAACCCCAAAACTGATGTAGTAATGATGTGGATTTCCTATTTTAAGCTATTTATCGGTATATTATGGGGTTTCAGGGGCTGTGCCACCGACCGGATGGCATTTTGTGACACAAAATGCGTATCTGGCGAAAACTTTGGGAGTAAAAAGGAGGCAAAGTTTTCGGGGCATGGGAAGATTTGCGGCAGCAAAACAGACAGATAAAAAAGAGGTGCGGGGAACGAAAAACTTTTTCCAATAACAGGCTGACTTCTGAAATAGGGCGCGGTATAATCGGAATTAGTCAAATACCCAGCGGCAAGCCACAGGGTATTTGACCCTCGCGGCAGTCGCCAAGTGCAAGCAAGCTTGCGTTTGGCTCGTTGCTTTGCGGGAATAAAGATGTGCATGCAATTTTTATTGTTTCAGTAAACCGATTATCTACAAGGAGGAACACGCTTATGAAGAGAAAAAGCAGAATGATACTTCTCTTTGCTGTGGCACTTATGTTTTTGTTGCCCAGCATAGCAGCAGAAGCGAAAACAAAGCCAAAGCTGGAATAAAGGAAAAGACTATAACAGTAGGACAGAAATGTCAGTTAAAATTAAACGGAGTGCCTAGCAGGGCAGGGGTAAAATGGAAAACCAGTAATAAACGGGTGCTTTCTATTTCTAAAAGAAAAGTAAATACGGTTACATTCAAGACTGTAAAAAAAGGAACAGCAGTGGTTACAGCCACCTATAAGAAAAAGAAATACAAATGCAGGGTTACGGTTAAGACAAAGAAAAGGACAGAACCGGCGACAGACCATTCGGCACTAAACAGCAGTGACGTGACATTATATTATCTTTCTGAGGAATATAAGGATTACATAACCTATGACAAAAGCCATCTTCGGGAATACCGTTTCCGTGTGTCCGGCACGAAAAAGGAAGTAAGGGAAATCAGGGCAAAAGGCTCTGTCCTAGATGTTAAGAATATGACACATCTGGTTTCTATGTATGATGCCATAAAGAAACTGAATAAACTCCTGCTGGGGGAGTGGGAGATACATGGCAGGGATGGTGGTGTGCTGCGGGAACTGGACCGGGTGATTATACCACTCGTTCTATATGTCTATCAAATGGGGTATAAGGCAATCATATTCGCAAGGCTTGAAGAAGCGAAAGAAGAAACGGACCAAGCAAGGCGTTGGATTGACCTAATCCAGAAGCACGGATGATATCGGTCATCCGCGCTTGACATGCCCATCTACAACTGATATATATAAAGCAAGGGCGAAAAGCTCATTTTCAAGCTTTTCGCCAATCATTATCATAGAAGATCTTTCAAAGCGCTATTTACAAAAAAATTCACATACTTATTATGAGAAAGTGTATAAATTAGCATAGTTGGCTTTTTAGAAAATTGTTTATTATGTAACATATATTTTTGAAAATCAGAATTCTTCCTGACGCCAGGAAATTATGCAAATAAAAATACGCCGAATAAAAACAACGATGTTACGGCGCTTTTTTACAATAGAGAGCATAGAAAATACCAAAACAACGTTATTCAAATACCGTGAGGACGGATGTGCAGTGGGTTCAGATCGTGTTTCTGCCTATCATCAAATAATCAAGAAATACTGTAAAAACAGGGTGTTTCCGTTATGGGTCCGCCCTTAATTTATAAGAAGCAAAAACGGAAAACGCGCAGTGAAATGCCTGTGCATAAGAGCTGCAGAGGCGGGCGTTTGAGAAGGAACGCAGCGTTTATAAAGACAAAAGGAGCTGTTCCTGTGTATAAAAACGGGATTTTGGCAGTTGATGAAATCGAAGAAGGACAGGGCATGATATTGGAAATAAAATGTATATTTATGGAGAAGGCGTTATGACGAATTTAGTTAAAAAGTACAGAAGGGAACGAAATGTCACGCAGGAACAACTGGCGTCTTCTGTGGGTGTCAGCAGGGCCTGCTTATCTGTGACAGAGAGAGGCAAAACGGATCCATCTGCGGAGGAGGCGGCAAGGCTTTCAAAAGAATTATCTGTCGATGCAGAACAGTTATTTTTGGATCCGTCCGCGAATGAGGAGAAAAAGCTGCCTTCCAAGATAACGTTTATTGATTTATTCTGCGGAATCGGCGGTTTTCGTTATGCTTCGAAACAGGCGTTTGAAAAATTGGGTATAAAAGGGAAATGTGTGTTCAGCAGCGATATCGATAAGTTTGCGGCAAAAAGCTACGAGGTGAATTTTAATGAGAAGCCCGTGGGAGATATTACAAAGGTAAAGGAGAAAGACATTCCGGATTTTGATTTGCTTTTTGCAGGATTTCCATGTCAGGCGTTTTCTATCTGCGGTTTGCAGAAAGGGTTTGAAGATAATACAAAGGGAACCCTGTTTTTTGATATTGCCCGTATTATCAAAGAAAAGCAGCCGTATGCTTTTGTGCTGGAAAATGTGAAGAACCTTGTAAGCCATGACGGGGGAAAGACGCTGAAAACAATTCTCCATACGCTGAGAGAAGAACTGGGATATCATACAGAGTATAAAGTTTTAAACGCCCTTGATTTTGGCCTTCCGCAAAAACGGGAGAGAATCATTCTCGTCGGAGCAAAAAAAACTTTCTGCATGGATTGGAAGTTCGAAATTCAATGTGTAAAAACATTAAAGGATATTCTGGAAGATCCGGTGGATCGGAAGCACTATGTTTCAGAAGAAATTGCAAAAAGGCGTAAGGAAATGCATACTGCCAAGACGGCGCCGGAGATTTGGCATGAAAATAAATCCGGAAACATCTCTTCTTATCCATATAGCTGTGCGCTGCGGGCGGGAGCGAGCTATAATTATCTGCTTGTGGATGGGGAACGCAGGCTGACTCCCAGGGAAATGCTGCGGCTGCAGGGTTTTCCGGACGAATTTAAGATAGCGGTATCGGATGCGCAGACCAGAAAACAGGCGGGGAACGCAATTCCGGTCAGCATGGTTGCCAAAGTGATCGAAAAGTTTATACCACTGGTTTTTTGAAAAGCTGTTTTGAGGAAAATTTTGTACAGAGGTGCGGTAAAATGGCTCGGGATAAAGAGATCGTTACGAAAACGATGAAGCGTGTAAAAAGCAAAGATACGTCGATCGAGGTTGCTTTGCGGAAAGCGCTGTGGAAAAGAGGGTTTCGATACCGGAAAAATTGCGCAAAGCTTCCGGGAAAGCCGGATATTGTTATTCCGAAATATAAGATTGCGATATTCTGCGACAGCGAGTTTTTTCACGGGAAAGACTGGGACAAACTAAAGATACAGCTCCGGAAGGGAAACAATGCTGACTATTGGATAAAAAAGATAGAGAGAAACCGGCAGAGAGACAGGGAAAACGAGAAAAAGCTTATGTTTCTGGGGTGGAAAGCAGTGCGTTTTTGGGGAAAAGACATTGCAAAAGATGTAAATGAATGCGTCAGAGTTGTGGAGGAAATGATTTTTGACGGCTGCATGGATGATTTTTCTTGAGAGGGGCTTTTGAAGGGGCTTATTTTGGGATAACTATTGACAAAACGGCGCAAATCGACTTATACTGTTAATGCAAAAGTCAATGGTGAAAATAATAAGGTTCTTTGCCCTTTTTACAGGAAAAAGGCTTTTTTTATCTTATCAGGAAATCCAATAAAGGCAGGAGGATACCATGTATAACAAAGTTGAAACCAATCTTAATTTTGTTGAACGTGAAAAGCAGACGGAAAAGTTTTGGAAAGACAACGATATCTTTCGGAAAAGCATGGAAAACCGTAAAGAGGGAGAGACGTATACATTTTATGACGGACCGCCGACGGCAAACGGCAAGCCTCATATCGGGCACGTTTTAACCCGTGTGATCAAAGACATGATTCCGCGGTACCATACGATGAAAGGGAAATTTGTTCCGAGAAAGGCCGGATGGGATACGCACGGACTGCCGGTGGAGCTTGAAGTGGAAAAGCTGCTTGGGCTAAACGGAAAAGATCAGATTGAAGATTACGGCATGGAGCCTTTCATTGAAAAATGCAAGGAATCCGTATGGAAATATAAAGGAATGTGGGAGGATTTTTCAGGAACCGTCGGTTTCTGGGCAGATATGGAAGATCCTTATGTTACTTATCACGATGATTTTATCGAATCTGAATGGTGGGCGTTAAAGCAGATTTGGGATAAGAAGCTGTTATATAAAGGATTTAAAATTGTGCCTTATTGTCCGCGGTGCGGAACGCCGCTTTCTTCCCAGGAAGTTGCGCAGGGATACAAGACAGTGAAAGAACGTTCGGCGATTGTGCGTTTTCAGGTAATTGGTGAAGACGCTTATTTTCTGGCATGGACGACTACGCCATGGACGCTTCCGAGCAATGTCGCTCTCTGCGTCAATCCGGAAGAGACTTACTGCAAAGTCAAAGCGGCGGACGGGAATGTTTATTATATGGCGGAGGCTTTGCTGGATAAAGTCCTTGGCAGACTTTCCGATGAAGAAAAAGGCGTGAAAGCTTATGAGACGCTTGCATCTTATAAAGGCGCTGATCTGGAATACAAAGAATATGAACCGTTGTTTTGTTTTGCGGATAAGATTATAGAAAAACAGCATAAAAAGGCATTTTATATCACTTGCGACAGTTACGTTACCATGACGGACGGCACGGGAATTGTCCATATCGCTCCGGCGTTTGGAGAAGACGACGCAAATGTGGGAAGAAAATACGGGCTTCCGTTTGTCCAGCTTGTAAACGGCAAAGGGGAAATGACAGAAGAGACAAATTATGCGGGCGTGTTTGTAAAAAAGGCGGATCCGATGGTTTTAAAAGAACTGGAGGAAAAAGGGCTTTTGTTTGACGCGCCGAAGTTTGAACACGATTATCCGCACTGCTGGCGGTGCGATACGCCTCTGATTTATTATGCAAGGGAATCCTGGTTTGTTAAAATGACGGCAGTCAAAGACGATTTGATCCGGAACAACAATACCGTCAACTGGATCCCGGAATCCATAGGAAAAGGACGGTTCGGGGACTGGCTTGCCAATATTCAGGACTGGGGCATTTCCCGCAACCGTTACTGGGGAACGCCGCTTAACGTATGGGAATGCGAATGCGGGCGTCAGGAATGCATTGGAAGCCGCGCCGAACTGGCGGAACGGAGCGGCAGTCCGGATGCGGAAAAAACAGAGCTTCACAGACCTTATATTGATGAAATTACAATAAAGTGCCCGGAATGCGGAGGAGAGATGCGCCGTGTGCCGGAAGTGATTGACTGCTGGTTTGACTCCGGAGCAATGCCTTTTGCGCAGCATCATTATCCTTTCGAAAATAAAGAATTGTTTGAGCAGCAGTTTCCCGCGCAGTTTATTTCCGAGGCGGTAGACCAGACAAGGGGCTGGTTCTATTCCCTGATGGCGGAATCGACCCTGCTGTTTAACCGGTCGCCTTATGAAAACGTCATTGTGCTGGGCCATGTGCAGGATGAAAACGGCCAGAAGATGAGCAAGTCCAAGGGAAACGCCATAGATCCGTTTGAGGCCCTTGAAAAATATGGGGCGGATGCGATTCGCTGGTATTTTTACATTAATTCCGCGCCATGGCTGCCAAACCGCTTTCATGGAAAAGCCGTGCAGGAAGGCCAGCGGAAATTTATGGGCACGCTCTGGAATACGTATGCGTTTTTTGTGCTGTATGCAAATATCGATGAATTTGACGCGGGAAAATATTCCCTTGAGTATGATAAATTATCCGTTATGGATAAATGGCTTTTGTCCAAATTAAACAGCCTGGTAAAAGACGTGGACGACAGCCTTGGCAATTACCGGATTCCGGAAGCCGCAAGGGCTCTTGATAATTTTGTGGATGAGATGAGCAACTGGTATGTCAGAAGGAGCAGGGAACGTTTCTGGGCGAAAGGCATGGAGCAGGATAAGATTAACGCTTATATGACGCTTTACACTGCGCTGGTGACAGTCGCAAAATGCGCGGCTCCCATGATTCCGTTTATGACGGAGGACATTTACCGGAATCTTGTGTGCGGCATCGATAAAAACGCTCCGGAAAGCGTGCATCTGTGTGATTTTCCTGCCGCAGATGAATCTGTCATTGACAAAGAGCTGGAAAAGAATATGGATGCGGTTTTAAAGATTGTCGTAATGGGAAGAGCCTGCAGAAATACGGCGAATATCAAAAACCGTCAGCCAATCGGGAAGATGTACGTGAAAGCTCCATATGAACTGCCGGAGTTTTATATAGAGATTATTGAAGAAGAACTGAATGTAAAGAAGATGGAATTTACAGAAGATATCAGCAGGTTTACAAGTTATTCCTTTAAACCGCAGCTTCGTACGGTAGGGCCGAAATACGGCAAATATTTGGGGCAGATCCGGCAGGCTCTGTCAGAACTTGACGGAAATGCGGCGATGGATGAGCTAAAGTCCAAAGGGACGCTGAAACTTGACAGTGTCAGTGCGGAAGTTGTATTATTAGAGGAGGATTTGCTCATTACCACGACGCAGACGGAAGGATATGTGACAGACCAGGATAACGAGGTAACAGTGGCGCTTGATACCAATCTGACAGAAGAGTTAATAGAAGAGGGATTTGTCCGTGAATTAATCAGCAAAATCCAGACGATGCGGAAAGAAGCGGGATTTGAGGTAATGGACAAAATTTTGGTTTCCTGCCATTCGAAGGGAAAAGCCGCGGAGATTTTAATGAAAAATAAAGCGGAGATTCAGTCTGAAGTGCTGGCGGAGGACATTACGGCGGATACGCTTTTCGGATATGAAAAAGAATGGAATTTAAACGGTGAATCTGTAATTATGGAAGTAAAAAAACTGGCATAACGAATATAGGGCGCCAAAAAGGAGGAGCGAACTTGAAAAAAGAAGTATTTGACAAGGAACAGTTAAAAAAACAGGTAAGGGACAACGTCAGGACGCTTTACCGCAAGACACTGGAGGAAGCAAATAAACAGGAAATTTTTCAGGCGGTATCTTATGCTGTAAAAGACGTAATCATCAATCAGTGGATGGAAACTCAGCAGGCCATGAAAAAGGAAGATCCGAAGGTTGTCTATTATATGTCCATGGAATTTTTGATGGGACGCGCGCTTGGCAACAATCTGATTAATCTGACTGCATACCAGGCGGTGGCGGAAGCTCTGGAAGAGATGGGACTGGATTTGAACGTCGTTGAGGATCAGGAGCCGGATCCGGCGCTTGGAAACGGCGGCCTGGGACGTCTTGCAGCGTGTTTTATGGAATCTTTGTCCACGCTTGGATACGCGGCATACGGCTGCGGCATACGGTACCGTTACGGGATGTTTAAGCAGAAAATAGAAGACGGTTTTCAGCTTGAGGTGCCGGATAACTGGTTAAAGGACGGATATCCGTTTGAACTGAGAAGACCGGAATACACATATGAAGTAAAATTTGGCGGCTACGTCCGCGCCGTCAATTCTCCGGACGGAAGGATGAAGTTTATGCAGGAAGGCTATCAGTCCGTACGTGCAGTGCCTTACGATATGCCGATTATCGGTTATAACAACCATGTTGTAAATACTCTTATGATCTGGGACGCAGAGCCGTCAGAGTGCTTTGAACTGGATTCTTTTGACAAGGGAGATTATCATAAAGCGGTAGAGCAGGAAAATCTGGCAAGGAATCTCGTAGAGGTGCTTTATCCAAATGACAATCATATTGCAGGGAAAGAGCTTCGTTTAAAACAGCAGTATTTCTTTGTGTCTGCAAGTGTGCAGCGTGCAATTGCAAGATTTAAAAAGACGCATTCCGATATCCATGATCTGCCGAAAAAAGTGGCGTTCCAGTTAAACGATACGCATCCGACGGTAGCGGTGGCGGAACTGATGCGTTATCTGGTAGATGAGGAAGAACTGCAGTGGGAAGACGCATGGGATATTACGACAAAAGTCTGTGCGTATACGAATCATACGATTATGGCTGAAGCGCTTGAAAAATGGCCGATTGAGATTTTTTCAAGGCTGCTGCCCAGAATTTACCAGATTGTAGAGGAAATTAACCGCAGGTTTATTCTCCAGATTCAGCAGAGATATCCTGGCGACAACAGTAAAGTTGAGCGTATGGCGATTATTTACAACGGACAGGTAAAGATGGCGCATCTGGCAATCGCAGCGGGACATTCTGTCAATGGCGTGGCGCGGCTGCATACGGAAATCTTAAAAAATCAGGAATTAAAAGATTTTTATGATATGTATCCGGATAAGTTCAACAACAAGACAAACGGCATTACGCAGAGACGTTTTCTTCTGCACGGAAATCAGCTTCTGGCCGACTGGGTTACAGCCCATGTGGGAGAGGACTGGATTACCGATTTAAGCAAAATTCAGAAGGTCGCTCTTTATGCGGATGATGAAAAAGCGCAGCATGAGTTTATGAATATCAAATATCAGAATAAGCTCCGTCTGGCAAAATATATTAAAGAACATAACGGCATTGACGTGGATCCGCGCTCCATATTTGACGTACAGGTAAAGCGTCTGCATGAATATAAGAGACAGCTTTTAAATATTCTTCATATTATGTATCTGTACAATGAGTTAAAGGAGCATCCGGACTGCGAATTTTATCCAAGGACGTTTATCTTTGGCGCGAAGGCGGCTGCGGGCTATAAAATTGCGAAGCTGACGATAAAGCTTATCAACAGCGTTGCCGAAGTGATCAACAATGACAAGAGCATAAACGGAAAGATCAAAGTGGTGTTTATTGAAGATTACCGCGTATCAAATGCAGAATGGATTTTTGCGGCGGCAGACGTCAGTGAGCAGATTTCCACGGCCAGCAAGGAAGCTTCCGGTACGGGCAATATGAAGTTCATGTTAAACGGCGCGGTTACAATCGGTACGATGGACGGCGCGAATGTGGAGATGTTGGAAGAAGTCGGCAAGGAAAATATGTTTATCTTTGGTATGAGTTCTGACGAAGTCATTGCCCATGAGAAGAACAGAGATTATAATCCAATGCAGATTTTCAACAGCGATCAGGATATCCGGAAGGTTCTGATGCAGTTAATCAATGGATTTTATTCGCCGCAGAACAGTGAACTGTTCCGTGAGCTTTACAATTCTCTGTTGAATACACAAAATACAAGATATGCGGATACGTATTTTATCTTAGCGGATTTCAATTCCTACGCACAGGCGCAGAAGGAAGTGGAAGAAGTGTACAGAGATGAGAGACGCTGGGCGAAAATGGCAATGTTAAATACGGCATATTCCGGAAAATTCTCATCCGACCGTACCATTCAGGAATATGTAAACGATATCTGGCATTTGGATAAGTTAGTGGTAGACGCTGAAAAAGAAAAAAATGGATTTATCTGAAAAGGGGTTTTGCATATGAAACAGGAAGAGGTAATTGAAAGGGTAAAAGAACTGATGCAGGAGAAAGCGAATTTGATTCGCGAGCATGAAGAGCTTCTGAAAAAAGACAGACTGATGATGGAACAGTTGGAAATGATTTTGGATCATTTGGGCGACAAAGAATAGCGAAATATGGAAAAGGACCTGTAAATCCGTTGAAATGCGGTTTTACAGATCTTTTTTAGAATATCGAATTGATTTCAGCCGGCCGGCATATGACGGGGAATTGTCAGAAAGGATTGACATGAAATAGAAAGGAGGATAAAATACACATAAGGTATTCAGATGTAAGGTTTGTTTTTGTGCAAAACTCATAAACAACTCATATAAGCAGAAATGGGATATATCTGCCTGTATGTATTTTTATTGTTCAAAATTTTGAAAACAAATGCATATGTTTTGGGTTTTAACGAATAAAAGGGAGGAGGGTGATTCGGAATGTTTTTTAGGTTTTGAACAAATGGAAACGAGATGCCAAAAGAAGTGAAGAGGAGGAATTTTTAAATGAGACAAAGTCCGATAAGGCAGATATGGAAAAGAAGTTTAAGCGCGTGTCTTTCCCTGCTGCTTATTTTTACAATGGTTCCGTCCGGCGGACTGTGGGCTGCGGAATCAAAGGAGAGCGCATTTGATGAAGTAAGGCAGAATACTTCCGTTAAGGCGGCGGATGACAGCGATATGCTTGTGACGGCGGTGCAGTCGTCGCTGACGGATTCTTCAAGAAAGAATTATTTTACCTATACCGCTTATGAGGGGAAATCATGGACGAATACGGCGAGTGAATCGTATATCGATCTGGGAGCTTCGGACAGCAGGGCGGAGGAATGTTATTATGAAATCCATTTTGAAGGAAATGCTGTTTCGGTATTTGCGGTAAAAGGCCCTACGCATGGAAAGGTAAAATTTATTTTAGATAACGGGACGGAAGAAGTTGTGGATTTATACAACGGTTCCCGTATACAGGCGGAGGAAGTATATTCGGCACACGGCCTTGCGGAGGGAGAGCATGTCCTAAGGGCGGTGACGCAGACGGAGAAGAGCGGAAGCAGGATTGTCAATCAGGTCGTGTATGCGGAAGTTACTCATAAGCCTTATAAAGGCGGAGAGCCGGATCTTGGAGGCACGATTGAAGATACGAATCTGCAGTACACACAGGAACGCTATTCGGAAATTGCGGCAAAAAATACGGATTCTGTTCAGCTTTCCGCATGGAAAAATGATAAGGCGACAAGCGAACTGGTGCTTTATTCAAAGAACTGCAGTCTGGATAATGTCTGTGTGACGACAGGAAGCCTGACAAGCGGTGAAAATACGATTCCGGCGGAGAATGTGACCGCAACCTTTATCAAATCTGTAAAAGCTTATAATGGCGGTTATCTTGGATATGGAAGTAAAGACAGAGAAGTTCCGGCGGCAACCGCGGGAAACAGAAGCGAGTCCTCCGATGTTTTGTATCAGCAGGGAGGATTTGTGGATTTGGGTTGGAACAGCCTTCAGCCGGTTTGGGTGGAATTTAATATTCCAAAAGATGCGGAAGCGGGAACTTATACAGGGACGCTGACGGCTTCTGCCGATGGAATTGCAGAACCTCTCACATTTACCTATACGATAGAGGTGGCCGATGTAACGCTGCCGGATGCGGAAGAATTTTCAGATACGTTTGACATTGAGCTGTGGCAGTATCCTTACAGCAGTGCGGAATATTATGGTGTCACTCCGTTTTCAGAGGAACATCTTGCACTTATGGAGTCTTCTATGCGAAAATATAAAGAAATCGGCGGCCATGCAATTACAACGTCGATTGTGGAAGAAGCGTGGAACGGACAGACTTACAGCAAAAATGATGTGCATTATCCGTCTATGATAAAATGGATTAAGGAAGAAGACGGCACATTTGTCTACGATTATACAGATTTTGAAAAATGGGTGACTTTTTGCAAAGGACTGGGGATTGGCGATAAAATCGTACTTTACAGTATCGCTCCATGGCATAATTCTTTTGCGTATTGGGAAAATGATGAATTGAAATATCAGGCGTATACGGCGGGAAGCGAGGAGTACACGGCTCTGTGGACGGATTTTCTGACAGATCTGGTATTTTATCTGGAAGATAAAGGATGGTTTGACGAGTCTTATATCGGGATTGATGAAAGAGGATTTTCTGCGGCGGCATTTGATGTGGTGGAATCTGTGACAAACAGCCAGGGCGAGAGCCTGAAAACGGCAGGCGCGATGGACAGATTTATAGAAAAGAGAGATCTTGCCATGCGTGTGGATGATTTAAATATAGGGGATAACGCGGCTGCAGATCATCCGTCAGAATTTGCAGAGCTTCTGAAAGACAGGACGGAGGCGGGCCTTCGTACGACTCTGTACTCCTGTACAGAGCATAAGCCGGGCAATTTCTCTTTGAGCGCTCCTGCAGAAAGTTATTGGTCTGTTGTAAATGCAGCGAAAATGGGAACGTCTGGATTTTTACGCTGGGCCTATGACGCCTGGGTGGAGGATCCGCTTCGCGATGCGACGCATAACGCATTTGAGCCTGGCGACTGCTTTTTAATCTATCCGGATGAAAAAGATGCGGAAACGCCCGAAAGCAAGAGTTCTGTGCGCCTGGAACGCATGGCGGAAGGCGTACGGGATGTGAATAAACTGATTTATATGGAACGGCAGGCGCCGGAGCTTGCAGATGAGATCAGATCTTTATATGAAAGAATTAAAACGAATGCGTCTTCAGTTACAGGAGGAAGATATCTGACAGAGGACGAAAAGAACAGCCTGAAGGCAGAGATGGCGGATTTTAAGGCGGGAGTCGCGGAAATCACGGACAGCTTTGTACAGTATACTTCAGGCGCAAAAGAAGGTCTTTATCTTTTGACTAAAAAGAAAGAGATGAAGATTGGCGACAGTTTTAAAATCCTTTCAAAGCTGGTTACGAATGATGAAGATAAAACGATTATTTACAAGTCGGAAGATCCTTCCGTTGCATCTGTGGACGCATCCGGGACAGTTACGGCAAGAAGACTTGGCAGTACGAAAATTATTGCCAGGTATAAACGTTTTATCGCTTCTGTGGAAATTACAGTTACAACAAAGGATTTGATTATCAAAAATACGCTGACAGATTATAAGCTGCCGGAGCAGTATTTGTCAGATGTTATGAAGGGACCCCAGACAGGCAAGCGTTCTTATCTTGGGCAGCCAGATATGGTTATGCTGGATGACGAACAGACTTTATATACAGCGTTTCCCGAGTATCACGGGCATGGAGCTCTTGTGATGATGAAAAGCACAGACGCAGGCGGAAGCTGGACGGAAAAGACAGATATTCCCGCTTCGTGGACAGATTCGCTTGAGACGCCGACGATGTATAAACTGAAGTTAAAAAACGGCGATACGAAGCTGCTGCTGATTGCCGGACGGCCGCAATGGGATGGAAATAACAGAGGCGGCTGGGATGTTTCTGTGTCGGATGATGAAGGCGAAACCTGGAGCGAATTTGAAACATTCCATGAGACAGTAGATGGAAGTCAGAATTATTCGGTTGTGGCAATGGCAAGTTTGATTCAGATTCGGGATGAGAACGGAGAGCCAATGGATAAATGGATGGGCGTTTTCCATAATTTAAATTATGTAAACTATAAGACCTATCTGACGTTTGATGAGAATGGAAATCAGCAATGGTCAGAGCCGGAGCCGTATTTAAGTGAATATCGTTCAATAGAGAGTTCACATCAGATTTGTGAGGTGGGGATGTTCCGGTCGCCGGATGGCGGCAAAATTGTTGCTCTGGCAAGAAGCCAGTCTCATGCGCATCCTGCGACGATGTTCTATTCAGAAGACGAAGGCGAAACCTGGAGCGAGCCGGTGCATCTGCCGGGTTCTCTTGCCGGAGAACGTCATAAGATTATGTACGATCCGACGGACGAAACGGGGCAGAGGCTTTTGGTGACATTCCGTGAAATTCAATATGACAGAGAGGGAAATGACAATCAGTTTGGAAATGACTGGATGGCAGGCGATTGGATTGCATGGGTTGGAACTTATGACGATATTATGAACCAAAGGGAAGGCGATTACCGGATTTTGCTGTGCGAGGACTGGTCGGCGAATGCAAGATCAGGAGATACGGGGTATTCGGGGCTTGTTGTGCAGAAAGACGGTACGTTTATTATAGACAGTTACGGGCACTGGGATAAAGAATATTCTTCTGCACATCCGGACGTCAGAACCGATTGGTGCTGGATTAAGCAGGCGAAGTTTAAGCTTTCTGTTTTTGATAATCAGGTTGTTCCAAAAATAAAAGAGGAATTGGAAGCGGAAATGGAAAACCTTCCGTCAGAGCAGGAAAAAGATAAATACACAGAAGAGTCCTGGGCCAATCTGATGAAGGCGCTGGAAAAGGCAGAACAGGCAGAAGACACGCAGGCAGACTGTTATGCGGCTTTGATCTGGCTAAGAGAAGCAAAGGCGTCTTTGGCAATGAAAGGCGCGGAGTATGAGGGAACTCCGGTGATGGAGATTACAATCAGCCCGGCGTCCCTGTCATTTGACAAAATTGGCGGAAAGCAGCGTCTGACAGCAAAAGCGCTTCCGGCTGAAGCGACAAATCAAGACGTGATCTGGTCAACGGAAAACGCGCAGGTTGCAGAGGTATCGGCAGACGGAGAAGTGACGGCAAAAGGAAACGGGACGGCTAAAATTAGGGCTGAGGCGGCGGATGGCCTTGGAGCCGCAGCGGAAGTGACGATTACGGTAGAGGATCCGGGGACTGGTTCCAAGCCAGACGACGGAGATCAAAACAATCCGAATCCCACACCGGAAAACCCGGATCAAAATAATCCCAAACCGGGAAATCCGGATCCCGGAGCGCCCGGAACGCCGGATGCGCCTTTGAAGAACGGGGATACCAAGCAGGTTGGAAAAATTATTTACAAGGTTTTGAATGCTGGCGCTAAAACAGTGACGGTTTCAAAAGGAAAGAGCGCAAAAAACAAAAGCGTGAAGATTCCTGCATCTGTTACGATTAATAACGTTAAATGCAAAGTAACTGCGATTGAAAACAATGCATTTAAAAATTACAGCAGCCTTACGTCCGTTACAATCGGAGCAAATGTAAAGACGATTGGAAAAAATGCATTTTTAAACTGCAGGAAATTAAAGACGGTGATTTTGGAAGGCAAAGCGTTAAAGAGTATAAAGGCGGGAGCATTTAAAAAGACTTCGGCAAAGATAACCGTAAAAGCAAAGAAAATGACAAAGAAACAGAAAGCGGGGATACTGAAGAAGATGAAGGCCGCCGGAATGAATAAGAAGGCGAAGATCAAATAAAAATGAAATAGAAAAGAGCTGCAGGAAATTTTACGCAGCTCTTTTTTTGTAAGCCTTGCGGCAAATTTTTGTTGTCTGTCCGCACGCCTGTCCTGCGGCAGTAAAAACACGCCGTCCAAAACTCATCTGTCAGACGGTTTTGGGGTTTCGTACGGCGGAAAATAAGCCGGAAGACGCTTGGGAAGGCGGGCCGGATGATTTGACAAGATCCAAATGCTGCATGGTTCCGCATGCGCCGTTTTCGTAGAGAAAGATTCCTGTCTTGCGGATAAGCGCATTGGTGGAATTGTCTTTTTTCGAATTTAAGGAAAAATCGGTGTCTGCATTTCCAAGATAAATAGCTCCGATTCCGGCCTTGCCAATTGCGCACAGGACGTCCTTGCCAAAAGCGTCTTTTGTCCAGATGCGCAGTTTGTCAAAAATCGGATCATTTTCATCAATCCAGCCGTTTCCGTCTTCGTCGTACGCTGCAAGATCTTTGAAACCGTCTCCGCTTTTTGTGCCGAACAGTTCGCTTCCGTCGTTGATAATGCCGTCTCCATTTTTGTCAAGCGCCAAAAAGCCGCTGCCCGGAGCAAGCATTGAGATTTCATCTGAAACACCGTCTGCATCCAAATCAAAATAAAACTTTTGGTCTGTTACATTTGCAGAATCAGTGGTTAAATTAATTACCAAAGGGTCGCATAAGTTTAATCGGGTCTCGATTTTAGGTGCAAACTGTATGCTTTTTTCATACGCTTTTTCAAAAGAACGGCTCATTGTCACAGAGACGTTAAAACTGATTTCCCGTCCGTCTGCAGTTTTGACGGTTCCTTCCGTCGAAAAGGATGTTTCTTCTGTTTCTGATTCATATTCACGTTCCGTATAAGATCCTCCCATAACCGTGCCGCCGAATGCGGACTGGCCGATTACGCCCCCAAACAGACTGCGTCTCATAACATTTCCTTCGCCCATCAAAATCATAAACAGATAGTTAAGAGTCTGCGCCCGGATTGTATGCCTATCGGAATTGCTTCTTCCGGTAAGAGAAACCGGGCTGCCAATGCTCTGCGCCTGTTTAAATTCATCGAAAAGGCCGCTGTCGGATTGGTTTGTATTTCGTGATCTGCTTTTTCCGGAGTTGGATTTTTCACTGTAGCGGCTGACGGCCTGAATATTCTGATTTTGTAAAAACCCGCCGCCCCAGCGTGAAAGGGAAGACGAGACAGCCTTTGTCTTTTCATAACTTCTGCGTGACGACATGGCTACATTGCCAGCTTGTATCTTCACGTACACTCCTCCTATATTTCTGACTGGATTATTTCATTTTGCTTCCCTGTAAAATGAAATAAAAAGACGGCAAATTTAAGAAAGTCCATTTTCTTAAATTTACCGTCCGTGGTTCCATTAAGATGTAACGAATGCATTCAAAATACATATCGGAAAATTAATCTGGATATTTAACACTTTGGCCGGAAGTATTTTTGTGAAACAGGAAGAATCCTGCGGCTGAAAGGATGCAGAGCAGGAGCATGGAGGGCGCGGAGAGAAAAGCGGAAATAAGCGTTCCCCAGGCATTGAACAGGATGTGCAGAAATATGGAGAGCCAGATGGACGCTCCTCTTTCACAGATATATCCAAGAAACAGGCCGACAAAAAATGCATAGATGCCCTGAATTACATTCATATGGAAAATGCCGAACAGCAGAGCCTGAAACAGGTTGGCGGCCCAGAAGGGAAGGGCTTTTTTTGCGGAAGAAAGGACGACGCCGCGAAAAGTCAGTTCTTCTGCAATTGGGCCAAGCAGTACAGCGTATAAAAGCAGAGTCAGGGAAGGCGATCCGGTCAGCCCGGCAGTTTCCATCAGTTCCTCGTAGAAGTCCATCCAGCCGGGGAACATGATGGCGGCAGCGCTCGTAAGGACAGAGGAGACAATCTGCAAGCCGGGAATCATTAGAACAATCCCAAGGATAAGCGGCGGGTTTGAAAAACGGTCGGCAGGAAAATTAAGATTTCCGCTAAACTGCTTTGCGTACCAGAATCCAAAAACGGCAATTCCAGCAGATGCGTAAAGAATGGAAGTAAACGTAACGGAAGCGGGACTTCCGACTGCATCGAAAAACTGCATGAGAAAACCGCTGTATGGGATTTTACTGCCGGAAAACAGGCCGGATAAACAGATGCCAAGCAGATGAAATCCCATAATGGGAACGGATGCAAGAAACTGCAGACCCAAAGAGACAAACAGCGGTAAAAAACTGAAGAAAAAATATCCTGCTTTTTTCATAGTAAAACTCCTTTTGCATTAGAATATTATTATTATAGCATATTTGAAAAAAAGCGCAAAATGAAATCTTTTTTGTTTTAATCATTGCATTTTGGCGCATAATTCATTATAATATTTTACTAACTATAAGGAGAGTTCAAAAGAGAATAAAAGTGGGTGACGGCAGTATGGCAGATAGTTCTGCGGAAAAATTGGAAAAGATAGAAAACGAATTTCGAAAAATGGAAAATGTCGTTCGTAAGACGCAGGATTTCGAGGAGCCGGAAAAGCTGTATTCGGAATTGATTGAGAGTGTCTTAAAATACCATCCTTCCACGGATATTTCCCTGATTGAAAAAGCGTATCGCATAGCGGATAACGCGCATAAGGGGCAGGTGCGGAAATCCGGGGAGCCTTATATCATTCATCCGCTTTGCGTCGGCATCATACTGGCGGAACTGGAGCTTGATAAAGAGACAATTGTGGCGGGGCTTTTGCATGACGTAGTCGAAGATACGGTAATGACAAAAGAAGAGATAGAAAAGGAATTTGGCGGCGAAGTGGCTCTCTTGGTAGACGGTGTGACAAAGCTTGGCCAGTTGTCTTATGACGCCGACAAAGTTGAGATACAGGCGGAGAACCTTCGCAAGATGTTCCTTGCGATGGCAAAGGATATCCGCGTGATTTTAATCAAGCTGGCTGACCGGCTGCACAATATGCGGACATTAAAATATATGCGGCCGGAAAAGCAGAAAGAAAAGGCAAAAGAGACGATGGACATCTATGCTCCGATTGCGCAGCGGCTTGGAATTTCCATGGTAAAGACGGAGCTGGACGATTTGGCGTTGAAATATCTGGAGCCGGAAGCGTATTATGATTTGGTGGAAAAAGTTGCGCTTCGTAAAAACGTCAGGGATAAATATGTCAGGCAGCTTGTGGATGAAGTGAAGGAGCAGATGCAGTACGCCGGGATTAAATCGGAGGTTGGCGGAAGGGCAAAGCATTTTTTCAGCATTTATAAAAAAATGGTCAGTCAGGATAAGACGCTGGATCAGATTTTTGATTTGTTTGCGATTCGCATAATTGTGGATTCTGTCAAAGACTGTTATGCTGCGCTTGGCGTAATACATGAGATGTACCGGCCGATTCCCGGCCGTTTTAAAGATTATATTGCAATGCCGAAGCCGAATATGTACCAGTCTCTTCATACGACTTTGATTGGGCCGGCAGGGCAGCCGTTTGAGATTCAGATTCGCACGTACGAGATGCACCGCACGGCGGAATATGGAATTGCAGCCCATTGGAAATACAAAGAAGGCAAGACGGGAATGAGCGTTGCAAACCAGGAAGAGGAAAAGTTAAGCTGGTTAAAACAGATTCTGGAATGGCAGCGGGATATGTCCGACAACAAAGAATTTATGAGCCTTTTAAAGAGTGATCTGGATTTGTTTTCCGATATGGTGTTCTGTTTTACGCCGCTTGGAGACGTTAAGAACCTTCCGGCAGGCTCTACGCCGATTGATTTTGCATACAGTATCCATTCCGCAGTGGGCAATAAAATGATTGGGGCGAAAGTCAACGGAAAGCTTGTGCCAATTGATTATGTGATTCAAAACGGCGACAGAATTGAAATTATCACTTCTCAAAATTCCAGAGGGCCCAGCCGCGACTGGCTGGGCGTTGTAAAGAGCACGCAGGCAAAGACAAAGATAAATCAGTGGTTCCGCAGTGAATTTAAGGAAGAAAATATTTTAAGGGGCAAGGAGATGATTGCCCAATACTGCAAAACCAAAGGGATTCATCTGCCGGATATCAATAAACCGGAATATCAGAATAAGATTTTAAATAAATATGGTTTTTGCGACTGGAACTCTGCGCTTGCGACTGTGGGACACGGGGGCCTTAAGGAGAGCCAGATTGTAAACCGGATGTATGAAGAATACAAAAGGGATCACGTCATCAAACTGACCGATCAGGACGTCCTGGACGCTGTGTCAGGAAGCGGCAGGGAAAAGGCAGGGCAGGAGAGATCCAAAAGCGGCATTATTGTAAAGGGGCTTTATGACGTGGCGGTGCATCTGTCCAAATGCTGCAGCCCCGTGCCAGGGGATGAAATTATAGGATATGTGACAAGGGGAAGAGGGGTTTCCATTCACCGCACCGACTGCATTAATATGCTTCATCTTTCGGAGATTGAGAAAGTGCGTCTGATTGACGCGGAATGGCAGCAGGGAGCAGAGCAGGGGAAGAACGGCCTGTATCTTGCGGAGCTTAAGATATTCGGCAACAACCGTACGGGGCTTCTGATAGACATTACGAAGATTTTTACAGAACGTTCCATTGACATTGAGAGCGTTAATTCAAGAACGAACAAACAGGGAGTCGCTACGATAGAAATTTCTTTTCATGTAAAAGGCAGAGAGGAACTCACTAAATTGATTGAAAAAGTCCGTCAGGTAGAGAGCGTAATTGATATTGAACGGACGACAGGATGACAGGAGGGGGATATGGCAGGACTTAGAGTGGAGCAGTATGTCGTTGGCCCGGTAATGACAAACTGCTATTTTGCGGTAAATGAAGATACAAAGGAAATGCTGGTCATTGATCCGGGCGATTCGGCGCAGCGCTTAATTGAAAAAATCAAAGAACGGGGATTAAAACCGGCGGCAGTTCTGCTGACCCACGGACATTTTGATCATGCAATGGCGGCTGAAAAAGTGGCGGATGAATTTGGCGTTTCAATTTATGCGCATGAAATGGAGCGCGAGACGCTTGAAGAGCCTTCGATAAATCTTGGAGGCATGATGGGAGCGGGCGGAACGGTATTTCATGCAGACGTATTTGTAAAAGACGGTCAAATTCTGGAACTGGCGGGTTTTTCCATTCAGGCGCTTTATACGCCGGGGCATACGAAAGGCGGCTGCTGTTATTATATTGAGAAGGAACAGGCGGTTTTTGTCGGAGACACTTTGTTTCATGGTTCGGTAGGCAGAACGGACTTTCCGGGCGGAAGTGCTTCCGTCCTGCTTCGTTCCATTGAAGAGAAGCTTATGTGCCTGCCGGGACATACGAAAGTTTATCCGGGGCATGAAGACGTGACGACGATTGGATGGGAGAAGCAGCACAATCCCTTTTTATAGAGGATGGGACATGATTACAGTACAATTAAATAAAGCGGATTTTGAATACGATATTCACTCTTTGGTAAAGGCGTTTTTTCCTTCAGAGGACGTACAGGTCGGCGTTTCTCTGAAAGAGGCCAAAGAGGAGATATCGTTTCATATTGTTACAAACTACCGAAAAGACACAATTGAAATTCTGTTTTTTTCGAAAAAAGAATCGGATGAGCCCAGGCTTTGCAGGATTGTAGAAGTTGATTTTTCGGATCGGAAAGAGACGAAGAACCGCCTGAAACGTGCATATTACAGGATGCTGAGTGAATATACCGGCAGGAAGCTTCCCTGGGGCAGCCTGACGGGAATCCGCCCGGTCAAAATCCCGATGGCGTTTTTAGAAGAGGGAAAAGAAGAAGGCTTTATACGAAATTATATGAGGGAGACATACTTTGCTTCTGAGGAAAAAATCAATTTGAGCATTGACGTGGCAAAACGGGAGCTTGCGCTTTTAAAGAAGCTTGATTATCGAAACGGTTACAGCCTTTATATCGGCATTCCGTTTTGTCCGAGTACGTGCCTGTACTGTTCCTTTACGTCATATCCTTTTGCAGTATGGGAGCGCAGAGCGGACGAGTATCTGGATGCATTGGAAAAGGAAATTGATTTTGCAGCGGAGCATTTTCAGAAGATGCGTCTGAATACGGTTTATGTCGGAGGAGGGACGCCGACAACGCTTGCGCCAAAACAGCTTTGCCGGCTGATGCAGAAAATAAGAAAGAGTTTTGATTTGTCATATTGTCTGGAAATAACGGTAGAGGCCGGAAGGCCGGACAGCATTACGAAAGAGAAGCTTGAGATTTTACGGGATTGCGGCGTTACAAGGATTTCTATCAATCCTCAGACAATGAATGAGGAAACGCTTAAAATTATCGGCAGGCGCCATACGCCAAAACAGACGGAAGAAAGTTTTTTTCTGGCAAGAGAAGCGGGATTTGACAACATCAATATGGATTTGATTGTCGGTCTGCCAAATGAAACGCTTTTGGATGTGGAAGAGACGATGCGGAAAATTTTTCGTCTTAATCCGGATAATCTGACGGTTCATTCCCTTGCGCTGAAAAGGGCCGCAAGGCTTTCGATGTTTCGGGAGGAATATCAGGATTTGACGTTTGAGAATACGGAAGATACGATAGCCCTGACAGCCAGTTATGCAAACCGGATGAATATGGAGCCGTACTATCTGTACCGTCAGAAAAATATGGCGGGAAATTTTGAAAACGTAGGTTATGCAAAGCCTGGAAAAGCCGGAATTTATAATATCTTGATTATGGAGGAGAAACAGACCATAGTCGCCTGCGGCGCAGGCAGCATTTCGAAAAGGGTTTATCCGGATGGAAAGATTGAACGGTGCGAGAATGTGAAAGATGTTGCCCAATATATCGAGAGAATCGATGAAATGATAGAAAGAAAACGTGTGTTATTAGAAGATTAAAAATTCAAAATTCGGGCTAAAATATGTCCTACAAAATCAGTGTAAATCCAAAGATTCCAAAAGAGAGTTTCGGAAATATCGAGACGCTCTTTTTTGCGCCTTTTAAGCAGGATTTCAGCCTTTTATGAAAAAGTTGTAATGTCAAGACAGTCCAATAAATTAAAATGCACATTTGGTAACAGTCATTCTATGAAATGAAAAGCATTCCTATAGAGAATGAAATAAAAAAGCGGCGTACAATTTAAGTTCAGAAGGGAGTGCCCAGGAAAAAGAAATCAGGATTTCCAGATAGTAAAGGGAATGTGATTATGGTATGATATGATTAGAAAAATCGGGATTTGCAGAGACGAATAATTTATTTTTTGGAGAAAACTTAATGAATAATCAGTTGATACAGGGAGTAATGTTTGATTGGAATAAAATAAATAATGATAGTTACCTGAAGAAAATAGAAGCATTGAAAGGCATTGAAAGACTTGATTTTAATAGTCCAATAACTTTTTTTGCCGGAGAAAATGGAAGCGGTAAATCAACGTTACTAGAGGCGCTTGCAGTGGCTTGTGGCTTTAATCCGGAGGGGGGAACAAAGAATTATGTTTTTTCCACACACGACACCCATTCAGAATTATGTGATGCAATAAGGATTTTAAAAGGATATAGGAGGGAAAAATGGGGGTATTTTCTTAGAGCTGAGAGTTTTTATAATGTTGCAACCCAAGAAGAGAGCTATGCAGATATTGCACATCCTTCGGTCAGATATCACGAAAAATCACATGGAGAGAGCTTCCTGGCATTAGCGCAGAATAATCTGCGGGCAAATGGTCTGTATCTTTTTGATGAACCGGAAGCGGCATTATCACCGCAAAGACAGCTTACATTGTTAATGGAAATAGATAGGTGTGCAAAAGAAGGAGCACAGTTTTTTATAGTTACACATTCACCCATTTTGCTGGGAATCCCAAATGCGGATATATACTGTTTTGATAATGGAAGCGTACATTTATGCGAATATGAGGAAACAGAAAGCTATCAGGTTACGGAAATGTTTATAAATAACAGGCATACGCTGTTAGACAGGCTTCTGATAGAGTAGTTTTTACAAAAAAGATATTGAGGAAGTGACATATAACAGATATGGGAAAGTGAATCCTTTTTAAAAAGTATATGGCTTAGCTTTCCAGGCATATATCACCGATTGAAGCGCGTACTTACCAGGTTCACAGGAGTGTGTTTGGATACGGCAGGATTTCTGATCCGGAGGCCTTCGATTCCGCAGGGCTTTTGGTTCTGGTTGGAACGGTAATCGGCCAAAAGAGCGGTTACTGACTGCAGAAGCGGGGAAGAGGGGTATAAAATTAAAATTCCCATCAGGCATTTGACGCCAATATGCTGCGTCTGATCTGTATCAGCAGAAGCGTAAGGCTGACGCCCAGCAGGATATGCCCGATCCCGGCAATTCCGGAGATTGCGGCGTTTGCGCCGGAAGAAAGCGGGATATTCAGCGTCTGGGCCACGCCCCGTACCAAAAACATCGCCGCGGTCAGGTTCAGGCCAATGTGATAAGCGGCCAGTGTCCGCCTGGTTTTTGCTTCGGTAAAAGAAAAGTTTTTTTCCAGCAGGAGCAGCAGAAGGAAAAACGCCGCGCCCAGCATAAAATAATGGGTATGCACCACAGAAAGAGCGGTTTTGGCAGTAAAGTCATTGAACTTGGTAAATTCCCGATAAAATACACCGCCGGCCATTGCAAGAACGGCATACAGCAGCGAGGCGTTTATGTAACGTTTCATAGTGATTCCTCCCGGCATAATAGTGATACGGTCAAAAATGGCTGCTAAGTCTCTGGTTATATCGTTTATCCAGTCTTCTTAACAGAGACAACGTTCATTATATTGAGATTTTACCGCATTGTCAAGACAGGCCCTGTCTTTCCGGCGATAGGCGCCGCCGGCATATGGAGAGCGGGAATCATCGAAACGTTTTTAATTTTGTAAAAATAGCATTGCAAAACATGAAATAAAATAATAGAATATGATAGTGAAAGCCGGCAGAAATTGCTTGGGGCACAGAAAAAGGAAAGCATAAAATGGAGGGAAATTTATGTCGTTGGCGAAAAAACCCGTGACCGGGATGAAAGATATACTGCCGGAGGAAATGCAGATCAGGGATTATGTTGCCGGAGTAATTAAGGAGACGTACCGGGGGTTTGGATTTACTCCGATTGACACGCCCTGTATGGAAAATATTGCGAATTTATGCAGTAAACAGGGCGGGGAAAACGAGAAACTGATTTTTAAAGTTTTAAAAAGAGGGGAAAAACTGAAGCTGGAAAGCGCGGAAAGCGAGAGCGATTTGGTGGATCTTGGGCTTCGTTATGATTTAACGCTTCCCTTAGCGAGATTTTATGCCAATCATGCAAATGATCTCCCTTCGCCGTTTAAGGCGCTTCAGATAGGAAATGTCTTTCGGGCGGACAGGCCGCAGAGAGGGCGCTACCGTCAGTTTACACAGTGCGACATTGATATTTTGGGCGAGCCTTCGGATTTGGCGGAAATTGAATTGATTCTGGCCACGACGACGACGCTTGGAAAACTTGGATTTTCAGGTTTTGAAATCCGGATTAATGAACGCGGGATTTTAAGGGCGATGGCTGCTTACAGCGGATTTCCGGAAGATTCGCTGGAAAATGTATTTATCATTTTAGATAAAATGGACAAAATCGGCAGAGACGGCGTCGCAAAAGAGCTGGAAGAAAGCGGATTGGGCAAAGAATCGGTCGAAAAATACCTTGGTTTGTTTGAAGAAACGGAAGGAGAGGCGGACGGCGGCAAAGCCGTTGAACTTCTTGCGGCAAAACTGGACGGTTTTCTGGAGGACGGAATCCGAAAAAACCTGAAAGAAATTATAGAGAGCGTGGAGCGGACGAAGACGGCTGATTTTCGTATGGTATTTGATCCGACTCTGGTGCGCGGAATGGGATATTATACGGGAACGATTTTTGAAATTGCAATTCCGGAATTTGGAGGAAGCTGCGGAGGCGGCGGAAGGTATGATAAGATGATCGGCAATTTTACCGGAAATGACGTTCCGGCGTGCGGATTTTCCATTGGCTTTGAGCGGATTATACTTCTTCTTTTGGAACAGGGGTATCAGATTCCGGCGCAGCCGAAAAAGAAGGCGTATCTGATAGAGAAAAATTATCCGGCGGACAAGCTCTGTGAAGTGATGAAACAGGCGCAGACCGAAAGGGAGAACGGGCGGCAGGTTCTGGTTGTGCGTATGAATAAAAATAAAAAGTTTCAGAAAGAGAAACTGGCAAAAGAAGGCTATGAAGAATTTGAAGAATTTTTCTGCAGATCAATATAAGAAGAATGCTGGAGAACAGAGAAAACAGGAGGGAAATATGGCGGAATCAATGCAGGGAATGAAACGTTCCCACAGATGCGCGGAAGTGTCAGGCAAAAATACCGGGGAAACAATTACCGTAATGGGATGGGTACAGAAAAGAAGAAATCTGGGAGCTTTGATTTTTGTGGATTTGAGGGATCGTTCTGGACTGCTTCAGATTGTCTTTGATGAAAACTGCGTGGGAAGCGATGGATTTGTAAAAGCAGGAAGCATTCGGAATGAGTTTGTAATTGCAGTGACGGGCAAAGTGCAGAAGCGGGAAGCCGCAGTCAATGAAAATTTAAAAACAGGGGATATAGAAGTCTTTGCAGAGGAGCTTCGGATTTTGTCAGAATCGGATACGCCGCCGTTTCCGATTGAGGAAAACAGCCAGACAAAAGACGAGCTCCGGCTGAAATACCGGTATCTGGATTTAAGAAGGCCGGATATCCAGAAAAATCTTATGCTGCGCAGTAAAGTTGTATATCTGATGCGGGAGTTTATGGCAAAAGAGGGCTTTCTTGAGATTGAAACGCCAATTCTCTGCAAATCCACGCCGGAGGGGGCGAGAGACTACCTGGTGCCAAGCCGTGTACATCCCGGATGCTTCTATGCGCTGCCGCAGTCGCCTCAGTTGTTTAAGCAGCTTTTGATGTGTTCCGGATACGATCGTTACTTTCAGATTGCAAAATGTTTTCGCGATGAGGATCTGCGCGCAGACCGTCAGCCGGAATTTACGCAGGCGGATATGGAATTGTCTTTTGTGGATATTGACGATGTGCTGGACGTCAATGAACGTCTGCTTCAGTACGTATTCCGGGAGGCGGTTGGCGAGGAAATACAGCTTCCTCTTCCAAGGATGCCGTGGCAGGAAGCGATGGACCGTTTTGGATCCGACAAACCGGATACGCGTTTCGGCATGGAATTAAAGGACGTTTCCGAAATTGTAAAGGACTGTGGGTTTGGCGTATTTACGGGAGCTTTGGAGCAGAAAGGCTCTGTCCGGGGAATCAATGCCAAAGGACAGGGAGCAATGCCGAGAAAGAAAATAGATAAGCTTGTCGAATTTGCAAAAGGCTATGGCGCAAAAGGGCTTGCTTACCTTGCGGTTTTGGAAGACGGGAGCTATAAGTCGTCATTTGCAAAGTTTATGACAGAGGAAGAACTGTCTGCACTGGTGCGTGCAATGGACGGAGAACCGAACGATCTGCTTTTATTTGCGGCGGATAAAAATAAAATTGTCTGGAACGTGCTCGGTGCGCTTCGGCTGGAACTGGCGAAAGAGCTTGAGCTTTTGAATCCGAATCAGTATCATTTTCTCTGGATTACGGATTTTCCACTGTTTGAGTGGTCTGAAGAAGAGGGACGCTTTATGGCGATGCATCATCCGTTTACAATGCCGGTGGAAGAGGACTGGAAAAACATTGACACAGACCCGGGTTCTGTAAGAGCAAAAGCATATGACATTGTATTAAACGGCACAGAGCTTGGAGGCGGTTCCGTTCGTATCCATCAGAATGACATTCAGGAAAAAATGTTTGAAGCGCTTGGATTTACAAAGGAGAGCGCTTATGAACAGTTTGGATTTTTGCTGGAGGCGTTTCGTTATGGCGTTCCTCCGCATGCGGGGCTTGCGTATGGCGTAGACCGTATGGTGATGCATATGGTTCACGCAGACTCCATCCGGGACGTGATTGCGTTTCCAAAAGTAAAGGATGCTTCCTGCCTGATGACGGAAGCGCCGGGAACGGTAGATGAAAAGCAGCTTGCGGAGCTTTGTCTGAAAATAGAAGAGTAACCGATTTTTAAGTCCGGCATATAATAAGGAGAATATCATTGTAGGAGCAGAAGCTTTGGCAATCATTGTAATAGATGCCGGACACGGAGGGTTTGACAATGGCGCGATGTATCAGGACAGAAAGGAAAAAGAGGATAATCTGCGCCTTGCTCTGGCAGTCGGAAAAATTTTAGAACAGCAGGGATATGATGTGGTTTATACCAGGACGACGGACGTCTATCAGTCGCCTTATGAAAAAGCGCAGATTGGAAATGATGCGGGAGCCGATTACTTTATTTCATTCCACAGAAACTGGGCGGAAAATGACAATACGTATAATGGCGTACAGACTTTGATTTACGGTGGAGACGAACGGGCGGAACGTCTGGCGGAATCCATTAACGAAGAGCTTGAAAAGACGGGTTTTGCAAATCTTGGAATTGAGGAGCGGACAGGGCTTGCAGTTCTCCGCCGGACGGAAATGCCCGCCGTTTTAATTGAAGCAGGGTTTATCAATCACGACAGGGACAATGAGATATTTGACAATAATTTTAATGAAGTGGCAAGCGCGATTGCAATGGGAATCGAGCGCGCCGTGCCTTTGGATCAGAATGTCAGAAACCAGAGCCGTTTGGACGGAGAAGCGGATTTTTTGGAGTCAGTGAATGAGGACGGCGAAACCGGCGCCTGCGCGGACTGTAAGGCGCTTAATGATTCTGAAGCGGACGATGGCGATGAAGAAATGATATTTGGCGTGGAAGTGGGAAGGTTCGGCTACCGGACGACGGCAAATTTTCTGGCGGAACAGCTTGCGGATCAGGGGTTTGCGGCTTATGTTATGGAAGAGGCGGGCCTTCTGCACGTCATTGCGGGAAAAGAAGATTCCCTGGAGGACGCCGTAAAACTGCAGAGAAAGCTGCGCGATCTGGGATACCATACGCTGATTGTTGCGTCAGATAAGTAAATTTTATACAAATTTTCTGTTTTTTTAACAGGAGTTATGGTATAATATCTCTAAAATAATATAAGGAGGTATTTACAAAAATGGCAAGGTTTACATTACCGCGTGATTTGTATCATGGCAAGGGTTCTCTGGAAGCTTTGAAATCTTTCCAGGGCAAAAAGGCGATTATCTGTGTTGGCGGCGGTTCTATGAAGCGTTTTGGTTTTCTGGATCGTGCAGTCGGATATTTGAAGGAAGCCGGCATGGAAGTGGAATTGTTTGAGGGCATTGAGCCGGATCCGTCGGTGGAGACTGTTATGAAGGGCGCAGAGGCAATGGCGAAATTCGAGCCGGACTGGATTATTGCAATGGGCGGCGGTTCTCCAATTGACGCGGCAAAAGCGATGTGGATCAAATACGAATATCCGGATATCACGTTTGAAGAGATGTGTAAAGTGTTCGGCATTCCAAGCCTTAGGAAGAAAGCCCATTTCTGTGCGATATCCTCTACTTCGGGAACCGCTACGGAAGTGACGGCGTTTTCAATTATTACAGATTATCAGAAAGGCATTAAGTATCCGATTGCAGACTTTGAGATTACGCCGGATGTAGCGATTGTAGATCCGGATTTGGCGGAGACGATGCCGAAGAAACTGGTGGCGCATACCGGAATGGACGCTATGACGCACGCAGTGGAAGCTTATGTATCTACGGCAAACTGTGATTATACGGATCCTCTGGCGCTTCATGCGATTAAGATGATCCAGAGGGATTTGGTGGATTCTTATCATGGAGACATGGAAAAGAGAGCTTCTATGCACAATGCACAGTGTCTTGCGGGAATGGCATTTACGAATGCGCTTTTGGGAATCGTGCACTCCATGGCTCATAAAACAGGCGCGGCTTTTGCGGATTTCGGCGCTCATATTATCCATGGCGCTGCAAATGCAATGTATCTGCCGAAAGTGATTGCATTTAACGCCAAAGATGAGACGGCAAAGAAACGCTATGGGGACATTGCGGATTTCATGGGTTTAGGCGGAGAAAGCCTGGATGAAAAGGTGGAATTGTTAATTACATATTTAAGAAAGATGAATGACGATTTGAACATACCGCACTGCATCAAAAATTACGGCGCTGACAGCTATCCGGCGGAACAGGGATTTGTGCCGGAAGAGGCATTTCTTGAGAGGCTTCCGGAGATTGCAGCGAATGCGATTTTAGACGCCTGCACAGGTTCGAATCCAAGGCAGCCAAGTCAGGAAGAAATGGAGAAACTTTTGAAGTGCTGTTATTATGATACGGATGTGGATTTCTAAGCGTTTCCCGGAAAATTAAACGGATATCAGGCAAGTTCCATTTTTAATGGAGCTTGCTTTTTTAATCTAATTTTAATCTTTACGATATAGATTAAAGGATAAAACGAATAAAATGGAGATACTTTAGGAATATTTTTACTAATGGCAGGAGGGGCTATGCGATTACTGGTCGTTGAGGATGAAAAAGATTTAAATCGGATTATTGTAAAGGAACTGGAATCGGAAGGTTATCTTGTAGATAGCTGTTATGATGGAGAAAGCGGTTTTGATTATCTGTGTCTGGCAGAATATGACGGCGTAATTCTGGATATTATGATACCGAAAATGGATGGATTTACCATTGTTAAGAAGGCGCGCAGCAGGGGCATTACAACGCCGATTTTATTTTTGAGTGCAAAAAGCGATGTAAATGACATTGTCCGCGGACTTGATTTGGGAGCGGATGACTATATGGTAAAGCCTTTTGAATTTAAAGAACTTTTGGCGAGAATCCGTATGATTACCCGGAAAAAGGCGGATGTGCATGAAAATGTCTATGTCTGCGGAGACTTGGTGGTAGACTGCAACGACTGCTCTGTGAAAAGAGCCGGGAAGCTTATTGAGCTTTCGCCAAAAGAGTATTCTGTTTTGCTTTACTTAATCCGGAATCAGAACATTGTAGTGACCAGGGAGCAAATTGAGGCAAATATCTGGGATATTGGACGTGACGGCAGTTCCAATCTGATTGACGTTTATATCCGGTATCTGAGAAAAAAGATTGATGAGGGATTTGAATTCAAAATGATTCAGACCATCAGAGGGGTGGGATATGTATTAAAGAAAAGCGAGTAAATCAGGTATCCATCATCCGTTATATCGTGGCGACCCCGGCAGTTGCGATGATTCTTATGGCTCTTTCCATGCTGATTGCAATTCAGGTTTTGTCAAATGCAGCGATAGATTCTGAGATAAAGCGTGAGCTGGCAAGGAGTATGGAAGTCAACATCCACAATATTTCCATTGAAAATGAGCAAGTGAAAATTTCAGAAAAATTTCTATATAAAAGCGAGGATGTATATTTTCTGGTGATACGCAAAAAACGGGAGCTTATTGCGGGAGAATATCCGAAAGAAGCAGAGCGGAAATTGTCAAAATACAGGGTCAGGAACGGATATAGCCGCAGTATAAATCATAACGGGGAAACATATTATCTGAGAGATATTCGTATTGGAAGGATTGAGGGCAGAGGCATATTTATTCGGGGAATTATTCGGGAGTCGGATGTGGACAGCTTTTACCGCGGCATAGAAATGGTTTCCTATCTTGTGATTATCGGCGTTTTGTCTGTGATGCTTTTCTGTGAAGTTTTTCTTGCCAAAAGGATTTCAAAAGAGCTGAAACGGATGTGTAAAATTGCGGAAAATGTGAGTTCAAGTCTTGATATGTCTCAGAGAATGGACGGGGATTACCGTTTTTATGAAATATCCGTTCTGGCGAAGGCGAATGACAGAATGCTGGACAGGCTGGAGCAGACGTTTCTTCTTCAGGAGCAGTTTACTGCGGATGTTGCGCACGAACTCAGGACTCCGGTAGCGGTAATTTCAGCTCAATGCCAATATGCAAAGAAAAAAGTGGACAGTGTGGAGGAATACAGGGAAGTTCTGGACGTCGTATACAGGCAGTCAAAGAAAATTGATACGCTGATTACACAATTGCTCAATCTCTCAAGGCTGGATCAGGACAGAATGCAGATAGAAAGGGAAGAGCTGGATTTGGTTGAAATTGTACAGTCTGTCTGTGACGGGATGCGGGAAGGACTGGAAAATAACGTATCTGTGCGTTTAAATTTGAGGGAGGCGTTTTCTACAGGCGATATCAGTCTGATTTCAATTGTGATTCAGAACCTGATTATAAACGCGGCAAAGTTCAGCTACCCGGATGGAATCATTGAAATAGAAACGGGAGAGACGGAAGGAGAAGCTTATGTGGCGGTAAAAGACTATGGGATTGGAATTGCAAAGAAAAATCAGGAACGTATTTTCCGCAGGTTTTTCAAATGTGACGAATCAAGAAATGTAGGAGGCTTTGGACTTGGACTGCCGCTTTCCAGAAAGATTGCGGAAAAACACGGCGGGAGAATTACAGTCGTAAGTGAACCTGGCAGAGAGACTGTTTTTACATTGTATCTTCCTGTCAATAAAAGATAAAAAGGATCTTCATTCTGAAAAAACAGTAAAAGGCTTTAATGTGTTTTTAATTATTTTTCATTACTCTCAGGTACAAAGGACATATGCCTGGAACGCTGGGGGCAATATGGCAAAAGAAAATACAAAAAAGACAGAACAGAATGAAGGAGTAAGATATGAAGACGCTGCATATTCATCTTTGGATGCCGAAAACAGACGGCTGCGCAATGGAAAATTTTTGTTGGGAAAATAAAAAAGCGTTGGAGGAACAGGGGTATTGCTGCCTGAAAGTTCCGGAAGAGGTTTGCGGAAATGAGAAAGACGGAAAGCATTTTCAGACAGTCGTGCAGATGATATGCGAATCTTTGCAAAACTATGATCATGCACTGCTTTTCGATCAGGGAAGATGGTGCGAAAACAGCAAAGAGAGCGAAGCTGTGTGGAGACGTTTAAAGCAGACGGCAGAACAGGAGGGATTCTGCATCTGCGTTACGGCATATCTTTGTCAGAGAGACATTTTTTTGCATTCTTTTCAGGGACAGATGATGCGGCCTAAAGAGGAGCGGGAGAAGTCTTTTGAAGAGTATATGGAATTATTTGGCATGTCCGCAAGGCTTGCGTGTTATCAGGGCCTGGATCAGATAGCGGAGATCATTGGAAAAGAAAATCTTACGGTTTTAAATTTTGATGAGAAGAAGCTGGCTTCCGGGAAGCTTTATAAAGAGTTTCTGAAAACAATCGGGCTTCGTATGACTGAAAAATACAGGATTCAAAAGAATGTGAAAAGCGCGGGCTTATGCAGGGACGGTTCTGTGGAAAAGCGGCCGTTTGACATTGATTTGAAGTTGAGGGACGACGTGGTGCGCTTTTCGGGGCTTATGGCGGCTTATCTCTATCAGGAAGAGCAGGAATTAAAAAAGGAAATTCAGGAAATGGCGTATATCAGACGTCCCGTTCGCTCTGTTTTCCGCTGGATTAAGAAGAGAATCAGAAAAAAATAGCATAACATGAAAAATTTGGATAGCGGTTTTGGGAGAGCTATAGTATAATAAATAGCAGGTTTTGTAAATAAGCAGAAAATGTTCCGCAACAGAAGTTGCGATTTTGGTAAAAATATACGAAAAAGGAGAACAGAATGGATCATTTAGATGAATTGGAAGCGGAAGCCATATATATTATGCGCGAGGTTGCGGCGGAATGCGAAAAGCCGGTTATGCTGTATTCGATCGGAAAGGATTCTTCCGTCATGCTGCATTTGGCTTTGAAGGCGTTTTATCCGGAAAAGCCCCCATTTCCGTTTCTGCATGTAAATACAACCTGGAAATTTAAAGAAATGATTGAATTTCGGGACAGGATGGCGGAAAAGCTTCAGATTGAAATGCTGGAATACATCAATGAAGAAGGCATTGCCCAGGGGATTAATCCGTTTGATCATGGAGCGTCCTATACGGATATTATGAAAACGCAGGCGTTGAAACAGGCGCTTGACAAATATGGCTTTACGGCTGCATTTGGAGGCGGAAGAAGGGATGAAGAGAAGTCCCGTGCAAAGGAGCGGATTTTTTCATTCCGGGATGCAAATCACGCATGGGATCCGAAAAACCAGAGGCCGGAGATGTGGAAGCTGTTTAATACGAGAATCAACCAGGGGGAAAGCATCCGGGTATTTCCGCTTTCAAACTGGACGGAAAAGGATATCTGGCAGTATATCAAGCGGGAGAATATACCGATTGTATCCCTGTATCTTGCAAAGGAACGGCCTGTTGTCAACAGGAACGGCAATATTATTATGGTGGATGATGACCGCATGAAGCTTAAGCCGGGCGAGAAAGCGGAGTATAAAATGGTCCGTTTCCGGACGCTTGGCTGTTATCCGTTGACGGGCGGAGTGGAATCGTCGGCTGTGACGCTGGATGAGATTATTGACGAGACGCTGGGAGCCGTGGAGTCAGAGCGGACAAGCCGTGTGATTGATTCCGACGGCGGCGCTTCCAGTATGGAGAAAAGAAAACGTGAGGGGTATTTTTAGATGAAGAATGATTTGTTAAAATTTATTACCTGCGGAAGCGTGGATGACGGGAAGTCAACTTTGATAGGGCATATGCTTTACGATGCGAAGCTTTTGTTTGCGGATCAGAAAGAGGCTCTGGAACTGGATTCCAAAGTGGGCAGTACGGGCGGAGAAATTGATTATTCATTGCTTTTGGACGGGCTGATTGCAGAGCGGGAACAGGGCATTACGATTGACGTAGCGTACCGTTATTTTACGACGGAAGGCAGGAGCTTTATTGTTGCCGATACGCCGGGACATGAAGAATATACCAGGAACATGGCGGTCGGGGCGTCGTTTGCTTCTCTGAGCGTTATTTTGACGGATGCGAGCCAGGGCGTTTTAATTCAGACGAAACGCCATGCCAGAATCTGCAATCTGATGGGAATCAAGCATTTTGTTTTTGCCGTAAATAAAATGGATCTGGTTGGTTACAGTCAGGAACGTTTTTCAAAAATAAAAAAAGACATTAAGATGCTGATGGCGGAATTTAATTATGAAAGCATCAAAATTATTCCTCTTTCCGCAACAAAGGGGGATAATATTACGGAGAAGTCCGCTCATATGCCTTGGTATCACGGAGATACGCTGCTAAGGTATCTGGAAAATGTGGATGTATCGGAAGAGGGAGGCAATAAAAACTTTTCCATGCCGGTACAGAGAGTATGCCGTCCGGATCATACGTTCCGCGGATTTCAGGGTCAGATTGCTTCCGGAAGCATTGCGGTAGGCGATACTGTCACAGTGCGCCCAAGCGGGGAATCAGCAAAAGTTTCTTCTATACTGCAGGGAAATCAGAAGGTGGATCGCAGCGGAAAGGGCAATGCGGTTACAATTTCTCTGGATGCGGAGATTGACGTTTCCAGAGGATGCGTTCTGGAGAGAAACTATGGATTAAAAACGGCTTCCATGTTTGCAGCTTCTATTTTGTGGATGGATGACAACAGCCTTGTGGCCGGAAAGAACTTTTTCTTAAAAATCGGAACGCAGCAGGTTCCGGCGACGGTGATGAATATCAAGTATAAGATAGACGTCAATACGGGAGCGGAAGTTAAGACGGATACGATTTCCAAAAACGAAATTGCATCCTGCGAGATTTCCACAGGAACAAAGATTGTATTTGACGAGTTTTCCGGCAATAAGGATCTTGGCTCTCTGATTTTGATCGATCGGCTGACCAATATGACGTCTGCCTGCGGCGTAGTAATCCATGATATCAAAAGGGATAACAATCTGACCTGGCATGATATGGACATTACGAAGGAGCTGCGGGAGGGCCAGTTAAATCAGAAGGCAATGACGATTTGGATGACGGGACTTTCCGGTTCCGGCAAATCGACAATTGCGAACGCGCTTGAAAAACGCCTGTTTTCGATGGGAAAGCATACGATGCTTTTAGACGGGGACAATGTGCGTATGGGCCTGAATAAAAATCTTGGATTTGGAGAAAAGGACAGGATCGAGAATATCAGAAGAATTGCGGAAGTGTCGAAGCTGATGAACGATGCGGGACTGATTGTTTTAACGGCGTTTATTTCTCCGTACCGCAAGGACAGGAGAAGTGCGAAAGAAATTATCGGCGATCAGTTTATTGAAGTGTATGTCAATACGCCTCTGGAAGAGTGTGAGCGGCGGGATGTGAAAGGCTTGTACAAAGCGGCGCGTGCAGGAAAGATTTTTGATTTTACAGGAATCAGCAGTCCATATGAGGTTCCGGCGCATCCGGATATTGTGGTTGATACGCAGAAGATGGATGTGGAAGGCTGCGTGAATCATATTTTGGAAAAGCTGAAAGAATATTTGGGAACGGAATAGAGATGAAATAAAAAGAAAGACGGAACTGTCTGTGCGGAAAAGAAAACAGCGCAGAAGTTCCGTTTTTTCTTGGTCTCTTAAGACCATGCCTCCTCAGAACGCAGGGGGATCTCTGAAGGGTTTTCTTTTAGAATGCTGAGATAAAATTCTGTGTTGGTCTGGTTTATATAAGGGATTACCCAAAGCAGCCCGATGCCAAGAGACAGCAGGGATAAAAGCAAAAGGCCAAGAAAGCTTAAATTAATGTAAAGCTTTTCCGCTTTATGCCCGTTCATCAAAGCGCAGCATTTTCTCAGAATGTCCGTTACGCTGTCGTCGGGGCGGTCAATTAAAAGAAAATAAAGCGGATGAAACATGAGAATAAAAATTCCTGTTAAGATAATTACAAAAATCCAGGATACGGCCATCAGAATCCAGGTCAGGGGAGTTTCTATCCAAAGCGCAAACGCGCTGCAGATCATTGCCGGAGACGCTGCCATGAAAATCAGAAGTACGATAAAGAGCGTAGACTGTAAAAAGCGGTCCGGACGCCTGCTGAAAAAACGAAAAACGTCGGCAGGTTTTGCGTCTTTTTTTCTGGAAAACTGAAGATGAATATATAAAACGCCGGAGTTTAACACGACGGATAACAGCCAGATAATGCAGGAAGCCAGAAATGAAATCGTAATCTGGAATTTATTTGCAGGCTCCTGTAAAGAAGGACGGAACGGAACATTTAAAAGAAAGATCAGTAAATAGGCGGTGACAAATGCCGTCATGGCAAGACGGTAATGACCGGTCAGAGATTCCCTTGCCCGCCGTTTTAGTTCTTTTGAGGTATGGTTCATAAAAAGAGACTCCTTTACAAAAGTAAAATTTGGTATTATTATAACATAATCAGTGAAAAACTCAAGTTGAAAGAAGGGTTGAGATGGAACGGAATGAAAGAATGCAGGTGGAACGTCATCTTTATATTGCAGGACTCTGTATTCCCGGCGCGCTCGCCGCGCTGTATCTGGTAAATCTGTTTTTGCCTGTCATGCTGTCTGAAAAATTTTATACGCCGTGCATTTTTCATGTTGTGACAAATCTGTATTGTCCGGGCTGCGGCGGCACGAGGGCGGCATGGCTTTTGATGCAGGGAAAGTTTTTTTTGTCGTTTCTTTACCATCCGGTTGTCCTGTATGGTACGGCCATCTATCTCTGGTTTATGGTTTCTCATACGGCAGAGCTTCTTTCGGGACGCAGAATAAGGATTGGTATGCGCTACCGGAATTTGTATCTCTATCTCGCGCTGATTCTGGTCATTATAAATACAGCCGTCAAAGACATTGCTTTGACGGCGTTTGATGTGGATCTTTTAAAAATTCTGGATGCCGCTGCCGGAAATTAGAAATTTCCGTGCGGCAGGCATTTAAAGACCGAGAATCTGATACAGTTCTTCAATGGTGTCTGCGTTATAAAAATGCATATATTCCTGTAAAAGCCCGTCGATTCCGCCATACTGGGACAAAAGAATAAAAAATGAAACCGTATAGGCAAAAATGGATAAAATCAGCCCGGCAGAACTTAATGCAAGTCCTGTTCTTGCGCGTGCATTCATTTCGCATTCACCGCCTTTGGATAAAAGCGCGAGAATGATGCCAAGCGCGCCGCAGACTACGGAAAGATAGATGCAGCTGCAGGCAGTCAGAGAAATCATGCCAAGAACCATGGCGGCAAGAGCCATGCTTTCGGAATGTTTTTTCTGATATGACGTATGGGGTATGTTTGTTTCCTGTTCAAAATCCATAAATGCCTCCGCTGCAAATGAAAACGTCAGTCTATGTAACGGCTTATTCCATAAATTCGACGCTTCCCTTTTCAATATCGTAAATGGCGCCAACCACTTTTAAGCCCGGGATATCAAGTGCGTCAGCGATTCGTTTTATGCTGTTGTTTACATTCAGGCAGCTTGCTTTGTATCCGTCCGTTTCATCGCCGATTGCCGATTTGATTTCGTCGGTGATGGATTTGATAAAGCCTTCTGCCCCTCCGCCGATGGCAGCTCCCACGGCGCCGCAGTTGGTGTGCCCGAGAATGACAACAAGCTTGGAGCCAAGGTGATCCGCTGCGTATTCCACGCTGCCAAGTTCAAAGTCATGGATGACATTTCCGGCTACGCGGATGGTAAACAGTTCTCCGATTCCTGCGGAAAAGATGCTTTCCGGAATCACTCTGGAGTCGGAGCAGGTTACGACAACCGCATAAGGATGCTGGCCGTTCTCACAGGTGTCTTTGCGGATTTTGGGAGAAACGTTGCCCGGATTTGCCGAAGCGGTTAAATAGGCTTCGTTGCCTTTTTTTAATTTCAGCAGAGCTTCCTCTGCGGATATGGCATTTGCATTGTGTGACATGGTAAAGTCCTCCTTTTTTGCTTTTCAGTATATCATGCAGAACCGGAAATGTAAAGCCGCAGAGAAGCGCTGCGACTGGGTTTTATATCAGAATTTCATTGCAAGAATTCTAAAGATACGGTAAACTGCTATAGGAATTGCATTTACCACATGACAGAAAGGAATGAATTCATGGATATTATCGCAGCTCTTGCAAAGGAGTTAGGAATTAAAAAGCAGCAGGCGGACGCGGCCGTACAGTTAATTGACGAGGGCAATACCATTCCGTTTATCGCCCGTTACCGGAAAGAAGCCACAGGGGCGTTAAACGATGAAATTTTAAGAAACCTCTGTGAAAGGCTGACATATCTTCGCAATCTGGAAGAAAAAAAGAATCAGGTCTTATCGGGTATAGAAGAGCAGGGCAAACTGACGGAGGAATTAAAAGCGCAGATTCTTGCGGCGGAAACCATGGTAGTTGTAGACGACCTTTATCGCCCGTATCGTCCAAAACGCAGGACGCGCGCTATAATTGCAAAAGAAAAAGGATTAGAGCCTCTGGCGAATATTATATCGTTGCAGATGACAAAGAAATCGCTGGAAGAAGAGGCGGAAGCGTTTCTTAATCCGGAAAAAGGGGTAAACTCTGTAGCAGAAGCCATTGAGGGAGCCAAAGACATCATAGCGGAAGCAATTTCCGACGAAGCGGATTACCGCATCCGCATCCGGGAGATGACAATGAAAAAAGGGCGGATGATTTCAGCGGCAAAGGACAAAGAAGCGGACTCTGTCTATGAAATGTATTATGAATTTGACGAGGCCCTTGCAAAACTGGCAGGGCACAGAATTTTGGCGTTGAACCGGGGAGAAGCGGAAAAGATTCTCACAGTCAGAATCGAAGCTCCGGAAGAAGATATTCTTTGCTATCTGGAGCGAAAAACCATAAGCCGGGACAATCACGTTACAGCGCCTGTGTTAAAAGAAGCTGCTGCGGACAGTTACAAGCGCCTCATTGCGCCGGCAATTGAGCGGGAAATCCGAAATTCCCTTACCGAAAAAGCGGAAGACGGGGCAATCAAAGTGTTTGGGAAAAATTTAGAGCAGCTTTTGATGCAGCCGCCGGTTACGGGGCAGATTGTGCTTGGATGGGATCCGGCGTTTCGTACCGGCTGCAAGCTTGCCGTTGTAGACGCGACCGGAAAAGTTTTGGATACGACGGTTATTTTTCCGACTGCGCCTCAAAATAAAGTAGAGGAATCTAAAAAAGTTCTGAAAAAGATGATTCAAAAATATAACATCACGCTGATTTCAGTGGGAAACGGCACGGCTTCCAGAGAATCTGAAATGGTGATTGTGGACTTATTAAAAGAAATTCCGGAAAGCGTGCAGTATGTGATTGTAAACGAAGCCGGAGCTTCCGTCTATTCGGCAAGTAAACTGGCTGCGGAAGAATTTCCGAATTTTGACGTGGGGCAGAGAAGCGCGGCCTCGATTGCGCGGCGTTTGCAGGATCCTCTGGCTGAGCTTGTAAAAATCGATCCGAAATCCATTGGCGTGGGCCAGTACCAGCATGATATGAACCAGAAAAAATTGGGGGAGGCGTTAGGCGGCGTTGTGGAAGGATGCGTCAATAAAGTCGGCGTTGATTTAAATACTGCGTCTGCGCCGCTGCTTTCTTATATTTCCGGAATCAGTAAAGCGGTTGCCAGAAACATTGTGGCATACAGGGAAGAAAACGGCCGTTTCGCATCCCGTCCGCAGCTTTTAAAAGTGGCCAAATTAGGGCCTAAGGCATATGAACAGTGCGCAGGATTTCTGCGGATTGCAGAAGGAAAAAATCCGCTCGACGCCACAAGCGTCCATCCGGAAAGCTATGAAGCAACGAAAAAGCTTCTGGAAAAGCTTGGATTTACGACAAAAGACATCAAAGACGGAAATTTAAAAGGAATTTCCAAAAAGATTTCTGATTCCAAAAAGCTTGCCGCAGAGCTTGAAATCGGCGAAATGACGCTTCTTGATATCGTAAAAGAGCTGGAAAAGCCTGCCCGTGACCCAAGGGAGGATATGCCAAAGCCGATTTTAAGAAGCGACGTGCTGGAGATGAAGGATCTTGCGCCGGGCATGACATTAAAGGGAACGGTGCGGAATGTAATTGATTTCGGCGCATTTGTAGATATCGGCGTACATCAGGACGGCCTTGTACATATTTCCCAGATGACGAACCGCTTTATCAGACATCCGCTGGAAGTTGTTTCTGTGGGAGATATTGTGGAAGTAAAGGTAATGAGCGTGGATTTAAAAAAACAGAGAATCCAGCTTACGATGAAACTGGAAGGAGACGTAAAAAAGAATGGATAACGCGTCCGGGCAAAGTCCCGTAAATATCCGGTATTTAACTGTGACAGCAATGCTTTCCGCCGTTGCGTTTATTTTGATGTTTCTTGATTTTTCCGTTCCGTTTATGCCCGCATTTATTGAAATGGACATATCTGAGCTTCCGGCGTTAATCGGGGCCTTTTCGTTTGGCCCCGTCTGCGGGGTTATTGTATGCCTGGTAAAAAATCTGATGCATCTTTTGATTACGACAACGGGAGGAGTCGGAGAAATCTCCAATTTTATTTTGGGAGCTGTTTTTGTTTTTCCCGCCGGATGGATTTACAAGAGGAAAAAAACGAGGAAACGGGCGTTTTTCGGTTCTTTGGCCGGAGCCGTTTTTATGGCTCTGGTAAGCGTAATTTCCAATTATTTTATTGTATATCCGTTTTATACGATGATTATGCCTATGGAAGAGATTGTCGGCATGTATCAGGCTATTGTGCCGGGGGTAAACGGGCTTTTGGAATGCCTCATTGTGTTTAATATGCCGTTTACTTTTTTCAAAGGGATGTTAAGCGTCGGGATTGCGTTTTTTATCTATAAGCATATTTCTCCGGTCTTAAAAGGGCGGTCTTAAAAGGGGCGTCATGGCTTTTTCTTTCTGCATCTGATCTGAAAGATCTTCTGCGGGATTGCAAATCCGAAAATAATTCCGATTGAAATGGCGCCCGCAATCTTAAACGTTTCCATTCCTTTTGCCGTAAACAGCCGCATATCGTTCATAATAAAATAATAAGAAGCATAATAAATCCCGGCTCCGGGGACAAGTGTGAAAATGCCGGTTACAAGATACAGCGTTACCGGGTTTTTGCGTATGGCTGCAAACAGGCGTGAAAGTATGGTAAGGAAAAAAGTAGCAAACAGCGATGCAAAAACGACGCCAAAACCAAGCTCGCAGAAAATCAGATAGCTGATCCAGCCCAGTGCGCCCGTCAAAGAACTGAAAAAGAACTGATCTTTCGGTACGCCGAACAAAACGGCAAATGATGCCGTTGCCGCCATGGCAAGCAAAAACTGCACAATCATCATAAACGGACACCTCCAGGAAAATGCTGATATAAAATAATGACGAATCCCACGCCCACGGCGATGCACATCGCAGTGAGAAGCGCGTCAAGCAGATGAATCGCTCCGGACAAATAATCCCCGTTGAATAAATCCCGGATGGAAGTTGTAAGGGCAATTCCCGGAAGCAGCGGCACAATGCCTCCGATTACGATTTTATCCTGCCTGACGGGAAGGCCGAGATTGAAAAGAAGAAGGCTTGCGGCAGTCATAAATGCGCTTCCGACGATATTCGTCATAAATTTGGACGTTTTTCTGGATTCATGTTCCATACGCATATACTGTAAAAAAATGCCAAGCGCAGCAGTAAAGACTGCGTCAAAAAAACCTCCTCCGAAAATAGCGCAGAAGCAGCCGCAGCCGATGCCGCAGGAGAGGCCCTGAACCCAGGGTTTTGGCGCCGGCATATCCTGACATTGTTTCAGACGTATCCAGGCTTCTTCTATGCTGCAGGACTGGCCGCAGATTTCTCTGGATAATTGATTGAGAGCGGCTATTTTTCCAAGATGCACATCGCCTAAAGGGACGTGGCGGATAATGCTGCAGGCGTCTTCCCTGTCTTCGTTCGCACTGGCGAAAATGCCGTTTGACAGTACGTAAACGTCATAATTTTCCAGGCCGAAAGCGTCTAAAATGTGTAAAAGCGTATCTTCCACGCGATAGATTTCTCCGCCGCTGCGCAGCAGCAGATCGGCAATTTCCACTGCAAGCGTCAGCTTTTCTTTATTGTCATGCATAAAAACTCCTCTTGTTTTGTTGACAGACGTCCGTTTTATAAAGTATGCCCTCCGGGGCGCTTTTCCATGTTCTGTTATACCATGTTTATCCTGTATTTGCCAGAGTATACGCGAAAATTCATTTTCTTTGTTCATATTTCTCCCCCTGCGGTTTCATTTTTTCTTTTTTCCTGCTTGTATAAATTTTTGAAAAAGAAACATACTAGTCACACGAAAGGAAGTGATAGGATGAATCGGAAAACATATCGAATTTGTCTGGCAGCGCTGATTATTGCAGCTATGATTTCCGGAATTTGCTATTATCGTTTTGTTTGTAAAGAAGAGGCAAGTCCAAAGGAGGGCGTTTTTGTATACCGGGATATGATGGGACGTGAATGCGTATGAGCGCCAATAATGAAACAATTTATCTGAAAATAGATCAGAATATCCTTGTCTGTGACAGAAACGTGACATTGGGCGACATTGCTTCCATTACCAGTTCGAATGAAGCCATGGTACGTCAGCTAAAACAGAAGAAAATATATTCTTTTCGGGATGACGTTTCTGGAAAAACGCCAAAAATTCAGAGAGTTGTTTTTTCTATTTTAAAAATTGTGGAGCTGATCCATGAGGATTATCCAAATGCGGAAATCAACAATGAAGGCGAAGAAGACTTTATTATAGAATATGAAAAAAATCCTTCCCAGAATAAAGCGCTGGAATTTCTCAAAACGGCGGTGTTGTGCATTCTGGTGTTTGTCGGAGGGGCTTTTACGATTATGTCGTTTAATAATGACATTGGCATTACAGAGCTGTTTGGAAAATTTTATTATCAGGTGATGCAGGAAGAGTCCAGCGGATTTACGGAACTTGAAATCAGTTACTGTATTGGGATTTCGATTGGAATCCTCGTGTTCTTTAACCATTTTGGAAAGAAGAAGTTTACGCCGGATCCGACTCCGGTCCAGGTACAGATGCGGAAATATGAACAGGACGCAGACACCACGTTTATTGAAAATTCAGGCAGAGGAGGACAAGAAGAAGATGTTGGCTAAACAGATGTTTTTGGCGTTTCTTGGCCTTGCCAGCGGGCTTTCCGTGGCGGCCGGGACGTTTGCCCTGATTGTCTCTTTAAAGATTGTTCCCCGGATTATTGGAAAGGGGCATACGGCTGGCCGCATCCTTTTGTTTGAAAATGCGATTATTTTGGGCGGAATTTCAGGCTGCATCGTTACTGTATTTCCGGATCTTGTGATTCCGTTTGGCAGTTCTTTTTTGATTTTATATGGATTGTTTTCCGGAATTCAGGTGGGCTGCCTTGTTATGGCGCTGGCGGAAATTATGAATGTGTTTCCGATTATGTTTCGGAGGTTTCATTTAAAAATGGGGCTTTCCTGGGTAATTACGTTTATGGCGATTGGGAAGACGATAGGGGGACTTTGGTATTTTTCCCGTCAGATTGGACAGTAGGCATACATTGACGAAATAAAAAACCGGGTTTAAAATATAAGGCATATCAAACAGATGGAGGGGGATTGGCGTATGGTAGCATTGGTAGCAAGACAGAGCGTGATGTTAAAATGCAATATGCAGGCATCCGTCATGCTTGGGAATTATGAATTTTATTATGGCGCGGGCTTATTCTGTAAAATCGCGGGGCTTACGCCCAAAGAGGATATCCGTCCAAAAGAATTAAAGGAGTTTCTGTCACCGGAGCTTTCCAAATTTTCCGGAAGAGATGAAAAAGAGCGTTATCTGGTAAAATTATTAAAAAATTACGAGGGATCGGATGAATATGAACAAGAAATGAAGGAATTGCTTTTGTGGGGACTGAAGGAGGAAAAGCTCTGGGAAGTAAATTAGAAAGAGAGGGCATACATTTGGCAAAGGAAAAGAAAATCAGCCGGGAGAAGGAAGAAGAGCAAAAAGCCTATAACGAATATGTCAAGGAAGTGACGCCAACGCATTCCCTGCCGAAAAATATGGCAAAGGCTTTTTTTGTGGGCGGCATAATTTGCATTGTCGGACAGGGAATCTTGCAGTACTGCGGAAGCATTGGACTGGACAAGGATACTTCCGGAAGCTGGTGCAGTTTGATTCTCGTTTTGCTCAGCGTGGTTTTAACCGGTTTTAATATTTACCCGAAGCTGGCGACGTTTGGCGGCGCGGGCGCGCTGGTGCCGATTACAGGGTTTGCAAATTCTGTAGCGGCTCCCAGCATTGAGTTTAAAAAAGAAGGGCAGGTCTTTGGAATTGGCTGCAAGATTTTTACAATTGCAGGCCCGGTGATTTTGTATGGGATCTTCAGCTCCTGGGTTTTGGGGGCGATTTATTGGATTGGAAAGTATTTTGGCATATTTTAGAGAAAATAAGAAACAGATATTAAGAATAGGATTTATAGGCAGGCTGATGTGTTTAAAAAATTCATCAGCCTGCCTGTTGTTTTTATATAAATTTAAAAAGGATAATGCGGTTGTTTGTATTTAACATAACAAAAAGTATGGTATGGGAAATATGAGTGATAACCATAGGAATTTTTCTAAAGACCTGATATAATATGAACAGTATGCAGTCTGTTTTTAAAGGAGTGAATATGGAAGAATTATTTGAACTGACAAAATTTGATTCTTACAAGGAAGATAACAGAAGGGAAGTTAAAAAAGCAGAAGGCGGACTTCCAAATAGTTTGTGGGATACCTACTCTGCTTTTGCCAACTGTTATGGCGGTGTTATTATTCTTGGGGTGAAAGAGGATAAAGACGGTAAATGGCATACTACCGGGTTGAAAAATGCGGCAAAATTGAAGAAGGATTTCTGGGATACGCTTAATAATCGTAAAAAGGTGAGTATAAATCTTTTGAAAGAGGATGACGTAGAAATTTTTTCGGTGGCTGGCACAGATGATGTGATTATGGTCATCTGGGTGCCGAGTGCAAAGAGAGATCAAAAGCCGGTATACATCAATGATGATTTGTTTGGAGGAACTTTTCGCAGAAATTGGGAGGGAGACTATCACTGTACCAGATTGCAGGTCAAAACAATGTTGAGGGATCAGGCAGAGGAAACCATGGATATGGAAGTGCTTGACGAGGCTGAAATTAAAGATTTGAATCAGGATTCCATTCGTGGTTATCGCAACAGTCATAAATCCTTTAAGCCGGGACATCCTTTTGAGCGATTGGATGACAGCGAATATCTTAGAGTGATTGGGGCGGCAGGTGTTTCTGCAGCGGATAGAAGGCTTCATCCGACTGCCGCCGGAATGCTTATGTTTGGGAATGAATATGATATTGTGAGATACTTTCCAGAATATTTTCTGGATTACAGAGAAAATCCGGATACGGTGATCCGATGGACGGACAGGATTCAGTCCTCATCCGGCGAGTGGTCAGGAAATTTATTTGATTTTTATTTTCGGGTATACAGTAAAATTACGAAGGATATCAAAGTTCCGTTTAAAATACAAGGCGGTTTTCGGGTGGATGACACACCGATTCACCGAGCGCTGCGGGAAGCATTGGCGAATTGTATTATCAATACGGATTTTTATGGGAAATATGGTGTTATTATTATCAAAGAGAATGATAAAATTACATTGGAAAATCCAGGTTATATCAGGCTTGGGAAGGAACAGATGCGTAAAGGTGGAAAATCCGACCCAAGGAATAAGAGTCTGATGAAAATGTTTAATTTGATAGATATCGGTGAGCATGCAGGCAGCGGAGTTCCTAATATTTTTAACGTATGGGAAGACGAAGAGTGGGAAGAGCCTGATATAAAGGAAAGTTTTGACCCGGACAGAACAGCGCTGACGTTAAAATTTATCAAAAAGCAAGCGATAAAAACAGGCGATAAAAAGCAAGCGATAAAAACAGGCGATAAAAAGCAAGCGATAAAAACAAATAGGAATCAGGAGAAAATCAGATTGTATTTACAAGAACAAGGGACAGCAAAAACAAGCGATATTGCAGAAATGCTTGGTTTGAGCGCAGCCAGAACAAGAGCCATACTTTCAGAAATGAATAATGTTGAGGCATTGGGAAGAAACAGGGCAAGAAGATACAGGCTGCGAAAGGAATCTTGAAAAATTAACGGATCCTAACCAGACAAAAGCAGAAGGGCAGGTCTTTGGGATTAGCTGCAAGATTTTTACAATTGCAGGCCCGGCGATTTTGTATGGGATCTTCAGTTCCTGGGTTTTGGGGGCGATTTATTGGATTGGAAAGTATTTTGGCATATTTTAAGGGAAATCGGTAAGAATCTATATCTATAAGATAGGAATTGTGGGCAGGGAAACAGATTTTTTGGATTTGTTTCCCTTCTTTTTGGTTTTGACATGGAAGAACGACGGCCAATTGCTGCATCGCGCAAAAAATCAGCCTGTTTATTTGGATTTTTCGACAGAATAAAAAGAGAAGCCATGGAATTCGATAATTTTAGCCGATTGAACAGAAAAATTTTTTGTGATACTATAAGGGAAATTAAAAAAGAGGGGGATTGCTGAAATGGAATTATATCCGTTTTTGAAAGGTCTTGTAGATGCGGATCGGTGCGCAGTTGTAATTTGCAGTTTAAAACATGAAATCATTTATATGAATCCGGCGGCGGAAGAAAATTATGTCAAATGGGGCGGAGGGAAGCTGGTGGGAAAAAGCCTTCTGGATTGTCATAATGATGATTCGTGCCGGAAAATAGAGAAGGTTGCCGCATGGTTTTTAGAGAGCAAAGAACATAACAGGGTTTATACGTTTCATAACCACAGGCAAAATAAAGATGTTTATATGGTGGCGCTGCGGGATGAAAGCGGCCGCTGCATTGGGTATTATGAGAAGCATGAATACAGGAACGCCGAACAGGCGGAATTTTATCAGGAATTGGAAGAGGATTAAACTATGAGCGACGCGCTGCAGATGTCAGTATCTCAGATTTTTAACAGAAACGGAAAAAAATATGCGTTTGTATCCTTTACAGACGGAAGCCGGATGGCAGAGGGAAAGATTCCGGACTGCACGATTCTTTCCAGCCGCGGCTTTGCAAAAGAAGAAATCAGCCAGCTTGAGGATTATATGGGAAGAGAGCTTTCGAATCTGAAAAGGATGGCAGCGGGAGTCCGTATTATGGATGCGTTTATGAAAAGCTGAATTAGCGCATAGAGAAAGACAGGTTCCTGATGTTCCATCGGTCTTTCGTCAGGCAGGAGAAAACACAGGTATAAAGTGTCATTGAAACAAAAATACTAATGTGATAGAATTGAAATGTAAAAAAATTTCAGCAGTTTTTGATTTAAGTGTAAAAAAATGGCGAGGTGAAGGACAGTGATAAAAAGAATCAGCATCAGGAATTTTAAATGTTTCAAAAATGAAACTGTTTTTGATTTGAAAAAAACAAATTATCAGTTGTTGAATCAAAACACGCATGGGAAAATTTTAAAAGGCCTGTTGTTTGTAGGTGATAATGCATCCGGTAAAACAACGGCGCTTTTACCTTTGAAATTGCTGCTGGATTTACTGTTCAAAGATAAAGAGATTAATCTGGTTTTATATCAGTGCCTTTTTTCTGAAAATCAGACAACCGATTTAAAATTTGAGTTTGAAATGGAAAATCACGAAATTATCTATGACTTTTCATTTTTTGGAAATTCAATTACAGAAGAAAAATTGTCGGTGGATGGACAAATAGTTCTTGAACGTTTAAAAGACAGCGGAAAATTAATTTTACAGGATAACGTTACGTTCCATGAAGTCGACGAAGCATTGCTGTTTTTGAAGCGCGTATATTTTAATACCAGATTTGCAGAAAACGAGATATTGGAAAAGTGGTTTGATTATCTGAAAAAATCAATTTATATCAACGCTTATTCGAGACAGATTATTACTTATGATGGGGAAAGTCTGATTATTCGAAAATATATGGAAGCGCACAGTCCGGAAAAACTGAACCGTTTTTTGTCAGATTATCATTTTGACTATTTGATTCAGTATACAAAAGATATTGAAAAAAAGGGCGTTCATTTTTCTATGGAAGAAGATGAAGGAAAAATGATTTTTTTTGAACGGAAGGGTTTTGACATTCCGATGCCTCTTTTTATGGAATCAACGGGGAACCAGACACTGCTTAATATATTGCCGGCCGTGATCAGCGCTGTTGAGAGAGACGGCTTATTAATCATTGATGAATTCAGCAGCGGTCTGCACAATAAATTAGAAGAACTCCTCGTGAAATATATTATGCAGTCCAGTACAGCCACACAGCTTTTTTGCGTTTCCCATTCCACAAACCTGCTTTCAAATGCTATCCTAAGACCAGATCAGATTTATTCGGTAGAAATGTCGGACGGCGAAGGGAGCAGGCTGAACCGTTTCTCCGATGAGAAGCCAAGAGCTGCGCAGAATCTGGAAAAAATGTATTTGAGCGGTGTGTTTGGAGGGATTCCGGAATATGGAATTGATAAAGAATAAAAGAACCGGAAAAGTTCTTTTTATTGTAGAAGGCGGAAGACATGAATTTAATCTGATAAAGAAAACAATACTAAAACCTCTAATATAGGTTCCATTAAAAGGCATCCTATTATGGCCATTCGGCCTTTCAATAGGGTATAAAAACAGAACGGCATGGAAATACTAACGGAAGTATAGCCAGGAGGCAATGCTTTAAGGGTATTCCTCTGTGTGGGAAAAATGAGAACAGGAAAGAGGGGAATAAAATGTTGGAACATTCCATGCTATATCCGGTGTCTACGGTATCCAGAAGGCTTTCTTCTATGGACGGTATGTGGAAATTCTGTCTGGACGAACAGGGAGACGGAGAAAACAAAAACTTTAGCGCGGGCATTCCCGGAAAAGATTTGATTCCGGTGCCGGCAAGTTTTCAGGATTTTTATACGGAAAAAGACGTCCGGGAGTTTGCGGGGGACGTCTGGTATGAAAAGGATGTGTTTGTGCCGGGAGAATGGGAAGGAAAACGTATATTTATAAGATTCGGAGCGGCGACTCACCGGGCAAAAGTTTTTGTAAACGGAAAAGAAATTACGGAACACGAGGGCGGTTTTCTGCCGTTTCTTTCGGATGTGACAGATGCGGTGTCATATGATTCTTATAACAAAGTTATCGTAAAAGTAAACAATGAGCTGACTGTAACCAATATTCCCTGCGGCGAAACGTATGTGCTGCCAAACGGAAAAAAGATGAACAAGCCCTATTTTGACTTTTTTAATTATGCCGGGCTCCAGCGTTCTGTGCATCTGATTGCGCTTCCAAAAGAGCATATCTTTGATTTTGATTTGAATTATGAGATTTCCGGAAAAAATGCAAAAATTATTTATTCCGTTAAAACGACGGGCGAGCATCCCGTTTCTGTTTCACTTCTGGATGACAAAGGAGAGGAAGTGGCATGCGCAAAAGGGAAAAGCGGCGTGATAGATGTGGAAAATGCCCGGCTCTGGCAGGCAGGAAACGCATATCTGTACCATTTGATTATCCGCATCATGGATGGAGACGGCGTCATTGACGAGTATGGACAGAAAATCGGCATCCGTACAGTTTTGGTAAAAGGGACTTCTATTCTGATAAACGGAGAGCCTGTCTATCTGAAAGGATTTGGAAAACACGAAGACTGCGACATTGTGGGCAGGGGATTTCAGATAGGTGTAATGAAGCGTGATTTTGAGCTGATGAAATGGATTGGGGCAAATTCATTCCGGACAGCGCACTATCCATACAGCGAAGAGATTTATCAGATGGCCGACGAAGAGGGATTTCTGGTTATCGATGAAGTGGCGGCAGTCGGTATGTTTGAGAGTTTGATGAATTTTATGGAGGCAAGCTCTGGAAAGAAAACGGCGTTTTTTGAAAAAGAAACGACGCCTTTGCTTTTAAAGGCGCATAAAAAAGCAATTGAGGAGATGATTGCAAGAGACAAAAACCATCCCTGTGTCATTGCATGGAGCCTTTTAAATGAACCGGAGACGACGAATGAAGCTGCCGTTCCTTATTTTAAAGAAATATTTGAATGGGCGCGCGAGCTGGATGCACAGAAGCGGCCAAGGACGTTTGCCCTGATTATGAATTCCCTGCCGGGCGAATGTAAATGCTATCAGTTCAGCGATATCATTGCATTAAACCGTTATTATGGATGGTATGTAAAAGGCGGATATGAGATCTCAGAAGCGGAGATTCTGTTTAGAAAGGAAATGGACGCATGGAAAGCTCTGAATCTGGACAAACCGTTTCTTTTTACGGAGTACGGCGCGGATACGCTTGGGCTTGAGCATAAGCTTCCTTCTGTGATGTGGAGCCAGGAATATCAGGAAGAATATTTAAATATGACGAATGAGGTCTTTGATTCCTATGAATTTATTAAAGGAGAGCAGATCTGGAATTTTGCGGATTTTCAGACGACGGAAGGGATTCTGCGTGTAAACGGCAATAAAAAAGGCGTATTTACCAGGCAGCGCCAGCCGAAAGACGCGGCGTATCTGCTGCGGAAACGATGGAAAAATCTGCCATTGAATTATAAATCGTGATAATAATAGAAGGAATATGGTTTTTGACATTATGAAAAACCATGTTCCTTCAGTATTTTGACGGCTGTATTGGCGAAATTTGAGTTGGCTCCAAAACTGATGTTAAAAAGCCCGTTCCCTCCGCCGAAGCCAATGATTTCCGCAGTTTGTTCCGCATCGTCTTCCGTGAGCAGAATGGTCAGGCTTGCATAGCTGTTGTTGCGCAGGTAATATTTTTCAAAACAAAGCAGAATGATTCTGGCGTTGCCAGGTTCCTGCTGGCTTTCGGAAATCAGATCGGCGGAAATGCCCTGCTTTAAAAGCCGGGTGAGCGTCCGGATATCTGCGGTATGGCTCCCGGTCAGTGTGATCACAGTATTTTCCATATCATTCCTCCTCACATGGCATATATGAAAAAAGATGTAAACGTTTTTCTATAGGAGGATTATAGTATGCCGCCAGAGAAAATGCAAGGGGTTCACCGCTGTTTTAAAACGGAATCATAATAATCGGAGGCCGTATACATAGTATCTTCTGTTGAAATATAAACGGAAGGTTCGGAAAAAACGTCGCAGGAAATAAACAGTATACTGTCGTTTGTCCATTCTTTTAAATGTTCAGTGAAGAAATCTGGGACGCATTCTTTTTGGGTCGGACTGTCCGGATCGTCTGCTTCATTTACGGGAAAATTCACGAGCTGTTCGTCTGCGCATACAGCCATTCTTCTATCGGAATCCAGATAAAATACGGTATAGCAGTATTCGGCCCTTCCCTGTATTTCATACAGGTTGCTGGTCAGAATATAATCCATCCCGTCCTTTTTTACAAGGCAGACCTGTCCGTTTGTGGCGTGAGAGCCGGAAAGCTGCGGGGTGACGAATAAGGGATTTTCTTCGAATCCGCCGTCTTTTATCCCCGGATAGATTTTTACGTAGCCAAGTCCCACACCGCTTAGTCTTTCGGCGGCGTCGCTGTGAGGCGATTCGTTGTAATCTGCGGCGATTACATCCAGACGATCCAAAATTCCGTCATGGGTAACGTCCGCCGTTACGGAACAGACAGTTTCTTCCGTATACTGATCGGAAAATCCTTCCCAGAATCCTTCTCCATACTGTCCCATCAGGATGTCGTTTTTGGGGGAATAGGAATAGACGGGAGCTCTTTCTTTCGCCAGGGTGTCTTTGTCTGTTTCTTCCGGCGGATCGGCCGTTAAGGAACGTTCCGTTGAAAGCGGAGCTGCGTCAGGCGCCGGTTCGCCGGCCGAATCTTTGGAGCCGTTTTTTACTTTTGGGTTTGTGCAGAGAATAAGCAGGCAGGCGATTACGAGGGCGGAAGCGGCGCCCACTGTAAAAAGGGCGGGCTTTTTGTACTTCATTACATTGCTCACCCTGCTTTTTGCGCTGCTTTTGCCAAAAGAAAGCGGCGTTCCCCAAAACGGTTGTTTCCCGGAGGAAAGGCATAAAAGAGAGTTGGAATATTCCGTCCTTATATCTTTTTTTATTTTTTTCATAACGGTTTCATCACAGGACATTTCCATGTCCCTTTCTGCGGCAGAGAAGGCAGCCCAGACAAGCGGATTAAACCAGTGTATGGTAAGAGCGAAAAAGGCCAGCAGTTTTATGGCGGGATCTTTTCTTTGGATATGCGTCTGCTCGTGCAAAAGGATAAATTGCGTTTCCTGTTCCGACAGCCCATGCGGCAGATAGATTTTCGGCAGAATAACGCCTGTGGCAAACGGAGCGCCGATGTAATCGGAAAGATAAACATTGTCCTTTATTCGTATGGAGACTGCCAGGCGGCGTTTCAGGCAAAGCGCACTGACGACGCCGTATCCGGTCATTGCAAGGATTCCGGCTATCCAGAAGAGACTGCCGTACTTAAGGGCTGCAGTTTGAACGGAATGGCAGGAAGACGCGCCGGACTGCGGGACGGACGTTTCGGACTGAGACAGGAAGTTTTTTGAAATGAAAGAGTCATTTTCCGGATTTTTGCCAGGCGTATGTTCCAAAGGGCGCGTGGAAATAAATTCAGGGCTTCCCGTTTCCGCCGTCGGAGCATTGCAGACGCGCAGAACGGAAAACGGCGCGGATACAGATACCGGGCACAACAGACGAAACAGAACAATTCCCCAAAGCAAATAGCTGAAGATTTTAGGGGCTTTACGGAGAAAAAGACGAAAGAAAAAGACAGCGCAGATGATTATGCCTGCCGTTACGCTCATGTTTAATACTTTTGTAAAAATGTCAGAAAGCAAACGAAACTCCATTTCAGCTCCCCCTTTCCTGTGAATTTCTATTTTGATTTTTTTCAATAATTTCCTGGATCTCTTTGATTTCCTTTTCGGAAAGCTTTTTTCGGGATGCGAATGCTGCAAAAAAGCGGGGCAGCGAACCATGGAACGTATCTTTTACAAATTTTTCGCTCTGTCCTGCAAAAAAATCATCTTTGCTGACAAGAGAAGTCACCTGACCGTCTTTATTCTGGAAAAGACCTTTTTGACAGATTCTCCGGAGGACGGTGTGCGTTGTGGATTTTTTCCAGTTCAGTTTTTTTTGGCATAATTTGACAAGTTCTCCCGAAGATATGGGTTCCTGCTCCCAGATTAATTCTGCGAATTGCGCTTCAATTTCTCCCAGTCTGTACTCTGTCATAGCGGACTCCTTTTCTTTTTTATTGTTTGAAACATAATTTTACTGGTTTACATTATGTAGACCACAATGATAGTTTACATTTTGTAAACCAATTTGTCAATGAAAAAATAAAAGAAAATAATTTTTTGTAAAGACAGGAAAGAATTGGATTTTTTGTTTGGCTTGAAGCGGGCGTTTTTTTGTGTTAAAATGGCAAAATGAAAAGAAAAAACAGTGGAGGACATTATGGATAAGATGAAAAGAGTTCTGGCAGTTTTTCTTCTGGCAGCGATGCTTACGGTTTCCGGAACGAATAACATTCAGGCGAAAAAGGCGGAGCTTGTCATCGTGCTGGACGCCGGTCATGGCGGATATGACAGCGGCGCGGCGGCAAACGGCCTGTATGAGAAGATGCTTACACTAAAAATAGCCCAATACTGTAAAGCGGAACTGGAAAAGTATCAGGGCGTTAAAGTCTATATGACGAGAACGAACGATACATATGTGGGGCTGGATCAGAGAGTTTCCATTGCCGCCGGTGTAAAAGCGGACTTGTTTGTCAGTCTGCATATTAATTCGGCGGGGAATTCATCGGCGTCCGGTGCGGAAGTTTTTTATCCGAATTCCAATTACAGGCCGTCTGTGGGGGCAAAAGGCAGAAAGGCTGCAAGTGCGATTCAAAAGAACCTGACGGCGCTTGGCCTTCGCAACAGAGGGCTGAAAACATTAAATTCCATGATTGGGTCATCGTATCCGGACGGATCTGCAGCGGATTATTATGCTGTGATCCGGGGAGCGAAAAAGGCCGGGTTTCCTGGAATTATTGTGGAACACGCATTTATTTCGAATTTTACGGATGCGAAAATGTTTCTTAGCACAAGCGCGATGTTAAAGAAACTGGGCGTGGCGGATGCAAAAGGAATCGCATCCTGCTATGGCTTAAAGAGAGCGGAGGAAACAAAAGAAACGCTTTCAAAGACGAGTATAAACCGTTTGGTCGGAAAATCCTCTGAGCAGGTTCTTCTGGGCTGGAATAAGGTGAAAGGGGCGGAAGGTTATGAGATTTACCGCAGCACGTCCAAAAACGGCGTTTATACAAGGACGGCGTCCGTCAAAAAGTCCGGAACGGTAACCTGGAGAGATAAAAACGTAGTAAGCGGCAAGACGTATTATTATAAAGTCCGTCCATATAAAATGTCAGGGGCAAAAAAAATTACGGCTCCGTTCTGTGCCGCTCAGAAAGTGAAATTATTAAAAAAGCCTGCAGTTTCCATTAAAAAACAATCTCAGGCGAGAGCAAAGGTAAGCTGGAAAGAAGTGAAGGGAGCGGTAAAATACGAAGTTTACCGCAGTACGTCCAAAAAAGGGAAATATCAGAAGATTGCAACGGTTCAGAAGGAGAGCTTCTTTAAAGATACGAACCGGAGAGTTAATAAAAATTACTATTATAAAGTGCGGGCTGTTGGGAACGGCATAAAGGGCTCAACCTACAGCTCTTACAGCGAGATAAAATAAAAATCCCGTAAGGCGCGGTTATTGTCTGCGGCAGAGGATTTGTTCGAAGATGAGTCCGGCGCCCATCCAGAGAGGGAAAAAATCCAGACGGATTAAGCCGTTTACATTCAGTTTTGCCTTACTGTAATCCCATGGACAGAGTTTATGTTTTTTCAGCAGACTTCCGCTCATGTATTCAAAGGAAAGTATGCCTGCGCCATAGATTCCGCCGCGAAACAGCGGCGGAAATTTTTTTAGAATGGGATATGTTTCTCCTATCATGGATGCCATTCCATAGATGGGAAACATCCATATGGAAGTGTTGCCCATCAACGTGAAATCTTTTTTTCTCAAAGAACCGAGAGATGTATAAATAATTTCCATACACCATCCGGTCAGTCCGCAGATTGCAAAATTTTTTTCCAGTCGGTGTTCTTTTATATTCATAGAGTATAGTTTGTTCAAAGAGATGAAAATTATTCTGTGGATTGTCTGAAAAGAATTTGGTATAAAAGACTCACTGGCGCATACAATTTACTAATCAGGGGAATCGGAGGAATCAGGGTGAGCGCCAAAACGAAAATTGTAGTCCTTCATATGAAAGAGATGATCTATACACTGATATTTGCGGGGCTTGGGATATTATTGATTCTGCTTTTAATATTTATGTTCCTTCCTAAGCAGAAAGACAATGCGGCAGAAACGATGAAGTACGTTGCAGGTGTATATACGTCTACAATCCAGTTTAATGACAGTACCATTGATGTGCAGGTGGCAGTGGATGAGAACCGGATTAATTCCGTATCGCTTGTAAATCTGGACGAGACGGTGACGACAATGTATCCGTTGATGGAGCCGGCTGTGGAGAATCTTTCAGAGCAGATTGTATCCAAACAGTCAACGGAAAATATTTCTTACAGCGAAGAAAACCAGTATACCTCGATGGTAATTCTGAATGCGGTAAACGATGCGCTCAAGAAAGCCGGCACAGAGTGACTGTTTAAGATGGAGGCAATAAAAAATCCCGAAATGTCTGATCTGCATTTCGGGATTTATTTTATGAATTTTAATCTTCTGCCGACAGGCCGTTGATATATTCCGACAGGGCGTCAACTGTAATTTCCGTGGTTTTGGCAGGCTGCGACGCTTCCCATTTGCTGTATCCGGAATAACCGATCCAGCCCAAAAGAGCCGCACAGACAAGCACGCCGGCAGCGCGTGCGGTAAAGGATTTCATTTTTTGTTTTTTAATTGTCTGTTTGCGATGGGCTTTTTCTTTTTTATAACGTTCTACTTTTTCCTGGCTCATATGAAAAATCTCCTTATTTATCATTTTTGCATATTATATAATATTTTGCGAAAAATGTAAATGGTTTAAAAACTTTTAAAAAAAGCCCTTGCAAAAGAGAAAGAATTGTGATAATATTAATACGCTGTCGAGATGAAGACATGACGAGTTCAGTTAAATGGATATGTGAGGCTCCATGGTCAAGCGGTTAAGACATCGCCCTTTCACGCGGGAGTTTGACAGTTGAATATAAATAAAATCACTTGCAGGTCGCATAAAA
>CAJUIS010000015.1 GCA_910586645.1 uncultured Lachnospiraceae bacterium | reverse complement strand
ATTTTTTTGTCAGTTTGATTTTTAAACCGTCTTCCAATTCACTCATTACATTATTATATTTTTTTGAATCTATTGCGGCAAAATCTTTACATAATTGCTGCGCCCCATTCTCCCCTTCTGCAGCAGTTCTATCAAACACACCGGACAAATCTGATAAAACTTGAAATAAATCAGATTTAATGGATATATCTTCTGTACGAATCAGCTCCCAGAGAAATTCACAGAAAACAGGATATACATAATTTATGATTTCTGATTCAAAAAAAGCTTTTTCGTTTATTTCTATCAGACTCCAAAACCAATCATCAAAAAAAGCTCCGTTTTTATACCCCATATCCATAATAATCTTGCATCTTTCATTCATACAATCCCTAAAATTTTTCATAAAATTCAGAAGATACCGGGATAATTCAACAAAACTTTTTTTATTTGACGCATCAAACTTTTTTATTCCGCCGTCTAAATTGTATCTCATTTGAATTTCCTGCAAAGAATTTTCCAGTTTATAAAGATCCCATAAAATCTTATTTTTCAACTCAAACACAGGTGAGATTAATTGTTCAATTACAGCATTATTTTCATCTATAGGCAATCCCATATCATTCATGTTTAAATCACTATAGTTTAAACAGAGGTTTGATAAGCATCCGATTTTCACACCAAACTTAAAATAATCATATAATTTATCGAAACCGGAAGCAAACAAATAATTTTCTGTAATTAAGTCAAATAGCTTAAAAAACAATATCGGTTCATTAAAATTAACGTATCTTGGATTTGTTATTGCTTTAACGTTTTTATTTAAAAATGCGAAACGAATTGCTTCTCCAAATTCTCCCCAACAATCACATTTAATCGCATTGCCCTTATATATCATATCTCTTCGAAAAGAATACAAATCTACATTGCACTCTTCCATTACGTCAACATCATTTTTCAAATATTGATATGCATCGGAAAAAGCAAACTCTGCCGATCCGTAATTGACTGCATCCAGTTGATAATCATTCATATATTTATTTATATTTTCAACAACCGGACTCTTTTTCGTTCTATTTGAAGAATTGCAGAATATGTAATATGGATTCATTAAAAATATTGTGATGAAAACACATACCTGCGACGGGTTATTCGATACCCATATCATTGAGAAGCCATGCTGTTTATATTTTTCACAGTTACCTCTCACATACTCGACAGCAGTTAAGGAAATATGAATCAGATCCTCCGTATTTTTTTCTTCCTCCAGGTTCAATTTATTAGATATTGAATATGTTATTCCCTGAAATGCTTTTTCATTTAAAAGCGCATAATTCGTATTCGTCCAACATTCCGGGAAAAAAATATCAAAATATTCAAATTCATTATCTTTTAGGATCGGCGTTAAACACATGATAGGTTTATTATCTAATATCAGCGATTCAATAGAATGCTGAAGCAGAGCGCTGTAGTTAAATGAAATTAAAATCATCAATACTTCTGAATTTGATGCAAGCGGCAAATGATTTTTTATTTCAAGTTCATAGCCCAGCAGCTCAGTAACTGCCTGTCTTTCCGCTTCTTTACTCCTCTTTAACTCACATATTATATATTTCCCATTCGATTTATTATATAGTAACAAATCAGGATATAACTGTTGTTCCGTTTCCAAAGAAATATTATGTATGAACTCTCCGTTTAAAACAGTAAGTTCATTATCATCTTCTTCATTCCTTATCCCGTCTAATATAATTTTACATCCTTTATAATAATTTAACTTCAATAAATAATCTACGGAAAAATACGGCAATATTTCCTCACTGGAATATTTTTCTAAAATTTTTTCGATAGTATCTTTGTTCTTAATCAGACTCCAAAAAGTATCTTTTTTCAGTCTGCTCATTATTTTTGACTGCAATTCCTTTTCCTTCACTGCGAACCCTTTCTCATAAATTAGCAAACGTTACCGTTTCTTTTTCCAATTCAGACGCTACCTTATGATTTACGTCCATGCGGTTTGTGATTTCTTTCATATCTGTTACCAGATGCTGGGCGCTGCCCGCAACGCCGGAAATACCCAAAGCCCCGTCATCAATGGCGTTTGTAATCGTCTCTATAGACGCCGCGATTTCTGCCATGGAAGACTTCAAATGATCCGTATTAATGTTAAACGCAGCCATAGCCTGACGGATATAGGCGGCGTCGTTTTGATATTGCTGTCCGCAGGCAACGAAGGAAAGAAACTCTTTTAAGATAGATTCCTCAATGTAATTTACAAGATTTTGGGAGCTTTCGGAAAGGTTGTATACCGCATGGGTTACAGTTGTATTAACTTTTTGAATACGGTTTGCAGTTTCACTGCTGGAAGCCGCAAGCTGCCGGATTTCTTCCGCCACTACGGCAAAGCCCCTTCCCGCTTCCCCTGCTCTTGCCGCCTCAACGGAGGCGTTTAAGGCAATCAGATTCGTCTGCGAAGAAATTTCTAAAATCGCATGGGTAAGGCTGTTTACCTGATCGACGCTGTGACTCCCTTCAATGGCCTCGTTTAAAACATCTAAAATTTCTTTTATTTTGGAGTTCGTATTGTTTAAGCTTGCTTGTGCGGATTGCCCCATATCCTCCGCCCGTACATTCATCTCGTTGCAGTAAACGGTAATTTTTCCGCATTCCTCAGCCATACTTTCCGCATCCTGCTGTACATTTTTGACATTTTGATTGATATGGGAAGTATTGTTTGCCACTTCCTGAATTGTCGCTGACAGTTCTTTCGCAAGAGTGGATAAATCCATAGCGCTTTCGCTGGAAGTGCGCGTCCGCGACAAAACCTCGTCAACCACGCCGCTGATGCGTCCGGAACATCCACGGAGCGTTTCCAAAATATTCTTAATCGGCTTGACGACAGATCTTAAGATAAGGGAAATCGTGATAAATACAAGTATCATACAGGCAAGCGTAGATACGCTGTTCGTAATCATAGAACTAAGGTAAACGGAAGAAAGCCGCTCTCTTGCCTGAGTTGTCCGGCCGCTGATGGAACTGTCCAAAACAGCGATATTATTTTCAACCGCGGCGTTGAAAGAAGCCACATCGCCATTGGCACAGGCGTAAGCGTCCTGTGTTTTGCCGGATGCGCTGGCGCATACGAGGAAAACAAGAGAATGCTTTAAAGAATCACAGTCAGAAAGCAGGGCGTTATACGTTTCTCTGTCATCATCCGTAATATAAGTTTCGTATTTCGCCAGCATATCGTCCAAATTTTTTTCTTCTTCTTTTATGTCGTTGACAAGAGTAATCATAGTGCTGTAATCTGTAGCTACAATATGGGATAACGCTAAGTTATGTATGTTCATAACGGACTGATGGAGTTTTGCCAACTGGGTTTTTCCTTCCATATAATTGTCCGCAATATTGGCGGCATTGTCATTGACGTTTTTGATATTGGAAACTGCAAGGAGATTTGATATCAGCGCTACAATTCCAAGCAGGGCAATGGGTAATATTAACCGGTATTTGATATTCCATTTTTTCTTCATAATCCCTATATCCTCCAAACAAAATAGATGTATTCTCTATGGTGCGGTAATCCCTTCCACCATTGTGTCAAGCTGTTCCTGCAAGTTTTTTCCTCCCGGATTTCCGGCAGCCATATTTGTGGCAAACGCAGATACCGGATCCCAGAAATTGCTGCCGATGCGCTGCAGACAGGAAAATTCCGACTGTTCAATCAACGCGGTAATGGCAGGGGAATCCTGTACGCTGGCAGATGCCGCGGCGTTTTTGTTTGCAGGGCCCTGACCGCGCATTTCAAAACGAAGCTGCTGGTTTTCCTCATTGGAAATCCATTCCGCCAGCCGGGACGCCCATGTATATTGTTTGGAATAGGCATTCACTCCGATTAATTTATAACCGGAAAAAGAAGCCATTTGTATTTGACGGTTTGCGCAGGTATAGGTAGGCAGTTTAGCGGCTCCATAATTTGCTCCCAGGGTATCTTTCATGGCAACCGCGTTCCATACGCCGCTGACTCCGGCAATTACGGAACCATCCTGAATCCCTGCAAGAAAGCCCTGTTCTTCTGTACTCAAAAAAGCCGGGCTGCCGGCAATAGCAAGCATGGCGCCGGCAACGTCTGTCCCTTTGATGTCTCCGTCCGTTCCGTTCCAGGTACAGTAATTCGTAATTCCGTCATCGTTTAGTCCGACATTCAACCCGGTATTGCCAAAGAAAGCGTACACATACCACGCGGAAGACCAGTCCATCGTAATTCTTTTTTCGTTTTCTGCGGCAATCTGCAGTATACGGTCAAATGTTTTTACATCTTCCTGATTGAAATACTGCTTGTTATAATAAAGAAAATAACCGTTGTCCGCCGTTAAAGGATACGCATAGAGAACATCCTCAACCGAAGCGGCTTCTATGGCGCCGGGCAGGTTTTCCGTTCTGATCTGATTTGCATTTTCTACCGGTTCCAAAGCGCCTGCAGCGACAAGGGCGCTTAACTGATCATCAGCAAAAGCAAAGACATCGGCTCCGGCCTCCAAATCTCCCAGCAAAGCGTCTTTGCACCCGGCTTCGCTTTGGGCGGCAAATGTGATATTGAAATTCGCCTGTCCTTTGTATTCTTCCTGAAAATTTTCAATGATTTGCCGCAAAAGCTCCTCGTCCTCTTCGGCGCCCCAAACGGCCAGTTTTACATCTTCGTTTTCGGGCGACGCTTCTGTCTCATCCATGTTTTTATTGCCGTTTTGCAATGAATCGTCGGAATTTGCAGTCTTGTCTTCTTTTGCTCCGGCGCACCCGGACAACGCGGCGGCTGAGACAAGGGCTGCAAAAAACAAGCCTAATCTTTTGCTCATAATGTTTCAACCTTTCATTCTGTTTTTTTTATTTGTATTATTATAAGCGAAGCGCTCATAAGACAGTATTAGAATTTATTTCTTTTATTTTTATGCAGCGGCTTTCTTTGCTGCATATTATGAAGTATGCTGCCAGATTATTTTCTGTTTCTGTTGTTATTATATCGGCTTACCGGTTTTTATTCAATCTTTTTTCCGGTTTTTTATCTCCATTTCCCATTGGTTTTTTCTAAATTCCAGCGCTTTTCCCTACAATCTCCGTTCTAAAAAATCAGTCCAAAATCCTGACGCCGATACGTCCGCCAGGACAATCCGAAGCGTTCATGCGGAGATTAGAAAATGAAATGATTAATCCAGGCGGAATTTCTATGCACAGTATAACTAGCAAGTCCTATTCGCAGATTTTTAAAGGCATGGCAAAATCCCTTCTTCCGATGATTTTGCTATGCCTTTCGCCTGCCTTACAGAGATTTTTCACAAATCCGGATGCAAATGCCCAGAGCGCTATTTTGCTTCCCGTATCTTAACTGTGGAAATAACCGGCTGGTTTTCAGCGGGAATCGTACCGTCGCCATCCACAGGCTCCGCTTTTGTGCAAATTTCATCCACTACCTCCATCCCTTCCGTCACATAGCCAAACACCGCATACTGGCCGTCAAGGCTCGCACTGTCTTTGTGCACAATGAAAAACTGCGAACTTGCACTGTCATACTCCCTGGATCTTGCCATAGAGATCGCGCCTCTGGTATGCAGCAGCGGATTTTCATGTCCATTGGCCGTAAACTCTCCGACAATTGTCTGATCGGAACCGCCCATTCCATTTCCGTCCGGATCTCCGCCCTGCATCATAAATCCTTCTATAATACGGTGAAATGTCAGTCCGTCATAAAAACCGCTTTCTGCCAGAGCGACAAAATTTTCAACTGTTTTCGGAGCCGCCTCTTTATTCAGAGCAACTGTAATTGTGCCGTAATCCTCAACTGATATCTCTGCGTAATAATCTGCACGAATCTCATCCTGCTCCGTCTCTTTTAAACCGGATTCTTCTGTTTTGCCTGTCTGATCCGTATTTTCCGCCGATCTGTTGTTCGCCGCAAACCATATAACTATGCCTAAAACCAATGCCGCCGCGACTGCTGTCCCTGCATAAATCATGCCTTTTCTTTTTCTCTTTTTCTCCAACGGCCCGGCAAAAACGTCTATGCTTTCCAATATCTGATTTTTATGCGCATCCAAAAGATCCGCTTCCTGTATTCCGCTTAAAACGGCTTCATCCAAAAGATCCGAAACCGATCGGGAATAATCGCCCGACTGTTTCGAAACAGCGTCCATAATGCACGTTATATTTTGCGCTTCGGCTTCCAGAGCGTCTCCGACTGTTTTTTCATTCAGCCCTGTCAGAGATGCAATTTCTTTTTGGGAAAATCCTGCAATCTGGCCCAGGACAAAAATAAAACGCCCTGCCAAAGGCAGCGTCCGCAATACCGCATCCAATGCTCCGTTTTCAAAAACCGCGTTCTCCACATCGCTTCCTGAAACCGCAAAATTTTTACCCGGAGGAAGCGGCAATGATTTCTGCCCCTTTTTTCCTGTTTTTTTCCGGCAGTATACAGAAACTTTACCCAAAAGATATTTCCGAAAGTCAGTTTCATCCGAAATGCTGCCGTCTGACAAGCCTTCCCATGTGTTTTTAAACGCCCATACAACCGCATAGCCGGAAGCTTCCGTATCTCCAAGTAAAGCGTATGCGACAAACTTTGCCTCTTTCCTGTATTTTTCATACAATTCCGTCAGCGCCGCCCGTCTCCCTTTTTTTGCATGTTCTATTAATTTCTGCATAGAATCCTCCTGTCTTTCTCTATAAATAAAACTCCTTTTATACCCTCGGCGCTCCAATAGCATAGTTCAGTCCTATTGTGCGCTGAGAGCGGCCTATTCCATTATAAAAGATTTTGCTGAAATAAGTTTGAATGAATTGTGAAAATTTTTCAAACAATGCATCCTGCCCTTTTTATCGGTCCCATGCGTTGGAATATTTACCTGCAGGCTTTTCGCCGAAGCGTCTGTAATCCGTTTCTTCAGGCAGAAAAAGATTGACAAAAGCATCCGCCGTATCTTATAATCAAAAAAAGACATTGCTGTCGCTTTTGAAAGGAGAAATAAATAAATGAAAGATTTTCAGTTAAGAGCATGGAAAACAGAAGATGCAGAATCATTGGCGCAGGCTGCAAATAACCCGAACATAGCCAAAAATCTGCGAAATAGATTTCCTTCCCCATACACATTAAAAGACGCTGTTTGGTTTATCAACGACAGCATTGCCAATGCAGAAAATCAGCAGATTAATTACGCTATCGCAGTTGACGGACAGGCTGCAGGCTGCATAGAAATCTGTGTAAAAGACGATATCTATGAAAAATCCGCGGAGCTTGGGTATTGGCTTGCGGAAGACTTTTGGCGCAAAGGCATTATGTCAGAAGCGGTACGGACGATTTGTAAAGAAGCGTTTGAAACCTTTGACATTGTCCGTATATTCGCCGAGCCGTTTGCAGATAATGCAGGCTCAAGAGGCGTTCTTGAAAAAGCAGGCTTTACATATGAGGGAACAATGCGAAATGGAGTTTTTAAAAACGGGGAAATCCATTCTTACTGTATCTATTCCATTTTGCGGGAAGAAACAGAGAACTGATATGGGAAAGAAAGGCGAAAAAACAAAAGAGAAAATCCGTCAGGCGGCATATCTGTTATTTGCCCGGAAAGGCTTTCAATCGGTAACGATGACGGATATCTGTGAAAAAACAGGACTCAGCAGGGGCGGGCTTTACCGCTATTACTCGGAAACAGGACAGATTTTTTCTGAAATTCTATCGGAAGAATATGCGATAGCGGACCGCATAGAAAAACAGGAAAGCGCAAAAGCGATTTTAGAAGATATGCTTGAGGCAATCAGGCGTGAAATTTTGGATAAAGAATTGTCCTTAAGTCTCGCCATATACGAATACGCAAATCTTGGAAATGGGGATTTTTTTAAAAACATCAATGACAAAGCAAAAAGGCGATGGATAAGCCTGCTTCATTACGGAATAGAAACAAAAGAATTTAAAACAGTCGATACAGAGCAGATTTCCGATTTGATTTTGTATTACTATCAGGGCCTTAGAATGTGGTCAAGAGTTATTTTATTTGACGAGCAGGTTGCGGAACATTATGTAAAAACAATCAAACAGCTACTGTTACAGGAATAAACAAAAATTTTCTTATCCGCCGGACGCCTGCTTTGCCAAAAAAGACAAATGCCGGCGCCGGCGGAACATTTACAAAACCAGTTCTTAAAAACCTTCCATCTCCTCTTTTTTCAGCCGTATTGTTTTCCAATCCTCTTTTGGCGCATAGCGCTTTGAAACGCCGTCGTCCTCATACAGAACATACTCCGCTTCTTTATCGGCAAATCCAATCCAGACAATCCGCTCTGGAGAAACATCCTGCGTCGTCCTTACATCTTCCTCCAGAACGGCAAACGGCAGCATATGATCCTTTTTCACAAAAAAGACGGCTTCTTTCAGCGAAACGTCAATATAGTGATGTCCCTTTGAAAGAACCTGATACGTCCGCTCTTTGTCCGAACGCATACGCACCAAAAGCATTTCCTCCGGCAGGTAGACATATCTGCCCGCCGCATTCTGCGTATACACCGGGGCAATCATAATACTCTCTCCAACCATAAGCTGATCTTCCACAAAAAACGCGTGTCTGTCTTTTGGATAATCAAACGAAACAGGACGGAAATACAGCTCATCTGACAACGCCGCTTTCATATATTCACTGTACAAATACGGAAGCAGCGCATACCGGATGCGGATAAGACTGCGGAAGCTTTCCACCGCCTCAAACTGATATGCCTCCTGCCTCCTGGTTCCCGCCGCCGCATGGTTCCGCATCAGCGGAGTGAAAATGGCAAACGCCATCCAGCGCAGCAGCAAATCTTCCGTCGCATCGCTTCCAAATCCGCCCAAATCAGAACCCGTATACAAAATTCCGCACAAATTCAGCGACGGCATCTGCTGAATGCTGAGAAGAAGATGGCTCCACCAGGATTCATTATCTCCGGTCCAGATTCCGCCATACCGGTGCATTCCAATATAAGAAGAGCGCGAAAACAACAGAATCCTCTGATTGGGAGCAATCTGGTCAAATGCCTCTGCCGCCGCTTTTGTCATATAAAACCCATAGAGATTGTGCACCTTGTCGTGGCGCACCTTCACGCCGTCCATATCATGGTAAAAACTCTTATAATCTTCCGGATGATTGCACAGGCCTTCCACAATTTCCTGCATATGGAAAAAATCATTCAAATCCAGGTTATCATCTTTGATCGAAGAAATCTCATCCAACACCTTTTTCAGATTTTTTTCCGAGTAAAAAATCGCAGGCTCATTCATATCATTCCAGAACCCGTCAATCCCCTGCTCTATCAGCCGCCTGTATTTTCCCCCAAACCACGTTCTCGCCTTCGCATTCAGAAAATCCGGAAAATGCACCTTTCCAGGCCAGACCGCCCCGACAAAATTTTCCCCGTTTTCCTCCCTGCAAAAATAATTTTCCCGAACGCCTTCTTCATAGACCGGATAACCCTTTTCTATCTTCACGCCCGCATCAATAATCGGCACAAGATGGACGCCCTCCCGGCGCATCTTTTCCACAAATCCCTGAAAATCCGGAAACCGCTCTTCATCTACCGTAAAATCCTTATAATCTTTCATATAGTCAATGTCCAGATAGACCGCTTCCAGAGGGATCCCATGTTTGCGGTGATTTTCCACAACTTCCCGCACATCTGACTCATTCAGATATCCCCAGCGCGACTGCTGATAGCCAAACGCCCATTTCGGAGCAATATAGCTTTGTCCGACCAGTTCCCGAAACTGCTTTGCCAAATCTTTCAGGCTGTCTCCCTCTGTCACATAAACCACACAGTCCTTCCCCGTTCGAATCAAAAGCAAATCCCGCCTTGTCTCCCCCACGTCAAATACAACTTTTCCCGGATCGTCCACAAATACGCCAAACGACTTCCCATCCGGCGCATCCGCCCGGTACAAAATCAGAAAATTATGCCCGCCATAAAGCGAATGCTTATTTTCCGTATGGATGGGATCGTCTGAAGCATAGCTGATATAGGAAAATCCGCGCTTATTGATTCCGCGCACCTGCTCCCCCAGCCCATACACAACGTCCCGTTCTCCCATCCGGCAGGAAAATTCCAGTCCGTCCTGCACCTCTGACAGATGAAAAACAGAAATCTCATCTTCGCTTTCCAAAACCTCTTTTACAACCGCTCCCGTTTTCACCGGATTTCCAAATACATATTTTTTCATCTTTTCTTCCTCCTCCAAAAGTTTTGTATAGTTTCGTTTTTCTTATCGTATCTTCTTTTTTATTTCCTGTAAACCCGTTTTTTTCATATTTTCAATATTTGTAAGGTTTTTACAAGTTTTTAAATCCATATCAGCAGATTTTCCGCTTCTTTTTGTCGAAACTTTACGAAACTATATTTTTTCCTTTTTGGAGATTGCCATTTTTCCGTGGCTTTTGTATAATAAAAGAATGATTTATCACTCTTTACTGCAAACAGTGCGTATGTCAGAAAACAGTCCGGCATACGCTGGCCCCATGGAGGATTTTTATGCCGACAATTAACGATATCGCTCAAAAACTCGGCGTTTCCAAAAGCACAGTCTCCAAAGCATTCAACGGAGCCGATGACGTCAGCGAAACTTTGCGAAAAAAAATACTGGAAACTGCCGTTGCGATGGGATATAAGAAAAACCGCGTTCGAAAAGACGATCCAAAAAAACTCTGCATCCTAATCGGAACGATGGATTATGAAAACCCGGCGGGATTTGGGCACGACCTTGTCACCGGATTTGAGCAGACGGCCGTTTTAGACGGCTGGAACGTGGAAATCCAAAAAATTCCCACAGAATTGCAGACGCAGATTTCCTATGATGCATTTATGCTCAGCTGCTCCTTTCAGGGCGCTTTTGTGCTGGGGTTTTCCCTGTCCGACCCATGGATGGAGCATTTTAAAACATCGCAGACCCCTGCCGTTTTACATGATAACTATATTCAGGAAAATCCATCTGTCGCTTACGTCGGCGTCAACAGTGAAGAAGGCTTCGACCTTGCCGTTTCCCATCTGAAACGCCTTGGGCATACGCAAATCGGATACCTGGGAGGCGACGCCAATTCCTTTATCGTCCGCGCCCGCTTTCAGGCGTATCTGCGCGCTATGGAACGGCACAATCTGCCCGCAGGCCAGGAGCTGACCGGCTGCGCCCGCTTTAGCTTCGAATGCATCAGCCTTCATCTGCCCCGCTTACTTAAAAACGGGGCAACCGCCATTTTGTGCGAACACGACCAGCTTGCAAACGCCGTTCTGGTTCACTGCATGGAGTCAGGCGTCAGAGTGCCGGACGACGTCAGCGTTATCGGATTTGACGATACGGCGTTCGCTTCCTGCACGATACCGCCTCTTACGACTGTCCGCCAGGATCAAAACGCCCTGGGGCGCTGCGGATATTACGCTCTGTCAAGCCTGTTAAACCATACGCACATCAGCTCGCTTTTACTTAGAGCAAAACTTATCGAACGAAATTCCACCGGGGCTTTAAAAATTTTTTAAAAGGAGGAACCTTATGAATCCAAAACAGATTTTCTATGAAAAACAGGCGGCGTCCATTCTCAGACATCTGGAAAAACGCCAGATCAAAGGATTTTACTGCCCAACCAGACAAGACGCCGTAACCACGGCTATGTCGCTTACCGCGCCCAATACGACCGTCTGCTTTGGCGGCTCCATGTCGCTTATAGAATCCGGCGTTATGGACGCGTTAAAAGAAAGGACGGACATCACGCTCCTCGACCGCAGCCAGGCTAAAACGCCGGAAGAAATCAAACAGGTTTACCGCAGTGCTTTTTGTGCGGACACTTACTTTATGAGCACAAACGCCATCACCTCAGACGGACAGCTTATCAATATCGACGGAAATGGAAACCGCGTCGCCGCGCTGATTTACGGCCCTGAACAAGTCATTGTCATAGCCGGAATGAACAAAGTCGTCCCGACCGCAGAAGACGCCGTGCGCCGCGTCCAAAATATGGCGACGCCGCCAAACTGCATCCGCCTGAATCTGAACGCTCCATGCGCGTCCACCGGAGTCTGCGCAGACTGCCTGTCTGAAAACTGCATCTGCAGCCAGATTGTCATCACCAGAAGAAGCAGAACGGCAGAACGCATCAAAGTCCTGCTCGTCGGAGAAGAGCTGGGCTATTAAACGCAGTTTCCGCTGCATATCTTTCACAGTGAAAAACCGGAAGGGAAGCGTAAAACCGCTACCGCTTCGCCTTCCGGTATCCTGCGTCAGCCGCCTCCTGCTCTGTTTTAAAAATAATAAGATTCTTGGAATCCGCCATTTCCTCATAAGCGGCCTGTCCGGGACAGTGATAAATTTTTGATTTCTTATTTCCCCTGATTTCCGTTTCAGGCTCCGCCTCCGCATCATCCGCCTTTCCCTCTTCTTCCAGGCTGCTTTCCCCGGTCGCATAATCAATCGAAACGCCGGGCTGTACATTATAGACAAAAACGTTAAAGCAAACGCCTTCTCCGTCGTCTTCCACAGAATACGCTTCCATCTGCACACCGTCCGCAAGCAGGTTATCCCCTTCAAAAACCGGAGTAACCCGGTAAAGCACATGATCGTCCGTCTCCCTTACATAATCCGCCACCATATTTTCAAACGGAAGCATCCCGTCCACGTTCATATACCGGGTTCCCGTAATCAGATTTCTCTCATTTGCATTTTCCGCCGTAAGCTGGTAGCCAATCAGATGGCAGCGGTTGTAAAGATATTTCCCATCCACAACGTCATATTTTGCCGTTTGCCACCCGGTTGGCTTTATTCTTCCGATATTTCCCCGCTCTTCCGTCGGCATCAAATCCTGCCCGACGTTCGCAAGCGCGGCTCCGCACCTTCCAAGCCCGTCCAGGTCGCTGTACGTTTCAAAAGACGATTCCGTTTTGTCTTCCTCTGCAAAATCCGGCTGATTTTCATCCAAAACAACATACGGCTCTCCGCTGTACTCTGGTATATCTGCAATGGAAAACGTCTCTCCTTCCGGCTCTTTGAACCGTCCGCAGGACGCAGACGTTATGATAAGCAGACATATGATTCCAACTGCCGATAAACAATTTCTCACTTTTCTCTTCATAGCATTTCTCCGTTTCTTTTCTATATTCGGGCATAACTTCTCTCCTGTCAAAAACCGCTTTACGCCGCGGCTTCTACCAGTCACGCTCCCTAATCGCATCCTCCGCATCTATGGGAACGTCAAACCACTTCAGAATATAATCTGCGGTTTCGCCAATGCTCTCTCTGGCCACTGTCTCCAGCTCGCTGTCATTTTCTTCAAACGCCTCCTGCAAATCATTGATCGCAATCGTCATTTCGTCAAATTTTTCCTGGATTTTCTCCAAATCCCGCTCACCAGATTCCAGAAATGCAATTACATCCTCTATCCGTTCCCTGACCTTGTCCACCAGAAAATCCGGAAAATATCCGTCCTGGTACATTTCCTTTAACAGCGTATAATCCGCATCAAATTTTTTCATGTCCGTTTTTCCTTTCTGCCAATCACAGCCATTACCGTAAAATAAGCTTCTCTGGGGTATATGGTGCACAACGTTTTTCCGGCCTTTTTAAATTTGATATTCCACCCTGGCTCCATACTGCATGAACTGAATTCTATATTCTCGCTGCACGCGTACGTTTCTTTGATTCTTTTGCAAAACTTCAAAAATACAGAATTCTTAATATACTCCCCGATTTCATCCAATGTCGGGCAGACTGCCTTATCCTGCAAATCAGCCATATGCGTTCCTCTTTTCTCTTAAGATATAAAATTCCCCGTCGGCGTCATGCCTGCGCCTTCGGGGAATCTGCAATCAATCGTCTCATTTTAAAACTTTACAACCGTATGCCGCTGTGTCTGCCCATCTCCCACCTGGCGCCACGCGCTCTTAATATTCGCATAGCTTGCCCAGATTGCAAGCGCAAATCCGACAATCAGATCCTTTGCCACGCCGCCGGCCATCTCCGGCTCTTTCATCAGTTCCGGAATCAGACGAAACGCCTCTCCTGCCGTAATATCATATAATTTACCCAGTTCCTGATAAATCGCTATGCCAATTGAAGCAAACTCAGCCCCTACAATCGTCAGGCAGGAAAGCAGTACGCAGACGGCAATTCCAAACTTCGACAGCCTCCCGCCTAACAGCTCATACCCTTTCATGCCGCCAAATACAATCGCAAGGCCCGCAATCCCGGCAATAAACCCAAGATGCCCGATTACAATCCACAACACGGAACCAATCAGCACGCCAAAAACGGCCCCGATTATTCCAAGCAGAGGATTTTCCTTCCGGACGCCCGCACTGCCTGCCCTTCCCATTACCTGTGAAAAGCATCCGTCGCAAAGCAAAAGCGGCGCATTGTCCACAGCCGCAGCATGCACCGGCATATCGCCCCTGCAGTGCGCGCAGCAGTTATGTATTCCAAATTCCCCGCACTTTGAAACAAGCTCCCGGACTGCCGCCGTCAGATTCGCTTTGTCTTCCGCCCCATTTGACGTCACATAAACAGACGCCAGATTAGAACCGTTATATCCGGCATGATGTACGAAAGGAAATCTTCCGTTCATCGTTCCGAGAAAGTTTAAAAACTCTTCTTTGCCGGCGCTCTTTTCTGCGTTCGTATAAAGCTGTATCTGATACTGGTTTTCCGCTTCCAGCGGCACAATAAAAAGCTCTGTGCCCTGATACGCTCCGCGCATAATATTTTGCGCTTTCTCAAATACAAATCCATCTGGTAAAGCATTTTCCATCTGTAAACTCATCTTCTTCTCCTCCGTATTTATTTTTTCTTCTCTGTTATTATACACCCTTTCTGCAGATTATGAAACTCCTTATTTTTATACACTCCCCACAAAACATATCTGAGTCCCCTCTCCCTCTGTTCTGTTTTATTCCGTCAAAAGAGCAGTATCTTCCGGCTTCAAAGATACTGCTCTGTCTTTTTGCTTATTTTATATGTCTTATCTTTCGTCTTCCTGCTTCTGCAGTTCGAACGTAATCACCGTTGTCTCTTCTTCCAGCTCCTTTGGATCCATTGCAGGATCCAGACGTTCTCCTAACTCTTTGCGCGTCATAGTGCAGCTTCCTACTTTAATGTCCACAGACTTCGACGTCTGATCCGTATAATTTACCGTGCAGGTAATCACCGTATCGTCGAGCATTTTCTGTATGCCCTTACAATAATCTTCGTTCGTCCTGCCATCCCCCCAGATCAACTGTACAATTTCTTCACTGTCCGGACGCAGGCCGCAGATATTAATCCACGTATATTCATCAGACTGTCTGTTATAATCCAGAGTAAATGTCTGATAACAAACCGTCTCAAACGGCCTGGACGGTTCTCCTCCCCGTCCTTCATCATAGTCCCCTCCAATGCTCCCTGTATTTAATGTTCCGTCAAAAAGCTGCCCGTCCACAATCATGCTCTCTTCATTTTCCGGCTGGACAATCTGAAACGCTCCGCGGTTGATCCGGTACGTAACGCTCTCGATATTACTGCCCTCACAAATCATCTGCGGCACATTGATACAGTAATCCACAACACTGTTGCTCTCATCTGCTCCAAATACCCAGGAAGTTCCCCGATTCTCAGGCATTGCCAGAGGAACCGGCTGATCCTCTGTAAGCGAAATCATTTCTTCCCCATCAGGCTCCGCCGCCTTCACCTGCAGTGTAAACATTTTTTCAATCTCATCCACTGCCTCAAAAAGGGCGCCTTCTCCTCCCTGCCGCTTAGAAAGGCCGCCGGGCAGTCCGGCCAGAACTCCCGCCGCAATCACAACTGCCATGCAGGCCGCCGCTGCAATGATCCTTCTTTTTGCGCCTTTTCTTCTCCGTCTTTCCCGCAATCTCCCATTTTGTCCCCAATCCTTTACGCTCTGTTCTGATTTTCCCATTTTATTCATTTCGCAATCCCTTTCTGTTTTGATGGTCAAAAAGGCGTTTCCTGCTTTTTCCCGGACAATTTCCGGCACAACGACATCTTCTGTAAAAATATTGTCATTTTTCATAAGATTCAAACTCCTTCCTTTATCCCGTAATAATCTCTTGCCAGCTTTTTGCGCCCTCTGTGAAGACGCGTCTGCACCGTGCTTTTCGGAATCTTAAGAATCCCCGCAATTTCATCAATCCGATAACCTTCACTGTAAAATAACGTCATTACAATACGATATTTTTCATCCAGAAACGACAGCGCCTCTTTCAGTTCCAGGTTATACTCATCATAAACAGAAGGTTCTTCATGCTCCTTTAGCGCCTCCGTATTTTTTGCATGTTTCCTGATTCTGTAACAGTTGTTTATTAAAATCCTTGTCATCCATGTCTTAAAATACTGCGGCGATTTCAGCATATCCAGCTTCTCCCAGCAGGCAAGTATCGTATCCTGAACCGCATCCGCCGCGTCTTCGTCATTTAATAAAATTGCAATCGCAGTCCGGTACATATCCTTCAGATAAAGCTGCATCAGTTCCGTAAAAGCATCCGGCTCTTTTTGCTTTGCCTTTTTCACCAGATTTTCCGTATCTTCCTTTTGCATAAGACATTCCTCCGTGTACACAGATTTTCGGATTGCTCCGGAGCATCCTTTGTTTTCCTCTGCATCTATTAGAGAAAAAATCTGTCAAAAAAATCCCATTTTTTTTATATTTTTAAAAATTCAGACGTCAGTCAAATTTTCCATTCTGCATTTTCTTATTTTGTGTTATACTGAATAAAAATCACCTGAATTTATAAAACAGCTTACTGACTGGAAAGAAAGGAATCTCTATGAAACAGAAAAACAAAGAATACATTGCCATCCCGGCATGCATGAAAGTGGAAAGCGGCGCACTTCCCAGAATCGGAACATACCTGAAAGACAGCGGCATCAAAAAGGCCGTCATTTTCTTTGGAAACGGATTGATTGAATTGTTTGGAACAACCGTTATGAAATCCCTTAACGAAGCCGGAATTGAAGTCCTGGAATATCAGGAATCGGATTCTGTATGTTTAAAAGACATTACCGCCCTCGCGTTCTCCCTTCCGAACCAGACGCAGGCGGTAATTGGCATTGGCGGCGGGAAAGTCATTGACGCGGCAAAATACTGCGGTTTTCTGCGCAAGCTGCCGTTTATCAGCGTTCCAACGTCTGCGTCAAGCGATGGCTTTTCCAGCGCAAGCGCATCTCTTTTGATTGACGGAAAACGAAATTCCGTTCCGGCCAGAATGCCGTTTGGCATTATCGCAGATATCTCCGTCATCAAAAATGCACCCAGGCATTTTCTCTTTTCCGGCATCGGAGATATGGTTTCAAAAATCACAGCTCTTTATGACTGGCAGTTTGAAGAAGATAACGGTTATGCGGAAGTAAACGATTTTGCCATGATGGTCGCAAAAAAAGCCGTAAACAGCTTTGTACGGACTCCTTTTTTGGATATTCTGGATGATTTATTTATCAAAGAATTGCTGGATTCCCTCGCAATGAGCGGCGTTGCGAATGAAATTGCCGGAAGCAGCGCGCCGACCAGCGGCAGCGAACACCTGATTTCCCACGCTTTGGATAAACTGCTGAAAACGCCCCAGCTTCACGGCATTCAGGTCGGCGTCGCAACCTACCTGATGAGCCTGGTGCAAAACCACCGCTTTCAAAGAGTCCGCACCATCTTTACAGACACCGGATTTTTCGATTATGTGCAGACGCTTGGACTAAATGCAGCGGATTATGAAGCGGCGGTTGACCTTGCGCCGTCCATCAAACCGTTCCGGCATACGTACCTGCATTTTCCGGAATATCGAAAAAAAGCAAAAGAACTTCTTCATACAGACGAAGAACTGAAGAAAATCTTTCATCTTTAGGTTTTTCCTATTGCAAGGGGGAACGGCAGAATTTTCAAAAAAATTCTGCCGTTCCCCCTTTGTAAAAGCTCCATCCGGATATACGCCGTTCAAAACCCCTCAGACAGCGCAGCTAAAAGCCGGAGAGCCAAAAATAAATCAAGTATGAAAAATCCTGTTTAAAACCGTAATCAGAAACACCGAGACTGCAAGGCAGACTGCCGCCGCTATCCCTGCGCGAAGCAGAAACATCCATGTATAATTCTCCTCATACCACGTATCGCAAAAAGCATAATAAACGCCGCTGACAGGGGCCTGATATTCCTCACACTTCTCTCTCAGCGTTTCCGGAATCCCCTTTAAGACCCTCCTTCCGATGGGAAGCGTCACATGTTTCCCCTTTTGGATGGCGTCCGCGTCACGTTTGGGAATCTGGGCCAGAATATAAGTCCCGTCCGGAAGCTTCAGCAGATAAAACGGCAGATAATCTTCATGGTTTTGAAAAAATCCGTCCGGATTATCATACTGAAGATATTTCGGTTTTCTCTTTGGAGCGCCATATGCTCTCCCTTTTCTCGTCCGGCGCTGCGTGTAAGGCTTCACCCATGGCTTTAATTCATACGCCCCGGTAAAAATAATATCCACCGGCTCCGCCGTATACACAACAGAACCCCCTGTTTCAAACTCTTCCTTTCCGGACAGACGGGGGACGTCTTCCCCCGGCACAGACCCTGCAAAATCAGTTCCCGGATCTTGTTTTATGTCTTCCATTGTGACAGGTTCGCCTTTGCCCCGGAAATACGGCTCCAAATCCAGATTGACAAACAAAATATACGCTGCCGCCAGCCCGATAATTACAGAGACAAAGGGAATCACTTTTTCTTTTTTCATCAGATGCGCATCCTTTACAGCCTTCGCTCCTGTTCCCGCTGAATATCCGAAAACGCCGACAGCATTGGCTTTTCATTTTTTCCATGCAGCACACGGCTGATATAATTTCTGGTAATCTTATATACAAGAGGGGAAAGGGCAAGCACGCCAATCAGGTTTGGGATCATCATCATTCCATTAAAGGTGTCCGCAAGATCCCATGCCAGATTATCGCCCATCACTGCTCCGCCGTAAATCGCCCCCACAAAAATCACGCGGTATACAATCGTAAATTTTTCTCCGAAAAGGAATTCGCACGCCTTGCTGCCGTAATGGCTCCATCCCAATACTGTGGAGAATGCAAACAGCATAATGGCAATCGCGATGAAAGCTGCGCCTGCCTTTCCAAAATGCATGGAAAACACTGTCGATACAATATTTGCCTTCGTCAGTTCCACCCCGCCGTATTCCGCTGCCGCCACGCCTGTCTCAAGATCGATAAGGCCGGACGAAAGCACGGTAAACGCTGTCAGCGTACAGACAATAATCGTATCGGCAAATACTTCAAAAATCCCCCACATTCCCTGGCGAACAGGTTCACTGACATTTGAATTTGAATGAACCATAACGGAAGATCCAAGTCCCGCCTCGTTTGAAAAAACGCCGCGCTTCATTCCCTGTTCTATCGCAAGCTTCACGCCGTAGCCGACTACGCCGCCGCCCGCTGCTTCAAGCGCAAATGCGCCGCGGAAAATAGCCCCAAACACCGCTTCCGCATGTGAAATATTCGTAATGAAGATCACAACCGTTCCCGCAATATAAAGCACCACCATAAACGGCACTATTTTCTCTGTCACAGACGCAATTCTCTTTAATCCTCCGACAATCACAAGCCCTCCGGCCGCCAAAACAACAATGCCGGTAATCCAGGCTGGCACGCCAAAAACAGAATACATATTGCCGGAAATGGAATTGACCTGCGTCATGTTGCCGATTCCAAAAGACGCCAGAAAACAGAAAACGGAAAACAATACCGCAAGAATTGACCCGGCGGCTTTGCAGCCTTTTTTTGCTCCAAGGCCGTCCCTGAGGTAATACATGGCTCCTCCGGACCATTCTCCCGCACTGTTTTTCCTGCGGAAATAGATTCCAAGCACATTTTCGGAAAAATTCGTCATCATGCCAAAAAATGCAATCAGCCACATCCAGAATACCGCTCCCGGCCCGCCGACCATAATGGCTCCTGCCACGCCCACGATATTTCCGGTTCCCACTGTAGCCGCAAGCGCAGTGCAGAGAGACTGGAACTGAGAAATGGAACGGTCTTTTGTATGGCCGACAACATCTTTGTCTTTGAACATTGCGCCAAGCGTCATTTTAAACCAGTGCCCGATATGGCTCAACTGGAAAAATTTTGTCAGGCAAGTCATCAGCACGCCTGCAAAAGTGAGCAGAATCAAAGCCGGCCAGCCCCAGACAACGTTGTTTACCGCATTGTTGATGTTCGTAATCATTTCCACCATAAAACTCTTCCTCCCCTGTATTCATATGTTTTGTTTTCCCCAAAAAGAACATCCCTGGATCTTGTTTTTTCTTAATAAAAAACCCGTATAGATTTCTTATAAGAAAAATCGCAGGCTGTAGACGATACCTCACCTGCGAAGTCACAATTTTTACGTTATAATATGCCAAATGACACAATAGGACAAAATTCGATTTTATATTAACACAGAATTTTAGCGTTGTAAAGCGTTAATTGACATCTCTCCGGCAGATACGCAGTCCACCGCCGGAAAGAAAATCCGCATGGAAAATCCGCTTTCCCCGTCTGCGCCTGTATCCGCCTCCAGGGACAAATTCAGATCTTTTGCAATCCCCTGCGCAAGATACAGCCCCATGCCTGTCGCATGCTTTCTGTTTTCTCCCGAATTTCCCGTAAAGCCTTTTTCAAAAATATACGGCAAATCACAGCTTAACACGCCGATCCCGTTATCTTTGACAGTCAGGATGAACGCTTCTTTTGTCTGTTCCGCCGCAAACCAAAGCTTCGGCTCCTTTTCGCAATATTTTACCGAATTGCTGACAAGCTGGCCGAGCAGGAACCGAAGCCCCCGCCAGTCTGCGCAGACTGTCTCATCCGACAGATTCACTGAAACCTGAAATCCTTTCTCCAAAAGCAAAGGCCGGTAGTCTTCCAATACTTCTTTTACACAATCAGAAAGCACAATCCGCTCAAACAGATAATCCTTCTTTACTCCTTTAAGCCTTGCGTAAAACAGCATCTGATCCACAGATTCCTGCATACGGCTCAGGCTGTACGCCAGCTTAAAACTGACGGTTTCCGACAGTTCATCCCTGCGGTTATCCAGCAGAAAAGATAAAAGGGCCAACGGCATTTTTATTTCATGCGCCCAGGATTCCACATATTCTTCATAGTCTTCCGTCCGCGCCAAAAGTTCCATATAAGCGCGCTGTTTTTGACGCAGCAGCCCGCCCAGTGCGCGGATATTCTTTCCCTGGGCAAAAGAAATCATCCGGATCAGCTCTTCTTCCCTGTGCGTATCCGGTTTTTTAATAAACTCCAAAAACGCCCGCTCTTTTTTTCTGTCACCGGAAACAAGCAGCGCGCAGACGCAGGCAAACAGAAGAACCGTAAAAATCAAAATAACAAGGAGTATGGAAAAAAACGCCGGGGCATTCACAATCCAAAGCAGAAGCGCAGCAAACCCATCCACAAACAAAAGCAGGAAAAGCCAGGGCAGGTACTGCCCCGGCAAACGGATTTTTTGCATCATACCGCATCTCCTTTCTCCTGCATCCGGTAACCGACCCCGCGCACAGACACAATCCTCTGTTTCATGCCAAGCTGTTCCATCGTCTTCTTAAGCCGCGTCAGATTCACCCAAAGCGCATTTTCATCGATAAATTCCGTCGTTCCCCAAAGCTTTTGAAAAAGTTCCTCCCTGGAAACCGCTTCTTCTCCTTTCGCAAGAAAAAGTTCCAGCATTTTGCCCTGGTTTTTCGGCAGTACGACAGAACGGTTTTCAATGTAAATCGTATATGTCTGACGGTCTAAAAGAAACCCTTTCCCTTCCAGCAGATTCACACGTCCCTCAAACCGTTTCATTACGTTTGAAATCCGCGCTAAAAGCCTCTCTTTTCCACAGGGCTTTGTCAGATATTCATCCGCGCCCAAATCCAGCGCGCAAAGCTCGTCGCAGAGCTTGTCGCGGGAAGTCAGCACAAGAATGGGAGCCGGGCTGTTCCGTTTCATGTCCCGGCAGATTTCAAATCCGTTTGCTCCCGGCAGATTTAAGTCCAGCAGAACCAAATCCGGCAGTATCTCTAAAAGCTGCTTTGCCACATCCGAAAATTCTGTAATCTCCACCGTCTGATATCCGGCCTTTTCCAAAATTCCCGAAAGCTCTTCCCGCATCATCGCTTCATCTTCTACAATCGCAATGCGTTTCAAGACGTCCTCCCCTTTTTTTCAGACGCGCTCCGGCTCCATCAGCGTCAGAAGATACCGGCAGCCCGCCTTTTTTACAGTGAAAATATAAATCCATTCTACCACGCAAATCAAAAAAATCATACACCCTGATACAATCATAATTTCCATGCCTCTTTCGGACGCCTGATTTGCAAACAGTCCAAGAAACAGCGAACGGACGCCAAACAGGCTGCAAAATCCCGCAATCACAGTCGGTATGCCAAAATACCAGTGAATCTGACTTTTCACGGATCGGTACAAAACGTCGTACGTCGCTCCAAGGCAGACAAGCGTCCGGTAACGTCTGCCGGATTTTTGCTGCCCCATCAAAAACTGTACGCCAATCATCGTATTTGCAACAATCAAAAACACAATGGCAAGATACAGCGTCAGATAACATGCCGCCACCATATAAAAAAGCTGGCGTCCCATATTTTGCAGATAACTCTCATAAACAATGCCTGCTCTGTCCAGCTTGCGGTTCATATCGGAAATCGCCTGCATTAAACTTTTCTCTTCCGTCACTTTTTCATCCAGGACGCCGTTTACATACCGGTCATACTCACCCCGCGTATAGTAAGAAAACTGCTCATCCGAAAGAATCAGGGCAAATGACAGCGTAATGGAGCGATCTGTCACCAGATTCATCGTCTGAACCTCTCCCGTCAGCCGCAGCCCCTCTCCATTCAGAAAAACTTCCGGTTTATCAGAAAGAATCTGATTCATCTGCTTCCTTCTGCCCTCCGGCGCATATTCGCTATCCATATAAACAGCCGCCTCCCTGTCCAAAAGCGCAAGCTCCGGCAGGCCCGCCGCCTTCAAAAGCCCGTTATAACCGCTCAGGGAAATCAAATATGGGAAATCCTCATAACCAAGGTTGTTTAAAAGAACATCTTTGTCATGCGAATCCGGCAGCCTTTTCAGCGCATCCAAAACTGCATCCTTCGAAAAAATTTCCTTCCCTTCTTCACTCTGTATATGTCCGACTCTCATTTCAAATATCCTGGAAAACTGCTCTTTTAATCCATTTTCTTCCAAAATTTCCCGCACATACCGAACATCTTCTGTCTCGTCAGGCAAAAAATCATACCCTTCGGCCGTCCCGGCATGACCTGCCCCTTCCGGACGATCAGGCAAAAAGGTATAATCCAGCACATGCCGTTCAAAGTTGTGATAAAAACAGGCGGTTCCCATTCCCATTCCAAAACAGCACATGGCGGCAAGAATCAAAAGAGCACAGACTGCCAGCGTATGGGAACGGCAGATTACCGTTTCTTCAATTTGACGGAAATTAAAAACATGGATTCTCCCTCCCTGCCTTTTTCGTTTTGCCATTTTTCCGATAAACAGACGAAGTCCGTAAAAAAACAGAAACATCCCAAAAATCCCGGAAAAAAGCGTCGCGCCCATAGAGGCAATGTTCTGCCATGCCCGGCCGCTGACTGCCAGCGCGCATCCCGCCAGAAGAAGCAGGCCGCCCAACGACAGGGAAATCCGGCAGACAGGCAGGGAAGGCTGTTTTCTGCCGCCCTCCGGCATATCGGCAAGCAAAGCCCCGATTTCCTGTTTGCTGATATTTCCGCTCAGAATCAAAAAAGCGGCAAATTTCACCAGAAGAAAACCCAGAGCGGCCTTAAGCGCCGCCTCAGGCGAAAAGGACACGCGATGTCCGATGATGCCGATTCCCACAAGCCTTGCCGTAATCAGGCTGATCAGTTCCGATAAAAGAACGGCCGACGGGATCCCGGCCAGAAGAGCCGCCGCGCTGCTTTTGAAATCTTCTAAAATCAGCATGGCGAACAATTTATGCCTGCGCATGCCAAGCATCAGATAAACTCCAAATTCATGCCTGCGGCATTCCAGATAGAGCTTTCCCGCATAATAAATCAGGAAAAACAAAATCAAAAGCGTCACGCAAAAAAACACCGGAAGCAGCGACATCAGCCTGTCGACGGCGTCGCTTTCCATCTTTTCCAAAAAAATCATAACATCCTGTCTGGGAAGGGACAGTACAACGTAAAACACTACAATGGAAATCAACAGTGAAGAAAAAAACAGGCTGTTTTCCTTCCGGCTTCTTTTACTGTTTCTTGATGCCAGCTTAAAGAACATTTGCACTGCCACCTCCTAACTGCGCCATTACCATCAAAATCCGATGATAAAACTCCTCCCTGGATTCGTTTGGAACGTCCCTTCGGATTTCATGGAAAATCTTCCCATCCCGGATAAATAAAATCCGCTTACAATAACTGGCTGCGTTTGAATCGTGCGTCACCATAAGAACCGCCGCCTGTTCTTCCTGATTCAATCCCTCCAGTTTTTCCATAAAAGCTTTCGCATTTTTCGAATCAAGCGCCCCTGTCGGCTCATCCGCAAGAATAATTCCCGGATTTAAAATCAAAGCCCTTGCCGCAGCCGTTCTCTGTTTTTGGCCTCCGGACATCTGCGTCGGAAATTTGTGCAGCGCGTCTGTAATTTCCAGATAAGAGGCAAGTTTTTTTAAACGCCTCAGGCTTTCTTTTTCAGAAACTTTATGCAAAGAGAGAGGCAGCAAAATATTTTCCTGCCCGGTCAGATTGTCTAAAAGCTCAAAATTCTGAAAAAGATACCCGATCTCTTTTCCCCTGTAATCAGCAAGCGCCGCTCCTTTTAACGCATGAATCCGCCTGCCTTTTACGCAGATTTCGCCCCCGTCCGGAGAAATTACGGCCGCAATGCAGTTTAAAAGCGTCGATTTGCCGGAACCGCTGCTGCCCATAATCCCAAGAAATTCGCCCGGCATAACCTGAAAAGAAATGCCGTCTAACGCCTTTGTCTGATTTCCCGGCTTTCCATAATATTTTTTTAAAGAATCAATTTTTAAAACAGGTTCCATAGGATTTCCTCCTCTTAATTTCTGAAAGTAGCATACCACACAAAAAAAGAAAAAAACACTTACAGCGGATGAAAGTATTTTTCTCCTTGACAAACGCCTTCTTCTGTAGTATGGTTTATGTATATAAACCGGTCTATTAAATTAAACCTGAGAGGAGGGGATTTCCTGTATGAATTACAAATTATGCGACGGAGAATATCATTTGATGGAACTTGTATGGGAACTGGAACCTGTAACTTCCACAGCCTTATACAAAGAATGCCTGCCCCGGCTTGGCTGGAAGAAGTCCACGACTTATACTATGCTGCGCAAACTCTGTGAACGCGGCCTGCTCTTAAACCAGAATTCCGTTGTCACGTCTCTGGTAAACCGAAAGGCCATTGAACGTTTCGACAGCAGGGAGCTTGTAGAAAAACGCTTCGGCTGCTCTCTTCCCAAATTTATCGCAGCATTTCTGGGAGAGAAAAAGTTAAGCAAAGCCGAAGCGGATGAGCTGCAGAAATTGATTGACCGCTGCGAAGAGAAATAAAAAGGAGGGATTTTATGACTTTGATTTTTAACCTTGGCCTGATGGCTTCCGTTATGGCAGTGATTGCCCTTGGCATCCGGACCTGTTTTCGGCGTATGCCGAAAGTTTACACTTATATTTTATGGATTTTTGTATTTGTCCGCGCCGTCCTGCCCGTTTCCTATTCTTCTGCGTTCAGTTTGTGGACGCTTTTTCAGAAAGCGCCTGCGCAGGCCGAAACGGCAAATCTTTCCATCCAAACGGCGGATACGGCTTTTCTGCCTTATTTCCAAACGTCCGCTCCGCAAAACCTGCCGCAGACCGTACCACAGGAAACGCCTGACGCCATCGCCAAAGCGTCTTTCGACCTTACAAAGACTGCAGCGGCCGTCTGGGCGCTTGGGCTTTTCGTTATGCTTTTTTACAGCCTTTCGCTCCTGTTAAAGCTCCGCAGAACCATCCGGTTTTCGGTTCTGGAACAGGAATGCAGCAAAACATGCGGCTTTTCAGTTTATGAATCGGATCAGATCAAAACGGCCTTTATCCTTGGTTTTTTCCGTCCGTCCGTCTATCTGCCTTCCGGGCTTTCTGCGTCTCAGAAGCATCTGATTTTAGAACATGAAACTTCTCATATCCGCCACCACGACCATCAGATTAAAATCGCCGCATGGCTGATTCTTTCTCTGCACTGGTTCCAGCCGCTGTTATGGATCAGCTTTTACTTTCTGGACAAAGACATGGAATTGTCCTGTGACGAACAGGTGCTGAAAAATCTTGGCACACAGGTTCGAACCGATTACAGCTCCCTGCTTTTAAAGCTTGCCGCGCAGGAAAACTTCCCTGCCGGAATCCCGCTTTCTTTTTGCAGAGGCGGCTCCAAGACCCGCATTAAAAATGTAGTGCGTTACCGTCCGCAAAAAGCTTTTTCCGCCGCATTGACAGTTCTTCTCATTGCCGTCACATTATATGGCTGCATGGGAAGTCCAAAGGAAAACCTTTCTGCGCCGGATGCCAAAGCCCTTCAGACAGAGGCAGATTTCAATGAAACGCAGACAAAAGCTTCCAGCGCTGCTGAAAGCGAAGAGCTTGCATTTGCAAAGAAATTTGTCTCCGCCATTGCAGAAGCATCGACAAATATTATTGCGGACGATATTTATGAAATGCTTTCTTCTGAACTGAAAGCAGAAGCGAACTCCCTTACCTGTTCCTTAGACATCCGCCGTCTGGATACCGGTCACTATATGACAAGCTATGGGCCTTTCATTCCGGGAGAGCCTGTGATCACAGAAGAATCTGACGGCATTTTCCATTATGAAATGAAGCCTGTCAATTCCAATCCGGAATCTTACCGATGGCACGGCAGTGAAGACACTGTCTGGAAAGGGACTTTACTGGTAAAACAAAACGCAGACGGCGGCTTTCAGATCGCAGGATGGAACAATATTGTCACCGACGCAATTACCAGAAGGACAAAATGCCTCGAACAGTTCCAAAATTCCGTTCTGCAGATCATCGCCGAATCCATCCCTTCTCTGGATGAATGGAAACAGGAATGGCAGACATTGAAATGGGCGTATCCGAACGATGACGCAGAGAAAGCATTCTATGACGCCTTCGGCGATCCCTGCGCCTATCTTGAAAACTCCCTGACACTTTCCGGCGGTGAAGTGACAGACGTAAAAACGGACGAAACCACTCAGGATAAACAGATTACGTATACTTTCCAGGACGGCTCCGTCATATTTCATATGCAGCACAGAACAGCCGATAACATCTGGGTTCCTTATGCATTATCTGACGGCGGTTATGCGCAGAAATAAAAAATTGTAACTGTTCTCCTTTTTCTTCATAGATTAATAAAATAGAAGAAAAAGGAGATTTTCATTTATGGCAATCGGTTTTCTTACCATAAAGGCAAAAATTGCCCATGAAGCGCTTCCGCTTGCAGGCGTCAGCATCCGGATTTTAGATCCTTACGGAAATATTGTCTATGAACTTGTAACTGATGAAAGCGGAGATACGCCGAAGCTTCCGCTTGAAACGTTAAGCCGGGATTTTTCACAAAATCCATATTATGCCGAAACTCCCTATATAAGCTATCAGGTGTCGGCAAAAAAAGCTGGCTTTGATTCCCTTGACGTGTTTGACATCCCGATCTATGAAAATGAAACCGCCGTTCTGCCTCTTACTCTTTCCCCTATGCAAAGCGGTCAGCGCGCGCCCGCACAGACAGAAGTCTTTGTCGGAAAACCAGCGGCAGCCATGCAGGTGAATCGGCATCAGGAAGGGCCCGCGCCAAACAGCCGAATACTGCGTCAGGTTGTAATTCCAAATCCCATCACGGTGCATCTCGGTTCTCCGTCTTCATCCGCGTCCAACGTACAGGTGTCCTTTCCTGATTATGTAAAAAATGTGGCAAGCAGCGAAATTTACCCTACCTGGCCGGATGCGGCGCTTCGGGCAAACATCTACGCCATTATCACATTTGCTTTGAACCGGGTTTACACAGAATGGTACAAAAGCAAAGGCTACAATTTCGACATTACAAACAGCACTGCCTACGACCAGTATTTCGTCTACGGAAGAGCCATTTATGAATCCATCAGCAGAATCGTAGATGAGATTTTTAATCAGTATGTCCGAAGACGGGAACAAAAAAATCCCTATTTCACTTCCTTTTGCAATGGTACAACAGCCACCTGCCAGGGTCTTTCGCAGTGGGGGACGGTTACGCTTGCAAACCAGGGAAAAACGCCGATTCAGATTCTCCGTTCCTATTATCCAAAAGACATTGAGATATCCGAATCCGATATTATCAGCGGCGTCACCGCTTCTTATCCGGGAACGGCTCTGAAAACCGGCAGCAAAGGATTAAATGTACAGACGATTCAGACATATTTAAACAGAATACGCAAAAACTATCCGGCCATTCCTGCAATTACAGACGAAACAGGACTGTTTGGGAGCAGCACACAGGCTGCCGTAAAAAAATTTCAGAACATCTTTCAACTGACTGCAGACGGAATTGTAGGAAAAAGCACATGGTATAAAATATCAGGCATTTATACTGCCGTAACCCGTCTTGCGGAACTGAACGGAGAAGGCACGACGCTTGGAATCGGAACCGTACCGCCGGACTCCATACTGCGTCAGGGACAACGGGGACAGGACGTCATCACGCTGCAATACCTTTTAGACGTCATTTCCGAATATTACCCCACCGTTCCTGCGCCTGCGCAGGACGGCATTTTCGGAAGCGGAACAAAACAGTCTGTTATTGCCTTTCAGCAGGCAATGCATCTTGCCGCTGACGGCGTTGTCGGCCCGCAGACGTGGGATGCATTGTATCAGACCTACCAGGGGATAGAACAAAATGTCCCCATACCGCCATCCGGAAGCGGGACGACGGAATATGTCGTAAAAGCCGGAGACACACTCTGGGCAATCGCCAGAAGATACGGCACAACCGTAGATATACTAAAAAGCTTAAACGGGCTGACCGGAGATCTTCTTCAGATTGGGCAGGTCTTAAGAGTTCCCGACACACAAATGCCGTACATTGAATATACCGTAAAAGCCGGAGACACGCTCTTTGCAATCGCCCGGAAATATGGCACGACCGTGGATGAAATCAAACGTTTAAACGGGCTCTCCGGCAGCCTGATTGACATTGGACAGAAACTTCGGATTCCTGTAAAATAAAGCAAAACTGCCGCATTAAGGCAATCGCTCAATGCGGCAGTCTTGTATTTTCAAATCGCAGCGAACGCAACGCTGTACGCCAAAATGCACCAGGGCTTTCCAAGCACGATAATCGCCGCAAATTTGTCCGCTTTCATTTTTGTAAGGCCGGAAAAGTAACAGAAAAAATCATCCGGAAACAACGGAAGCGCCATTCCCAAAAACAAAAATGCAATATAAGATTTGCTTTTTCCTGCCCATCCGGAATATTTCTCGTACTGTTCTTTCGGAAACATTTTCTCTACCAGTTTTACACCATATTTCTTTGCCAGAAGAAACGCTATAATCGAGCCTGCGCAGATGCCGATATAATTACACCAGAACCCGCCTGCGCTCCCAAAAAGCACGGCTCCTACCGCACAGCCCAAAAAACCGGGAAGGACAGGGACAATCACCTGAAGCGCCTGTATTAAAATTAAAATCAGCGGCGCAAATATGCCAAATCCTTTAATATAGTTCTGTAAAGTTTCCACCGATTCAAATCTTCCGTCCAGATACGCCTTTATGATAACGCCAAGTATCAAGAAACAAAACAACGAAACCATTACCGTCAGAAGCTTTTTCCAATTTTTCCATTCCATCCTGCACCTCACACATCTGTCTTAAAAATCATTCCGTTTTCTTTCTTTAGTATAGCACAAAGAACAGAATTTATTTTTAAAGAATCCTGTGTTTTCTTTTAAGAATCCCTGAAAACTTTTCAAACAAAAGACACATTGTTAAGGCGCTGCGGCTGTCCGGCTTTTTTGTATCCGTCAGGTTTCTTTGCAGACGTCAACCCAGCCTGCATATCCGGAATATTTTTCCAGTTCCGGAATTGTAAGGCAGATGGCGCTGTTTGCGCTTCCGCACGCAGGAAAAACTGTCTCAAAACGTTTCAGAGAAACGTCCAGATATACCTTTGTTCCCTCTTTTACGGCAAACGGGCACACGCCGCCGACCGCATGGCCGACAATGCCCTCCACTTCAGCCGGAGCAATCATTTTCGCCTTCGTATGAAACTGCGCCTTATACTTGGCGTTATCGATTTTTGCGTCTCCGGCGGCACAGATTAAAACAGCCTGCCCGTCCGCCAGAAAAGAAAGCGTTTTTGCAATCCGCTCCGGAGCGCAGCCAAGGGCCGCCGCCGCAAGCTCAACGGTTGCGCTTGATACGGAAAACTCCTGTATTCTTTCTTCTATTCCAAATTGTTTCAGATACGCCCTTACCCTTTCAATTGACATAATTTCCTCCCTTTTCTGATGTGTCCCGACAGACGGATTTTGCATTACAAATCTTCCTGCCGGTACAGGCTCTTCAAAAGAGCGATTTCTTTTGCCCATCCTGCGTCGTCATTCGGCGTTTCAAGAATCACCGGCAGCCCCTTAAGCTTTGGATGATTGATGATCCGCTCCATGGCGGAAAGCCCGATCTGCCCTTCTCCGATTTTTTCATGCCTGTCCTTATGGCTGTCAAACGGATTCATACTGTCATTCATATGAATCGCCTTCAAGCGCTCTAACCCAATGACTTTGTCAAACGTATCCAGCACGCCGTCCAAATCATTCACAATATCATATCCGCCGTCCCAAACATGGCAGGTATCAAGACAAACGCCCATTTTTTCCTTCTGCTCTACTTTTTCTAAAATTTTCTGCAGTTCTTCAAAATTTCTTCCAATCTCAGAACCTTTTCCCGACATCGTCTCAAGCAGCACCGTCGTCGTCTGTTCGGGTTTTAAAACCTCATTCAAAATCTCCGCCGTAAGCTTGATGCCCATGTCGCTTCCCTGTCCCACATGGGAGCCCGGGTGAAAATTATAATAATTGCCCGGCGTAAATTCCATTCGCAAAAGATCATCCGCCATTGTCTCTCTTGCAAACCTGCGGATATCCTCTTTTGCCGCGCAGGCATTCAGCGTATAAGGCGCATGTGCAACCAGCTTTCCAAAGGAATGTTCCTCCGAAAGCGCAAGGAAACGCTTTACATCTTCTTCGTCAATGGCCTTTGCCTTCCCTCCTCTGGGGTTCCTCGTAAAAAACGCAAATGTATTCGCGCCCAGCTTAAGCGCCTGCTTTCCCATTGCTTCATAGCCTTTTGACGCCGATATATGGCTTCCAATATATAACATAACGTCCTCCTGCATAAAATTACATTTTTTGGATTCTCTCCAATGCCGCCAGTGTGTTTTCATAGCTTCCAAACGCCGTCAGTCTGAAATATCCCTCTCCGCTTGGTCCAAATCCGGCTCCCGGCGTTCCAACCACGTTTGCATTTTCCAAAAGGCGGTCAAAAAATTCCCACGACGTCGTCCCGGAAGGCGTCTTCAGCCAGATATAGGGCGCATTTACGCCGCCAAATACCGTATAGCCGCTTTTCTTTAAGCCTTCCTTAATCGCCGCCGCATTTTTCATATAATAAGCGACCTGCTCTTTTAACTGCGCCTTGCCTTCTCTGGAATACACGGCCTCTCCCGCACGCTGTACGATATAAGGAGCGCCGTTAAACTTCGTGCCGTGCCGCCTTGCCCACATATTGCGCAGGGAAACGTCTCCGCATTTTAACTCCTTCGGCACTACGGCATAACCAAGACGCACTCCCGTGAATCCGGCATTCTTTGAAAAACTTTTCAGTTCAATCGCGCACGTTTTCGCCCCGCTGCATTCGTAAATCGAGTGCGCCACATCCGGTTCCGAAATATATGCTTCATATGCCCCGTCATAGAGAATGACTGCGCCCACCCGGTTGGCGTAATCTACCCATTCCTGCAGCTTTGACTTTGTAAATGTCGTTCCCGTCGGATTATTTGGCAGACAAAGATAAATCAGATCCGGCGTCTCTTCCGGAAATTCCGGCACAAATCCATTCTCCGCCGTACACGGCATATAAATCACATTGCTCCAGCGCTCCGTCTCTTTGTCGTAAGTCCCTGTTCTTCCCGCCATTGCATTGGAATCCACGTAAACCGGATATACCGGATCACAGACCGCAATGCGGCTTTCAGCCGCAAAAATCTCCTGAATATTTGCAGAATCGCTTTTTGCTCCGTCCGACACAAAAATCTCATCCTCTTCTATGTCACATCCCCGCGCTCTGTAATCATTCTCCGCAATGGCCCTGCGCAAAAAATCATATCCCAGATCCGGCGCGTATCCATGAAACGTCTCTGCGCATCCCATCTCGTCCACAGCCTTATGCATGGCCGCAAGAATTGCCGGCGCAAGCGGCTGCGTCACATCGCCAATCCCCAGGCGGATAATTGTTTTATCCGGATTTGCCGCCGTAAATGCCGCCACCTTCTTTGCAATTGTACTGAATAAATAACTCCCCGGTAACTTTTGATAATTGTCATTAATCTGAAACATTATTTTCTCTCCTTTTTTCATTTTTATCCTATATTTCCCCATCAAACACCAAAACCGCAGGGCCTGTCATAAAAATAAGATTTTTTTGCCTGTCCCATCGGATTTTTAAATCGCCTCCCAAAAGATGAACCGTCACTTCCTCGTCTGCAAGTCCGTTCACGACTGCAGCCACGGCGGCGGCGCAGGCGCCGGTCCCGCAGGCAAGCGTCTCTCCCGATCCGCGTTCCCAGACGCGCATACGAAGCGTTTTTCTGTCCAGAACATTGATAAATTCCGTATTGACCCGCTCCGGAAATCTCCTGTGGCGCTCAAACGCCGGGCCAATCTCTTTTAGATCCAGCGTTTTCACATCCTCCTGCAAAAAAACAACGCAGTGCGGGTTTCCCGTGGATACGCAGGTAACTTCATATTCTTTTCCCTCCACAGAAAGCGGCTGCCGGATCATCTCTTCCATATCCGAAATCACCGGAATTTTTTTCGCTGTAAACTCCGGACTTCCCATATCCACACAGACCATGGAAACTTTGCCGTCCTGTACCGTCAAATCCAGGTTCTTGACGCCTCCCAAAGTCTCTATGGAAAGGCTTTTCTTATCCGTAAGGCCCTTGTCATACACATATTTCCCGACACAGCGGATGCCGTTGCCGCACATCTCTCCCCTGGAACCGTCCGCATTATACATTTCCATTTCAAAATCCGCGGTTTTTGAAGGCTTAATTAAAATCAGGCCGTCCGAACCCACGCCGAAATGCCTGTCGCTTAAGCGCACAGAAAGCCCGGACGGATCTTTTATTGTCTCTTCCAGGCAGTTTACATAAATATAATCATTTCCCGCTCCATGCATTTTTGTGAATTTCATGCCGTCCCTCCTCTCATATTGCTTATCTTTTCCTATGATACACCATATAAATCCAGGTTTCAACGGATTTTCACATCCCCCTGGAGTAATCCTTTACAAAATCCAACACTTTTTCATACGCCATTGTACCTCCGAACAAATCAAGCGCGCTTCCGACTGTAACATTCAGTCTGCCTTTTCCGGCCTTTCCGATAAAGCGAAGATCTTCAAAACTGCCAATCCCTCCTGCATAAGTGACTGGGATTTTTGCCCAGGCGCCAAGCAGTTCCACAAGCTCCTTCTCTACTCCGGAAACTTTTCCTTCCACATCTACGGCATGGATCAGAAATTCGTCTGCATATTCTGCCATATCATCCAGAAAACCATACGTAACTTTTTCCTTCGTAAACTTCTGCCAGCGATCCGTTACAATATAATAAGAACCATCCCGCCTCCGGCAGCTTAAATCCAGCGTCAGACGCTCTCTTCCAACTTTTTTGGAAAGCTTTTTCAGATTCTCATAATTTACCCTGCCGTCCGTAAAAACATAAGACGTGACAATCACATGGCTTGCTCCGGCCGCAAGAAACTCTTCCGCATTTCCTTCGCAAATTCCTCCGCCAACCTGAAGCCCTCCGGGATAAGCGGAAAGAGCCGACACTGCCTGCCGTTTCGTCTCCTCATAATAATCGCTGCCTTTTGCGTTTAACAAAATAACATGACCGCCCCTGACATGATCTTTTTTATACAGCTCTGCATAAAAGGATGCATCCTGCCCGGACACAAAATTTTCCTGCACCTGATTCCCTTCTTCTTTCAGGCTGCCGCCCACAATCTGTTTCACTCTTCCGTTATGAATATCAATACATGGCCGAAATTCCATTCTCCGTTCTCCTTCCTCTTTAGAATCCAATTTCTGTCATATGAAAAACAACGAAGTTCACCTGAGGGAACTTCGTCGTTTCAACTACATCTTCAGCGTTTTCGTCTTTGAAAATGCCCCGTAAATTTTTTTCTTTGCGCTGTCCATACGGTACGCACGAATTTTAAAAGTGTATTTTTTGCCTTTTTTAAGCTTGCCGCTCTTAATGGACGTCTTTTTTCCCGCGGCGTCTTTGATTTTCTTAAATTTGCCTTTCTCTTTCATCCAGATTTCGTATTTTTCAGCCGTCTTATTTTTCTTCCAGCTGATAAGAGCCTTTGTTCCCGACTTTTTCACTTTCGCTATCACAGTCTTTCCCGGCTTTGTCGTACTCCATACCTCATCAGAAAACTCGCCTTTGTTTTCTTCTTTTTCTGCATAAGCCCTGACTTTGTATGTATAAGACGTTCCGGCGGAAAGTTTTTTATCCGTATAAGACGTGCCGCTTACCTTTGCGGCCATTGCAAAAGCGCCGCTGCCCTTCTTTGCCCGGTAAACCTCATATCCCTTCGCTCCCTCTGCAGCCGTCCAGGAAACCGTCAGAGAATTCGTCTGGTTTTTGCCAACGGAAAGCCCCGCTGTCTTCTGCAAAAGCGCAGAAGTCCCCGGTGCGTCCGGCTGTCCCGGCTGATTCGGCTGTCCTGGCTGATCCGGCTGATTTGGTTCATTCGTATCGGGCGGCTGCTCTGGATCCGGCTGTTCAACCACATCTTCCGGATAAATATCTTCCCTGTTTTTTACAATGACCTGACAGGTCCTGGGACGCTCCTCACCCTGGCGAATTATCTGAATAGCCGTCTCTCCCACTCCTGTCGCTGTAATATTGCCCGCTGTATCTACAATTGCCACTTCTTCGTTATCTGATGCAAAACGAAGAGAGCCGATGCCGGAAATATTGATCGCGTTATTTGACAGCGTCCGCGCCGTTTCTCCAACGATAAGCGTCAGGCTGTCTTTGTCTTCTGTCAGATAAAACCTTGCATCCGCAAGGGATACGGCCATGCCTTCATCGCCTTTTACCGCAATCTTAAGCCTTTTGATTCCGCTGATATTAAAGTACAGCATCTTTGCAGAATCACCGCTCTTCATTTCTCTGGCCTCGTATAAAAGCCGATCGTCGCCATAAATCTCCAAATCCGCTTTCTTTCCCTGCGCCGTTTCATTCTCCGCGCCCACATATGCGGCAAACGTATCAAATCCTTTTCCGTCCAGATAGTATGTCACCGTCGTTTGGGCCAGCATCCCGACGCCTTTTTCGAATGTCTTTGGCTGTCCGTTTACTGTCAGACAGATATCTCCCCCCATTCCATTCTTATCTTTCAGAGGACGCGCTTTTCCTGCCTCAACCCTGCCATCGGAAAGACTGCTGAGATAAACATTTGTTCCGTTCGTACTCATTTCCGTCTTCTTGTACAGATAAAACTCCGAAGCCGAAATGAAGTCTTTTGCTGAATCCGAATAAGCGTCTGTTACATGAATGCGGATTCTTTTTGCATTTTTTGCTTCAAACTCCAGCGTTTTTTCACTTCTGTTGTTTTCCCACGCTACAGGAGTATGTGAAATTTTTACAAAATCATCTCCGTCTGCCGTCTCACTTACATACAGCTCACAGGAAAGAATCGTTCCATTGCCGCCGCCCGGCCTTGGCACATACACAAGGCGTCCGACGTCTGTATTTTCCTGAAGCGTAATCGTATAATTGGTATTTTTATCCTCTTCAAAATTCACTTCATTCCTGCCGGAATAATTGCTGTGCCAGTAAGTCGTCTCGTCTCCGTCCACTGCTGCAGAGCCAGGTCCGTCCGTTCCCGATCCGGCTTCACTGTCCGCTTTTCCGGCAAGTTCCCCGGACTCTATTTTCGAATATATGGGAATAGTATCTTTTCCGGTAAAAATGCCCCATTTCTTCTCATATTCCGTCCGTCCCTCTTCAGAAAGGCTCTGGCTGGCGTTTAAAATCAAAAGCTTCTCCTGATGATATTTTCCCGGATCTCCAAACTGCGCTCCGTCCATATGATCCGCCGCCATCTCGGAATACTGATTTAAACATGACAGATAAAGGCTTTCCTGCGCCTTCTCGCCAAGTCCCTCCGGCATCAGACCATATTTTGTCATTACAAAAACATTTTCCCCTTTCACAAAGGAAAATCCCGGAATGGTATCGTTGCAGTAATCGCTCATCATACGCATTCTGCCCGCTCCTTCATCATGCGTAACAATCAGCTTTGAACCGACCGGAAAATCAAACTCCGTCTTAGCGTCGTCCGGTGTCTCCGTTCCTATAAACGTCTCTTCGTGCAGCGTTTCTCCGTTTGGATTTAAAATCCGTACAGAAGCGTACTCCTGATCTTCATAATATAAATGAGGCTGTATGGCCGCCGTGTTCCACGTCATCTTCTGCTCAGACGTGTCAAATTCAGCATAGGCAAAAAGTCCGTCCGACATCCCATGCAGCGTCAGCCTTCTGTCGTCCGCCAAAGGATTTCCCGTCTCTCTCTCATAGGAAATCTGCTGCGTCACACTGCCTTTTGCAGCAATCAGACAGACATTCCCATAGGAATAGCCGACAGTGTCCGGTATTGGTATCTCTACCTCATACGCTCCCACAGGTATCTCTGCTTCCACAGTCCCTGAAGTCACCGGTATTGTCTCCACGATCTTCTTCCCGTTTTTAATTACGATATCTTTATTCTGTATCTGGCTTAAATCATCAATGTCAATCTGAAACTTCACCTGGCTCGTATATCCGGTATACGCAAGATCATCCGGTTCCACGAGACAGTAAACGCCCAGCAGACCCAGTTTCTGTTTCACCTGAGCCGCAAGACCGTCGTCAGGAATCAAATCATACAGATAGTATAAAATCGGATTGTCCTTATCATAAATCCCGTTCTCCACCCGCATGGAAGGCCTGATGTGATACGTTTCAAAATAAGGAACCATATTGTATTCGCCGCTGAAACTTTCCACTACCGCATCGGAAGAACCCCGTTTCTTTCCCGTCTCATAATAATATTTCCGATATCCCGCATGCATACTGGAAACCGTATTCTGCGGCCCGAGACGATCCAGCGCATTGGTAAACATATGCAGGCTCACCTGATAATGCCAGCCGCCTTCCACAATTCCATTAAAGGAGTTTGTCTCAGCTTTCCTCCGAAGCGATTTCTGTTCAAGCGTCGCAAGCCTCTCTTCCGCCGTCGGCTCATTGGAATCTCCCAAAAGCCATCCAAACTGCGTCGGGGGACGGTAAGTCTTTTCAAAATAGTGGCCCATAATATTGTTCGTCGTCTCTACGAAAGCATTCTCCTGCGTGGCGATCGCCCCTTCATAACCATGTCCGAACTCATGCAGTGAAACCCAGCTTCTCGTCAGATATTCTCCCAGCGTATCCCCATTATACGCGCTGTGATCGGAACCGTAATATGCAAGCCCCACCCCATGCGCGTTCGCCTTGATAAAAAATTTGGAGCGGACATTCTGGTTATACGGCTCATCCGCATAAAAATCAAGCCCCGCATACGCGTCGTACTGTTTTACAAAAGCCATGTACCACTTCATCATATCAGCAATTGATCTGAAACGGTATTCCGGCGTACTCGTATAGGAGGAATTGACGATATTATCCCTGTCTTTCAGCGGAACGAGAAACGTCGCCGGAGAACCTTCCAAAATGGCAAACGGAGCGTCCGAATCCTCCCATCGTCCAAAAAACGTCTCCTCGTCATCTCCGTAACGGTAATATGGAATTTCCCGCATCTGATCCGTCCATTTAAATTCGAGCACCGGCTGCACCGTCGTATTTTTTGGCGTCAGAATAAACGGAACGCTGCTGTACCTGCGGGAATTTGTCAGCGTCACCCAACTGCCGTCCGAAGGAATCTGAGACGAACTCTCCTGCTCCTGATCCGCATTGTAAAAGCCGATAGACAGATTTTTCTGAAATTCATCCGCATTGACCAGGCGGATCTGAAACTCCGCACTGCCGGGAAGCCAGAATCCAAGCGACTGCCTGTCATGGTAATATCCCCTGTTAAACCCAATTTCCGTCAAATGCGACGCGTCCGGCAGCGTGTAGAGTTTCCGTCGTACCGTCTTCTCTTCCCCGCTCCCCTTTTCCAAAACATTTACCACCGTATCCATTTCCGACGTATTCCCGTCTTTATCTGTAATAGAATAAGTCAGCGTATAAGTTCCCGGAACATTCGTATTGACCGTTCCGGTTTCCGTAATTTTTGTCGTCAGATCTCCGTCTTCCAAATCATCCGCAAAAATTCTGTTTTTGCTGATTGTCTCATCCCATTTATCACCCTCATACACAAATGTCTGCACAAATCCGGACAGCGCAGGCTTCCGGTAAAACTCCGGGAGCGTGTCTTCCTCCGCCGCATTTGCACAAATTCCCGGAAAACACAATATGCCTGCCGCCAAAAATAAAGCTGCAAACTTTCCATTTTTATAATGTCTCATCTTTTCCTCCATTTCTTAATTTTTATGTTATTCAGACTCCGGCGGAGCCGAATATGCCAAACCCATAATGATAAACACAAGCGGAATAATAAATATTGTAAAACTGTTCACAAGCCCCTGCACCAAAAATGCCGCCAGGGACATAACCGCCATAATCTGCACTTTCCTGTCCTTTCTTTTTTTCATGGACGCTGCAAGCGTTGTAAAAATCCCTCCAAAAAATCCTATGACTCCTACAAAGCCGGTCGTTGCAAGCACATGAAGCAAGTCATTGTGCGGATCATAGAACACGCTGTTAAACCTTGCCAGCATATCCTCCCCGTAAGCCGGAAAAATAAAGTCGTAAAAACAGCCCAGGCCGCACCCGAATATTTGATTGACAAACGGCAGCTTTGAAAACAAACTGACCGTCCTTGTATAGACATAGCCTCTGGAATTTCCAAAATCATCGTCTAAAATCAGATTTTTTAAAGCGTTCCCCGACGCGTAATCCCCAAAAAAGAGATTAAGGGCCAGCACAAAAAGCGCTCCCGCAGACACCGCCGCAAGAACCAGATTCCTGTACCGTTTCTGAAAACGCAGAGCCTTCTCTTCCGTAATGCCTTTTGCAAATCTTTGGAAACAAAACAGCAAAACGCCGATCAAAACTTCTGCGGCAACGGTTTCCGTCCTCAAAAGAATCGCACTCAGTCCGTCAAAATCATACATATGGCCTTTCAATGCAATTTTCAGGACATATACGGAAACATTGGCGCCGATAAACAAAAGGACGACGGATATGTAACGCGTCAGCCATTCCGGTTTTTCCAGTGCAAAATACAAAAGAAGGACAAACGCAAAAAGCAGCATTGCGACTGCGCTTTCCGTTCTCAGACAAATCATGTCCATAAACCCTATAAACAGATAGACGGCAAGGATTCTCCGATCGGCCAGTTCCCTGCAGAACAAAAATAAAGCCATCGCCGCCGGAAGGATCAGGCTGATATATGAGACATTGTAATTGATATTGCCGATGGAGCTGACAAAAATCTCCTTCTGCTCTTCCACAATGTCTTTCTGCATATTTAAAATATCGAGCTTACAGGTCAATAAAATTCCGCTCAGATAGATAAACGCGCTTGCAAGCAGATTGATTCGGATCAAAGACCGATCCGGCTTTGCGTACCTTCTCACTGCAAAAAAACTCAGAACGCATAAAAGCAGAACCAACCCCCCCGTCTTAATCCGGCTGTTTCCCCAGAACGCTTCCTGACTGTCAAGCCCGAATACCGTAGACATAACGACCGCAATTAAAAACACCGCAGCAAAAATATCTCCCAAATCATATTCTATTTTCCGCCGCTCTTTTATGTGTGAAATCCCGCTGTAAACAAAAACAAACAGCATCAGGCACAGATAAATGGACGCCGCCGTAATAAAAAATCCCGCTTTCACAGAATGAATGCCAATCAGATGCCCCGGATAAAAAGCCGGAAACACTCCCATCATAACAATCAGATATACGTAAGTAATTCCTTTGCCCATCAAATCCGGGACATTTATGTCGTCATTCTTTTTTCTTTTTCCCATATGTCTCCTCGTCAGAACAGAGGACAGCCATACTCTCCCCCATCCCCTTAAATTAATAAAATATTTTATATTTTACCATCATATATTTAAAATTCAAGCCATTCTTCTTTTTTCATCTAATCTGATAATTTTTCCTTCCGTTTCCCCATCTTTTTTGTCACTCTTTGCCAAGACGCTCCAAAACTTATCATTTATGAAACATTCCCAAAATTGATTTCCGCATTGCGTCCAATTTTCAATTGACATGCGAATTTTTATTTGCTAGAATAAGAAAATTAAATCACATTGACCCTGAACAGTTTGAAAGAAAGTGAGGATTTTATATGGGTACAATTATCGGAAAAGGAATTACATTTGACGACGTGCTGCTCGTTCCGCAGTATTCCGAAGTGACGCCAAACATGATAGACTTGACTGCAAGTCTCACCAGGAAAATTCAGTTGAACATCCCCATGATGAGCGCAAGCATGGATACCGTAACGGAACACCGTATGGCAATTGCCATGGCAAGACAGGGCGGAATCGGCATCATTCACAAAAATATGTCCATCGAAGCGCAGGCCGACGAAGTCGATAAAGTAAAACGTTCTGAAAACGGCGTTATCACCGACCCATTTTCCTTAAATCCCGAACACACTCTGCAGGATGCGGAAGAACTGATGCGCAAATTTCGCATTTCCGGCGTTCCGATCGTGGAACAGGGCAGTAAAAAGCTTGTCGGCATCATTACAAACCGCGATCTGAAGTTCGAAACAGACTTCTCAAAAAAAATCAGCGAATCCATGACTTCCAGGGATCTGATCACAGCTCCCACCGGAATTTCTTTAGATGAGGCAAAACAGATCCTTGCCAAAGCAAGAAAAGAAAAACTTCCCCTCGTAGACGACAATTACAACTTAAAAGGCCTAATTACGATAAAAGACATTGAAAAGCAAATCCGCTATCCTCTGTCTGCAAAGGACGATCAGGGACGGCTGCTCTGCGGAGCCGGAGTCGGCATTACGCACAACATGACAGAACGCGTGGACGCTCTTGTTCATGCGCATGTGGACGTAATTGTAATTGATTCCGCGCACGGCCACTCCAAAAATATTATCGAAGCGGTAAAACTGGTAAAATCCAAATATCCGGATCTTCAGATTATAGCCGGAAACGTCGCAACCTCAGAAGCAACCAAAGCCCTGATTGAAGCCGGGGCGGACGCAGTCAAAGTCGGCATCGGACCAGGTTCCATCTGCACCACCCGCGTCGTTGCCGGAATCGGCGTACCGCAGATGACAGCCATTATGAGCTGCTATGAAGTTGCAAAAGAATACGGCATTCCAATTATCGCTGACGGCGGCATCAAATATTCCGGCGATATGACAAAAGCCCTTGCAGGCGGAGCCAACGTCTGCATGATGGGAAGTATGTTTGCAGGATGCGACGAATCCCCCGGAACGTTCGAACTGTATCAGGGAAGAAAATATAAAGTATACCGCGGCATGGGTTCAATTGCCGCAATGGAAAACGGCAGCAAAGACCGTTACTTCCAGGAAGATGCGAAAAAACTGGTTCCGGAAGGCGTAGAAGGGCGCGTCGCTTACAAAGGAAGCGTAGAAGACACGATTTTCCAGCTTATCGGCGGCATTCGCTCCGGCATGGGCTATTGCGGCTGTCCCACCATCCCGGATCTGCATGAAAAGGCAAAATTCGTAAAAATCTCCGCCGCTTCCTTAAAAGAAAGCCATCCGCATGACATTCATATTACAAAAGAAGCTCCAAACTATTCCATTGATGAATAAAATATACGGTTATAAAAAGAATCCCCAAAAGGGATTCTTTTTATGGCAAAAAATAAAACAGTCCGAAAGCCAGGCCAAGCAGCGCGCCAGCCAGCACGTCTTTTGGAAAGTGCACACCGCCCGCTATGCGGATATATCCCAGAAAACTTCCAAGAATTCCAAATAAAATCCCAAGAGGGCGAACGATATAAAAAAATGTCATTCCAATCAGAAAAGCGGAAAACACATGGCGGCTCGGAAAAGATTTTCCCTTCGTCTCTTTGGCAAGAAGCGGCTGTATATCCCAAACTTCATACGGCCGTTTGGACGAATAAACCTTTCGGAAAAAAGATACCAGAAAAAACGACGCGGCCGGAATCAGCATACAGCGGCGCAGTTCCAAAAAAAGCCCCTCCCAGGCCAGGCATCCCAGTAAAACAGGATAGGCCAAAAAGATCAGCGCAGTAATTATCCTGTCTGCCCAAATGAGGATTTCCGCTCCTTTTTCTTTTTTCCGAAACGGAGACGACCATTTTTCATACTGTTCTTTTGTTATGTCCTCACCCTCTCCCTGTATTTTGTTTCAGAATATCCTATTTTTCAGGAAGAAGCAATAAAAAAGTGAAAATGGAATATTCCATTTTCACTTTTTTCGTTTCATTTTTATCTTGCCTTTTTATTATTTTTTACATCAGAAGTCTTATTTCCCGTAGTTGTGCCTCCGGCCGCGCCTGTGCCGTCTTCCGCTGCGCCGCTGCCGTTTTCTCCGGCATTGTTTCCGTTCGTATCATTTCCGGCCGCGTCATTTCCGGTCACATCGTCCACTGCGTCTTCTAAATCATTTCCAATGTCTTCTGCCCCGTCCATAATGTCGTCTCCCGTGTTTTCGACTGCATCGGACGCATCGTCTGCCGCATTATTGCCTGCGCTGTTTCCCGCTTCCGTGTTATTTGCTTTATCATTATTTGCATTGTCATTTTTATCTGTTTTGTTATCATTTCCGCAGGCCGCAAACGACAGGACGGCAATGCCCATAACACAGCATAAAAGCAGTTTTTTTAATTTTTTCATAGAGAAATGATTCCTCCTTTCCTTTTCCTCTGAAACTCACTGGATATCCATACACCCGGATTCCAAGTTTAGTCTGCGCAGTTTTTTTCGTTTTATTCGAAACTTTTTTAAGATTTCATCTTCGGATCAAATACAAGGCTTGCCAGATACCCAAATACCAATGCGGCGCAAATCCCGACTGCGCTCGCTTTAAATCCTCCCATAAATATGCCAAGCAGCCCATTTTCATCTACCGCTTCCCGCACGCCTTTCCAAAGCGTATTCCCAAACCCAAGCAGGGGAACGGAAGCTCCCGCTCCTGCAAAATCAATAATGGGCTGATAAATGCCGATGGCGCCAAGCACAGCGCCGCTGCATACAAGAAGCACCATAATTCTTCCCGGCAGCATTTTCGTTTTTTCCATCAAAATCTGCGTCAGCGCGCAAATAAGCCCGCCTACCCAAAACGCATTCAGATAATCCATATTTACGTCTCCTTTTTTGCATGCTCCAGCACAACCGCATGGGCAATGCCGGGTACATTCTGTCCTTCATTAAAACTTACCGTAGACAAAAGCGCTCCTGTGGGAACAAATAAAATCCTCTTTAAGCTTCCGTCTTTTAACTTCGGAAGATAGTGTGAACTAAGCGTTACGGCGGAACATCCGCAGCCTGAACCGCCCGAACCGGTTCCCTGTGTCTCTTTGTCATAAATTAAAATCCCGCAGTCTTCATGCACATCTGAAATATCGATATTTTTCTTTTTTAAAAGGCTGATTAATATCTCCTGTCCCACATAGCCCAAATCTCCCGTAACGATTTTATCGTAATCTTCAGGGCTTCTCCCAAAATCCTCCAGATTCTGCGCAATCAGATCAGCCGCCGCAGGAGCCATCGCCGCTCCCATGTTCATGGAATCTTTAATTCCCATATCTATAATTTTACCCGTGGTAATTCCGGTAATCCGCACATCGCTTTTCTTCTGTGACAAAACAAAAGCCCCGCTTCCGGTAACCGTCCACGTCGCTGATACCGGCCTTTGGTTGGCATATTCCAGCGGAAAACGAAACTGTTTTTCCGCGCTTGCAAAATGGCTTGACGTCAGCGCCGCCACTGTCTTCGCATACCCGGCTCCAACGCACATCGCCGCAAGCGACAGCGACTCTCCTGCCGTTGAGCAGGCTCCATACAGACCAAACAACGGAATCTCATAATCCATCAGCCCAAAGGACGTCGCTATATTTTGTCCCAGCAAATCCCCGGCAAAAAGATATCTGACGTCTTCCGGATTTAAATCCGCCTTTCCTATTGCAAGCGACAGAGCCTCTTTCTGCAAAGAACTTTCCGCCATTTCCCAGGTATCTTCGCCAAACTTATCATCCCCGCATATCATATCAAAGGCATTTCCAAGAGGCCCTTCGCCTTCTTTTTTTCCTACTACGGACGCGCTTGAAATTAAATATACTTCCCTCGGAAATATGAGGCTCTGTTCCCCAATGTAATAATATTCTTTTGGCATTTTATCCATCGCTCCTGTAAACTATTTTTTACAGTCAGTATCCCTCTTTTTTTCATTTTTATTCGTATTTCATCTTAGCGAAAAAAAAATCCCGCAAAGCAGGATTTTTTTTATCAGAAATCTATTTTATTACGCGTCAATGTCCACTGTCCAGCCATATTTGTCCTCTACGTCTCCCCACTGGATTCCCGTCAGATAATCGTATAATTTCTGCGTCAGCTTTCCGATTTTAAAATCGTTGACCACGACCGAATCATCTTCATACATAAATTCCCCAACCGGAGAAACAACGGCAGCCGTTCCTGTGCCAAACGCCTCTTCCAATGTACCGTCATGCCCGGCTTTCATCAAATCGTCAATTGCAAGATGCGTTTCGTGAATCTCATACCCCCAGTCTCTCAAAATATGGAGAATAGAATCCCTGGTAATGCCTGCAAGCACTGTTCCCTCAATCGGCGCCGTATAAATCTCTCCGCCGATTTTAAACATAATGTTCATCGTCCCGACTTCCTCCACATATTTGCGGTGTACGCCGTCTAACCAGAGCACCTGTGTGCAGCCCATTTTTTCCGCCTTTACCTGTCCCAAAATAGAGCCTGCATAATTGCCGCCGCATTTCGTAAATCCCGTTCCGCCCTGAACCGCGCGGACCAGTTCATTTTCCACTAAAATTTTTACCGGATTGATTCCTTCCGCATAATAAGCGCCAACCGGACAGCAGATAATCATAAATTTGTATCTCGACGCCATATGCACGCCAAGGGAACTCTCCGTTGCAAACATAAACGGCCTTATATAAAGAGACGTCCCTGGTTCTGACGGAACCCATTCCCGCTCTACCTTTACCAGTTCTTTCACCGCTTCCACAAACATATCCACCGGAAACCCCGGCATACACAGCCTTTCGTTTGATGTGATCATGCGTTTCGCATTCATTTCCGGACGAAACAACTGAATCTTTCCCTCTTTCGTGCGGTATGCCTTCATACCCTCGAACGTCTCCTGTGCATAATGCAGCGTCACACAGGCAGGATCCAAAAGAATCGGCTCATGCGGAACAATCCTCGCATCCTGCCAGCCCTCTTCTTTTGTCCAGTCCATAACAAACATATAATCCGTCATATATGTTCCAAAACCAAGGTTTTTCTGATCTGGCTTCTCCTTTAACTGTTCCTTTTTTTCAAATCTGATGTCCATCGTCTTTCCTCCAGTCTATATGAATTTCACAGCCGTACCATAAGCGATTACTCCCGCCGCTGTCTATTTATTAGAATACTCCTCAAACAAAGATTTGGCAATAAATTTTAAAGAAATAAAAAATTTTGAAGATTTTTCTTTCCCTCTCCCGTTATATAATATGAACATCAAAAAGCAGAAGGAAGGTGGGTAAAATCAATGCACAGCAGCGTCTTGCAGAAATGATCGACGCATATCAAAATCTTGTGTTTTCCATTTGCTGCAGACTGACCGGAGATTATTTCGCCGCAGAAGATTTAACACAGGAAACGTTTTTATCCGCTTACCGCCGTCTGGATTCTTTTGACGGAGCCAATGAAAAATCCTGGCTCTGCCGGATTGCCTCCAATAAATGCATCGATTACCTGAAATCCGCAGCAACCCGTCAGATTCCCTCCGGCGAAGAAATATTTCAATCCAGCGCTTCTCCTTCTCAAGGACCGGAAGAATGCGTACTGGAACAGGAAGCCCGTCAGTCTCTTTTTCAACGGTGCGGCAAACTAAAAACTCCTTACGACACAATCGCCCGTCTCTATTTTTACGAGGAGAAAAAGCCGGAGGAAATTGCAAAAGAACAGAACAAAAATGTAAAAACCGTACAGACCCAAATCTACCGGGCGCGGGCAATGCTTCGAAAAATCTATGAAAAGGAGCGTGATTTGCTTGAATGAAAAAAACTATCTGAATGAAGATGAACTTCTTTTTCTTATTGCAGACGCCGAAAACGGATGCCCGGTAAAAGCTCCGGGTTATTTAAAAGAGCAGATTTTAAAAGAAGCCGGAAGAGAGAACTCTGCAGAAAAAAAAGAATCCCTGTTTCTGTTTTCCGTAAAAATCATTGCCGCGGCAGCCGCGGCCATTACGCTTTTATCGATTACGCCAAACACCTTGCAGACAGCGGATATTGCACCGGATTCTGCATCTGCAAAGCAGAATTCCCCTTTTTACATTTTAAATCAGAAAACCAGCCGGTTCTGCGAACTTCTGTCTGATGCCACAAATTCTATGTTCATAAAAGGAGATGATTAAATGACACACAAAAAAAGTTCTTTCTGGAGATTCCTGTTCTCTCTGATCCCGGGAGCCGGAGAAATGTATATGGGATTTTTAAAGATGGGCACAAGCCTGATGGCTCTTTTTATTCTTTTAATTTTCGTCCCGGCGTCGCTTGGTTTTGGCCCGATTGTCATATTTGACATTATTGTCTGGTTTTACAGCTTTTTCAACGTGCACAATCTTGCGAGTCTGCCGGACGAAGAATTTTATGCCGTAGAGGATCGCTTCCTGTTCCGCCTTTCCGACTTTTCCGAAAACGAAGCTTCCTTTTTGCACAATTACCGTAAACTGGCCGCTATTGTTTTGATTTTTTCCGGAATATCTATGACCTGGCGGGAACTTCTTTCTATTTTAGAAAACCTGGATTTTCTGCCTTCAGCGCTTTACCGCTATATTTCATACGTTTCCTGGCATCTTCCAAAAATTTTTGCCGGAGTCGCCATTATCATACTTGGAATACTTATGATACAGGGCAAAAAGAAAGAGCTTGACAGGACCTGCTTTTTAAAAGAGGAGGACGACAATGGAAAAAAAGAATGAAACCTCCGTACACCGCATTGGTTCCGTCACGGGAGGCGTGTCCTTAATTTTATTCGGAAGCCTTTTTTTGCTGAACGCATTTTGGCCCGGCATCGATTTTCGGTTTGTTTTCCGGCTCTGGCCCTGCATACTGATTATGATGGGCACAGAAATCCTGATTGGAAATTTTAAAAAAACAGAAAGGTTCGTCTATGATAAAGGAGCCGTCTTTCTTATGATACTGTTAATGCTGTTCGCTATGTTTATGGGGATTGTCAGCGAATGGATGCTTCACATCCCCTCAGAATGCTTTTGGCGCCTGTAACGCTAAAAGCCGTCCGGTTCCCGCAAAATAACGGAAACCGGACGGCTTTTGTGAATTTTTACTTATTTACAAATACAAATTTTTATGCTATATTTCAATGCAAGCCGGTTTGTCATATCTTTCCTGCCATTTCAAATGGAGGAATTCTATGTCAAAGAACAAAAAAATCTTAAAAACAGCATTTGCTGTCCTCTGCATGATATCCATGCTCATTTTTTCAAATTATGGCGCTACAACAGTCCGCGCAGCTTTTGGCTGCGAATTTGTCATTTTAAACACATATGCCAGGACACTGAAAATCGGTGATACGTTTCAGTTAATCGCCGTTACGACAAACGGAAAAAAACCTTCTTTTTCGTCGGGCAGTTCCGCTGTGGCCTCTGTCAATACCTACGGAAAAATTACAGCAAAAAAAGCCGGAACCACTGTTATCACGGCAAAAATCCGAAACGGAGAAGCAAGCTGTAAAATTACTGTGGAAAAGACAAAAATTGAACTGAGCGCAAAAAGCATCTCTTTGGAAAACGGGGAAAGCGCCAAGCTGAAAGCTTCTGTTTCCACCGGACATCCGGTCAAATACAAATCGAGCAAATCCAGCGTTGCGTCTGTAGATGAAGACGGCGTAATCCTGGCAAAAAAACCAGGAACAGCGACCATTACCGTCACTGCGGACAAAACGTCAAAAAGCTGCAAAGTCACGGTAAAGCAGCCTTCTGTCAAACTGAGCAAAAGCTCTGTCTCTCTTTTCCGGAAAGAAAAAATCCGGCTCTCTGTAACCGCCTCTTCCAAAAGCAAACCAAAATGGAAAACAAACAAAAAGAGCGTTGCCACAGTCGATTCTTCCGGAACAGTCTGCGCCGTAAAACATGGGACGGCAATCATTACCGTAACTGTTGACGGCGTCAGTAAAACCTGCGAAGTCACCGTCAAAAAACCGGACATTAAATTTGAAACGGACAGCGTGACGCTAAAAACCGGAGAAACCTTTCAGTCCAAAGTCACGGTATCTTCCAAAAATAAACCGGAATACTCAAGTTCCAACAGCAATGTCGCTTCCGTAGATAAAAACGGAAAAATTTATGCAAAATCCGCGGGAAAAGCTTATATTTACGCAAAAGAAGACGGCGTAAAAGAACGCATGACCGTCATTGTAAAAGCAGCCTGAAAATAACCGGCAGGAAAGAGGTCAGACCGGCTTATGCTTTCCTGCATCCAAATCTCCGTTGGCTGGATTATCAAGCAGTTTTCCCCTGTCGTCAAAACGTGACCCATGGCAGGGACAATCCCAGCTTTCCTCTTCACTGTTCCGTTTTAATGCACAGCCAAGATGAGGGCAGCGTTTTTTCGACGGCGTCAGGAGATTTGTGAAAGCTTCCCATCCATTGAGAAAAAGCCGTGGTTTTATCATGTTTCTGGAAGGGCAAAACACGTCTTTATAAGGATTGTCCCTTTCCAGAACCAGATCCGTTAAAATCATTGCCGCGGCCATGGAAGAGCTCATGCCCCACTTATTAAATCCGGAAGCCACGTAACAATCCGGCATATTCCTGGAATACGGCCCGATATAAGGCGCTTTGTCCAATGTCATACAATCCTGCGCCGCCCAGGTATATTTTATATTCGCACCCGGATAATGAAGGGCTGCAAATTCTCTTAACTTCTCCCATTTGCCGCCGCATTTTCCAGTTCTGTGAGTCCCTCCGCCAAGCAGAAGAAATTCTTTGAAACTCCGAAAAGAAAATCCTCCTTCCGCCTCATCAATATACATTCCGTCGGGCTTTGGCGCGCCTAAAAGCGCAAGGACATACGAACGTTCCTGATACATTTTCAAAAAATACATTCCATGCTTATTGTCAATCGGAAAATGCGTTGCAAAGATTGCTTTTTTATACACAATGTTTCCCCGCCCGGTAACCGCCATGTGATCTTTCCATTCTTTTACAAATGTATTTTCATAGACAGGAAGCCCCTCTGCAATCTGTGCAATAAATTTCAGCGGATGAAACTGCGCCTGACGGGGAAATCCAATGGCGCCAGCCACGCGAAACGGAAGATCTGCCTCTTCTGTAATCTTTGCGTCAAAACCTATTTTTCGCAGGGCGTCCGCCTCTTTTTCAAGCTTTTTCCGATTATCTGCAGAATAGACATATGCCGTCTTTTCTTCCCAGTCCGTATCCAGATTTCTGCAAAGTTCAGCGTACTTACGCACTGCGTCCTGATTCGCATTCAGATACATTTGAGCCTTTTCTGTTCCCCGGCTTCTAATCAGCTTATCATAAATTAAGCCATGCTGCGCTGTAATTTTGGCCGTAGTGTTTCTTGTGTTTTTGGAGCAAATCCTCCCGCCTTCCACCAGCGTACAGTCCACTCCCTGCCCTTTCAGAAAATAAGCGCATAAAATACCCGCCATGCCGCCGCCGACAATCAGGATGTCTGTTTTTATACTGCCTTCCAGCGAATCAAAATGCGGCAAATCCATAGAACTGATCCATATTGAAGTCATCGTTTCCATCCCCCGGATTTTTTATTGTTCTATTTTGCACGGATTGCCTTTGCTTTATCCCCGGAAAATTGTGATTTCTCTTTTTTTTCATTAAAATCTGCGTTATAATATCTTCAATACGTAATTACAGATATGCAGGAGGCAATATGATAAATATTCCAATGAAATCCAAAGGGGCAATTGACCGCAGTACGCTTCACACTCTAAATAAAAATCCGGCCCCTTCGCAGAAAAATGCCAAAAAACCTGTACAGCGGCAGATTCCTCCGCTGGTAAAGCCCGTACAAAAAGGCCAGAAAGTTTCCATTGAAACGTCTTCTCCCCTTCGCTCCATAAAAGCCTGTTTTGGCTGGAATGCAGCCAATCCTGACTGTGACGCAGACGTATCCGCCTTTTTGCTGGGAGCAGACGGAAAAGTCCCCGGCGACTCCTGGTTCGTCTTCTACGGCCAGACGCAAAGCCCGGATTTCAGCACATCGCTGCACGCCAAACCTGCCTCAGACATCCAGTCAATCACAATTGATTTCCAAAAATTAAACCCTCACGTTTCAAAAATTGTCTTTGTCCTGACAATCCATGAAGCATTTCAGAGAAACCTGAATTTTGGAATGATGAAGGATGCGTATGTCCGTATTTTAAACGCGGAAAACGAAGCGGAACTTGTCAGTTTCAAACTGACGGACTACTATTCCAATGTAATTTCCATGATGATTGGAGAAGTTTACAGACACAACGGAATCTGGAAATTTTCTGCCGTCGGAAATGGAGTCGCAAGGGATCTGGCAGGTTTATGCGCTCTGTACGGCGTACAGGTAAATGATTAGGAGGAAAATATTATGCTGACTTTTGAAACAATCAATGAATTAACCCTTAAAGTCACCTGCACCGGAAACGACGTGCTTTTTACAAAAGCAGGATCCTTTATTGCAGGAGAAAGCCCAAACGGAAAAAACTATAAATTTGAAAAACTGCTGCTCGGCCCCCAAAACAGCATTGCCCAGGCCGCGTTTGGCTCTCTGATGCGCCGCGTCACAAAAGAAAACCTTCCCTTGATGAAAGTCACAATGCATGGGGATTCCGTTACATATTATGCCGACTATGAACAGCATGTCGTCATATACAAACTCGCCGTCGGAGAAACGGTTTCCGTGGAATCCGAAAATATTCTGGCCTTTACGCAGGACTGCAAGTACAGCGTCCGTTTTATCGGATGCGGCGTAATTTCCCAGAAAGGACTCGCCACTTCCACGCTGACCGGAACCGGAAACAACGCCTATGTTGCCGTTCTCTCAAACGGCAACCCGATTGTCCTCAGCAATATCCAAAACCAAAGCACTATTTCTGTAGATCCGGACGCCGTTATCTGCTGGATGGGACAAAACGGCCACTGTGATCCGCAAATCCGGACGGATTTATCCTGGAAAAATTTCATCGGCCAGGCTTCCGGCGAATCCTATGCGTTTGAATGGAGCGGGGGTCAGCCGGTTTCCGTCATTGTACAGCCTTCCGAACGGCGGGGCGGAATTCAAATAGGAATTGATTAAAAAAAGACTGCAGGGCATCCGATGCTCTGCAGTCTGAAAGTCTAAAGCAGGTAAGGGGAATCGAACCCCCCTCCTCAGCTTGGGAAGCTGATATTCTACCGATGAACTATACCTGCCTGAAACTCATTATAACACAATACAAAAAATTCCACAATGCTTTTCTTATTTTTTCTTGTTTTTTTGAAAACGCATATTGCGGCTTCCTTCGCAGCCAGCAGAAAGTGTACGATTACTCATGCCGAAGCGCTTCAATCGGATCTAAATTTGCCGCTTTATATGACGGCAGCATCCCAAATACAATTCCTATTACCATGGAAAATACCACGGAACCGATCGCCGCAGGCACGCTGATTGCAACCGGCGTTTCACTGACTCTTGAAATCACTTCCGCCAGCACAATTCCGGACACTACGCCCAAAATTCCTCCCATACTCGTAAGCACAGACGCTTCCGTCAAAAACTGTCCCAATATATTGGATTTTTTTGCCCCAATCGCTTTCTTTAATCCAATTTCCTGTGTACGTTCCGTCACAGACACCAGCATAATATTCATAACGCCAATGCCGCCGACAATCAAAGAAATCCCGGCAATCCAAATCAGCATACTGTTTGTGGAATCTCCAAGCTCCTGTATCTTTTTGGCCTGTTCCAGCAAATCCTCCGCCTTATATTTTAATGTCTCGTCATCCGTACTTAAGCGCGCGTTTAAAATATTGGCGCCCTCTTTTCCGGCGTTTGTCATAGCATCCGTCGAATCCACTTTAATCACCAGATTCTGCGGTTCGTCATACTGATAGATAATCGGCCAGGTTGCGTCCGGAACATACACCCTTCCGGCGGCATCCTGCGAATACGTGTAATAATCCTCTATACTGTTGATTACCGGCTCAAATGCCTGTGACTTTGCAACAATCCCGACAATGATATAAGGCTCTTTCTTAATTTCAATTGTCTTGCCCAGCGGATCTTCCCCCTGAAACAGGGCGTCGGCAGAATCTTTATCCAAAAGGGCGACTTTCCGGTACTCCTCATAGTCTCTTTGTGTAAATCCACGGCCTTTTTGAATGATAAAACTGCATGTATCAAAATAATGTTCATCCACTCCGACCACATATCCGCCGGATAACGTCGTATTCAGATAATACACGCCGCCATAATCGTTTCTGGACAAATATACGGAAGCGTCCACAACGTGTTCAATGTTTTTAATTTCTTTCAGCGCATCTTCTCCAATCACCGGAACGCCTTTCGGAGAGCCTTCATACCCCATCTCATACGTCCAGTCTCCCTGATACAATGCAACTTTTACCGTATTGTCTCCCGAACCAATCAGATTCTCTTTGATCTGCTCATTCGTTCCCTGAATTGTGGAAACAATCGCAATAATTGCGGCAATGCCGATAATAATGCCCAGCATTGTCAGAAAAGAACGCATCTTATGGGACCAGATGCCTTTAAACGATAAACGAATATTCTCTAACATATGTGTCCTCTCTATTTAAAACCCTTCCGAATTCTCTGCCTTTACTTTAATTCCTTCTTTTGCAGTCTTGCCGTAAGGAAATGCTATGCGATCCTCTAACGTCAGCCCCGATTTAATCTCAACCGAAGAACCGTACAGAATCCGTCCGGTCTTTACATATTTCTTTTCCAGGCGGTTGTCTTTTCCTGCTTTTAATACATAAGATTTTCCGTTTTCCTCCCTGACATATGACTTGTCAATATAAAGTGAATTCTGCTCCTCGCCCGTATTGGCCGGAGTAATGGATACCTGCAGATCTTCTCCGTTTGAGAGCCCTGCAGAATCTTCAATATATGCCATATACGAATAATACGACGCATTGGGATTGCCTTCTCCATAATATCCCCATCGGTTCACAGAAGGATATTCAGAAATTTCTGTAATCACAGCCGTATACTCCTGACCGCTGCTCCAGGAGCTTACGGAAATTTCCTGTCCAACTTCAATCTGATCCAGCATTAATTCACTTATCTCTGATTTAACATACAGGCCGGAAGCTCCGGCTATTTCTATAAATGCCGATCCATCCACCGGAGGGTTTTCCGGATCTCCCACAGTCCTTACCACACCGTCAAGCGAAGCTTCAACCGTATTTTTCTTTTTGCTTTTCTTAAGGCTGTTTAATTCCAGTTTCGCTCCCTTTTGATTGATTTTCAGCTCCTTTAACTCCGTTTCTTTTTCTTCAATTTCTTTCTTCAATTCATCCGCTGTATAAGTCTCTTCCGTAGAATTCGTTTCACTTTCAGATGACTCGCTTTCTTCTTTCTTTTCGCTCTCCTTCTCTTCTTTTATCTCTACGCCGTCGTTCAATTCTTCCTGTGTGGCAACCGACCATTTTGAATCCGAACTGACAGAAGACCAGTCCGCGCCGTTTACCGTCCAACATGAAATCAGCGTGCCTTCCGTCACACTGTTCCCGCTCCAGATTTCAAAAGCCGCCGTCTCTTCTTTTTTTACCAACTGATTCAGGTAACTTCCCAACACATAACATTCCTGTGTGCAGAGGAAACGATATGGCTTTTCCACAGTTCCTTTTCCCTCATAAGGTTTTGCCGTTGTATCAATATAATTATAAGCCTTTCCGTCTTTCTTTGGCACATCAATCACAACAACGGCGCTTGGCCGCTGGCTGGCAGACGGCTCTTTCTTTGGACTGCTGGCTGGCTGTTTTGACGGCGCTGCGGGCGTAGCCTGCGATACCGGCTTAATCTTCTTTAACCGTTCAATCTCACGCTCCGCCAGTGTAATGTCGTTTTTAATCCCCTGGAGCTCCAGTTTTTTCATATCTATCTGAATCTGCGTTTCAGATGTATCGTACACAAGAAGGGGATCCCCGATTTTAACCTCCTGCCCTTCTGTTACTTTAACTTCCGCCACGGTTTTGCTCTCATCCAGTTTTACCGACTGGACATGGCTGTCGGATACGTTTCCTGAACTTGACATGGAATCGCCCCACCAGCCCATATTCAGATTTGCAACAGACACGGCCTCCGCTATCAGGTTCTCCTGCTGGTACTTCCGGTATGCAAAAATTCCTCCAACTGCCGCACCGGCAACTACAAGAAGGACAACTGCCAAAATGACATATTTTTTCACCTTCTTCATGGATGCGTCTCCTTTCCTGCCGCTTCGGAAATCTCCCCGTCAATAATATTATAAACCCGCTTGGCATGCTCTGCTATATTCTTATCATGGGTAATCATAACAATCGTAACTCCCTCGTCGTTCAGCCTCTGAAATAAATCCATGATCTGGGCGCCCGACTTGGAATCCAGCGCGCCGGTAGGCTCATCCGCCAAAAGAAGTTTCGGACTGTTTACCATGGCTCTTGCAATGGCGACGCGCTGCTTCTGCCCTCCGGAAAGCTGCGTCGGCATAAACGCCGCCCGCTCTTTAAGCCCTACTCTTTCAAGAGCCTTTAAAGCGCGTTCTCTCCTCTCTTTCTTTTTAATCCCGGCATAGCTGAGAGGCAGCCCTACATTTTCAAGCGCCGTCTCCCTTGGCATCAGATGAAAGCTCTGAAACACAAACCCTATGCTGTTTAGGCGCAGATTGGAAAGATCTTTATCCTTCAGCGCCGCTACGTCGGTGCCGGCCAGATAAAATTCTCCCGAAGTCGGACGGTCAAGACATCCGATAATATTCATAAGCGTTGTCTTTCCGGAGCCGGACGGCCCCATAATGGCTACGTATTCCCCCTCTTCGACCTGCAGGCTGACGTCTTTTAATACCGGAACTTTCAGCTTATCTGAATTATAGTCCTTAAAAATATTTTTCAATTCCAGTATCATAAAACTCCCTCCAAACGCAGAAAATCTTCTATCTCCAGAGGTCTGTTTCCATTTTCACTGAGCAGAGCGTCTCGCTTTGCATCTTCTGTATCGTCCGCACCGTCTCCGCTTTCGTCATCATACATTTCTTTATCGTCATACGGCTCTTCGCCATCATATGTTCCGTCATCATACAAGCCTTCTGTATTCATTCCGTCATTGTAAAATCCGTCGTCATACAGTCCTTCTCCATTCATATCGTCGAAGCCTTCCGTGCCCGTTTCCTGATTGTAAAGATCGGATGTATAATCCACTTCTTCCGAATCCGTTACGGTCCTGACTCCTTCATAAAGCCCTTCCATCGGCCATGCGATAAAATCTTCTTCTGTCAGGCCGGACAAAATCTCATACTGATCCAGCTCTTCGTCATATTCTCCAAGCTGTACCGTACGTTTCTCCAGTTTTCCTTTGCCATTGTCCGCCCATACATAAGCCGGGCCGCTGTTTCCTTCCATAGGAGTTTCCGTGCCCATATCATATCCAAAACCTTCCAGCGCTTCCGTAGCGCCTTCATATCCCAGCAAATCTTCTGCGCCGCTTTCATAATTCATCAGCATTTCTGTGTCCATGCCATCCAGAAAATCCGAAACTGCTTCCGTATCCAGACGGTTCATAAAATCTGAGACTTCATCCATTCCCGGCTGCATCCCTTCTTCTCTGCCTTCAAAAACAATATATCCGCTCTGCAGCCAGATTCCCTCTTTCTCTTCTGTCTGCCCTTCGTCCAGCTCAATCAGAACATGCTGCCCCAGCATCAGCCCTTCTGCATCATCCAGCGTAACATAAAAGGAATAGTCGCTGGAAGCGTTTTCCCCATCATCCGATCCTTCCATCATGTCCCCGTCAGAAGAACCTGAAGATTCTTCGGTATCCAGACTCTCAATCATACCTGTCCAGGTAATGTCCTCGTCCACTCTTGAACGTATGATAACGTCCAGCCCGCTGGAAATCATTCCGACATTCTGCTCGTTTACAGTGCCTTTTATGCGGTATTCCCCGGTAGAAAGAATTGTCATATACGCAGTGGTGTCCTCATTCTGAGACTGCCCGTCGTCAATTGACTTCACAATTCCGGACGCCGTACTGTTTACCTGGGAATTGTCCACCCTTTTCTGAAGTTTATTGATCTCCAACTGCTTGCTGGACTTTGTAAATTCCGCCTGTTTGATCTGCGTCTCAATCGTCTGAATCTGGGTCGTATATTCAAATTTATTCGCTTCTGCGGCCGCCGTTCTCTCTTTTTCCAATTCACGAATCTGATTTCTGTAGCCGCTGATTTCTATGTCCTGGTTTTCAAGCTCCAGTTTCGCCTGTTCCAGTTCAAGCGTCAAATCCTCCGTATCATAGGAAAACAATGGCGTGCCCGCCTCTACAGTATCCCCTACTTCTACGTACACTTCGCCAATTGTACGCTCGGAATCCGCATTGACCTCTACTGTCTCCTGCGGCTGTACCACGCCGGAATAACGGTTCTGCGCCCCCATAAGATTTCCTGTAACAGAGGATACTTTTTCCACATACACCCTGTCCTTACTGTCTTTCCCGCCATTCCCCCAAAAGTACCAGATTCCGGCCGCTGCCGCTGCCGCAACGGCTATTGCTCCAAGTACAATGGCTGCTTTCTTTTTACCCATACTGCCTCCTGTCTATATCCGCCATATTTCTCAAAAAGAAAAATGGTCACAAGCCACTCAATATTCGTAACCATCTTATCATTATCTTACAACAAATACAATTAAATTTTCCTTAAAATTATAAAGCCGATAATGGCTTATAATCAAGGGTTTTGGTATTCTTTGTCACTAATACGACACTAATAAACTCCTGTACAGGTTAGCCAAGCAGCTTATTTATCCTTTCAAACGCTTTCATTAACGATGTATTATATATTGTTTTATATTCCTTTTGGAGCCGCCTGTATTCCTCCATGAACGCATCATATTTCTTCCAACGCATATAGCGCGGCTTCGGGATATGCCATAAATCTTGAATGCACAGATCAGGATGATCTACCACAAGAAGCTTATGAATTACTTCATTCGTTAATAGATAAAGAGGGGATAGACGATAGGGAACGTGAGAAAGTATCTCAACAACTCAAAAAAATCTTAGGCTCATTTAAGGGTTTAAACGAAATCGGAAGAAAAAAGGCTGTTGAAAGAATTGAAGAACTCTACATGATACCAAAATATATATTTGACAATTTTCCTGATAAAATTGATTAACCACCCCAGGAATAACCATCCACCAGAGGACACAACCAAATGGGTGCATCTAATCAGCGGCAGGGGTGTTGGTAATTATGGGGCAGGGTAAAAGCCAAATGGCTCTAACCACGGACAAATGGCTGTCGTTGGCAGTTTTCGCCCACAAGCTGTTGAATAAAGAATACAGCGTAATTTTCCTCTCTATTCGCCCTATACAGGCGTTTTATACATTTATTGATAGAAATACCATCAATAGCCATTATGCCCGTATATGGGCGACTGGGAGTGCCACAGGACATAATTCAGCAGCCCAGATTTCAAATCCGGCCTGTTTTACCGATTCCAAACCGGGAAACTGCCGCACCATGACAATATAATATGCTTAGCAGGGTGGCCGATAGGGTGCGAATACCTCCGTTCCGAGCCTTGGGGAAGGAGGCACTTTATGAGTACATATGAAGAATTTATGGTACTGCTTACGTTTGCGATTCTCGTTGTTGCCATTTTGGACTACGTCAACCATAAAAAATAGCACCCCCGCTCTGACAAAGTAAAGGTGCTATTTTTAGTCTTTATTGCGCCGGAAACGGATAGGTGTAAGCTATCGTATCGGCTGCCTTGTTAAGCATATTATACGCCATCCATGCAGGAATTTCAACCCCCAAATGAAAAAGCCCCAGTGCTACCAACACTAGAGCCTTTCAGATAGATATAATAAGGGATTATGATATATACCTCAACCAAATCCAGTATATCACAGTCCTTTATAAAATGCACCCATTTTTAAGAAAGGACTGATTTTTTATGCCAAGAGGAAAAGCCATGCGCCGCCCAAACGGTTCCGGCGCCATTGTAAAGCTGTCAGGCAAGCGCCGCTGCCCATTTGAAGTACGGGTAAATACGCGCATCAATGAATGGGGTTACCCAGCCTATGACGTGCTGGGACGTTTTGAAAGCCGCATAGACGCAGATATCGCACTTGCAGGCTACAATAAAAACCCGTTCGACATAAAAAAAACGCGCTATGACATTTGAAGAAGTTTACCAGGCATGGTTCCAAAGGAAATACGAAAACCCGGCTAAAACATACTCTAAAAGTTCCATAGCCTGCACAACCGGGGCCTTCCGTAAGTGCGTTTCCCTGCATAGCAGGAAGATAAGCGAAATACGCGCTGCGGATATGCAGGCAATCCTTGACGACCATACATTGTCCCACGCATACATGGAGCATATTGCCAACCTGCTGCACCAAATGTTCAAGTATGCTGCAGAATACGATATCATAGACAAGGATTACTCCCAATACATAAAAATCACCAAAGCGGAGGATGACGAAGCAGGAATCCCATTCACCAAAGAAGAACTGCGCCTGCTCTGGCAGAATGTAAACACAATTCCCTATACCGATACCGTCCTTATTCTTACATACACCGGATGGAGGATTCTGTCACTGATAAGATATTAATAAGACACGAACAAACCCCGGCGGCCGTATTCAAAAAACAAACGCCCGATGATCGGAAAGCAGCCTTGTATCGGGCGCCGCATCAAGAAACTACAGGCAAAGAAAATCCTGGCCAAAATGCTGAAAACTATTGTTTTGCCTTTTGTGTTATGATACACTTTTTGAAATCTATGATATAAAAACAAGACATTCATCCATATTGGAGGCAGCATATGAGAGATTTTTTAAAAGAACCCCTGCTTTGGACCAGAAAACCAAAACAATCTGTAATTTCACAAGATTATGCAGAGCTGTTTACAGAACCTGGAACGGATTTATGGCAGCGTACATATTATGGTTTTCAAAATGACAACGCGCCTGTTTTGCAGACAAAAACATCCGATGAATATTTTTCTTTTGTTGTTAAAACCCATTTTGAAAGTAAACGCCGTTTCGACCAATGCGGAATAGTTATGTATTTAGACAGTGAAAATTGGTTAAAAGCCTCCGTCGAATATGAAAACCAGGAATATCAAAGATTAGGAAGCGTAGTTACCAACCATGGATATTCAGACTGGGCCACAACTGATATTTCCGCCGAGATAAAAGATATGTGGTATCGTTTGAGCAGACGCAAAAGCGATTACCTCATAGAATATAGTACAGACGGCATAATCTTTAAGCAAATGCGTATCTGCCATATGTGGAAAGGCGTAGAAGAAATCCTGTTCGGAATATATGCCTGCAGCCCCGAAAATTCTTCATTTAAAGCTTTATTTTCTAATATGGAAATAACCGAATGCAAATGGCTGGAACATAAATAAAATTATCAGGTTTTCATTTCTAATATCTCTAATATGGGAAAAGCAACTGAAAATGCAAACGGAGATTTCATTGCCATTGGAGAAGCTTCCTGTTAGAATATTCGCAGGAACAGCCATGTTACAGGGTGCGTTGATCTCATTCTATAGAGAATGGGGGTGATGTCTGTGAAAAATCATTTGTACAGACCCAATTTAGACATTTACAACCTGCTACAACCGCCCACATCCACTTACATAAAAAACAGCGGAAAACACTGAAAAATCAATGCTTCCCGCTGTTTTTGCTTCGTGAGACATCGGGGGCTCGAACCTTTCGATTTCTCTAAAAATCTTAAAAGAAAGGACTTGCGGCACATCATTTCTCCAGTGTAATCAAAAGTGTAATCAAAATTCTTGAGTATGTCAATCCCCTTGCCGACAGGTAATTGCGTAGCAATTAGGGATTTACATACGGCGTAAATCATACCAATAAACCCGATAATAAAACAAGGGATATTTTCAAATGCACTTTTTGAGAATATCCCTTAACTGTATGATTTTTTATATATTTCTGCAAGCCTTCACGTGAAACTATTTGCGCAGTCCACATTTAGAACAATACTGTAATGCGTTGCTGAATTTTAACATGTTGTGGGTTTCCCCACCGCCTGCTGTTGTATAACCTGCATGAGAGGTAACAGTATGAGCATGTTCGTCATATTCACTCTGTAATAAATATTTCTGATGACAGGTATTGCATTCTGTATACGCTTCAGACCTAACAGTCTTTAAAATATAAGCTACATCTACTCTATTACCCTTGCTGTTGTATTTGCCTGTATCCATCCACTGATGTTTACAAGCCGGAGCTGTTCCTGCTACAACGTTGATTGTACAAACGTAATCTCTATATCTGCCCTGTGCGTCCTGACCTCTGTTTACAAGAACCTTTGTCTGACCTACACCAGTTGCAACTACCCTTCCCGCTCCGTCAATCGTTGCAATGTGGTCGTTATAAGAAAATGTGCTCTCATAATCTGTATACTGCCCCTGAATAAGCAGAAAACTTTCGCCTACCCGAAGTGTCTTTGTCGTAGCTGTAAGGTACGGCTTCGGAGCGGCTTTCTTAACCGTCACCTTACATTTCACTTTCTTGTTGCCGACCTTAGCTGTGATTGTAACTTTTCCTGCCTTCTTCGCCACTACGTTACAGCCCTTCTTTGTAACCGTTGCAATGCGTTTGTTGGACGAAGTGCATGTTGCTTTTTTGCCTGTGCCCTTAAGAGTCAGCGTAAAACGCTCCCCTTCCGTCAAAGTAAATTTCTTCTGGTCTAATCTGACCGTTGCCGCTTCTGTGTTCTTCGGCAGAAAAGAAACTGCCGCAAGCACAGCCATCAATGCAAATAATGTTTTCTTCATAAATCCAGACGTTTTACCCATATCTTTTCTCCCTCGTATAATAAGTGTATAGCCAGTAGAAATGATGGTTATGCACTTATTCTT
>CAJUIS010000014.1 GCA_910586645.1 uncultured Lachnospiraceae bacterium | reverse complement strand
ATCGGAACGGGAGTTTAAAGTAAAAAATTTATATTAGAAGGTTGACCGTCCGCAGAATTTCAGATATAATGAACTTTCAGAGAATAAGGGCCAGTAAAGGTTTCGACAGGGATTATGAAGCTGGAGAAGCGAGCCGTATGGGATGCGTAAAATGCCAAACTTAAAATTAAACGCTAACGATAATTTAGCTTACGCTGCCTAGTTGCAGCAGTCTGACCTAGAGCCCCCGCGCTTTGGGATCCAGGCTTCGACTACGCGGGAAACGACGCATATTAAGCTTTGCGTATGCGGGCGTACCATGAAGCTACTGAAGTGGGAATTGTGTTTATTCAAGTCCCATGGAGGGAATGTGAAAGAATAAACTAAGCTCGTAGAAGGACAGGGGATTGGTTTTTGGACACGGGTTCGATTCCCGTCTGGTCCATTCGCGGAAAAAGTAAATATTTTTTGGGACAGGGGGATGCAAATGAAAAATTTAAGAATCCGGATGAAGCTTCTGGTAACGTTTATGCTCATTATTCTGCTGTTTTGCGCAACCGTTATAACCGCCATTACAGGACTGCGGCAAAATGCGGAGAAGTACTCGGAATTTTACAATGTCGGGTATCAGGTGACGAATAAAGTTATGAGTATGCGGCGGGGACTTCAGATTATTGTGAAGGATCTGACGTTTATTACGATTGAAGACGAAAAGGAAAAGGGTGAGGTTCATCTTGCCGATATGGAGAAAGAGCTGGTTGCATTAGAAGAAAACGCAACATGGCTGTTTGAGAATTTTACCGGAGATCAGGCTCTTTTGGACGCTTTTGCTGAAAAGGTGACAAAAGCCGAAGAGATGCAGCAGGAAGTGATTGACATTGCGCAGGCGGATAAAGGGAAAGCGCAGAAGATGCTTTTAAATGAGTACCAGCCGATAGTGGAAGAAGCCGTCAATTCGCTGATCGAGATCAGCAATGCCGCGGAACAGGGAGCGAAAGAAGACTATGAGAGCACGACCAGTATGCAGGAGACGCTGATCTTTATACAGCTTGGCATGGCTGCGGGAGCTCTTGTAATTACGCTTTTGCTTTCCGCTTATCTGACAAGGGCGATTACAAAGCCGCTTCGTGATTTGGAGAAAGCCGCGGACAAGATTGTAGGCGGTGAATTTGATATTGACGTTTCTTACCGTTCCAGGGATGAGCTTGGACAATTGGCAGAGGCATTCCGGAATATGGTCGTTATTTTAGAGACGGTGATTTCGGATGCTTCAAGGATTTTGAGCGCTATGGCGGACGGAAATTTTGACGTTCGTACGGAAGCGGAGGAACGGTATGTCGGAAGCTTCCAGAGTCTGCTTTCATCCATGCGCAGGCTGAACCGCGATATGAGTATTACGCTGGGCCAGATCAACCAGAGCGCCGACCAGGTTGCGTCCGGTTCCGATCAGGTATCCAACGGCGCGCAGGCGCTTTCACAGGGAGCAACGGAACAGGCGGCTGCGGTAGAGGAGCTTGCCGCTACGATTGCAGGAATTTCCAACCAGGTAAAAGACACGGCTGAAAACGCGGCCGGAGCGAGAACGAAGACAAAGACGGCCGGGGATGAAGCGGAAGCGTGCAACAGACAGATGCTGGAAATGATGGCTTCCATGGAGGAAATCACACAGAAATCGAATGAGATCGGCAAAATTATCAAGACAATTGAAGATATTGCATTCCAGACAAATATATTGGCGCTGAATGCTGCGGTAGAGGCGTCAAGAGCGGGCATTGCGGGCAAAGGGTTCGCCGTAGTTGCGGACGAGGTGCGCAATCTGGCCAGCAAGAGTTCTGAGGCGTCCAAAGATACTGCGGAACTGATTGAAAGTTCCATTAAAGCAGTGAAGCAGGGGACGCAGATTGCGGATTCCACGGCGCAGTCTCTGACGAAAGTGGTGGAAGAAGTGCGTATGGCTGCAGATTCTGTGGATAAGATTGCGGACGCCGCAGAAGAACAGGCAAGCTCTGTGGAGCAGGTAACGCTGGGCGTTGATCAGATTTCCAATGTAGTGCAGACAAATTCTTCCACGGCAGTCGAAAGTGCGGCGGCCAGCCAGGAATTATCCAGCCAGGCTGCAATGCTGAAAAGCCTGGTTGCAAAGTTTATCCTTCGCGAGGAATACGCTTCCGGCGCTTCTGGAGCGGGAACAGATTTTTCTGCTCCGCAGATGCCTGCGGGCGGCATTGATCTGGATTAAAAACAGAGAAATAAAAAATAAGCCGGACATGAAAATGTCCGGTTTACATTTTTTTTAAAATATTGTAAATTAAAGTATGTTGCTGCAGTTTAAAATGACAGAGAAAGAGGGAGAAAAATATGCTTTCAAGAAAGATAAAGGCTGCTTTGGAAGGAAGTTCCGCAATCAGGGCAATGTTTGTGGAAGGCAAGGAACTTGCGGCCAAAGTGGGAGCGGAGAATGTATTTGATTTCAGTCTTGGAAATCCGGCGACTCCGGCGCCTGAGAAGGTGAATCAGGTAATTAAGGATCTGCTGGATGGGACAGATCCGCTGACGCTGCATGGCTATATGTCAAACAGCGGCTATGAAGACGTCAGAGAAGCCATTGCGGATAATCTGAACGGCCGGTTTGGGACAAATTTTACATGGAAGAATATCGTGATGACAGTCGGCGCGGCAGGCGGGCTCAACATTGTTTTTAAGGCAGTTTTGGATCCGGGGGATGAAGTGATTGTATTCGCGCCGTTTTTTGGGGAGTACAGAAGCTATGCCGCTAATTTTGACGCGTCTGTAGTTGCCGTAAAACCGGATTATGAGACATTCCAGCCGGATATGGAGGCTTTTGAAGCGGCCTTTACGGAGAAGACGAAAGCCGTTCTTATCAATACTCCAAATAATCCTACAGGAGTGATTTATTCGGATGAAACGATGCGGAAACTGGCCGGGATTCTGGAGAAAAAAGAAAAAGAATACAAAAAGGAAATTTATCTGATTTCCGACGAGCCATACCGTGAACTTGTTTATGACGGGGCAGAGGAGAATTTTATAACGAAATACTATAAAGATACGATTGTAGGTTATTCGTTCAGTAAGTCGTTATCTCTGCCGGGAGAACGGATCGGCTACATTGCCGTGCCGGATGAAGCGTCCGGTTCGCAGGAGCTTTTGGCGGGAATTGAAGTTGCTAACCGGACGCTTGGATTTGTCAACGCCCCTTCTCTGATGCAGAAAGCGGTGGCAGGGTGCATAGGTGAAAAGACGAATCTGGAATTTTACGATAAAAACAGAAAAGATCTGTATGAAGGTCTGAAAAAGCTTGGATTTACCTGCATTAAGCCGCAGGGGGCGTTTTACCTCTGGGTGAAATCTCCGGTAGAGGATGAAGCGGAGTTTGTAGCGGCGGCTAAGAAATATAATCTGATTCTGGTAAAGGGAAGCGCATTCGGCTGCGGAGGTTATGTCCGTCTTGCTTACTGCATTCCCAATGAAAAGATTCTCCGTTCTCTGAATGCATTTGCAAAGCTGGCAGAAGAATACGGCCTGACGCAGGGGTGATGGAAAATGAGGGAATGGGAAAAAAATATTCGTAAAGTCGTCCCTTATGTGCCGGGAGAGCAGCCAAAGGAGACGTCGGTCATTAAATTAAATACCAATGAAAATCCCTATCCCCCTGCACCCTGCGCAGAACGGGCCCTGCGCAGCATGGATTTGGATTTGCTGCGAAGATATCCGGATCCGGCGGCTTCTACATTAGTGAAAGCCATTGCCGGGTTTTACGGGTTAGAGGAGGCGCAGGTATTTGTCGGGGTTGGTTCGGATGATGTGCTGGCTCTGGCCTTTCTGACCTGTTTTCATTCCGGAAGGCCGATTCTGTTTCCGGATATTACGTACTCTTTTTATGACGTATGGGCCGGTTTATTTCGAATTCCCTACGAGACGCAGCCGTTAGATGAAGATTTTAAAATTCGGACAGAGGATTATGAAAGAGAGAACGGCGGAATTATTTTTCCAAACCCGAATGCGCCGACAGGAATCCTTCTGCCTCTTTCAGAAGTGGAAAAGATACTTGAAAGCAATCCGGACGTCATTGTTATCGTGGATGAAGCATATATTGATTTTGGAGGGACTTCTGCCGTTCCTCTGCTGGAAAAGTATGACAATCTGCTGATTGCGCAGACGTTCAGTAAATCGCGTTCCATGGCGGGTATGCGGATTGGATTTCTGCTTGGGAATCCGGAGCTGATCCGTTATATCAGCGACTGTAAATATTCGTTTAATTCTTATACGATGAACCAGACGGCGATTGCGCTTGGCGCAGAAGTGATACGGGATCGGGAATATTTCAGCCAGTGTACGCAGAAAATTATAGAGACGCGGGAATGGGCAAAAGAGGAGTTTCGCAAATTGGGATTTTTGTTTACGGATTCTATGGCAAATTTTTTGTTTGTGACGCATCCTTTATACCGGGCGGAGGATATTTTTTCCGCATTAAAGGAAGCCGGGATTTACGTCCGCCATTTTTCGCATCCAAAGCGTATTGCAAATTATCTGCGGATTACGGTCGGGACAAGAGATGAGATGGAAACGCTGTTTTCATTTTTGAAACAATATATGCCAAAACAATAGGAGTGTGTCATGTTAAAAGATTATCTGTATGTTTTTTTCATATCCATGGTTCCTCTGGTGGAGCTTAGAGGGGCAATTCCGTTTGCCCAGTTGTGGGGGCTTCCGTTTTTACAGTCCTATATTATCTGCATTATCGGAAATATGCTTCCCGTTCCGATTATTTATCTGTTTGCCAGAAAAGTTCTGGAATGGGGAGCGGATAAGCCTGTGATCGGAGGATTTTTCACATTTTGTCTGGAAAAAGGAGAAAAAGGCGGGAAGAAGCTACAGGCAAAAGCGGGCAGAGGATTGTTTTTGGCTCTGCTTTTGTTCGTGGGAATACCTCTGCCGGGAACGGGAGCATGGACGGGAACGCTTGCGGCAAGCATCCTAGATATGGATTTTAAATCCAGCATTGCTGCGGTAATGCTTGGCGTGCTTTTGGCAGGCGTGATTATGGGTGCGGCAAGCATGACGGCGATTGGTATTTTTGTCTGAAAGAAGAAAAGGAGCGCATGGCTCCTTTTTTGTGTTATTTGTTTTCGGCAGCTTTTTCGGCATATTCCGTGCAGATCAGCTTTTCATATTCCGGTCTTGCCGTCAGCTCTCCGGCTTCGTCTAAAATATCCAGAAGGAGCGTATAGGCTTCCTTTGTAAAGATTAGGTCTGTTTTCCAGGTGTCCTGCGACTGGTAGCGATCTACGATGGCGGTAATCGTTTCCTGATCGGTGTCAGGAAACTGCGGAGCGATGGCGGATGCGATTTCTTCGCTTGTATGGTCGTTGACATATGCCATGCCTTTTTGCAGCGCGTCCGTAAATGCCTGAATGACGTCGGGATTTTCTTTGATGTAGCTTTCTTTGGCGGAAAATGCGGTGTAGGGCACATAGCCGGAATCCACGCCAAGCGAAGCGACCACCCAGCCGGCGCCTTCCGACTCAAGGGCAGTTGCCGCCGGTTCAAACTCGACCGTATAATCCCCCTGTGAACCGGAAAACGCCGCTGCAGTTGAGCCGAAATCGATGCTCTGGTCAATAAAAAGATCGGTCGCGGGATCGATGTTATTTTTCTTTAATACAAATTCAAATACCATTTCCGGCATACCGCCAGCCCTCCCTCCAAGAACATTCTTTCCTTTCAGGTCACTCCACTTGAAATCTTTCATTTTTTCTCTTGCCACAAGGAAATTTCCGGCGCGCTGCGTAAGCTGTGCAAAATTTAAAACGGCGTCGGAAGCTCCTTCGTTGTAGGCGTAAACTGTGGTTTCCGGCCCCATGAATCCGATATCCGCTTCACCGGAGAGCACGGCGGTCATTGTTTTATCGGCGCCAAAACCGGTTTCCAGCGTGAGGTTCATTCCGGCGTCTTCAAAATACCCCTCTTCAATCGCTATATACATTGGAGCATAAAAAATAGAATGAGCAACTTCATTTAAAACAACTTTTTTTCCGGAAGTTCCGGAAGATGCGCCTTTTTTTCCATCGGTTTTTGTGCATCCGGTTAATGTCAGCGCAAAAAGCGAAAGAATCAGGAGCAGTGACAATATGTTTTTTTTGAAATGTAACGGAAATGACACAAAAAATCCTCCCTGAAATATTAAAATATAGTAATATAGTATGAGGGAAACTGTAAAATGGTTCCATGAAAAATAAGACGGCATTTGAAAAGCCTTTTTATGGAAAGAAAGAAAAAAACAGACAGTCTGAGATTTATTTTCCGAAATTTGTTTATAATAGAAAGAAAAGAAAGATGCAACATTTTGTATAAAATGTTGCATCTTTCTTTACACCATATATTTCGGCAATCTTTTCGTAAACTTTACCCCTGAATAAAAATTTTTTACAAATCTATTTTCAGAAAGATAGAATCTTTTTCGTCCTGCTCAATTCCAAGGTATCTTTTTGTAATTTCAAAGGAAGAATGATTGAAAATATCCATCAGCAGAACAGGAGGCGTCCCCTGTTTCCAGGCATGATAGCCAAATGTTTTCCGCAGGGAATGACAGCTTATATGCGTATCGTACAGCGTAGCTGACGCGGCTTTTTTGATAATCCGATATGCCTGGGATCGGCAGATGGGAAGTTTGGGATCCGCTTTTTTTGAAAAAATAAAAGACTCCGGTTTTGGACTGCATTGGATGCGGTAGCGGTCCAGTGCATTTTTGGCGTGGCTGTTTAAGGCAATTACATTCTGTTTTCCCGTCTTTTTCTCACAGACAAGCAAATGAGTAAGAAAATGGCGGCGGTCAAAGTCATATACGTCTCTCCATTTTAAATTTAAAATATCGCTGATGCGGAGTGCAGTATGAAGTCCTAAAATTGTCATTGCATAATTTCTGGGGCTTGGCTGTTCTGTCTGATAGTAATCCATAAATTTTTTGAGTTCCGTTTTGCTCCGAATCGGTTGTGTTGTTCCCATAATGTATCCTTTCCGCCGCCAAAGATTTCCGGCGGCTTTTTTATTTGCCCTGATTTCAGGGACGTACTGGCTATGCAACATTTTATACAAACTGTTGCAAATCAGGGAGTGAACAAACAAGGAGGTTACAAATGCTGAAACTGACATTAAAGCCGGGAGAATTTATTGATATTGGAAATGAAATTAAAGTGATTTTTTCGGGAGGTTCGGCAAACAACATTCATCTTCTGGTGGATGCGCCAAAAACAATGAATATTGTAAGGAGCAATGCCGGAAAACAAAAGAAAACATCACCGTATTACAGGGAAAAAGGGATTTCACCTGAGGCGCAGAAAGAAATCGCGGCTATTTTAAGGCGGGAAAAGGAACGGCAGATCTGTGTCAGATAATTTTAAAACGCTTTTCTGCCATTCGGCAAATTAAGGTAATACTGCCGGGCTATCCTGGGGGCCTGGCTTTATTATAGAAAATTTTATAAGAGACGGGAACGGATTCCCGAAAAAAAAATCAAACACACGGAGGTAACTATTATGATCGTACAACACAATATGCAGGCGATGAACGCAAGCAGAATGCTCGGCATTACAACAGGAAACCAGTCTAAGGCAACGGAGAAATTATCTTCCGGCTACAGAATTAACCGTGCGGCGGACGATGCTGCAGGACTTACAATTTCTGAAAAAATGAGAAAGCAGATCCGCGGCTTAACGCAGGCTTCTACAAACGCACAGGACGGAATTTCCTGCGTGCAGACGGCGGAAGGCGCTTTGACAGAAGTGCATTCTATGCTGCAGCGTATGAACGAGCTGGCGGTTCAGGCGTCGAACGGCACAATGTCAGACGATGACAGGCAGGCGGTTCAGGATGAAATCGATCAGTTGGTAACAGAAATTGACCGTGTTTCTGAAACGACGAAATTCAACGAGATCTATTTATTAAAAGGAGATCCGGCAACACAGCAGACAACGACGCAGACAACGTATGAGTTTGAGCTGACAGAAGCGGCAAAGGCTGCGGAGAAAGGTGAAATTTCCGTAAAAGCCGGAAAGGACGCTTATGGAGCGGGAGAAACAGACGCAGTGACGGCTTCTGCTGCCGCAGCGGGCGCTTCTATGAAAATAGACACGACGGTAGTGACTACCGGGTTGTTCGCAAAGGCAACGGGAGATGCGGATACGGCGTTTGTAGCGGTGACGGATAAGGATCTGGATAAATATTTTTCTGTGGATGACGCTGGAAATGTAACGGCAAAAGCGGGATTTGATCTTGTAACGGCAAATAATTTAACGGTGGCACAGGCTGGTGGAGGAACAACTGCTCCGGCAGGTGCGGTTGTCGGTACAGCGGCTTCAGACGCAGTAACAGGAACTCTCGACCAATACATAGAAGTAGATGAAAACGGAAATTTCAAATACAAAGACGGCGCAATGCTCTATGAAGATGCGGCGGATGTCGCTGGACAGTACGGAGATCAGCTCACAGCGATTGCCGAAGCCGATTTGGGAGATTATTTTGAGACTTCCGCAAATCCTCTGGTAGACGACGCCGGAAACAAGATTAAGGATTTCTCCGCTTATTTTGAAAACGGCGCTTATACAGGAGGAATTTACAGAAATGATGATAATGGGAATTCTGTGGAAATCGGTGCGGAACAGATTAGCCAGTATATCACAGTAACCGCAGACAGCGTTAAAATGACGACAGCGGATCCGCTGGAATTCAATCTTCACGTAGGAAGCGAATCCTTAAAAGACAATAAGATTAATATTAAGATTGATGCGATTTCGGCAAGCGGAATCGGCGTCCATGTTTTGCGGAAGACAGGATTGATGTCAGAGGAAGATGCAACAGACGCAATCAATACGATTGCGGAAGCTATTTCCAAAGTATCCACGCAGCGTTCGGCGCTTGGCGCGATTCAGAACCGTCTGGAGCACACGATTGCAAACCTGGATAACGTAGTTGAAAACACGACGGCTGCAGAGTCACGCATCCGCGATACGGATATGGCGGCAACCATGGTGGAATATTCCAAAAACAATATCCTTGCACAGGCTGGCCAGTCTATGCTTGCGCAGGCAAACCAGGCGACTCAGGGCGTGCTTTCCTTATTGCAGTAATCATTGTAACAAAGAGTGGAAATACCGGGCTTTTGGCCCGGTATTTTTTTCATATTCTTATATTTAGTTTTATCCTTCGCTATCGTTCTGCGGCAGATCAGGAAACAGAATCCGAAGATAATCCCGCCTGCCGCAGAGAACACGGTCAATATACACGTTCTTCCCATTTGCGCGGCAGAAAACGATTGGAAAAAGAAAGAAGGAATTTTTTGTATCGACTTTACTTTCATACTTTAAAATGATAAAATAGGAACAGCAAAGATACAAAGGAGAGTTTTTCATGGTAAAGAAAATCAGAACGGAATCTGTGGACTATCTGTTTGACGCCATTTTAAGCTTGCGGGATCGGGAAGAGTGCTATACGTTTTTTGAAGACATCTGTACGGTGAACGAACTGCTTTCCCTGTCGCAGCGTTTTGAAGTGGCGCATATGCTGCGGAAGCAGAAGACCTATCTGGATATAGCGGAAAAGACAGGGGCGTCGACGGCTACAATCAGCAGGGTAAACCGTTCTTTGAATTATGGGAATGACGGATATGATATGGTGTTTGAACGCCTGAAGGCAAAAGAAAAAGAATAGATTTTTATCTATTCCTTTTTTTTACGGTTCTCTTTCGCTTTTGGAGCGGGAAGCTGGTCAATTGTCTGCTCAATAATCAGTTTTTTCATGTAGACGTCAAAACTCAGCATACAGATAAACGCAAATTTGTGCAGCAGTTCCGCATCTTCTTCGGATGCGTTTTGAAAAGTCTTTAAACTGGTCTTATATTTGCGGGCAAGTTCTTTTAAAATATGCTGCACTTCTTCGTGCTCCAGACTAAACACCTCATTGTAAATCTCCTGCATACGCAGCCCGTCTTCGTTTCCGAAATATTTGTCCGTAATAGGGTTTAAAATATTCTGAATGTCGCTGATGCTTAAAATGCTCTTGAAATAATAGATAAACAGCATCGTCAGTACGTGATCTCTGGAATACTTTTTCTTGGCAGGAGGCGGCAGAAGGTTATTTTTGGCATAATTGTTGATCATGGTCTTTGTCAGGATTTTATCTTCCGGACGGCGTTTCGTGGAAGCTAACTGCGTATCCATAAAAGTCGTGACCTGATCCATATATAAATCAATGTTTGGAAGGGATTCCGGCTTGACGTAATCCATCGTCTGCAGTTTTTCCAGGACTTCTTTTAAAAACCCGTGAATATCGTTCGACATTTTATCACCTCAAAAGCTATTATATAGCATTTAAAAATTGCTTGCAAGCAAGTATTTTGAAAATTGATTTTTAAGATTAGGATTGACAAATGCTGTTTGTGTGGTATAATACATATAAATATATGAATAATTGTTCATATGATAATAAAAAACGAAAGGAATGGAAAGAATTATGAAAAAAACATACAAAATTGAGGTGGACTGCGCAAACTGTGCAAATAAGATGGAAGAAGCGGCAAAAAAGACAAAAGGCGTTTTGGATGCAACGGTAAATTTTATGACGCTTAAAATGATCGTGGAATTTGAAGAAGGCAGCGATCCAAAGGCTGTTATGAAAGAGGTTCTCTCCGGATGTAAAAAAGTGGAAGATGACTGCGAGATTTATTTTTAGAAAGGAGCGCTTATGAATAAGAAGCAGAAGATGGTTTTGGTCCGGATTCTGGCCGCTGCAGGGCTTATGCTCGTATTTTCTTTGCTTCCTCTGAAAGGATATGCAAGATTTTTGTGTTTTTTGCTTCCTTATCTGGTGATTGGATATGATATTTTAAAAAAGGCTGGAAAAGGCATTTTAAACCGGCAGGTGTTTGACGAGAATTTCCTGATGGCAGCGGCGACAATAGGGGCGATTGCCCTTGGAGAATATGCCGAAGGCGTGGCAGTAATGCTGTTTTATCAGATTGGAGAATTGTTTCAAAGTTATGCTGTGGGCAAAAGTAGGAAAAACATCAGCGAACTGATGGATATCCGGCCGGATTATGCGAATGCGGAACAAAATGGCAGTATTGTGCGCATGGATCCGGATGAAGTGGAAGTGGGGAGCGTTCTTTTGGTGCGGCCCGGTGAAAAAATTCCGATTGACGGGGTTGTGATAGAAGGAAGCTCCACATTAAATACGAGCGCACTGACGGGGGAGAGCCTTCCAAGGGAAGTGTCAAAAGGCGGCGAAGTAATAAGCGGCTGCATTAATATGACGGGTGCGCTTCGGATCCGGACGACGAAAGAGTTTGGCGAATCTACGGTATCCAAAATTCTGGATCTGGTAGAGAATTCCAGTTCTAAAAAATCCAAATCTGAAAATTTTATTTCCAGATTTGCAAGATTTTATACGCCTGCGGTTTGTTATGGCGCGCTTTGCCTTGCGGTTGTCCCTCCGCTTGTGCAGACGCTGTTTTTACAGGGAGCGCCGGAATGGGGGAACTGGATTTACCGTGCCCTTACGTTTCTTGTAATCAGTTGTCCGTGCGCTCTTGTGATCAGCATACCTCTGAGTTTTTTTGCAGGAATCGGGGGTGCGGGCCATGAAGGGATTTTGGTGAAAGGCTCCAATTATCTGGAAGCGCTTTCAAAAACAAAATATGTGGTATTTGATAAGACAGGAACGATGACAAAAGGCGTATTTGAAGTAAACGGCGTGCACCATAACCGGATAGAAAAAGACAAACTGTTAGAATATGCCGCTCTGGCGGAAGCTTATTCTTCCCATCCAATCAGTAAAAGTTTAAGAAAAGCATACGGAAAAGAGATTGACGAATCCAGGATTAAGGATGTGGAGGAAATTGGAGGAAACGGCGTAACGGCCAGGGTGGACGGAAAAATGGTTGCCGCAGGAAATGCCAGGCTGATGCGCCGTCTTGGCATTGCGCACCAGGAATGCACGCATATGGGCACAGTTGTGCACCTTGCAGTGGAAGGCAGTTATGCAGGCCATATTCTGATTTCAGACACCTTAAAGCCTCATGCAAAAGAAGCTGTTTTGGAACTGAAGAAGTCAGGAATCAAAAAGACGGTTATGCTGACCGGGGATGGAAGGGCGGTCGCAAATCAAATTGCGGAAACGCTCGGAATCAGTGAAGTTTACAGTGAGCTTCTTCCGGCGGATAAGGTTGCAAAGGCAGAAGAGCTTTTGGGACGGAAGACGGAAAAAGAAAAGCTGGCTTTTGTCGGGGACGGAATCAATGACGCTCCGGCGCTTCGGAGAGCCGATATTGGGATTGCGATGGGCGCGCTTGGTTCAGACGCGGCAATTGAAGCGGCAGACGTGGTTTTGATGGACGACGATCCTTTAAAAATAGCAAAAGCAATCCGGATATCGAAAAAATGTATCCGAATTGTCTATGAAAATATATACTTTGCAATCGGCGTGAAGATTCTTTGTCTTGTTTTGGGCGCGCTTGGCATAGCGAATATGTGGCTTGCTATTTTTGCGGACGTCGGCGTGATGGCGCTTGCGGTGCTGAATGCAGTCCGGGCGCTGTTTGTAAAGAAGCTATAGGAGAATGCATATGGAAAAAAAGGAAGAGTTTTGCTGTGAACATACGGAGGTTCACAGGGAACTGGTAAAAATTGTGGAAGAGACAATGCCGGAGGAAACGGAGCTTTATGATTTGGCGGAATTGTTTAAAGTGTTTGGAGATTCGACGAGAATACGGATTTTGTTTGTGCTGTTTGAAGCGGAAGTCTGCGTCTGTGATTTGGCTGCCGCGCTTCACATGACACAGTCCGCAATTTCGCACCAGCTCCGGATTTTAAAGCAGAATAAGCTGGTGAAAAACAGAAGAGAGGGAAAATCCGTGTTTTATTCTCTGGCGGACGCTCATGTGCGTACAATTATTGCGCAGGGAAGGGAGCATATTGAGGAAGCCTGAAGCAAAATAGAAGTTCATTGGAAGCCTGGCGGCGCATAGAATAAAAGAAAAAGAGAATTTGTATGTTTCAGATGACGCCAAGGATCTATCTTATGAAGCTGTTTTATGACAACAGGCCGCAGGCATTTGCAGAAATAAAAGGAAATGAGGACAATCCCGGTTTGCAGGGAATCGTTAATTTTTACGACGTTCCAAACGGCGGAATTTTGATTGAAGCGGAGATGTTTGGGCTTCCGGCCGCGGGGGTTGTGAATATGCCTTCTTTTTATGGGTTTCATATACATGAAAACGGGGACTGTTCCGGTGATTTTTCGAAGGCGGGAAGTCACTATAATCCCAAAAAACTGCCGCATCCGCATCATGCGGGGGATTTGCCGCCTTTGTTTTCTTCAGACGGATATGCATGGACGGCAATTTATGACAGCCGTCTGGCTCTCTATGATATTGTAGGAAAATCAATTATTGTTCATAGAAACCAGGATGATTTTACAACGCAGCCTTCCGGAAATTCGGGAGAAATGATTGGATGCGGCGTAATCGGGCTTGTCGGAGGAAAAACGAACGATTTGTAGGTTGATCCGGCCCGGGACTTTGCGGTGAAGTGAAAGTCCCGGGCCGGATTTTTGTACAAAAACGATAGGAAAAATGGAAATTGGGCCTGCTTTTCTTGCGTATGGAAAACAGTTATGTTAAGATAAGGCATAGAACGGGGCTGAAAACCAGGATTGGAGTGAGGAAAATGAAGGAAGATAATTTTTATCCCGGGGAAGGAAACGATACAGAGGAAGAACAGATGAAAAAAGCGCCGTCAGAGAAACAGCGTCAGGGAATTTATAAAGAAGAAATAAGCCAAAAGCAGGGAGAGTACCGGCAGACGGCAGGCGGAGCGTGGGATGCGTATGGTCAGGATACGGCGTATCAGCAGCCGGTGCAGAATGTTTCCCAGTCAGAAAACCAGGGTTTTGGAATAGCGTCTATGGTATTGGGAATACTTTCTCTTGTCCTGTTTTGCGCCTGTATCAATATTCCGCTTGCAATTGTGGCGATTATATTTGGAATTCTTCAGCTTACGAATCGGGGAACGAAAAAAGGAATGGCCATAGCCGGTATTGTTACGGCGGTTTTATCAATGGTTCTTTTTGGAATCTCTGTCGTTACGCTTATTTCAAGCGTGGATTTTCAAAGGGAGCTTCAGAGAGATATAAGGGAGAGATTCGGGGAAAGCTTTTTTGACGAATATGAATTCCCGGATTATTACAGTGACGATCCGAATACGTTTTAATGAAAAATATAAGAAAAGAGGAATGAGTTATGCCGGAAAAAAGTACGTGCAGCAGTGCGTCCGCCTGTTCGAAATCAAGCTGCGAAGGATGCTCGGGGGCGGCTTCGTCTCAGGATATGACAGAGACGATAAACCAGATGTCTTCTGTGAAGAAAGTAATTGGAATTGTCAGCGGAAAAGGCGGGGTAGGAAAATCATTTGTTACGGCGTCGCTTGCCGTAGCCATGAGAAAAGCAGGATATGAAGTTGGAATTATGGATGCGGACATTACAGGCCCGTCTATCCCGAAAATGTTTGGAATACATGGCCCCGCATATGGAACGGACGACGGGCTCTATCCGATGCCTGCGGAAAATGGGATCAAAATTATGTCGATTAATCTTCTGGTTGATGACGAAGAAGCTCCGGTTATCTGGAGAGGGCCTGTAATCGGAGGAGCCGTAAAACAGTTTTGGACTGACGTCATCTGGGGAGAGCTGGATTATCTGTTTGTGGATATGCCGCCGGGAACAGGAGACGTTCCGCTTACGGTGTTTCAGTCGCTTCCGGTGGACGGAATTATTGTGGTGACTTCTCCGCAGGAACTGGTGCGGCTGATTGTGAAAAAAGCCTACCATATGGCGGAAATGATGAAGATTCCGGTGCTTGGAATTGTGGAAAATTTCAGTTATGTGCAGTGTCCCGACTGCGGGGGCAGGATGCATATATTTGGAGAGAGCCATGTCGACGAGGCTGCCGCGGAGCTTTCACTGCCTGTGTTTGGCAAGATGCCGCTCGATCCCGCATTTGCAAAAGCGGCGGACGAGGGGAAATTCTGTGATGTGGAAAATCCGTATCTTGCAGCGGCAGTTGAAGCGCTGCGGTAGACAGGAGTTAGAAAGGGAGCGATATGTGGCTGGCAGATAAATGGAAAGATTATGAAGTGATTGATTGTTCCTGCGGTGAAAAACTGGAGCGCTGGGGAGACTATATCCTGGTGCGTCCGGATCCTCAGGTTATCTGGAATACGCCGAAAAAGCAGCCGGGATGGAAGCGCAGAAACGGGCACTATCACCGCAGCAAAAAAGGCGGAGGAGAGTGGGAGTTTTTTGATTTGCCGGAGCAGTGGAGCATCAGATACCGTAATCTGACATTTCACTTAAAGCCGTTTTGTTTTAAGCATACGGGACTTTTCCCGGAGCAGGCGGTAAATTGGGACTGGTGCGCTGAAAAAATAAAAGCTGCCGGACGCCCGGTAAAAGTATTGAATCTTTTTGCTTACACAGGCGGGGCGACTCTTTCCGCTGCCGCGGCGGGGGCTTCCGTTACGCATGTGGACGCATCCAAGGGCATGGTTGCATGGGCAAAAGAGAACGCCGCCGCTTCCGGTTTGGGCAAAGCCCCGATCCGGTGGCTTGTGGATGACTGTGTGAAATTCGCAGAGCGTGAAATCCGGCGGGGCAATAAATACGATGCGATTATTATGGATCCTCCTTCGTATGGCAGGGGTCCGAAAGGTGAAATCTGGAAAATCGAAGAATCTATTCATTCATTTATTCAATTGTGCGTTCGTCTGCTTTCCGATCAGCCATTATTTGTTCTGCTCAATTCTTACACGACCGGGCTGCAGCCGGCTGTGCTGGCCTACCTGTTGGGGACTGAATTAAAAAAATACGGAGGGAGAGTCACAGCCGACGAGGTTGGGATTCCCGTTGCCGCAAGCGGCCTTGCGCTTCCCTGTGGAGCCTGCGGGAGGTTTGAAATATAAAAAGCAGGAAAGCGGCAGACTGTAAGACAGAAAGAATTGTGCTGTCAGACGGAAAAAGACAGACAATATTTGAAAAGAGACGGCGGTTTTTAACAGGGAATTTGGACGGGCCGGGCGCAGAATGATGAAAAAGATATGTGTCAGGATGGAAAACGTTAAAGTTTGAATGAATATAGTTGTCGAAATGCATATATTCATTTTCGATTCGCACATGAAAAATCTAAAATTGAATATGCTGGTATAGAATATTGTCGTAGGGAAACATAACAGGAATTTCATAAAGATCACAACTTACGAAAGAAAAAAAGAGGGGATTTATATGCTGCAGATAGCAGTGTGCGATGATGTGATTGAACAGACTCTTATGCTGCAAAAATATATTCGCGAATATTGTGAAAATAACGATACAGAATATAAACTGCATCTTTACACATCGGGAGAGCGCCTGCTTTCCAATGCGGAGAAATTAGATATTATTTTTCTGGATATTGAAATGCCGGGGCTGGATGGAATTGAGACAGGAAGGATGCTCCGCAGAAAGAACGGTTCCTGCCGGATTATAATGGAAACCGTGATGGTGGAACGCATGAAAGAAGCTTTTTTCATTGAAGCGTTTCGGTTTATTGTAAAACCAATTAAAAAACTGGAAGTCGAAGAAGCATTGGATGCGTGTATGAAAAAGGTTTTAGGCAGCGGAAGCGTCCCGCTGTATTACAATCGAATTGTACATAAAGTGCATCAGAGTGAAATTCAGTATGTCGTAACATATGACAGTTACAGTGAGTACCGTGTAAAAAATAAAATGCTTCGGAGCGAAGCGTCACTGAAGGAACTAGAAAATCAATTGGATAAACGCCTGTTTTTTCGCATTCACAGAAAATATATAGTAAACATGGCCCAGGTTGAGTCTTATTGCAATGGAATCATTCATATGAAAGATACGGATCTTCCGGTAGCAAGGAGGAAGAAAAAGGAATTTGAACAGGCATATATGCAGTTTGATTTGAAATATAGATGAGGTTGTTGTATGGAAGCGCTGATTCTTTGCGGAATTTACCTGATAGAACTCATCTGTTATTATTTTGGGCTTAGGATTCTGTTTGAAGTAAAACAAAAGTCATGGACATGGATCATTGCAGGCATTTTTGTTACGATTGTGATTGGGGTTTTGCCGATGGATGCGGCAAATAAGAATGTGCTGGTTACAATTAGCGTAATTGGTGTGATGTTTTTATCGGCGGAAGAAAAAGTAAAAGAGACAGCAATTAAAGTATTATTGGGTTTTTTATTGTTTGAGTGTATGGATTTTATTTTTTCACAGCCATGTAGGATATTTTTGAAGTTTATAGGTATTTATTATAATAGAAGTTTATATTACTTTGTAACTAAATGCTGCGTTGTTATATGTGTGTTTTTATTATATTTGGTGAAAGAGAGGATAATTAATTACAGACAGACATATATAAATTCAGGGATTTATATAATATTAAGCGTCATTGCAGCGTTAATGATGTTCAGCTTGGGTATTTTAGATCAGGTTAGCAGTTATTTGTTCAATGAAAGATTTATTATTTTTTGCGCTATTTTAAATATGGCACTTTTTATTTGCATATTTTTATTGGTTGTATTTGTTATTTACATCAAGAAAACGCATGAGAGAATGGAACAGTTGTTAAAAACAGAACGTATATTAAAAGAATCTCAGGTAAATCATTATAAGCAAATATTAAAAAGAGAATCAGACACAAGGCAATATCGACATGATATGATAGGTCATCTTGTGTATATTCGCAATGTTTTGAAAAAGAATAGAAAAGATGATGCACAAAGATATTTAGAAAGTATTATTGGTGGATTTGAAGAAATTCAAAATACATATTATGTGACCGGAAATGAAATGGTTGATACGATTATGAATTATTTTTTCGGAATGCTTTCAAAGGATGTTAAGATTATTATTAAGGGGAGATGCTTAACCGAGATAGATATGGAAGATACAGATGTATGTACCATATTTTCGAATTTATTTCAAAATGCTGTAGAAGAAATTGTTGAGAATCATATACCAGATATGTGTATTATTATAGAAGTTCAGAAAGGAAAAAGGTATGTGAAATATAGCATTATAAATTCATTGGTTCATAAAATAGATAAAGAAGCAATTGATAAAAATGGATTTCCTAAATCACATAAGCCAGATAAAAGAAACCATGGAATCGGAATGTTAAATGTAAAAAATGCAGTAGAAAAAGGAGTGGGGAATTTTGAATGGTATCAGAGGGAAGGATGCTTTTGCGTAGAAGTTATACTGCCTCTAAAATGAGGTTTAGTATTTCTGGGAAAATAACGACAGTAATAGGTTATTGATGCATTGGAAAAAATTAAATTTAATTATAAAGTATTCATAAAGTAAAACTTGAAAGGAGTATTCACTGTTTCTTGAACGGTGAATGCTCTTTTTTATATGGTGATTTTTATATTGTATTTTTGTAGGCATGCCATTTATGGGCACAAATAACCGTTCAGGAAGCTATCATAGAATATAATACAACAAAATGACTAATCTATTTATGTAACTTGAAACAATAGTAGCATATAAGGAGGTGTCATTTATGTTTTTTTGTGAGCTTGCGTATATAGTGTTAAAAAGTATGGGTGTAATAAAATAACAATTCAAAAAGACAAAGGGTGTTTTTTCAAAAAAAGAAAAAACACCCTTGTTGTTTATGAAAAACACTGTTTTTAAATGAAATAATTATTAATCAGTAAAGATCATATTTTAGTGAATTTAAAGGCTGCCAGATATAAAACTTTCGACAAAGCGACATCGCTTGGAAAGGCACTTATTTAGAGGTTCAGTTTCTGGCAGGTATAAACATAAACTTTTTTAGAAAGTCAAGATAGATTGAGAATATTAGATACATGGAGAAATTACTTTTCAACAGTGCTTACGATGATAATGTGATCAGATTGTGTCAGATACACTTCTAAATTATAAAGTCTTTTAGAAAAAGATAGAAGAATATTAGAAACTGTAATTAATTGGATTTGTTGACAAACTAAAGAAATATTGCCTTTTACTGAGCTTCCTGCAGTTGCAGGAAGGCTTTCTTAAAGATGGAGACGGACAATCTTTTCTAAAATGGTAGATAATTTTGCGGCATAATAGGAGCCTTTTTCTTTTTGGATTAATTATTATTAAAACCACAATGGAATAGCAATACAGCGTCAGAGCGTATAGAAAAGCAAGGAAACTTTATGGAAAATTCCGTTTCCAAAAGGCATTGTCTGATGTATAATGAAAACAGTGAAAGAAGGTGACGTTTTGAGCACAACAGCGCAGACACATAAACAGGATTTAGAACGTCTGAAATCACTCCGGTATATAGATGATGATTTTATGACGGTCTGCCTTGCAGATAACTATGAAGGCATAGAACTAGTACTTCGGATTATTTTAGGACGAGAGGATATAACAATTAAGACGGTTCGTACACAGGAACTGTTAAAGAATTTACAGGGGCGTTCTGCTATATTAGACGTCCATGCGATTGACAGCGCCAAGAAAGAGTTCGATGTAGAAATCCAACGTTCAGACGCAGGTGCAGGTGCAAAGAGAGCAAGGCATAACAGCAGTTTGTTAGACGCACATATATTAAAACCCGGAGATGATCCAGAAAATATTCCCGACAGCTATGTTATTTTTATTACAGAAAATGATGTAATGAAAGGAAATCAGCCGATATATCCAGTGGAGAGATATGTCATTGTCGGAGAAAATAAAGTATTGTTTGATGACGGTTCGTATATTATATATGTTAATGGGAAGTACAGGGGCAATGATGAAATTGGAAAGCTAATGCACGATTTTTCATGTACTAATCCCGATGACATGAACTATGAAGCGCTTGCTAAAAAAGCAAGGTATTATAAGCAGGACAAGAAGGGAGTGGCGGCCATGTGCAAAATTATGGAAGATATGAGAAATGAAGCGGCATTAGATAATGCAAGAGAAACGGCGAGAAGAATGATAAAAAAAGGGAAAATGTCACTTGAAGAAATTGCGGACTATGTTCCTGTATTATCGCTTGATGAATTAAAGCAACTTGAAATCGAGGTTATGCAAATGGCATAGGCAAGTAAAAAAATTTAATATCAAAATAACAGCGTAAAGGCGCATGGAACAGTAAATTGTAAACCATGCGTCTTTTTTTGCGCCCGAAAGGAGGAACATGAGCGGCAACATTCAGACCAACACCACAGGGCGATTAACGCCCTGTTTGCAAAAGAAGATTGATAAGACGACCTACTTAGTCGAGGTGCATTTTTCTTCTATAAGTACCCAAAGCGTAGAGGAAGTGTCAGTTATGTTTTTTAGTCAGCTTGCAAAGATAATATTAATAAGTATAGGTGTAATAAAATAGCAATTCAAACAGCGAAAGGGTGTTTTTCCAAAAAAGGAATGAACACCCTTATTGTTTATTAATAATATTATTTTCAAAGGCTTTTAACAAAGCGGCGTTGCTTGGAAGGACTTTTCTTTGGAGGTTTGGCTTTTGGCAGGATGGCGCCCAGGTTATCTTTCCAAACAAACAATCCCAAAAGATTTGGATTCTCCCGCAAAAATAGTTTTACGCTGTTCAGGCGTTATTGCACAACAAACACAGAGCCAGTCCAGGGATGTTCTTTTCACAAAAGAATCGAATGCCCTTACCGTTTACAAAGATAATCAGCCGTTTAGGAATATACAGTGGAAATTTTTTGATAAAAACGGTAGTCTGTATTCTGTATGATAATGATTGAAATTGTTTTTAAAGGAGCCATCAAAAGAAAAGAATGACGATACAGGAAGCGAGAGAGATTTATCTGAAGTCGGATTGTTCGCATTTTATTATGTGTACCAATTACTACTCCAGCTACATACAATACAAACGTCAGGAAATTTCAAAAGAGCAGGAAATTATCTGGAAAAAAGAAAAAGTCCGGATGCTGTCTCTTGAGATCCGAAAAACCGGAGATTATCGTATTTTTAACAGGCTGTATGATATCACAGAAGAATTCCATAATTATGAATATTTACAGCTTTTGTTTGATACATTAAAACGAATCAGAAAGCCGATAACAGCGGATCAGAGCGTTTGTGTTGCAGAAACCATATTGGGAAGAAAAGCGGCGAAGAACAGAAGCGGACTCATTTACTGGGCATACGACATTGGGCAGAAGGCGATTGCAATCGTTTTGATGGATCAGGTTTTGGAATTTCTTCATCATCCTGATTTGTCAGATGAAAAGCTGGAAAAACAGATCCGCAGATTAAGAAGGCTCTGCAAAAATATAATTTTGGAATTAGAGCTTAACTTTTCCGGGAAATATCTGAAACACTACTATAATTTTTAAAAAATCTTCGAAACAAAAAGATTGAATCTGAATCTGATTTATTGTATAATATTTCCGTTCTGATATTAGACTGCAAAAGAAAGGAAATTACAATGATTGACTTAAAATTTTTAAGGGAAAACCCGGAAGTTGTCAAACAGAATATCAAAAATAAATTCCAGGATCATAAACTTGCATTCGTGGATGAAGTCATAGATTTAGATGCCAGATCCAGAAAAGCGAAGCAGGAGGCAGACGCGCTTCGCGCAAACCGCAACGTCATTTCCAAGCAAATCGGCGCGCTTATGGGACAGGGAAAAAAAGACGAAGCGATGGCGTTAAAAGAGCAGGTGCAGAAAGACGCAAAACGTCTTGCGGAACTGGAGGCGCAGGAAAAAGAGCTGCAGGAAAAAGTGAACTCCATAATGATGGCGATTCCAAATATAATAGATCCTTCCGTTCCGATTGGCAAAGACGACAGCTGCAACGTAGAAATTGAGAAATACGGAGAGCCGAAAGTCCCTGATTTTGAGATTCCATACCATACGGAAATCATGGAGAAATTAAACGGCATTGATTTGGATTCTGCCGGAAGGGTTGCAGGCAACGGATTTTATTATCTTATGGGGGACATTGCAAGGCTTCATTCAGCAGTCATTTCCTATGCAAGGGATTTTATGATTGACAGAGGATTTACTTACTGCGTGCCGCCTTTTATGATTCGCAGCAACGTAGTGACCGGAGTAATGAGCTTTGAGGAAATGGATGCGATGATGTATAAAATCGAGGGAGAGGATTTGTACCTGATTGGGACGTCGGAGCATTCCATGATTGGAAAATTTATCGATACAATAAATGAAGAAAAAAATCTTCCCTATACCCTGACAAGTTACTCACCCTGTTTCCGGAAGGAAAAGGGGGCGCATGGGATTGAAGAACGCGGCGTATACCGCATTCATCAGTTTGAGAAGCAGGAAATGGTTGTCGTATGCAGGCCGGAAGAATCAAAAGACTGGTATGACAAGCTCTGGCGAAATACCGTGGATTTGTTCCGCGGGCTGGACATTCCGGTTCGGACGCTGGAATGCTGTTCCGGCGATTTGGCCGATTTGAAAGTAAAATCCTGCGATGTGGAAGCCTGGTCCCCAAGGCAGAAGAAATATTTTGAAGTGGGGAGCTGTTCCAATCTGGGAGACGCGCAGGCGAGACGTTTGAAAATCCGGGTCAGGGGTGAAAACGGAGATAAATATTTTGCGCATACGTTAAATAATACTGCCGCCGCTCCGCCAAGAATGCTGATTGCATTTCTTGAGAATAATTTGAATGCAGACGGAAGCGTAAATATCCCGACGGCTCTGCAGCCATATATGGGCGGAAAAACAAAGATTGGATAGAAAAAGCAAAAGGAACGGTTCATGGATCAAAAAAATGCATCCATGAACCGTTTTTTGAAACTTTTTTGTTTTCCCAATCGTATCTTATTTGAGGGAAGGGAATGGTGGGATGATTCAGAGTCAGGTAGAGGAATATTTTTTAAAATATTACAAAGTTTGCTGCCGTGTGGCGTTTACACTGGTGAAAAATCAGGCGGATGCGGAAGACGTGGCGCAGGAAGCGCTTTTGAGATTTCTTTTATATCAGCCGGTTTTTTCAGGAGAAGAGCATGAAAGGGCATGGATGGTACGCACGGCAATCAATTTATGCAAAGATCTGCTGAAAAGCAAATGGCATAAAACGACAGTCGGCATAGAAGCAGTGGCACAGGAAGAGAGCGCGTCGTTTTGGATGCCGGGCGTAGAAGCGGACGACACGCTGTTTGCCGTTATGGAGCTGCCGGAGCGTTACAGAAACTGCCTGTATCTGTTTTATTACGAAGACTATTCCATCCGGGAGATAGCGCAGATTCTGGAAAAACCGGAAAATACAATTAAGACAAATCTGAAACGGGGGCGCGAAGCGCTTCGCACAAAACTTTTGGAAAGGAGAGACCTATGTCATTAAGCAGCATAAGCAGTAAAAGTTTTTTCTATGAAAAAATGAATGTCAGGGCAAATGAAAAATCACAGGATCCCAAAAAAGATGGTTTCCGGGATAATTTAGAGGAGACGAAGAAAGGAGAACCGGAAGAAAATCTTTCTGCGCCGGAAAAAGAACCCGGGGTTTTTACAGGCGTACAGGTGGATTATAATTATTGCGGGGCAGAGACGGCAATTTCTCTTCATCAGAGCGGACGGCTTAATATGAACGCCGTATTTGAATGCAGGGTGCGGCATATGGATTACAGCGAAAGTGATTTGGTAAGAGTCTGCGTTACGAAAGGGTATACATTAAAAGCAAAAGTGGAAATGGATTCCCATATGGTGTATATTGAGCAGAAAAACGAAGATGGAAGCGTTTACGCCTATGAAGTAAATCCGTTGAAACTTTCTGAAAACACCAAAAACCCCATAGAACAGACGGCGGTGGAAGCATGGGAAAAAGCAAGAGATTTTTTTAACGGCGGAATGGCTGAAGAAGTGAAAAAGGATGGTCAGACTGAGGAAGAAGAGGAAGACGAAAGGGAGCTTTTCCAAAGGCGGCTGGAAGAATTTCATGCGTATGTAAAACAGCGAATCAAAGAAGGGCCTCCGAAAATCCAGATTGGCGGTTCCGAATTTTCGGAAGAAGAGTGGGAACAGCTTATGAAAAAAATAGACGAAGACATTGACGCATATAAAGAGGAACTGCGTCAGAGGATTCTAAAGCAGAAAGAGGAGTCGGAGGCCGGGAAAGAGGCCGACAGCGCTGCAGAGACAAAGAGCCTTGCGGAAACAGCGGGCGTAAAGGCGGGAGACGGGGATCAGAAAGGGCCGGAAGTATCGGAAACAGAAGCGTTAAAGGGAACGAAACAGCAGGCGTCTTCCAGTTTTCTGGCACGTCTTTTCGGAGAAAAAAAGGCGCCGTATTCTTATCTTGCGGATGATTCGGGAATGATTGTTTACAAAGGGGTCTGCTTTGTGTGCGATGACAAAAAACAGACGATCAGCCTCGGGGATATGACAAACCCCAATAAAGTATTGAATATACCGCTGTCAAAGGGAGGGGTTTTACGCGTAAATGTCGATAACATCGGAGATCTTGTAAAGGCGGTTGATATGTTCTCGCCGGAAGACATTGCACGGATTTTAAAAGCCGTTGCAAAGTATAAAAAAGTAGAGGACATGGAATTGGAAATAGAGGAGATGAAAGCAAAATCCCCTGTGGGAGCCGCACAGGAGGCGTAAAAACGTAAAAAAGCTGGATCAAATGCGTCAGGCAAAAAAACAGAGTCCGTTTTCAGGACTCTGTTTTTTGAATTACTTAGAGAAGTGATTCTAAATAAGATTCAAGACACTGATCCAATGCCATCTCCGCAAACAGAGAAGGGTGTTCTCTGGAGAGCTTGACCATTAAATCGTAAGTCTTTGGTGTGGTGGATACCGTAGGAAAGATTTTCTGACAGCACAGACGAAGCAGGGTACGGTCATCAAGAACAATCTCTACAGAATCTGTTTTCTCATTGTAGTAAGAAATCATACGGTACTTTCTGACCCCTTTCAAGCCTTTGATTGATATGGAAATTTATGGCATTTAGTATAGCATACATTGACCGCTGAGTCAATTCTTATTCCGCTCTTGTATTTCATGTGCCAACTATGTATAATGTCATTTGTATAGTTTTGTAAAAATATGTCAAATGAGGATTACATTATGGGGATTACAATGATATTGTCGCTTTTGGGCGGTGTCGCACTGTTTTTGTTTGGAATGTCTTTGATGGGGGACGGACTGAAAAAGGTTGCGGGGAATCAGTTGGAGAGGATTCTCTACCGGCTGACGAATACGCCGCTTAAAGGCGTGCTGCTCGGAATGGTGGTTACGGCCATTATTCAGTCGTCTTCTGCAACAACCGTTATGGTGGTAGGATTTGTAAATTCCGGCATGATGCAGGTGTCTCAGGCAATCGGAATTATTATGGGCGCTAACATCGGCACAAGCATTACCGGATGGGTGTTATGCCTTTCTTACGTGGAAGGCTCCGCCGGAATCGCGCAGCTTTTGTCTACGGCTACAATCTCCTCCGTAGTTGCGATTGTCGGCATTATTTTTAAAACGTTTGTGAAAAAAGAGTCCTATAAGAGCCTGGGAGACATTATGCTCGGTTTTTCCATCCTGATGATGGGGATGCAGACAATGAGCGGCGCGGTTTCTCCTTTGCGGGAAAGCGAACGGTTTATCCGCACACTGACGATGTTTTCAAATCCGGCGGCAGGGATTATAGCGGGGATTCTGCTTACGGCTGTTTTGCAGAGCGCGTCGGCGTCTGTGGGAATTTTACAGGCATTGTCCGCTACGGGGGCAATTCATTTTGCCACGGCTCTTCCCATCACGATGGGAATCGGAGTGGGAGCTTCCTGTCCGGTGCTTCTTTCTTCAATTGGAACAAATAAAAACGGCAAAAGGACGGCGCTTGTCTATCTTCTGATCGATTCGTTCGGCATGGTATTCTGGTCGATCCTGTTTTACAGCGTTCATGCCTTTGTGAACTTTCCGTTTATGGAGCTTACAATGGGGCCCGTGCAGATTGCAATGTTAAATACTGTGTTTCGTTCGGCCAATATTATGATGCTTCTGCCTCTCAATAAATGCATTGAACGTTTTGTATTCTGGGCAGTCAGGGATGAAACGGAGGATGAAGATCAGGACAGGGACAAAGAAGAGCTGGCGGATTTTGAACTTCTGGAAGAGCGGTTTTTGTCGTATCCTGCGATTGCAATCAGCCAGAGCCACAGGGCAATGAACGGAATGGCGAAAAAGGCCAGAAAAAATATTCTGCGGGCGTTTGCCCTGATGGAAAACTATTCTTTGGAAAAATACCAGAAAATTCAGGACAAGGAAATTCTGATTGATACATATGAGGATCGTCTGGGAACGTATCTGATGCAGCTTACCGGAAAAGAAATGACGGCGGCTCAGAATAAAGAACTTACCAAGTTTCTCCATACGATAGGGGATTTTGAGCGTCTGGGAGATCATGCGGTCAATATATCGGAAGCGGCGGAAGAGCTGTATGAGAAAAAACTTGTTTTTTCGGAAGAAGCGCAGTATGAACTGGACGTTTTGCAGAAGGCGGTTCAGGAGATTGTGGATTTGACGGTCAATGCTTTTTGTGAGAATAATCTGGAGACGTCGGTAAAAGTGGAGCCTTTGCGGGAAATGATCAGCGTAATGTGCGATGAATTGAAACTGCGTCACATTGCAAGACTGAAAAACGGCGCCTGCAAGCTCAAGCAGAGTTTTGCGTTTAACGATCTTTTGAATAATTTAGAGCGTATTGCGGCACACTGTTCCAACGTTGCAGTGGCTATGATAGAGCTTGAGGAAGAAGAGTTTGATACACATGAATATTTAAGAAGCGTCAGAGGACTGAAAAATGCCGGTTATTCCAGACAGCTTGAAATTTATGAGAAAAAATATGATATTAAAAGAAATAAAAAAGGCAAGAAAAAAGCAGCGGCAAAATAATCCGGCAGGAGGAAAAGAATGAAGGCGTTTTTGTATGGGATTGTGGAACTGATCGCTAAAATCCACAACCATTTGATGCAGATGAATAATGAATATGAATACAACTTTTCTGATAAAGAGCTTCATTTTCTTGTGATAGGGATTTTGGGAATGGCGTTTGTTTTTGTTGTTTATCCCGTCTTTAAGTGGCTTGCGAAAAGGGATCATGTTATGGTCATTGCATGGATCTATGTTTTTACGCTGATTATTGTCATTACGTTCGCAATCGAGATTGGGCAGAAAGTGACAAATACCGGGAATATGGATTTTGCAGATATTGTATTTGGCATCGTTGGGTTTATCGTTATGTTTTTTGCTTTCTCCATTGTGCGGGGCGTATATCATGGAATTTTAAATTTCATCAGAAAAAAGAGGGAGAGAGAGGAATAAAAATAATAAAATTTTTATAATTTTAATGTATCTTTTATTTAAAAGACAAAGTTTGTTCAAATTTACCTGTTATATTAATAGCATCACAGATGTGATACAAAACTTTTTCATAAACTCTCCCCTTGAGGCCGCCGGCAAACGCCGGCGGTCTTTTTTGCGGATTTTACAGACGGAAATCGTCTTATCACTTCTTACAGGCCCGCTTTTGGAGAAGTGGCGGAAAAACAGTGTCAGACATTTTGGCGTATGAAAAGGAGGATGACATGAAAAACAAGTATTATACTGGAAGAGCTGAAACCTGCTGGAAAAGCAGACGGTAGAGCCGGAAGGAGAACTATGATCGGGAAAATAGAATGTAAAAGATTGATTTTAAAGCCCATTTCTCTGAAACAGTTGGAATGGATACAAAACGGAGGACAGGGCATTTTGATGGAAAGCGTGCTTTCAGACACGGTGAAAGCCGCCGTTTCCCATAAAGTGGAACGGATGCGAAAGGCGCCTAAAGAGGCGCATCCCTGGCTTACGTACTGGATGATTCTGGAAAAAGATAAAAAACAGGGCGTGGGAGTGATTGGGAGCAAATATCTTCCGGATGAGGATGGATTCGTAGAGCTTGGATATGCCGTCGCAGAAGAGCGCCAGGGAAGGGGCTATATGACGGAGGCGCTTCTGGGATTTTTGGACTGGCTGTATGAATGGCCGTTTTGCAGCGGCGCGCGCCTTTCGATTCAAAGAGAAAATGCGGCTTCTGTGAGGACGGCTCAAAAATGCGGTTTCCAATATGAAAAAACAGAAAATATTTACAGAATTTACACGTACATTTTTTGAAAATCCTGTCGGTTTCTATTGATAATTATTTAACGATATTATAAAATAAAAAGAAAAAGGAGAAGATTTGATGTACGCTGATGAGAATGTAATCAAAATTAAGCACGAGGTTTTATATGAAGTGGCGAAATATGCGTTTGACGGAAATCTGGAAGAGCAAAGAGATTATATACCGGAACATCTGATTCCAGGCCCTACGCCGCAGTTCCGCTGCTGCATCTATAAGGAAAGAGAGATTATCCGCCAGAGAATCCGCCTTGCGGAGGGCAAAGCGCCGGGTGAGGTGGATGACGGCAATATTATTCAGGTCATCAGCTCCGCCTGCGAAGATTGTCCGATTTCCCGTTACGTCGTAACGGATAACTGCCAGAATTGTATCGGCAAGGCTTGTATCAACGCATGTAATTTCAATGCTATTTCTATTGGAAGGCATCGTTCCCATATTGATCCATCCAAATGTAAAGAGTGCGGAAAATGTGCGAAGGCATGTCCGTATCATGCAATCGCCGATCTGAAACGTCCATGTAAGTACAACTGTCCGGTAAATGCGATTACACAGGATGAACGCGGCATTTCCGTGATCGATGAGAAGAAATGCATCCGCTGCGGTTTGTGCATACATAAGTGCCCGTTTGGAGCAATTGGATCTAAGACGCATATTGTGGACGTAATCAATGCGCTGAAGTCTGACAAGCTTGTATATGCGATTTTGGCTCCGTCGACAGAAGGGCAGTTCGGTACGGACATTACGATGCGGAGCTGGCGCAACGCGATGCGTTTAGTAGGATTTACCAACTTTATTGAAGCCGGCCTTGGCGGCGATTTGACGACGCGGGCGGAAGGCGACGAGTGGTATGAAGCATACAAAGAAGGCAAAAAGAAGACGACGTCCTGCTGTCCGGGATTTGTCAATATGATTAAAAAACATTATCCGGAACTGGAAGAATATGTTTCTACGGCAGTTTCTCCGATGTGCGGCCTGTCCCGTCTGATTAAGGCGAAACATCCGGGTGCGGTTGTCGTATTTATCGGTCCCTGTATCGCAAAGAAATCCGAAGCTACGGAGCACGGCATTGAAGGAAACGCAGACTATGTGCTGACCTACAGTGAACTGCGCGCCATTATGAAGGCAAAAGGGGTTGAGCTTCAGCCTTCCGAGAACGATTATCAGGAATCCAGTACATATGGAAAGCGCTTTGGAAATTCAGGCGGCGTAACGGCGGCTGTTCTGGAATATATGAAAGAACAGGATTATGACTGCGATCCAAAGGTATGCAAAGCGAACGGTGCGGCGGAGTGCAAGAAAGCGCTGCTTCTTCTGAAAGCGGGCAAGCTGCCGGAAGACTTTATCGAGGGTATGGCATGCGTCGGCGGATGCGTCGGCGGGCCAAGCGCATTCAAAGCGCAGACGCTTTCCAAAAAAGACAGGGATACATTGATTGGCAAAGCGGACGGGCGCACCATTACAGGCAATCTGGATAATTTCGATACCAGCAATTTCTCCATGCATCGTACAGAGCATTCTGCGGAGGCATAAAAGGCGGAAAGGTTTTAACGTGAGGATATATCCGAAAGGGTATATCCTTATTTTTTGTAAGAAAGTTGTAAGAAAACCCATACTTTTTTTGTAAGAAATCAGGAATACTATAAATTTAGGCTTAGAGGAGGAACAGCATGAAAGAATGCATTTTAGTTGCGGATGACGACAGAGAGATTGTAAGGGCAATTGCAATCCTTTTGGAAAAAGAAGGATATCATGTGTTAAAGGCGTACGACGGACTGGAGGCGCTGGAACTTTTGACGCAGAATCAGGTGCATCTTGTGATTATGGATGTGATGATGCCGAAGCTGGACGGGCTGTCGGCTGTCATGCGCATACGGGAGCGCCAGAATATCCCAATTATCGTTCTGAGCGCAAAGAGCGAGGAGACGGATAAAGTGATTGGGCTTTCGATGGGAGCGGACGACTATGTGGCAAAGCCGTATAATCCGGCGGAGCTTTTGGCAAGAGTGAAAAGCCAGTTGCGCAGGTATACCAGTCTTGGAGACATTCATAAGACAGACGGCAAACGGATTACAAACGGGAGGCTGTGTTATCATATAGAAGAGAAGACGCTTTATGCGGACGGAGAAGCGGTGCGCCTGACTGCGACAGAGACGAAAATTGTCGATCTTCTGATGAGAAATTCCGGCCGGATTTTTCCGGCGGAAGAAATTTATGAACGGGTTTGGGAAGAACAGGGTTTTGCGTCGGAAAACACGGTGATGGTTCATATTCGCCGCATTCGCGAGAAAATTGAATTGAATCCAAAAGAGCCGGAATATTTAAAGGTGGTGTGGGGAATTGGTTATAAAATGGAAAAAATCAAAGATTAGCATCCTTGTTTTCTATGTATTCGGAATCAGCTTTTTTCTGATTGGAATGCTTGGGATTTTAAGAGAAGCCAGATTCGAAGAAAATTTCGATGCATACAGGGAAATGCTTCTGTATGAGGATTATCAGGATACGGCGGAATTTCGGGATTTTATTTCCGGGCGTCTGAAAAATTTTCTTAGAATGGCCTGCGGGGATTATATTTCTGATATGTCAGGCTCTTTGGGAGAACTCTCAGAGGGAGACGCATCTTATGGAGAGGCTGCGTATGTCGGGATGGAAGCGGCTGAGGACGATCTGACGCGGGAAGAAAAATGGGAATCTGTAAACAATTATCACAAATGTATCAGAACGGATAAAAACCTTCTGTACCGCATTGTAAAAGACGGCAACGTTATGTTTGCCAATACGGAAGACGCCGGATGGGACTACAGCGCAAGAAATCTTCCGGACGGCTATAATTTTTTTCTTCGTTTTGACGGGGAAAAAGTAGAAATCCAAAAGGATAAAAAGACGCTTGACATCTATGGAGACGGCGTTTACCGGGAGGGAGAAGACTGGCATGTGCCAGGGTTTAAGAATCTGTCGGCGTCTGCAAAGTGGAAAGGGATAAGCATTTCAATCCTGGCGGCAAAAGAGCCGGTGATTTATGAAGGCGCGGATGCCGGGGGCTATTATGAAGAATACGGTTTCTGGCCGGAAAACGATCTGTATTATATGTACAAAGACCACACAGAGCGGCGGGAGGATTTGCAGCGTTTCATGGGATTTCTTATGGCAGGACTGTTTTTTATGGCATGGTACCGCCTGCGCCGGAAGGAAAAACGGTATGCGGGAAAGCAGATTGCAAAACTGACCGGGAAAATGTGGTTTGAGTGGAAAGCGCTGTGCTTTTTTGTATTGCCTGTATTGCTGTGTTTTTTTCTTCTGAACCAGGGCGATATGGCGGTTGCCTGTGCGGATGAGATGATGATGGAATCGCTTCCGGCTTCTGTAATTGTTTCGGAAGTGTCAGAATATCTGCTTTATGATCTTGGAAACCATATAACGGGGACGCTTATCGTCTTTTGGCTTTTTTATTTGTTTGTCTGTGACTTGCGGAACAACAGGGGAAGCTGTAAAAAAGGTTTTTTCGGAAAATTTGCCGCGGCGCTGAACAGAAAGAGCTTAAAGCTGCCGCTTGCGAGACGTATGGTAAAGCGTTTTTACGGCGTTTTTTTCCTGACGGCGGCACAGCTTGCGGTTATTTTTGCCCTGTTTGTTTCTGCGGCGGTTTTTGAAGCGCCGGGCAGCTTTTTCATTTTCATCTTAGCGGCGCTTGCGGTGACAGCGGCTCTTCTTGGGGCGGAATATGCATATCAGAAGAAAAACAGGATTCTTGCAGCGGATTTGGAAAGGCTGTCAGAACAGATTTCAGGCATTCGAGACGGAAATTACAGCGAGCCGGAGGGCTTTTTGACCGAAGACGAAGATGTGCGCCGTATGGCGGAAGGGCTTGAAGAAATCCGTCAGGGATTTGAAGACGCCGTAGAGGAGCGGATCCGGAGCGAACGGATGAAAGTAGAGCTTGTTGCAAATGTGTCTCACGACATTAAGACGCCGCTGACGTCTATTATCAGTTACATTCAGTTGTTAAAACAGGAGGAAAACCTGCCGGATTATGCGATGGATTACATTCGGATTCTGGATGAAAAATCCGAGCGGCTAAGGACGATGGTGCAGGATGTGTTTGCCGTCAGTAAGGCTGCGTCCGGACAGCTTGAGGTGAAAATGGAACTTCTGGATTTGGGAAAACTGCTTTGGCAGACGTTGGCGGATATGGAAGAAGTCATAAAGAGAAGCCCTGTTGCATTAAAAACGGAAATTCCAAAAGAGCCTGTTTTTGTGCGGGCGGACGGACAGAGAATGTACCGGGTGTTTCAGAATCTGATTGGAAATGCGGCAAAATACTCTCTGGAAGGGTCAAGGGTTTATGTGACGCTGAAAGAAGAAGGCGGAATTGCGGAGGCAGGCGTAAAGAATACCTCCAGCCGGGAACTGACGGGGGAAATTAACTTTGCGGAGCGTTTTGTCCGCGGAGACGAAAGCCGCACGGACGGAGGAAGCGGGCTGGGGCTTTCAATTGCGCAGAGTTTTACGGAAGCCTGCGGCGGTACGTTTTCCATGGAGACAATTGCAGACTTGTTTATTGTTACGGTGGCATTTGATGCGGAACGGGGGGATGTCCTGTGAAAAAATGCATGACATTAAAAATTTTGGCCGTACTTCTTGCGGCGGGAACGCTGTCTGGATGCATCGGAAAAAACGGAGATTTAAAGAGCGGTCAGGAAACTTTTTCCGTTGTAAAAAATAACCGTATGCAGGTAAAAGAGGAAGGGATTTTTTATATTGACGGGTATACGGAACGAATGATGTTTTATGATTTTGGATTGGGGGAAGCAATCCCCATTTGTGACAGGCCAAACTGCGGGCACAACGATTCGGGATGCGGCGCGTATTTTTCGCAGGGATATATGTCCGGCATGGGCTGTTACCGGGATAAACTCTATTATTATGACAATATGGATCCAAAGATTCCTTTTTATCAATGTGAAAAAAGCGGAGGCGGAAGAAAACGGATTGCCAGTTTAAACGGAGATAAAGCGTATGGAAGCCTTTCCGTTTCGCTGCCCATGTTTTTTGTGGAGGATACGGTTTGTTTTGGCCTGACGGAGACAAGGTTTTTAACGGAGCCTGTAACAAAAGAAGACGGGACGGTAAAGAGTGAGGAATGTTTTTTTATGATTGGAAAACTGAATCTGGAAGACGGTTCGTTTGAAATCGTAAAAGATCGGGAGGCTTATGATCCTTATGAAGAAGGATTTGAGATATCGGATTACGCAGACGGCAGGATTTTTTATTCGAAAAGGCAGTACGCAAAAACCAGAGATTCATCTGCAAAAAATGAAATCCGGGCGTTTGACATAAAAACAGGAACGGATGAAACGTTTTTTGAGGGGAAAGAAGAGATGGGGTATCTGGGTTCTATACGTGACGAGCATAAGGTTTTTTATGTGGAGAAAGGCCATGTGTACGCAGTGGACGCAGAAACAAAGGATACGGAAATTGTCTTTGAAAAAGAGGCGGAAGAAGGCAAAGAGCTTGACTGGTTAATGGGGGACGGGACGATTTTTGTCTGCAGCTTTCCAAAAGGGACTGGGACGGCGAAAGGAGAGACGTTTTTTTCGTATGATGTAAACGCGAAAAAAGAGCGGAGGATTGAGAAAGAAGAGTATAGTTACGCTCCTTTTCTTGCGGCGACAAAAGACTGGTATGTTGCGTCGACAGAGCTTGGAATGGTCTGCATTTCAAAAGAAGCGTATACAAAGAAAGAGTGGGATAAGGCACAGGTGATCGGTTTCTTTTAACGGGAGGTGAGAAGGATGAAAATTTGGAAAAAGACAGTTGTTTTTATGGGAACTTTGCTTTTGTTTGCAGGATGTTTGGGATGCGGAGGAGAAAATACGAAAACGAAACAGACGGCAGGCATAAGGGAGACAGAAGAAAAAAGTACGGAAAAAGGAGGGGATGAAAACCGGCGGGCGGCAAAGCTTGTCTGGCAGGGGGACGAGTGGTTTGGAAAACATGGCGATTATTTTAACCAGGTTTTGAAGGAGAAAAACCTTCCTTACGAAGTGGAGTTTGTCAGGGAAGGCGAAGGAGTGCGGCAGGCGGATTTAAAAAGCCTTACGGCGGTCTGGAAAGATACGTATGACAATACAAAGGAGATTCTGGCCGGAGAATTTACCGCGCTGGACGAATGGCTTGATTCAGAGGAAGGAAGTGTGATAAAAGAAGCCGTGCCGGAAAATGTGTGGGACGTCTACAAGGTGGACGGAAAGCAGTATACCGTATTGAGCGTGGGTTTTGTGCCGAAAAAAACGGTTTATATCTGGAATAAGAAAATGGCGGAGGCGTATGACGTCCATCCGGAAAACTGGAGTGGAAAAATATGGGAGTACGAAGCGGATTTAAAAAAGATTTGTGAGGGAGAACGGGAGACAGAGGATTTTGCCGCAGTGCAGGGACTGGCGGAATATGGGGAAGCCCTTGAAAATATGACGCGGATTCTGGGCGTATGTTATCCGTTTGTGATCAATGAGGAGGAGGAAATCCCAAAGGCGCAGCTTTTGTATGAAACGCCGGAATATACAGAGTATTTAAACGGCGCACAGAAGCTGTACGACAGCAAAATCTGCAAAAAAGAGGAAGAGGATCCGCTTAAAATACAGCCGTTTCTTAAGATTGTGACGGATTTTGTAACAGAGGAGGCGTACAGCAGGAGCTGGCAGCTTCCGGAGGGGTATTGGGACACATACGAAGTAAAGGAGCTTTGGACGGAGCCTCTGTGGCGTTTCAGCGTCTGTGCGCAGGAGGTTGGGATATTGGAGGAATCTTTACAGAAGAAGGAGGCGTTTGAGCTGCTTTGCAGATTATATGAAGATGCAGAGCTTACGAATGCGCTGATGTGGGGCGAAAAAGGGAAAGATTATGAGGTTTTTGGAAATACGGCGGAAGCGCCTGTGAGGAGAGGCTATATTCCGGCGCAGTATCTTGGAAATAATTTTATTGCCTATGCGGAAGTGGGGCAGGATGAAAATAAGAGGGAACTGTATCCAAAATGGCTTTTGGAATGTGAAAATTCTAAAATAGCAGGGTTTGAGTTTTCCGGAAAATCGTGCGAAAAAGAGCTGGAACAGATATACAGCGTTTATGAATCCGGGATGCCGGAAGAAAACCAGAAGAGGATTTTACAATATAGAAAGGCCGGGGCGGATCGTGTGACAGAAGAATGGAACAGGCAGTATCTTGCATGGAGGGAAGGGATGGAGGATGGAATTAAGGATTGAGAAGCTTTCCAAAAGTTATGGGGCGAAACAGGCGTTAAAGGCGGTATCCTGTGCCTTCTGCGACGGCGTGTATGGAATCCTGGGAGCCAACGGCACCGGAAAAAGTACGCTGATGAACATTATCACCGGAAATATTGACGCGGACGAAGGAGGGGCGTTTTTAGACGGAAACGATATTTTTTCAGCGAAAGAAAAAGAAAAATGGAAAGGGATGCTGGGGTATATGCCCCAGTATCCGGTAGTTTACAGGGGGTTTACGGTAGAGGATTTTCTTTTTTATATGGCGGCGCTGCGCGGCGTTAAGAAAAAAGAAGCGAAAGGGAGAATTGAAAAGCTGTTGACGGCTCTTTCACTGACTGACGCTGCAAACGTAAAAATGACGGCTCTTTCCGGAGGAATGCGGCAGAGGATGATGCTGGCGCAGGCGGCGGTCGGAGATCCAAAAGTCCTGATTTTAGACGAGCCGACGGCGGGGCTTGACCCAAAGCAGCGGATTGCCGTACGGAACCTGATTTCAGAAATCGCATTTGACAAAATTGTGCTGATTGCCACGCACGTTGTAACGGACGTAGAATTTATTTCCAAAGAAATCCTTCTCTTAAAAGACGGGGAAATTATACAGAAAGCAGAGAGGGAGACGCTGATCGAAGAAATGGAAGGGAAAGTTTTTGAAATTCAGACGGAAATTTCTGAGTTAAAGAGGATACAGAAAACGTATCTTGTGGGAAATATGATAAAAGACAGGGAAAAAATTTATGTCAGGGTGATTGCCGGGCAAAGGCCCAAAGAAAAATGCGTAAACACGGTAAGGCCGTCTTTGGAGGACGTCTATCTTTATCATTTTCAGGAGTAAACAGACGAAAAACAGCAGGAAGGGACGGGGAGGGACAGTATATGGAATTGTGGAGATTTGAATGGAAAAAGCTTTGGAAAAACAGGATCGTGACGGGGCTTATTTTTGGATGCTTCATTTTGAACATTCTGCTTTTATTCTGGCAGACGGGACGATATGACGCGGCCGGCCGCTGCTTTCCGGATTCAATAAAAAAAGTATATCAGGAGCTTTCCTGCATTTCCGGGGAAAAACAGAAGGAATGGTTAGAGGATGAAATAAAAAAGACAGACCGTATGGGAGAGGAGTTTTCCGCGTCGAAAGGAATGGCGCCGGAAGCGGTATATGAGCGGAAAAATGCGTTAAATTATGTATTTGCCCATGTGACGGACGCAAATCAGTACGAGGCGTATTTACAGGAGATGAAAAAACAGGCGAAACGGATTTCATCGTCGTCGCTGTTTTCGGAAGAAGATTTGTTTTCAAAAAGGAATGCGGAATTGATTCCGGAAAAATACGATCATCTTAAGGGGCTGATTTTAAAACCGGAAAATTCGCAGGGAGTCCGGCTTGCAGTGGAAACGAAAACGACAGATTTATTTCTGGCGGCAATTGTCTTTCTGCTTTCTTATTTTTTCATTTGTATGGAACGGGAAGAAGGGACGATGGCTTTTGCGGGAACTGCAAAATATGGAGGAAAAAGGCTTGGAAAGATTAAAATCGGCCTGATTTTGGCGGGAAGCCTTTTGGGCGTTCTTTTTTTATATGCGGGTAATTTTCTGACTGCGCAGTCAGTGTACGGATTTGGAAGCTTCGGGCGGTGGATTCAGTCTGTGGACGGGTATCTGAAAAGTCCCTGGAAAATTTCTGTGGGCGCGTACCTTATCTGGTTTTTGATTGGAAAGGCTGCCGCCGCGCTGGTTTTGTCCGCGGCGTCCATATGGATTGCGCTGCATGGAAAAAGCGTTTTGCGCACGAGCGCCGCGTTTCTTTTTCTTATGGCATTGGAATACGGCCTTTCCGTAAATATGTTTCCAGGGCTCTTTTGGAATTTGCTGCGCTGGTGCAATCTTTTTTCTTTTTTGCGTACGGAACGGTTTTTCCAGAGCTATGAAACGGTCAATGTGTTCGGACATCCGGTGTTTTCTATGCATATTTGCCTGTTTGCGGCAGGTTTGCTGTTTCTGCTTGCGGTATGGTCTTGCATACGTTCGTATGAACGTGTGAGCAGAAACCGGTATGCGAAATTATCCGGCAGGAAGCGCTTCCGGCGAAAAAAGGTTTTAAAGGGCGGACATTCCCTTTTGTATTATGAGGGATATAAAATCTTTTTTACAGGCGGCGCCGGGTTTGTCGCGGCCGTATATCTTTTGCTTCAGTTTTTTTCCTGTTCCGGTGAACGGGCGTATTTTACGCTGGATGAACTTTATTATAAAAATTATATTGGAAAACTGGAAGGAGAAGTGACGCGGGAAAAGATTGATTTTATCGAAGCGGAAGGGCAGAGGATTTTTGGAATTGAGCAGAAGCTGTCTGAACTGGAAAGAGACGCAGCAGGAAATCTGGAACGGACAGAAGGGTTAAGGCGGCAGCTTTCCTGCAAAACGGCTTATGAGAGGATTTTGTCACAGGCGGAAGGGATTGGGGAAACAGGGGTGTTTCTGGACGAAGTGGGGTATACATATCTGCTGGGAAAAGAGAGGCAGGCGCATCAGATGGGAGAACTTTTGCTTGTATGGGTTCTGGCGTTTCACGGGGCGTTTGTTATGGAAGAGACGGCGCGGGCGACGGCTCTTTTGCATTCGGTTTCTTATGGGAGAAGACAGGTGCGGAGAAAAAAATGGGCGCTTCTGATTGCCTGTGTGACGTTTGTGTGCACAGCGGCGGATTTGATGTCTGCCGGGTACCGGATGAAGGAACAGGGGATTTTGGATTTGGGCGCTGCGCTCAGATACCTGCCGGGATTTGAACAATGGGGCGGCATAAGCGCCGGCGGGTATCTGGCTGGAATGTGCGCGTTTAAGATACTGATGGGGATTTGTCTTTGCGGCGTGATTTTTCTGTCTTCGAAAAGAGCAAAGAATGCAGTTGTGTCGCTGCTTCTTTCCGGAAGCGCGGCGGGGGCCCTGTATCTTGGGATTTGGGTTTTATGGTAAAGGCATGAAATGTTTGACAAAAGGAAAGTATATGTCTATAATCAGGGTGTAAGAAGACAATAACTTCAGAGATGCGATCTGGGAAGATCAGAAAAGGAGATTATAATATGAGCAAATATGCGGGAACACAGACAGAAAAGAATCTTGAGGCGGCGTTTGCGGGAGAGTCGCAGGCGAGGAATAAATACACATACTTTGCATCCGTGGCAAAAAAAGAAGGATATGAGCAGATTTCAGCTTTGTTTTTAAAAACGGCTGACAATGAAAAAGAACATGCAAAAATGTGGTTCAAAGAGCTTTCGGGAATCGGCAGTACGGTGGAAAATCTGACAGAGGCGGCGAACGGGGAAAATTACGAATGGACCGATATGTATGAGGGATTTGCAAAGACAGCGGAAGAAGAAGGGTTTCCGGAACTGGCTGCAAAATTCCGGGCGGTAGGAGAAATTGAAAAGCATCACGAAGAGAGATACAGGGATTTGTTAAAGAACGTTGAGACGGCTTCGGTATTTGAAAAAAGCGAAGTAAAAGTCTGGGAATGCAGAAACTGCGGACATATCACAGTGGGCGTGAAAGCTCCGGAGATTTGCCCGGTATGCAGCCATCCGCAGAGTTATTTTGAGGTGTACGCTAAGAATTATTAATTTAATGCCAAAAACTTTAAAAACACATTTCAGCAAAGGACGCAGGACATATGGGGCATGCCTGGCTGAAATGTGTTTTTATTATTGGTTGACGAATTACGTTTCACGATTTATACTAAAATACAGCAGGAAAAATAAAGAGGGAACGGGAAATGATTCAAAATATCATATTTGACATGGGAAATGTGCTGTTAGAATATAATCCGCAGGTTTCCCTTGATTTATTTTGCAGGACAGAGCAGGAAAAAGACGTTATCCGCAGAGAGCTGTTTTTAGGCCCGGAGTGGGTTCAGGGAGATCTTGGGAATATGACGTGCGCACAAAAGTATGAAAGCGCCAGGGCGCGCGTACCAGAACATATGCATTCGCCGCTGGAACAATGTACGTTTGGGTGGAGCTTTTGCATCCGTCCGGTTCCCGGGGCATTTTCATTTTTGGAGTATGTGAAAGAAAAAGGGTTTTCCGTATATCTGCTTTCAAATGCCAGCGATGAATTTTATGATTATTTTCCCGGATTTTTTCCGCTTGCGTCTTTTGACGGAGTTGTGATATCGTCGGACGTCCATATGGTGAAACCGGACGCAGGGATTTACCGTCACTTGCTGGACGTCTGCCGTTTGAAGCCGGAAGAATGCCTGTTTATCGACGATATGGAGGAAAATGTAAAAGGCGCGAAGCGGACGGGAATGCAGGGAGAAGTTTTTTTGAATGATTTTGAAAACATCAAAATACGGTATGGCCTGTAACGGCTTCCCGGAACAGAAAGGCGGAACGAAGGACATGGATTTGGAAGAAATCAGACAGGAAATAGACCGGGTTGACGGACAGATGAAAAATCTGTTCCTAAAGCGTATGGATTTGTGCGGCAAAGTGATCGAAGCGAAAAAGCGGACGGGAGCGGCCGTATATGCGCCGAAACGCGAACAGGAGATTTTATCCGCCCGCACAGAAGACGTAAAGGAGGCGTACCGTCTAGTATGCGGCGCTTTTTTTAAGCAGACGATGGAAATCAGCAGGGCGTATCAGTATGCGCAGACGGCAAAGGGATCCGAAAAGCTAACGGGACTCCCACAGGGATCGGGAAGGGCGGAGATTTCATTTTCCTGTGAGGACGAAAGCGGCCAGCCGGCGGTATTTTTGAACGCGGCGGCGCTTGCCAGGCTTTGTGTAGAGGAGTTTACGGTTAAACGGGAGAAGGGACGGATGCTCTGCGGGCTTTGTGTGACGGGGGATTTTTCGGAAAATCTTTCGAAGGCGGCAGTCCTGCAGATTCTTGAAGAGTGTGCAGACGCGAAAGCGGCGTTTTTTTGAAATGCAATTTATATTATTTTTGGAAAGGCAGGATGACAGGTATGAAAAAACGATGGATGACATTTTTACTTTCGGCTATGCTGATGTTTGGCGCAGCGTCAGACAGTGTCTTGGCGGCGCCTGTTTGGGAGGCGGAAGCGTCTGTTACAAAAGAGGCGCCGGACGCTTCGAAAGAGGATGGACAGGATGCAGAAGCTGCGGAGCCGCCAGAGAAGCTTTCCGGATTCCGGCAGCCGGTTTTTCTGGATACAAAACCGGAAGATCTGCCGGAGATTTATGAGGAAACAGAAAGCCAGGCAGAAGTAAAAGGTTCGGCTATATACCGGACGAAATGGGATTCCTATTCCACGAATTATTATTACAATCTGCTGAACGATAACCAGAGGGAGTTATGGGATAAACTGGATCAGATGTGTTATGAGTATCTGACGGGAACGGAGACGCTTACAGGGGCGCAGCGGTACTCTTCTGTGGAAGCGAAGCTTGATTTCTGGTATTATACGACAAAGGCGGTTTCCTATTCGAATATGTCTTCCAGGGAAGCCAGAAATGTGGAATTTATGTTTATCGTCTCAAATCCTCAGTATTATTTCCTGCAGACGATGCTTATGGGGACTTCATCTGTGATGAACGGCGGATACGCCTATTTGACGATCAATTCATCCTTTGCAAACGGCGAAGCCAGAAAGGCGGCGACACAGCAGGTGCAAAGCGTAATAGACAGCTGGCTTCCGCAGATTATGGAGCAGCCTTCGGACGTGCTGAAGGAGAAAAAAATACATGATATGATCTGTGCAAATGTAAGCTATGATCCATATTTTAATGACTACAGGCAGAATGAATACAATCAGACAATTTACAGCGTATTCTGCGACCCGAGAAAGACGACGGTCTGCGCCGGATATTCGCAGGCGATGCAGCTTTTGTGCAATGCGGTGGGCATTGACTGCGGCGTTGTGACGAGCGCCGATCACGAATGGAACATTATCCGCTTAAACGGGATCTGGTATTATGTGGATCTGACCTGGAATGACGATACAGAGGAAGAGCTGGGCGTGCCGTATGTCTATGAGTACTTTAACCGCAGCAGAGAGCGGTTTATGAGCGGCGCTCCGGGAGCGGTTCTTTCCCATACGCCCGAAGATCGATGGAATGGATATCTGCCGGAGCTTACGTATGATTCCGGAGCCGGGCTTTATGACATCGGGACAGTCCACACGCCGTCGGCAGCCCTTAGCGCGCCGCAGATTTCCTGTTCCGGCAGCACGGTTACGATTTCGGCGCCTGCGGGAACAGTGTATTACACAATTGACGGAACGAACCCTTCCATTGCATTTACCAAAGCGAGAAGATATACAGGGCCGTTTAAACTGTTTGGCCCAACGATGGTGCGTGCCGTAGCGGTGGCAAACGGATATTATGACAGTTCGGCTGCAGAGCAGCTTATTACGCCTGTATACAGCGTGACCTACAGTGCAAACGGCGGGTACATTGGAAATAAAAATGTAAAATCAAATACAAAAACAGGCATTGCTTACGGATCGGCCGTTGGGAGTCCGGGGAACCCGAAACGGAAAGGATATGTATTTTTAGGATGGTACACGAAAAAAACAGGCGGCAGCAAAATAGGATCGTCCGTGCAGGTTACGTCCGATTCGGTATATTATGCGCACTGGGCAAAAATTAACACGAAGAAGAAGGCTTCCGTCTCATCCGTGAAGAACAGTGCGAAAAAGACGATGAAAGTGACTGTGAAAAAGCTGAGTATGGCAAGCGGTTATCAGATCCGCTATTCCCTTCATAAAAATATGTCGTCTGCAAAGAAAAAAGAGGCGTCTGGAAATGTCATTACGGTGAAAAAACTGAAAAAAGGAAAGACGTATTATGTACAGGCGCGTATGTACCAGAAGGAATCTGTTTCCGGGAAAAAGAAATATGCTTCCTGGGGCAAAACAAAGACAGTTAAGATAAAGAAATAAAAGATGAGAGCAAAAATTAAAATATGGTCTGTATGCGGTCTGCTTTTACTTCCTGCGGCGCATTTTTATCTGCTGGAAGCGTATACGCATAACGGATTTGAGGAAGTCAGGCCGTGGCCGCAGCTTTTTAATATTATATTGTTTGAATTTACAGCATGGATTCTTATGTTTGCTTTCCGAAGCGTCAAATGGGCGCTTCGGGTACAGGGCGTTTTGGCGATGGGAATCGGGCTGGCAAATTATTATGTCTATACATTCCGCTCCCTGCCGCTTGTGCCTTGGGATATTTTTTCCATTGGCACTGCGGCAGGCGTAGCGGATAATTATGACTTTACGCCGACGTTCCGGGTGGCGGCTGTTGTAGTTTTATTTGCGGCGTCCTGGGTTCTTGCCGGTTTTTGTGATTTGGATTTGAAAAAGCTGAAAGTAAGATACAGCATTCCTGTTTTGCTTGCGCTTGCTGTTCTGCTGACGTTTTTTGTGCGGACGTTTCAGAAAGAAGATTTTCAGAACAGGCATGGGATGTACAACAAACTGTTTACTCCTGTCTATATGTGGCAGGTAAACGGTTTTTTTCTTACGATGGTTATGGAGCTTCCGTTTATGGCGATCGAGAAACCGGAAGGATACAGGAAGGAAGACGCGGAAAAAATTCTGAATGCCTATGAAACGTCTGTGCAGGCTGATTCGCCGGAACATGAAAAGACGCCGGATAAGATGCCGAACATTATTGTGGTGATGGACGAGGCGTTTTCTGATCTTGGCGTTTTAGGCGAATTTACGCCGAGCGAAGATTATATGCCTTTTTTTCGCAGGATGTGTCAGGAAGAAGAAAATACGGTGTCAGGATTTCTGAATGTGTCAGTCTGCGGGGGCAATACGGCAAATACGGAATTTGAATTTCTGACGGGAAACACCATGGCGTTTCTGCCGCAGGGGAGCATCCCCTTCCAGCAGTATATCCACGGGGAAATTTTTGCCCTGCCGGCATATTTAAAGGAGCTTGGATATGAGACGCATGCCGCGCACCCTTATTTTGCAAGCGGCTGGGACAGGGATAAAGTGTATCCGCTGCTTGGCTTTTCGCATATGCATTTTCTGGAGGATTACAGGAACCGGGAATACGTCAGGGATTATGTGAGCGATCAGTCCTGTGTGAAGAAAATCATTGACATTTATGAGAAAAAAGAAAAAGGGAAGCCTGTATTTATCTTTAACGTTACGATGCAGAACCATGGCTCTTACAGTGATATGCATGAGAATTTCACGCCGCATATTACGGTCAGCGGGACGCAGTCTTATTCTCTGTCTTCTTATCTGTCCCTGATTCAGAAGACGGATGATGCGCTGTCTGAACTGATTTCTTATTTTTCGAAGGAAAAAGAACCTGTTGTAGTTGTGTTTTTTGGGGATCACCAGCCAAATGACGTTGTGGCGGAGCCGGTTTTGAATTTAAACGGCAAAAGTTACCGTACCTTAACGGAGAAAGATACGTATCTGCGGTATCAGGTTCCGTATTTTATTTGGACGAATTATAAAACAAAGACGGTGCGCCATGCGGATACAAGCGCGAATTATCTGGGAACAGAGACGTTAAACGCGGCAGGAATCAGGCTGCCCGCCTATCAGGCATTTTTAGAGGAGCTGTCTGAAAGCTGCCCGGTTGTATCGGCGGCTGTGATACAGCAAAAGCCTAAAGCCGCAGCGGATCTGGAGGAATATAAAAAGCTGCAGTACTATCAGTTGTTTGATCAGCGGGAATAAGGGAAAAGGAGACGGGTATGAGCAGGTCAAAAACGAATTGGAAACTTTATCTTGGCGCATTTTTGCTTCCGTTTGGCATTGCATTTTTGCTCTGCATCAGAAATGGGGTGTATCCGTTTGGGGAAAACTGTATTCTTCATGTCGATATGTACCATCAATACGAGCCTTTTTTTACAGAGTTTATGGATAAACTAAAGCATGGGGACAGCCTGATGTATTCTTTTCGGCTTGGCCTTGGCTCTGATTTTGTTTCGCTGCTTGCTTACTATCTGGCCAGTCCTTTGAACTGGCTTTTGATTTTTTGCCCTGCCGGCTCTGTCATTGAATTTATGACAGCGCTGATCCTTCTTAAAATCGGCCTGTGCGGGCTGACGTTTGCTGTGTATCTTGGAAACCGTTTTCAGACTTCGGATCCTGCCGTTTCCGTTTTTGCGGCGTTTTATGCGCTGTCCGGGTATATGGCGGCCTACAGTTGGAATATTATGTGGCTTGACGTGCTTGTGCTCGCGCCGCTTGCAGTTTTGGGCCTTTGGAAGCTTGTCAGGGAGGGAAAGTGCGCGCTGTACAGCGTAAGCCTTGCGGCGGCCGTTCTTTCCAATTACTATCTTTCGTTTATGCTCTGTATTTTTCTTGCGCTTTGGTTTGTGATTTTGCTTTTGGAGGAAACATATGGCGGACGGGAAAAGCTTGCGGCTTCCGGAAGATTTGTTCTGCATTCCATTCTGGCGGGAGGGATGGGAGCCGTTTTGATTTTGCCGGAGGCCGCGATTTTGAGTTACAGCGGCTCTTCCGGATTTTCGTTTCCAAAGGTTTTTGAGTGGTATTTTGATCTGATTTCCATGCTGGGGCGGCATTGTTATGACGTAGCGGCATATACGGGAAATGAGCACTGGCCGAATCTGTACTGCGGCGCGGCCGCGTTCCTCTTTCTGGCATTGTATTTTTTAAACAGGACAATACCTTTTAAGAGGAAAGCAGGACGGATGCTTTTGATTGTTTTTTTCTGGGCGGGTTTTTCAAACAATATGCTGGATTTTTTCTGGCACGGGCTTCATTTTCCCGACAGCCTGCCGGGACGTCAGGCTTATTTGTATGTTTTTCTGCTTCTTGTGACGGGGTATGAAGGGTATCGGAGGCAGAGAGGATATACGCGGTTTCACATTGCGGTTTCTGTCGTTTTGTCCGCCGCGTTTCTTTTTGCGGCGGCATATGTGGCGGACAGCGGAAAGGTGACGGGAAGCGCGCTTCTTGTGACGGGAATTTTACTTGCCGGGTATGGAATGCTTTTGGCTCTTGGAAAAATGCGGTCCGAAGGCGTCCGGGCTTTCGCCGGCTATCTGCTTTTTGTATTGGCGGTAACGGAAGTTTTTTCCAATTTCAGCCTGACAGGATGGTCTGTTACCAGCCGGAAGGCTTATACAAAAAACTGGGAATCTGTAAAAGGGCTTCTGGCTCAGGTGGAAGCAATGGAAGAGGAACCTTTTTACCGGGTGGAGGAAATGGAACGGCTGACAAAAAACGATGCGGCTGTTTACGGGTACGCTTCTTCTACGATTTTTTCTTCTCTGATGAATATTGGCGTCAGCAGATTTTACCGGCTCATGGGTATGGAAGGCGGAAAGAATTTTTACAGTTACAGCGGAGCGACGCCGCTTGCGTCCGCCATGCTGTCGGTAAAGTATTTGATTGCGGATCATCCGAAAGAGGACAGCCCGCTGCGGGAGATGGTTCTTAGCGACGGGCAGAATTATATATATAAAAATTATTATTCGCTTCCGCTTGGATTTATGGCGGATGTGGATTTGGAGGCGAAGTGGGACGCAAGAAGAGGAGAGGCGGTTGGCAATTTAAACCGTCTTGCGGCGGCTTTGGGAGCGAAAGAGGATTTGCTTGTCCCTATGCCGGAGGCGGTTTCTGCCGGTGAGGATAAAACGACGGTGACAGCGCCGGAAGACTGTTATGTCTATGCGACATATGCCGATACTTCTGTGACAAACCTGACGGTAACGCACCCGGACAGGGAGCGGAAGTTTACAAAGTGCGATCACGGGTATATTCTTGACCTGGGATGGTGCAGGAAAGGGGAGCCTGTGGAAATTACAAATACTTCCGGCGTCTCTGATTTTTTTGTGCGGGCTTACGCTTTAAATATGGATGCGCTCAACCAGGCGTATCAAAAATTAAACAGGCAGACGCTTGTGATAAAAAGTTTTGAGGATACGGAGATAACGGGAAGCATTCAGGTAAAAGAAGCGGGAAACCTGATTCTTTCCATACCAAAAGAAGAAGGCTGGCGCGTATTTGTGGATGGGAAAGAAACGGAATGCGGCGTTTTTATGGACAGTTTTTTTAAGATTCCTCTGATTCGGGGAGAACATGAAATTACGCTGCGTTATCAGACGCCGAAACTTTTTTCCGGCGCCTGCGTCAGCCTGTGCTGTCTGTTTCTATTTTTGACGCTCTGTGTAAGGAAGCGTCAGAAAATTCAGTGAGCCTTTCGGGTTGTCCGTTCCTTTTTCCAGAAGGGAAATCAATCCTAATATGGTCTGTTCGATTTCTTCCGGCGAGGAAGGGATCAGTGTATTGTCTAATTTTACCGTCAGCACGAGCAGAACGATTTCTGCCAGTGCGGCGGGATGGTCAAAAGAAATTTCTCTGCTGTCAATGCCCTGACGGATAATTTCTGTCAAAACGGGCTTCAGCTCCATAATGATATAGCGCAGATACTTATGATGGAGCATGGACTGCTCCTGCATGGAACTGCCTGTATCCGTATTCTGTCTTAAAAATTCCGAAGAAGAATTCCGGCATGCCTGGAAAATCAGCGCCATGCGCGTAAACGGCGGTATGTTCGTCTGTTTTGCGAGCAGTTTTGCAGTTTCAATCGACGTGGAATAGCTGCGTTCCACCAAAGCCTCCACGATCGCGTCTTTGGAAGAGAAATAATAATAGATGCTTCCCTTGGCGATTCCGGCAGTCTGCGCGATTTCACTGACGGAAATGGTCTGTATATTCTGATTTTCCAGCAATGACTGAAGCGAGTCTAAGATGAGGTTGTATTTATCCATAACTGGCATATTTTCCGCCTTTCCGGCAATAATCCATACCGTTTTTGGAACGGTATGGACGCCTGTAAAAATTTTAAAAAGTATATCATAAAAAAATTTTTAAATCAATACTTGACCAATGGTCAGATTAATGCTATTGTAGTTGAAAACAAAACATGACCAGCGGTCACAAGTTATTTTAATTATGGAGGAAAGCATATGACGTACGCAGATTTTTTTTCAGAAGTAAAGAGTAAATTCATGGAGGCTGATATCAGTGACATCACAGAGCATTTAGCTTACCAGTTTAATATTACGGGAGAAGCTTCCGGCATTTTTTATGTGGAGGCAAAGGAAGGGAAGATTTATGTAGAGCCTTACGAGTATTATGACAGGGATGCGATGTTTACCTGCCAGGCCGAGACGCTAAGAAAGATTGCGGAAGGAAAGACAGATCCTATTTGGGCCGTTACGACAGGGAAACTGAAAGTAGAAGGAAATATTGACAAGGCTCTCAAATTAAAAGAAATCATCAGCAAGAAAAAGAAGAAAAAATAAAAGGAAGTAGATTTCAATGAAGAAGCGGAATATGATTGCGGCGACAGGAACATTTGCGGCCGCGGAACTATTGCTGTCGGCCTATTTTTACAGAAGGACGATGAAGCGGGGAAAGGCAAAGACGGAACGGACAATAAAAATGGCCGGGACGGACTGGGGTCAGTATGCGGATTTTCTGGCAGAGCGAAAAGAATATTTTCTTGCGCAGCCAAGAAAAGACGTCTGGATTACATCGGAAGACGGACTGAAGCTGCACGGAACATATTTTCCAAATAAAGAGAGCAGGCGTGTGGTTCTCTGCTTTCACGGGTATACAAGCGAAGGCATGAAAGATTATATCGGGCTTTCGGGGTATTATCTGAAACGCGGCTATGCCATGCTTTTAGTGGACGAGCGGGCGCATGGCCAAAGTGAGGGAACGCATATCGGGTTTGGCTGCCTGGATCGTATGGACGCCATAAAGTGGCTGGACTGGATTTTGGAAAACGTAGGGGAAGATGCGGAAATCATTCTGCACGGAACTTCTATGGGAGCCGCCACTGTGCTGATGACAAGCGGCCTGAAATTGCCGTATCAGGTGAAGGGCATCGTTTCTGACTGTGGGTTTACTTCGCCGAAAGAGGTTTTTACGCATGTGCTGCATTCCATGTATCATATACCCGCGTTTCCGATTATCCAGATTGCCGGGTTTTTGAACAAAAGATTTGCAGGATATGGGATGGATGAGTGCAACGCGGCGCGGGAAGTAAGGAAGTCAAAGACGCCGACGCTCTTTATTCATGGCAGCGCCGATACGTTCGTACCATGCCGTATGTGTGAAAAACTGTATGCAAACTGCGGGGCAAAAAAACAGAAGCTGATTGTGGAAGGGGCCGCCCATGCGGAGAGCTATTATAAGGATACCAGCCGTTACGAGGAAGCATTGGAAAAATTTTTAAAAGAAGTTTTATTTTAAATGGAGAGGTTTTTAAATATGATGAAAAAAAGAAAAGGATATGATGTATATCCGCTTACTGCTGCACAGAAATTCCATTTTTTCTATCTGGATCACTGCCCCAACAAAGCGGTTGTCAATATTGGCACGAGTCTTACCATTGAGGCGGAACTGGATTTTGACGTTTTGCGCGAGTCTATTTTAAAGGCGTATGAACGGAGCGAGTCTATGCGGCTTCAGTTTGCAAAAGACAAAGAAGGCGTCTGGTACCAGTATGTGGTAGACGAGGTAAAGCAGGAAATCCCATTGGAAGATTTCAGCCGGACGACGATGGAAGAAGCGGAAGCGACGATGAGAAAATGGACGCAGGTTCCATTTAAAAGAGAAGATTCTCCAATGAGCCGCATGGTGATGATTAAGACGCCGGACGGGTTTAGCGGCGTATACCTTCTGGCGGATCATGTCATTATGGACGCACAGTCTCTGATTTGTTTTTTAAAGGACATCATTGAAATTTACTGCAACCGTATGTATGAAAACGTGGCGTATCCAAAAGATATGGCTTCTTATATTGAACAGTTGAAAAAAGATCTTGCGTATGAGGCGGGTTCTAAGGCAAAGGCACGGGATGAAGAATTTTTCCATAAAATGATTGAAAGCTCCGAGCCGATTTATAACGGCATTGACGGCACGGCGAAGCTTGAACTGGAAAGAGACAGGCGCAATATGCCAGGTCTTCGGGCGGCGGTTAATGTTTCTGACTCTGTGGAGTCAGATCTGGATATATTTCATCTGGAGGGAGAGCCGACAAAGCGTTTGATGGATTTTTGCAAGGAGAAGCAGATTTCTCTGACCTGTCTTTTGCTGATGGGACTTCGGACGTATTTTCAGAAAATGAACGGCAATGACGACGTTTCGATCAATACGGCGATTGCAAGGCGCGCAACGCTCAAAGAGAAAAAATGCGGCGGCACGAGAATTCATTCATTCCCGTTCCGCACCGTGATTTCACAGGAGAAGAAGTTTATTGACGCTCTGTTTGAAATCAGAGATCAGCAGAATGAATTGTTCCGTCATGCCAATTACGATCCGGTCGCTTATTTTGCGCATCGGGGACAGGTTTATCAAAATCCCCAGGGATGTACGTATGAGCCGATGGCTCTGACATATCAGCCGATGACGTTAAAGGAAAAGGGACTGGATCAGTTGGGAGACATTCGCTATAAGACGAAATGGTATCCAAACGGCGCGACGACGCAGGCGATGTATCTGACTGTGATGCACCGGCCGGAAGATAACGGACTGGACTTTAACTTTGAACATCAGGTAAAAGCGGTCAGCAGAAAACAGCTTGAGTATATGTATTACTATCTCTGCAAAATCATGTTTAAGGGAATTGAAAACCCGAACCTTTCCGTAGGCGATATTTTAAAATTGGTTTAGGAGGATCGATATGTTAGAAAAGTTAAAGGAAATTATTGTAAATTATGTGGAAGTGGAACCGGAGCAGATTACGGCGGAGTCGCGTTTTGTGGAAGATCTGGGCTTTACTTCGTTTGATTTTATGAGTATGTTAGGGGAAATCGAGGAGGAATTTGACGTGGAAGTGGATCAGCGGGAAGCGGCGGGGCTTCGCACCGTTGGAGAAGCCGCTGAGTATCTTGGCAAACTTTAAAAAAGGAGGAAGCGTTATGGTATGTAATACAATCCGTGAAATTTTAGTGCAGGCGCAGGAAAGATTCGGAGACAAAGACGCCGTCCGTTATAAAACCGGAAAAGATCAGATTGAGTCAAAGACCTATACGCAGCTTCGCAAAGACAGCGAGCATTTTTCCGGTGCGTTAAAGTCGATGGAAATGCAGGGGGCGCATGTGGCGGTTGTCGGCATGACGTCTTATTATTGGCTGGTTGCTTATCTTGGGACGGTAAACTGCAGCAGCGTGGCGGTTCCTCTGGACGTGGCTCTGCCGGCGGCCGAGCTGTGCGAGCTTTTAGACCGCGCCGACGTGTCTGTTCTTGTCTATGATGAAATCCGCGCCGACGTAGCCGAGCTTGCGAAAAAGAACTGTCCGAAGTTAAAGAAAATAATTTCGATGCAGAAAGAGACGGCGGAAGGCGAAATATTCTCTATGAAGCAGCTTTTGGAAGAAAGCGACAGCGGGTTTGACGCATGGGCGAATCCGGAAGATCTTTGCACCATTATGTTTACGTCCGGCACGACGGGAAAAAGCAAGGGCGTTATGCTGACGCACAGAAATATAGCGGAGAACGCAACCTGCCTTGATATGAGAATCCCGTCGAGAACAGTGATTCTTTCTGTGCTTCCGGTTCATCATGCGTATTGCCTGAGTATGGATATTTTGAAGGGAATTTCGCTTGGAAGCATTATCTGCATCAACGATTCGATTATGCGCGTGGCAAAAAACATTAAGCTGTTTGGGCCGGATATGATTTTGATGGTTCCAATGATGATTGAATCGTTTGCAAAAAAATTGGAAGACGCTTCCGCCCTGCCTCCTGAAATTGTAAAAAAGGAAGTGTTTGGAGAGCGGCTTCATACGATTTGCAGCGGCGGCGCTTACTTGAATCCGGCATGGATTACTTTGTTTGAGAAGTATGGCATTACGATTTTGCAGGGGTATGGCATGACAGAGTGCGCGCCTGTGATTAGCACAAACCTGGAATGGAACCGGAAGTTTGGTTCTGTTGGAAAACTGATGCCAAACTGTGCGGCGAAAGTCGTAGACGAAGAAATCTGGGTAAAGGGCAGCAGCGTAATGCAGGGGTATTACCAGATGGAGAAGGAGACAAAAGAGACGCTTACCGAAGACGGCTGGCTTCGGACAGGGGATCTTGGATATGTGGATGAGGATGGATTTATTTTCCTGACAGGAAGGAAGAAAAACCTGATTATTACGAAAAACGGAGAGAACGTTTCTCCGGAAGAGATTGAAAATAAGCTTTCGGAACACAGACTGGTGCAGGAAGTTCTGGCCAGAGAGAGCGAAGGCGTGATTGAAGCGGAAATTTTCCCGGATCTGGAGTATGCTGAGAAACAGGGAGTTGCAGATATAAGCGCAGAGCTTCAGAAGATTATTGACGATTATAATAAAGAGGCGCCGCTTTATAAGAAGGTGGCGAAGCTTAAGGTGCGCGATCAGGAGTTTGAGAAGACAGCGGCGCGGAAAATTAAGCGGTGTTAGAGATAGAAAATAGTTTAAGATTTTGAAAAACGAACGCCGGACGGCAGATATTATGTCTGTCCGGGCCTGTTTGCCGTTTGCAGCGGCAAAAGCCCGGTCAGAAAATATCCGCCGTCCGGCTTTTATATGTACCGGAACACATATGATTGAATTTAACTGTCTGTAAAAAGACCGGCTGCGAATGCAGATCAGAGATTTCCGGCAATCGGAAATGAAAATAATGAATTTCAGGGTGGTTTGCGGAAAAAGTTCAATGTGATAAAATAAACCAATTTATATGAAGATTTGCTTATGTGATACAGGAGAGAAAGGGGTTTTCTATGCGGTTGAATCATTCGATATGGAAGAGGGCGCTGGCGGTTATTCTGGCAGTTTCGATGTGTGGACAGTCTGTTCCGGCTGTAGTGTCTGCCGGGGAGGTTTCTGCGCGGGAGGAAGTTTCAGAAGAGGACATTCAGAAGGAGGAAAATGAAGACGCGGCAGATATGGCGTCTCTTCAGGAAAAAGAAAGTGGGGATGCAGTGCCGGACGGATTTGTTATTCAGAACGGAGTGTTGACAGATTACACGGGCGCCGGAGGGGATATTGTGATTCCGGAGGGTGTAACAGAGATTGGAGCGGAAGTTTTTTTGGACAATTCAGAGATTGCTTCGGTTGGATTTCCGTCTTCTCTGACAAAGATTGGGGAAAGCGCGTTTCGCGGCTGCCTGAGTCTTGGCGGGGAACTGACACTGCCGGAGGGAATTACCGAGATCGGTTCATACGCATTTTCGGAATGTCCGTTTACGGGAGATTTGACGCTGCCGGACGGCTTAAAAAAAGTTTCCGGAGGAACATTTGCCGGATGTGGTTTTGACGGAAAGCTGACACTGCCGGAGGGAATCAGTGCAATAGGTTCCAGTGCATTTTACGGATGTTCGTTTACGGGCATACTGACGCTTCCGGAGGGGCTTAAGACAATCGGTGAAGATGCATTTTCCGGGGGACAGTTTGAAGGAAAGCTGACAATACCGGACAGCGTTACTGATATATGGAACTATGCGTTTGAGGGTTGTGCGGGTCTGACAGAGGTGACGTTTGGCGCAGGGCTTACAGATTTGTCTGATGTCTCCTTTTACGGCTGCGGGAAAGTGGAAAGCGTCAGATTTCTGGGAGAGCAGCCGCCAAATTTATATGGCACGGATTATCCGCCAATCGGACACGCGTGGATGCTTTTTGGCGACGGTTGTCTGAGCGGCGTAACGTCCCTGTGGGTTCCGGAGGGGTGTCGCGAAAATTACCGGAAAGGATTTGGTGATCTGCCATCAAGAGTAAAAATTCGTGAACGGGAAGATGAACCGGATTATATGATTCAAAACGGCGTGCTGACGGATTATATAGGAAGAGATACTGAGAGTGTGATTCCGGAAGGCGTAACAGAAATTGGCCCGGGGGTATTTGGAGGAAATGTGGATATTGTATCGGTCATATTTCCGGCTGCATTGAAAAAAATTGGAGAACGGGCATTCAGCGGCTGTTCGGGCCTGGACGGGAACCTGACGCTTCCGGAAGGGCTTACGGAGATCGGTTCAGAGGCATTCAGTTATTGTTCGGGCCTGGACGGGAACCTGGCGCTCCCGGAAGGGCTTACCAAAATTGGTTCTAATGCGTTTTCTGGCTGTAAATTTACGGGAGAGCTGACACTGCCAAAGAGCCTTACGGAAATTGGCAGGTACGCGTTTCGTGACAGTTTATTTACGGGAGATTTGGTTCTGCCGCCAGAATTGAAGGAAATTTCCGATGGAACATTTCAGGATTGCGGCTTTGACGGAGAACTGATTTTGCCGGAAAGCATAGTCAAAATCGGTGATGCAGCGTTTAAGGGATGTCCGTTTACGGGAGATCTGGATTTGCCGGAGAGCATAGTCAAAATTGGTGATTCAGCGTTTAACGAATGTCCGTTTACGGGAGATCTATATTTGCCGGAGAGCCTTACAGAAATCGGGCCATATGCCTTTCGGAAATGTCCTTTCGGCGGGAGAACTGATTCTTCCAGAAGGGCTTACCAAAATCGGGATGTATGCGTTTTATGAATGTAAATTTACAGGGGATCTTGTATTGCCGTCCGGATTGCAGGAGGTTTCTGATAGGGTGTTTGTCAGATGTGGGTTTGGAGGAAAACTGGTTCTTCCGGAAGGGCTTACAAAGCTCTCTTCAGAGGCAGTTTATGGATGCCAGTTTACGGGAGATCTTACGATACCGTCCGGACTGCAGGAGATTTCTGCGGAAACGTTTTGGAATTGTGGTTTTGGCGGCAAACTGGTATTGTCAGAAGGGCTTAAAAAAATCGGCGAGAACGCATTTTTTGGATGTTCTTTCAACGGGGAACTGGTTCTGCCGGGAAGCATAGAGGATATAGACAGGATGGCATTCCGGGGCTGCAATAAAATTACGTCGCTTCGGGTGATGTCTGAAGCTGTGCCAAAGATCAGCGGTAATACTTCCGGGTGGGACTGGAGAAGCGTTATGAGCGGGCTGAAAGTGATCTATGTTCCTCCGGAAGCGCTTACAAGATACCAGAGCGAATGGGGAAGATGGGTAACGGGCGGCATGACGCTTGCGCCGGATCCATTTCAGATGCCTGTGGCCAATTTGCGGGCGGATGCGGTTTACAGCAAAAGTGCGGAAATTTCCTGGGACGTCTCTGCAGAAAAGTCTATTACAGGATATTATGTTTACCGGAACGGGCAGTATATAGCGGATGTGGAGGAAACGTCTTATGCGGACGCAGGACTTGAGAAAGATACGGAGTATACATTTCAGGTGTCGGGGCATACGGCGGACGGCGGCGTGGAAACGCCAAAGGCTTCTGTTTCAATTCATACGGCGAACCCTGCCGTTACAGAGATTTATACGGCGCACGAAGGAAAGCGGATTGGAGGAGGAAAAGGAGAGCTGAAAGCGTCCGTGCGGATTGCGGGAAGACTGGCGGATTATACAGGACATTTTTCCTATCGGGAAAAAGACGGCTCCAGCATTCAGATTGGCGATGTGGTTACGGATGGGGCAAGACTGCCTTCCGGGGAGGCCGAGTATCGTATTTTATGGAATGCCGCCGGTTTGCCGTCCGGTGAATATCAGGTGACGTTTGCCCTGACAGATCCCGACGGCGGCAAAGGCTTACTGGAAGAGACGGTTATAGTGGATAACAGTATTCCGGAGAGAATTTCCCGTGTCACGGCAGTTGGAGATCTGAATAAAATCGTAATTTCCTGGAGTCTGTCCCATGAGATTGCCACAAAAAAGTATGCGGTTTACCGGAGGGCGGAGGATGAGGAAGAATTTACAAAAATCCGGGAAGTACAGGGCAGAAATACGGTATCCTGCGAAGATACGGATGTGAAAGAAGACGTAAAATATTATTATTATGTGACAGGCATAAGTGATTTTGGACTGGAGAGCGAGGCGTCGGAAGAGGCGGCGGCCTGCCGGGGTACGGATGCGGAAAATCCACGCGTGGTGCAGATAACTCCGGTGAAAGGAAGCGTTATAGGAGGAAATACGGAGTTCTGCGCCCGGGCGGCGGACAATGTGGCTGTGGTGCGGACAGAATTGTACCGTTCGGAAGACGGGCAGAGCTGGACACACCTGCATACGGAAGAGGGGGCCGTTTGCCGTTATGAATGGAATGTGAAGGAAAACGGTGGAACCGGGCTTTGGATTAAGGCCGCAGCTTATGACGCGGCGGGCAATGCGGGGACTGCCATATATAATTACACTGTGGATAAGGAAGGTCCGGCGCAGGTGCAGGGCCTGTCCTGGGAGAGTACGTCTTCGGCAGTGACATTGAAATGGCAGGACGTGCCGGATCCGGATCTGGCATTTTTCCGTGTGGAGCAAAAGCAGGAGGACGGCAGCTTTACGAAGGTGCGGGATGTTGAGACGACACTGGGCATTAACATTTTAAATCTTAAGCCGGATACGGCTTATACGTACCGGGTTGCGGCTTATGACAGGACGAAAAACAGGGGGGCGGATTCGGAAGAAATTACCGCGCGGACGACGGAGGACGTGACGGCTCCAATTATTACACAGATTTCTCCGGCTCCTGGTTCGTTTCAGGATACGATTTCTCTTACCGTGACGGCGTCGGATGATGTGGCTGTGGCGGAGATTCTTTTGCAAACGTCCGGGAACCGGATATTCTGGGATGATTTGGAAAAGTTTTCGTTTCAGGAGGATAAAAAAAATCAGACTGTTTCTTATGCGCTGGATTTGTCCGGTTATGAAGAAGGCCCTTTATATGTGCGCGCAGTGGCGAAAGACAGAGCCGGGCATGAAGGCAATTCTTCCGGCAGCGCTCCTTATGTGGAATACCGGATTGACCGGACTGCTCCGTCTGCGCCGGAAAACTTCCGGGCGGATTTTCGGGATGGGGCGTTGTTTCTGGCCTGGGATCTGGGCGGCGAGGAGGACCTTTACGATTATATTCTTTACCGCTCCGATGACGGAGGGGAATTTCGTGAGATTAAGACAGGGCTGCGTTATACTTCCTGTTATGACAGAGATGCAAAACGTGGCGAAACCTATGCGTACCAGCTTGCCGTAAGAGATCAGGCGGGCAACGTCAGCAAACGGACAGAGGCAGTGACGGCGTCTGTTCCGGAGGATGAAAAACCGCCGGAGCTTGTGAGCTTTTTGCCGGACGACGGCAGTGTGGTGGGAGCGGGTTCTGATTTTTATCTGCTGGCAAAGGACAATGATGAATTGGATATCATTGAGGTATCTTATCAGGTAAATCATGGGACGTCAAAAAATCTGCTCAGGCAGGAGCGGATCAAAAATTATTATAAAGAGATTGAGACAAAGCTGCCATTTGACGAACTTATGGACGGCGATTCGCTTCAGGTGACCGTTACGCTGACGGATGTACAGGGGCTTGAGACGGAGAGAACGCTGTCTTATACTGTGGATAAAGAAGCTCCCCGTGTGCAGTCTGTTCTGGCGCATGGAGAAGAAGACAGGATTGCGCTGAACTGGCAGGGAGGCGGAGAAGCCGATTTGTCGCATTATAATATTTACCGTAAAACTTCCGGGAACAGTTATCAGGCAATTGGACAGGTGCAGGCTAAGGAGGACGCAGGCTATTCTTATGAGGATGCGAACGCTTTGGCCGGGGAAATTTACCGTTATAAGATAGAGGCCGCAGATAGGGCGGGCAATGTTTCCGCAAAGGAAAGCGGCGACGCCTGGATTGCGGCCAGGCCAGTCATAAAGGCGGCGCTGACCTGTGATGTTACGCAGGCGGTAAATACGGAATATGAATTTTTGGCGTCCGGTTCAAAGGCGGATAAGGGGATTGCTTCTTATCTTATTGATTACGGCGACGGGCAGACGGCAGAGCCGGAAAATGGCCGGGCGGTTCACAGATACGCCCAAACGGGAACGTATACGGTGACGCTTACGGTTACGGACAGAGAAGGCGGCGTGGATTTCTGTACGCGTGAAGTGGCTGTGACAGATCCGAAACTGATTGGCGCGGCGGAGATTACCCTGACAGATGCAGGAGGGGCGGCGCTGACGGGAATGCCGGTATATTTTGATATGGACAACGGGCCGGATTATGTAAAATATACGGATGCTTTGGGGAAAGCGCAGTTTACTGCGGAAGCCGGAAAATATAAAGTGGGTTCATACGCGAACGGCTATCTGCCGGTGCAAAGCAGCGTTGTTGTCCGCGCAAACGACGTGACGGAATATACAATTGCCATGACGAAAGAGCAGATTGTCACAGGAGAGTTTGAAGTGAACCGAATGACGCCGGACGAAATTGAAGCGGCGGGAATCTTCGATGCGGAAGAATTTAATTATCATACGTTTTCAGGAGTCGTCCGATTAAAATACGGCACAGAGGAAAATGTGGAGATTCCCGTAATCATAAACGGAAAAACAGGCGATGTCGTAAACGGCGGGCATACGCAGATAAGTTCTTCCAAAAATAACGGCAGCAGCACAGGGGAGCTGCGGGATTTGAAAGTTATGAGAGTCAGCGAAAATGTCATTGCAGTGTTAGACGTGCCGGTTATGGGTTCCTGGTTAAAGGAGTTTTTTGACGTGAAACTGCATATAATTAATCATGCGGACAGCTCGTTTTCTCTGAGTAACAACCGTGTGAAGCTTAATGTTCCAAAAGGCATGGCTCTGATGCGGAATCTTGAGGGCTGCGATGATTTGGTGACGGATTTTTCGTCATTGAAGGGGCAGGAAACAAAGACGCTTCATTGGATTTTGCGGGGAGAGACAGAAGGGGAGTATGATTTGACGGCAGATTACAGCGGCGTGCTGGATTCCTTTCATACGCCGGTGTCCGCGGTTTTTCAGACAGAGGAAAAGATCAAAGTCTTCGGAGCCAAGGCGATGAAACTGACTGTGGATATCGGAAAACATATTTATAATGGAGCTATGTATTTTAACCTGTCTCTGACGAATGTCGGGGAAGCAGACATTTATTATCCAAGCGTCGGGGTCATTTACAATGTAATTGACGTATATGAAGGGGAAAGACTGAAAGAGGCCGGAGAAGATATTCTGGATATGGAGGATTATTATAGTATAGAACGTCTGGAAGAAGCGAAAGGGGATGCGGAGAAAGCAAGGTCTGTCGCAATCCTGGACATCCGGCATTCCAATTCAAACGGATATACCACGCATCTTGGCCCGGGCGGTTCTGTCACAACGCTTTCCCCGGGAGAAACTTATACCAAAAACTGCGTTTGTTATGAAGCCCTGACCGGAGACATTGAAACGGCGAGTCTTTTAAATGTCGCACAGAATTTTGGGGAACGGACAGGGATTAAAGTAGAAATTAACGAAGTGGACATCAAACCTTATAATATGGAAAACGCGGAAGAGAAAGCGGAAGAAATTTTAAAAGATCCGGGAAAGAAAAATCTGTATGATTACATTGTCGATACGGATCTGATCAGAAAGCGCGGAGACAGCAATTTCTTCTATTACAGGCAGGCAATCAAAGATGATGAAGACGGGTTTAAAAAGTTGGGGGAAGCTCTTTATACACTTACGGACTGTGCGCTGAATCTGGATATGGATCTGTTTACAAAAGAAAATACAAAGGACATTACGAGAAACTATATCTGCGAGCTTTTACAGGATGAATCTTTTCAGAATGCGGTCGATATGAATATAGACACTTCTTATCTGAATATGGCGCAGGATGTGATCGGCAATATCATGGGAGCTTTGCCCAAAGATAAGACAGGAGAGGTGGATTCTTCGTATGGATGGGATGATTTCAGCGAGGAATTCAGCGGATCTAAAAATCTGCATAAGCTGGCGTCGGATTTAAGGAAAGACGGCCCGGACGCCGTGTGGGACGACATTCTTCTGACAGCGGCGCGGACGCTGAAAACAGACAATATAGAAAGAGAGATCCGAAATTATCTGGGACGCAATCAGGTAGTGAACTGGATTTCCGAAGGAGCCAGCCAGGAGCTGGGCAAATACAGTGAAATCCTGGGGGCGGTTTCTGATGCGTATGCGGCTTGGAATGAATCTGTAGAGTTTACCAACCAGATGATGACGATTCGTGCGGCCCGTGAGGAAGCAGAGTATCTGCTGGACGCAATCCTGGACTGCCCATATATCAACGAAGCCGTATATAAGGAAGTGAAAAGAATACGGGCAAGCCTTACGGAGGGATTTGAACTGCAGGTTACGCGGTTTTTGACAGAATTTTTGAAAAAGACGGCGGGCAAGGAAGGAAAGACAGTCTTAAATACGGCGATTCACCTTCTGGATGAGTACTATCAATGCGATACGGGAATCGGCGCCATCCGTACAGCTCTGATACTGGCATTTGGAACATTAGACGAGATGTTTGGCTGGGAGGAACGTGTAAATGAGCTGCAGCGGCTGCGCGTGACGGCTGCGCTTACGATTCCGCTTCGCAGTAAGGCGGTAACGTCAAGCGGGGCGGAAAAAATGACTGCTTTAAAGTATCTGATTAAAATGCGTCTGCTTGGCGAAAAGACATTTGTGGATGTTGCAAAGAAAAACGGAAGCCGCAGCGCGCTTAAAGTGATTAATGATTATCAGGGGGCAAATTATGAATCGCTGGATGATTATTACCTTGACTTTAAAACAAAAATTTTAAGTTACCGGGACAGCCTGTATGGTGAGACGGCTGCTGATGTTGCAAGGGAGCCTGCTCCGGTTTTGTCTGTTGATTATGAGAATGAGTGCAGTGTGCAGTCGTTTGACAGTTCTTATGAGTTTAGTTATGACGGCGTTTTGTGGACGAAAGGGAGCGGAGGCAGAATTTCCTTTTCCCCGGGTCTTTCGGGACAGCATTTGTGGTTGAGAAAATCGGCCTCGGAAGGAGGGTTTTCAGGCAATGTTACAAAATGTTATATTCCGCCGCGCGGCAGGATTACCGGAGACATTGCGGTAAAATATAAGAATGGCGCATATGCGGTAAGCGGCCTTTCAAGCGGACGGTACGAATATGCGATAAAGTCCGAGACCGGCTCGTTCCACGCATTAGAGGGGGAACCGGCGACGATTGAAGGTGAGGATTATGATGCAAAGCTGACGCTGCGCCGGATGGCGGAGGAAGATGCATTTAAAACCGAAGCCAGGGATGTGTCTGTGGAAAAGGCATATACTGTCCGGGTATCCTTGAAAGGCGCGGGGACAGTATCCGGCGGCGGAGAATATTTTATCGGTGAGACGGTACGGCTTTCTGCAAAGGCTTTAAGCGGCAGTTCCTTTGAAGGGTGGTATGATGGGACAGAATGTCTGTCGCCGTCTGAGACATATGAATTTTTAGCTTATGGAGATGCGGATATTCAGGCGCGGTTCAGCGATTGTCTGCATACAGACCAGGAACAGATTGAAATACGGGGACAGCGTGAAGCGTCCTGTACGGCGCAGGGCTACAGCGGAGATACGTACTGTAAGATTTGCGGAATGAAAATAGCGGACGGGGAAGAGACGCCTGCGCTTATGCATCTCTGGGATGACGGAGAAATTACGATTCCGGCAACGGCGGCGTCCGAAGGCGAAAAGACTTTTACCTGCCGTCTCTGCGGAGGAACAAAAACGGAGGCGATACCAAAACTTAAGGATCCAGATACAGGCGGAGAAACCGAGACGCCAAATCCGCCGGATTCAGGCGGGGAAACCGAAACGCCAAATCCGCCAAATCCGGGCGGGGAAATCAGACCGCCGGATTCAGGCGGGACGGATTTGGAAACAGACCCGCCAAAGCCTGCAGTGGGGACGAAACTGACTGACGCAAAAACAAAAGCGCAGTATACTGTGACAAAATCCGGTATGGCGAAAGGAACGGCGACATACGAAAAGCCGTTAGATAAAAAGAGATCTGCCATAGTGATTCCGAATATGGTAAAAATTTCCGGCGTAAGTTATAAAGTTACGGCTGTTGCAGACGGGGCTTTCAGAGGAAATAAGAAAATAAAAACCGTGGTGATTGGCGGGAGTACGGCGTCCATTGGAGCAAAAGCCTTCTGTCAGTGCACATCTCTTACAAAAGCCGTGATATCAGAAAGCGTTTCAAAAATAGGGAAAATGGCGTTTTATGGCTGCAGGAAACTGAAGAATATACAAATTAAGACAAGAGCGCTGACTTCGAAAAACGTGGGAAAAAATGCGTTTCGGGGAATTTATGCAAAGGCAGTCATTAAAGCGCCAAAGAAGAAACTGAAGGCATATAAAAAATTATTAAAAGGAAAAGGGATCGGGAAAAAAGTAAAAGTCAAAAAAGCTTAAAACAGACAGTCTGCGTGTTCTTACAGAACCGGCGCCGAAACCGGCGCCGGAAGAACGTGGCGGTTTATCGAAAATTCTTGTATTTGTGTAAAAAAATGGTTGACAAGCTGGTCTTTTTTCGATATAATGTTACTTGCGTTGTGAATGGCGCAGAGAAAGCAAGATATCAGTTGCGGGGTGTGGCTCAGCTTGGCTAGAGCGCCTGGTTTGGGACCAGGAGGCCGCAGGTTCGAATCCTGTCACCCCGACTGTGTGCGGGTGTAGTTCAATGGTAGAACACCAGCCTTCCAAGCTGGATACGTGGGTTCGATTCCCATCACCCGCTTAGCCTTATGAAGTAGGGCTGTGTGTTCGTAGCTCAGCTGGATAGAGCAACGGCCTTCTAAGCCGTGGGTCGGGGGTTCGAATCCCTTCGAGCACGTTTTACGGTGGGTATAGCGCAGTTGGTTAGCGCGCCAGATTGTGGCTCTGGAGGCCCAGGGTTCGAATCCCTGTATCCACCCTTGCTTTTGCAAACGCAGAAGTGCAAGTTTAATGGGCTATCGCCAAGCGGTAAGGCACAGGACTTTGACTCCTGCATTCACCAGTTCGAATCTGGTTAGCCCAGTTCGAATTCAGCAGATTTGTTTGATTATATGGGACATTAGCTCAGGTGGTAGAGCACTTGACTTTTAATCAAGTTGTCCGGGGTTCGAGCCCCCGATGTCTCATTGTAAAGCATTTGGGAATCCTTAAAATATAAGGGTTCCCGCTTTTTTTGTGTTTTCAAAAGTTTGATTACACTTGATTACATTTGATTACACTTTTTCAGGAAGCGACAGCGCTTTTTCAATTGCTTCCTGTGTCTTTGTTTTTCCCTTGCGGTTAAAACAATAATTTCCATAAGTTGTCTTGGCGGAGGTATGTCCCATCATGCGCATGATTTGTTTGATATTGATTTCACCGCTGTCAATCAACGAACTTGCATAGGATTTCCGGAGCTTATGCGTGGAACGTTCGTCGATTCCCGCCATGCGGCAGCATTTTCTCAGACGGTAGTCTATACTGCACCTGTGGGCATTGCCGTTTTCGTTTACAAAAATAAATCCGTCTGTTGGAAAACCGTGTTCTTTATTAAAATCATAGATGGTGCGGAGGATTGTTTTTGCTTTTTTTGTCAGGTAGATTTCCCTGTCTCCGGCATCTGATTTCGTATGCTCTACGATTTTGTGCCCCCTTGCCAGAATTTTGTTGTCTTCGGTCAGGATATAATCGTCGACTTCCATTCTTTGTACATGGATATAATTTTCGTCTGTAATGTCTGAAAATTTCAATGCAACGCATTCGCCAACTCTTGTTCCGAGTTGGAATGAAAGGGGGACTGCGAGGGAAAACGTGCATTCCGATTTCAGGAACTCCTCATACGCCGCTTTTTCTAACGCCGCCTGTTCCTCATAAAGGAAAACTTCTTCTTTATCTGCCTTCCTTCTTGGCTTTGTGAACAGTTTTGCGTCTACTTTGACATTTTCAAAAGGATTAGAGGGAATCAGCCGCGTGTCAAAGGCATATTGGAGTCCCTGACGGAGTATAATGCTCATGTTATAATACTGTGTTTTTGTCAGATGAAATTCCTTTACTGCCCTGTGACACCAGTCGTCCAAATAGCCCGCAGTAAGTTCGGCAAGGGGTATTTTGCTGATTGGATTTTTGGCATAGTATTTTTCCCAGTCCGAGTGGATTCGTTTTATATAACCGTTTTGTGTGGTTTGCAGGCTTTTGTGCTGTAACCAGACAGGGTAAAACGATTCCAGTGTTTCCGGCTGTTTCTGACTGTTTTTTTCCCGATTCTGATAGAAGTTTACAAGGTACGTTTCTAAATCTTCCCGTTTTCTTTTGGCAACGGATTTTCTTTTGTTTGGCCTGTCTTCGTCTGGCACGTAAGTATGCCAGCGGTTGTCAGATTTTCCATAAGTGATGGGAAATCTGTGTTTTGCAAGGATTTGTTTTTTTCTCATGTCTCTATCCCATTGCAACACATCATTCAGGTTTATATTACCGCAGGATACTGCGTTTCGCAAGGCGTTTAATGCTTGTGGGGAAAAATCTTCCCCTTTGCAGTTCTCTTTTTCTGCCATAGTATTCTGCTGTAATGAGTTTTGTATTTAGGTATTCAGGTATTCAGGTGTTCAGGTATTTCAGTGTTTAGGTGTTTGCAACCCATGTTTCAGCATTCGCTCCTTTCTTTCTGATTTTTCCTGCGACATTGTGACAAAATCATGTCGCAGTTTCTAAACGCTTTAAAATCAATGGTTTTCCGCTTCTGCGACACCCACCTGTAATACTAGGGGCGGGCGCGCCCTGCCTGTCGCGCGCCTTCGACGCCTCCGGCGTCTCCGGCTCCCGTCAGGCGTTCCGAAATCCCCTGTTTTGGTTTCGGAAATATGACAGCCTGTTTATGTCCGCATAGTTTCACCCCCTTATCTGCATTTTGTAAGTGGATTGTATACCTCTGGGACGAAACGTAACATGCAGGGAAGAAAATAATCATGCAGGGAAAGAAATTTTGTTTAAAGGACAAAAAATGGATTCTGGGGAAGATTCATTTTTGTATGCTTTAACGAAAAAGTTTGAAACATATTGTTTTATCTCGACTATCCACACCATACAGATTTATAATATACTGCCTGAAAGAAAACTAAAATGCCGGGGAGAAAAAGTTATGTCAGGGAAGGGATTTTTGTTTAAAGGACAAAAAATGCGTTCCGGGAAAGATTCATTTTTGTATACTTTAACGAAGAAGTCTGCAACTCACCGTCTCATTATGGATATGCAGAATAGAATGATTGGGGAAAATAGAAAAAGTTCCTCCTAATCTATGAAAATGGTTAGGGGGAGCTTTTTCTATGTGACAGACAAAAATTATTTTTTCCGTCTGAACATTTATTCTTATACATATGTTTATCCTGTTAATTCTTGTCAAATTGACATTTACTGCTTGTCATATGGTACGGCATACGCTATAATCAGACAATAAATGACATTCACTAGATGTCAAAAGTAGAAAAAATTTGCGGAAACCTGACAGACTGGTGGAGCGGAACAAACAGGGGATTAGCTGTTTGAATATACTGGAGCAATCTGGTGATATGTCAAGATGATTTTTGAAAAGATTTTGATATGTTTTT
>CAJUIS010000013.1 GCA_910586645.1 uncultured Lachnospiraceae bacterium | reverse complement strand
ATCACGCAAAACTCCAAACTATCACGAAAACTCCGAGCAGTTTCCGTGTTTGTATTATATCTCCCGTTTATCGACAGCATTTTCCGTCAAACTAATACGCCTTTCAGCCAAAACCGCCAATATCCTACTCCTTTTTACCTTTCCGTTTTATACTATCACGGAAACCCCTGACTTTTGCGTGAAAGTATACTTTTGCCTGATAGTACGATTTTTTCCCCAATCGCCATCCTATCAGCGGCATCAAAAAACACAAAAATAGGGGTCCACCACCCACCGTGATGAACCCCACCAAGCCTTAAAACCCTTGATTTTAAGCCATTCTTCAATACTTTCGCCTGCGAGTACCAAAAATCCTATGGCATTATTTCTGAATAGCCGCCTGGGCGGCTGTTAGATATTTTTTATCGCTTCCTGCACAAGACTCTGCCCCATTTAAACCTTTTAACGATTGCCTGCTATCGTTAAAAGGAGGTGCAAAATCGGAGGGCGAAACAGCTTCCGAAACGGAAAAAAGGCTCAAAAACCGAAAAAACAAAATGGCGGAATCCGTGAAAAGGCTTATTTTCAGGCATTTCAGCAATTTTGCATTGTATCAATTTCGGTGTTGCGATGTTCATCGCTGCGACCAGCATAAAATCAGAAGGATAGCAATATGATCCGGACTGGCGCACCAGCGTAATCTTTTTGTCCTCCATGGGCTGCCGCAGAATTTCCAGCGTGGACTTTTTATACTCCAAAAGCTCGTCCAAAAACAAGACCCCTTTATGGGCAAGACTGATTTCCCCTGGCTTTGGCGCGGCCCCGCCGCCGGAAAGCCCGTTCGGGCTTATTGTATGGTGCGGATTTCGGAAAGGGCGCTTATCCATCAGCCTTCCGTTCTGCGGAAGCATACCGAGGACGCTGTAAATTTCCGACGTCTCAAGCTGCTCTTCTTTTGTCATGAGAGGCAGTATGCCGGGAATCCTCTTTGCAAGCATTGTCTTTCCGCTTCCGGGCGGCCCTATCATTAAAAAATTATGCATTCCAGCTACGGCCACTTCACAGGCTCTTTTTAACGTATGCTGTCCATTGATTTCGGAAAAATCCGGTTCCGGTTCCACATCTTTTTTCTCTTTTATAAAAGCAGGCTTTTTTTCACAATATGTTTTTCCGCTCAGATACGCCACGGCTTCTCCTAAATCTTTCACACCCCAAATCTCCATCCCGGGAATCAGTTTTGCTTCCGCCTGATTCAAATAAGGGACAATGCACCGTTTCATGCCGTTTTCTTTTGCTTTTGCCGCAACAGGAAGCACGCCGCGTATCGGCTGGACTTTCCCGCTCAGACTGATTTCCCCCAGTACAAGCGTATCTAAAAACGCCTCTGCGGGCACTTTCCCCAAAGCCGCCAACACAGCGAAAGCTATCGGAAGATCAAATGCGGAACCGGATTTTCTTACGTCCGCCGGAGAGAGATTTACTGTAATCCGTTTTGCCGGAATTTTATATCCGCAGCTATGCAGCGCTGTTCGTACGCGCTCCCTGGCCTCTTTTACTTCTGAAGAAAGGAACCCTACCATTTCAAACACCGGCATCCCATCGCTGACGTCTGCTTCCACCTGGACAAACACACTTTCAAGACCGCGGGAAACTGCGGTCGTTATCATACTATATATCGTTATCACTCCTTAAAGTCTTGTTGTATGGGATTCTTTGGCAGAACTGCCTCAGATAAAAAGATGCGTCCAGTATAGCACGGATTTTTCTTTTTTCAAACAGATTTTTAAATTTTTTATCAAAAAAAGCAATCCATCGGCCGGTTTACGGCTTGGATTGCCTTTAGCGTCATTTGTCCTTCTGTCTGTCTTACCCTTCCTCAAACCTTTCCCTGAGCTTTAAAAGGGCTTTCTTTTCAATTCTTGACACGTAAGACCTTGAAATCTTCAGCTTCTCTGCAATTTCCCGCTGTGTCACGGGGCTTTGGTTTTTCAGGCCGTAACGCATCTTAAGAATTTCTTTTTCTCTCTCGTCCAATACGTCCGGAATCAGCTCATACAGCCGGATAATCTGGCTCTTTAACTCCATCCGCTCGGCAACGTCTTTTTCGTCAACCTCAACGATGTCCATAAGCTGGATCTGATTCCCTTCTTTATCCGTACCGATTGGCTCATACAAAGACACTTCTCTGGAACACTTCTTTTTGGAACGGAAATACATCAGCAGTTCATTTTCAATGCATCTTGCCGCGTAAGTCGCAAGCTTGCTGCCATGCCCTTCCTGAAAAGTCGTAACCGCCTTAATCAGCCCGATGGTTCCAATCGATATCAGGTCCTCCATTTCTTCCGCATTCTGGTATTTCCTCGAAATATGGGCCACAAGACGCATATTTCGTTCTATCAATACCTTTTTTGCTTCCTCGTCTCCCTCTTTCTGGCGTCTTAGATATTCCTTTTCTTCCGTTGCATTTAGAGGGGATAAAAAAGTTTTCAAGAGAACACCTCAAAAACTTACTTACTCTATCCTATGAAAAGGCCATGTTGTTCGTGCCTTTCCACATTCCCCGTATGCATGGTTTATTTTGTAATCAAATGGGTAAAAGCTTTCAGCAGGCGCATTTTATTTAAAATGACAAACGTCCGAATCGCCGCCCGGTAATAAAACGGAAGCTCTTTCGAACGAAACAGGCCGACGTAAGGATTCTTTGCATACGAAGGAAAATATTTTCTCAGTTCCTCTGACGCAAAATTACAAAAAGACGTTACATCCTCTCTGTCTGCCTTTCTGCAGTATAAAAACAAAAATCCGGTAAAGAAATGCAGAACCTCAAATTCCAGCTCTTTTTTACAGACGCCTTCCGAAAAAAGCGTCCGCTTAATTACACCGTCCAGTTCCTCATATGGAAAACGGCTGCTTTTTACGGTGGAAGCCATCGTACTGCCCAAATGCCTGACATAGTTGTATCCGATATTGGAAATGCTTCTTACATTTTTTCCCTGAAATTTCGCGGCAATGGAAAACGGGACGTCCTCGTATAATTTTCCTTCCGGAAAGCGAATCTTACGGCTTCTTAAAAACTCCGTCCGGTAAAGCTTTGACCATACTGCAAAAATCCCCGCCCGGCCAAAACCGCTTACTTCCGAAAACGGCGACACATTTACTTCCGAAACAACGTCTCCGTTCTCCTCCACAGTGCGGTACCCGGAATTTACTACGTCGGAATCATACGTTTCCGCGGCAGAATACAATTGTTCCAGATAGTCCTCATCCAGATAATCGTCACTGTCAACAAACGCAATGTATTCCCCTTCGGCCTGCTCAATCCCGAAATTCCTGGTATATGCCTGTCCATGATTCTCCTGTGAAAAATACCGGATGGAAAGTTTGCTGTTTTCAATATACTGCCTGATCTTTTCCTCCGTCCCGTCCGTACTGCCGTCGTTCACCAGAATAATCTCAATATTGGCATGCGTCTGCCGTTCCAAAGACTTCAGACAGCCTTCAATATAGCCCGCGGCATTGTAGGCCGGAATAATAACGGAAATTTTCTTGACTGCTCCCATGCGCCCCTCCCTGTTTTTTGCATTCCTTCATTTAAAAAAGAGAAGAGCCGGACCAAAATCCGGCTCCTTTCCAACATTTGCAATATCATCGATTTAATTAAAATCAACCACCTCAGAAACTCTGTCATAACAATTATCCCAGTCTCCGCCTGCCGGAAGGCCCGAAATCTTTCCGTAAAGCGTAAACACTCCCGTATGGGATCCATTGGAACATTTGCCCTTCAACGTCTTATTCGTTGTGTGCTCTGTCATTCCCCAGCTTCTGTTTGGATCGTACTTCTTTCCGCTTTTTAATTTTATGTTTTTAAAAACGGCCTTTACCGTATCGCCGTTTAATCTCGCCGACGCTTCAATTCTCAAAGCCATTCCCTGTTTTGCCTGCTTTGCAAGCGTCGGATTGGAAAAGCTTCCGATTTTTTTATAATCCAGATATACGGCTCCGCTGCCTTTTTTATTGATGGTCATCATCATATGATAAGTCTTTCCAAGCTTTAATGATTTATTCCCCGGCCTGCTGTACTTCTGGCCGCCTGCAGCATTCGAGGCTACGTTCTCAATCAGGGCCATTGCTTTTCCCGTATATGGAGCGACCGCGCATTTGTCATACTGGATTCCATAAGATACCGCGGAGCCGGCCGTAGCCATTACAAGCTTTGCATGACAGCCCGTACCTGAACCTGTCAGCATAACATCCGCTTCAATTGTCGCATCTGACTTTACGTTCATAATCGTAAAGCCTTTTTTTACTTTTTTCTTTTTCGAATCGCCCCAGTCGCCGTAACTTTTGGCCGCGTTATCATAACTGCGCATCCTTACATAATATGTCTTTCCCGGTATAAGATCTGTCAGCTCACAGCTTGCGGCTCCTTTTTTTACAGACGCCGTCTGCGCCTTACTGAATTTTTTATTTAACGCATACTGGATTTCATAACTGCCCGCCTGCGTATTTTTCTGAAATGCCACCTTTAAACTTCCAGGTTTAAGAGACTTCATGCTCTTTATCTTCGGCGCGTTGATTTTCCACTGGGCATAGAGCGTAATCTTTCCCCCGTTGTATTCTGCCGCCAGCGAAGAAACATCCGCCTGATCCGCATATGCCGTTCCCTTTCCATCCGCCTTTGTGTTCCAGCCGCAAAACGCACTGTCCGGCCTGGTAAACGCATTCGGCACAAGTCTGGTCACAACGCCGGGCGCCACTGTCTGATTTGCCATAGAACCCGTTCCGCCGTTTGCATCAAAAACAACTGTCACCCCGTTTGCCGGTTCCCCAACGGAATAAGTCTCATTCTGCAGGCCGGCCGCATAAAACGGCTGCGCACAAAACAGCAGCGCAAAAGCCAGCGCAAACACCATTATCTTTTTTTTCATCTGCTCTCTTCCTTTCGTTGATAAAATAGTCGTTTTGATTTTCCGAACGGTTCTATTTTAGCGCTACTCTTAAAAGATCGCAAGCGCTTCTTCTTCCATGTTCACACTTTATTCATCTAACTTTAAAAAAGACTTCACTTTGTGAACACGTTTTTTTCATTTCTGAATTATATACTATAGAAAAGAGCAAAACAAATTTTTTCATAATTTGCCAGGCGGCAGACGTTGCCTGGCTTCCTCCCTGTCTGGGGAAAAAGCCCTTCCATTCACTTCCTTTCTTTCCGTTCCTACACTTCAAAAATCAAATCCCCGTACGAGGGCATCGGCCACATTTCCTTGTCAACAATCATTTCCAGTTTATCTACCGGAGTCCGAAGCCCTTCCATCGCAGTAAGAGCCGCATCTCTGTAAAATACTGCCTGTTCCCTGCCCTCTTCCATCGCCATTCCTTCTTCAATTACCGCTTCTAAATTGGAAAGCGCCGTTTTCGTCTGAGCCAGAAGCTTTGACGTTTCCATCAAAAGCCCGGTCTGTACGCTTACGTCCGCACCGCATGCGGCCTTCACGGAAGAAATGGAATCTGCAAGCGACGTTGTATATTTAATTACAGACGGTATAATTTGCTTTCCTGCAATGTCAATCATTGCCTTTGCCTCAATATTAATCTCTTTTGCATAAGTTTCATATTCGATTTCCACACGGGAATCAAGCTCCGCTTTCGTAAATACGCCGAATTTTTCAAACAGCTTTACAGCTTTCTCTGTGTTTAAAGCGGGAATGGCGTCTACCATGGATCTGATATTCGGCAGCCCTCTTCTTTCTGCCTCTTTTACCCATTCACCCGAATATCCGTTTCCATTAAATACAATCCTCTGATGCTCTGTCGCATTCTGTTTGATAAGATCATGCAGAGCCGTATCAAAATCTTCCGCCTGTTCCAGTGCGTCGCAGGCTTCCGCAAACGCTTCCGCCACAATTGTATTCAATACGACATTGGGCTGTGCAATGGAATCCTGGGATCCAAGCATACGAAATTCAAATTTATTTCCGGTAAATGCAAACGGCGACGTCCGGTTGCGGTCTGTAGCGTCTTTCATAAAATCCGGAAGCGTTTTTACGCCTGTCTCAAGCATACTGCCTCTGATGCTTCTTGTCGCCTCTCCCGTGCTGATTAACTGTGTCAGCACATCCTGAAGCTGTTCTCCCAAAAAAACTGAAATAATCGCCGGAGGAGCCTCATTTGCTCCCAGCCTGTGATCGTTTCCGACGTCCGCCGCCGATTCACGAAGCAAATCTGCATGAATGTCCACCGCTTTTAAAATACAGGTCAGCACCAGCAAAAACTGGAAATTCTCATGCGGCGTAACGCCCGGATCCAAAAGATTGATTCCGTCATCCGTAATAATTGACCAGTTGTTGTGCTTTCCGGAGCCATTTACGCCAGCAAACGGCTTCTCATGCAAAAGGCACTGCAGGCCATGCCGGCCGGCCACTTTCTTTAACGTTTCCATCGTAAGCTGGTTGTGATCCGCCGCTACGTTGGCCGACGCATAAATCGGAGCCAGCTCATGCTGCGCCGGAGCAACCTCATTATGCTGCGTCTTGGCAGATACGCCAAGTTTCCAGAGTTCTTTGTTGACGTCGCGCATATACGCGGCAATCCTCTCTCTGATTGCGCCAAAATAATGATCGTCCATTTCCTGACCCTTTGGAGGCATTGCGCCAAACAGCGTACGTCCGGTAAAAATCAGATCTTTTCTCTTTAAATATTTTTCCCTGTCTACAATAAAATACTCCTGCTCCGGTCCAACGGACGCCGTCACTTTCTTGGAAGTCGTATTGCCAAACAGACGAATCAGACGGAGCGCCTGCTTATTGACCGCTTCCATAGAACGAAGAAGAGGCGTTTTCTGATCCAGGGCTTCTCCTGTATAAGAACAAAATGCCGTTGGAATACAGAGCGTCGCTCCTGCCGCATCCTGTCTTACAAATGCCGGAGACGTACAGTCCCATGCAGTGTATCCTCTCGCTTCAAATGTGGCCCGAAGCCCTCCGGACGGAAAAGAAGACGCATCCGGCTCCCCCTTGATCAATTCCTTTCCGGAAAAGCTCATAAGCGCTTTTCCGTTTTCCATCGGAGCGGTAATAAACGCGTCATGCTTTTCGGCAGTTACCCCGGTCAGAGGCTGAAACCAGTGGCTGTAATGCGTAGCGCCTTTTTCAATCGCCCACTCTTTCATTTCATGGGCAATTACGTCCGCCGTCTCAAGATCCAGTTCTCTTCCTTCCCGAAGAGTCTTTTTTAATTTCTGATATACTTTTTTGGGAAGGCGCGCCTGCATGACGGAATCATTGAAAACATTTTCTCCGAAAATATCAGCGGCGTTATAATATTCCGTACATTTTTCCATACTCATACATCCTTTCTGCGTGAAAAAAGGGCATTCCAGCTAGTGGAACACCCCTCTTTGTCTGCACACCTTTGTCTTCTCTGATTATTACGATACATCAGAGACAACAGAAATACAATAGGAAATTCATACAACATTTTTTTCTTAAAAAAAACTTTTTTGTCAGTTTTTACTTAAGCCTTATTTACGGAACCAAACAGTTCCATCTTCTCTTTTACGGTCGCTTTGATTGCTTCTGCGCCGGGAGCCAGTAATTTACGCGGATCAAAACCCTTGCCTTCCAGATCCTTGCCTGCTTCAATGTATTTGCGGGTAGCGTCTGCAAAGGAAAGCTGGCACTCCGTATTCACGTTAATCTTAGCAACGCCAAGAGAGATTGCCTTCTTAATCATATCTTCCGGGATTCCCGTGCCGCCGTGAAGAACGAGAGGCATCTCGCCTGTAAGCTGCTGAATCGCATCCAGCGTCTCGAAGCTTAAACCGGCCCAGTTTGCCGGATATTTTCCATGAATATTGCCAATTCCTGCAGCAAGCATATCAATGCCAAGATCTGCAATTGACTTGCATTCCTGCGGATCTGCGCATTCGCCCATTCCCACAACGCCGTCTTCTTCGCCGCCAATAGAGCCTACTTCCGCTTCAATGGAAAGTCCCTTATCATGCGCAAGCTGCACAAGCTCTTTTGTCTTTGCAACGTTCTCATCAATCGGATAATGGGAGCCGTCGAACATAATGGAAGAAAATCCCGCTTCCACGCATTTTAAACATCCTTCATAAGAACCGTGATCCAGGTGCAGGGCAACCGGAACCGTAATGTTTAATTCTTCGATCATTGCCTTTACCATAGCCGCAACTGTCTTAAATCCTGTCATGTACTTTCCTGCTCCTTCGGATACGCCAAGGATAACCGGTGAGCTTAATTCCTGAGCCGTCAATAATATGGACTTTGTCCACTCCAGGTTATTGATATTAAACTGTCCGACTGCGTAGTGGCCGGCTTTTGCTTTGTCAAGCATTTCTTTTGCTGATACTAACATAATTTCATCTCTCCTTTTCTGATATTTGTTTCTAGAGCTTGTTTAAAAAGTTCTTTCTGCCAGACAGACGGCAAAAATAATTTTTCAGACACGCTCTAGTATAGCTTAATTCTTTTCAAAAATAAAGACCCAATTCATTTATTTATTTCTTTCTGACCATAATTTCCAGAGCCCTGTGGATATTCCAAATCTCCACTTCCCGGTGGCTCCCGCCAAATTCCCCGTCCAGCGTCCAGGGCACTTCTTTTCCTGAAATAAAACGGATATTGCTGCATTTAAAAGAATAGATCAAATCCGTGTTGTCAATCAGTTTCGTCAGAGAACCTAAAATCGCGTTCAGCTCCCCAAAATTTTTGGGCATACGGATTAGCGTAACCTCAAACTTTCCGTCATCCAAAAGCACATTCTTTCCTGTCATGTTCTTAAACCCGCCTACGGAATTGGAGTTTGTAATCATACCATAGATAAATTCATCTTCGATCGTTTTTCCGGCGCATTCCACACGGATGCGGTAGGAGGTAATATCGGTCAGGCTTTTCACTCCTTCCAAAAAATATGCCGCATGACCCAATATATTTTTCCATTTCTGGCTTGTTTTATAGGACACTGCCGTAAAGATCCCAAATGCCGCAACGTAAATAAACGAATCTTCATTAAATTTTCCAACGTCACAGGCGAATTTCTTTCCGGATACCGCTATGACTGCCGCCTTCGCCATATCCTTCGGGATTTTCAGGGAATTGGCGAAATCATTGGTGCTTCCGGCCGGTATATAGCCAAGCGGCACTTTCTTTTCGGAAAGCATCATGCCTGTAACGGCCTCGTCCAAAGTCCCGTCCCCGCCGCTGCAGACGATCAGGTCAAATTCCCCTGCCCTGTCCTTTACTATCTTTAATGCGTCTTCCTTTGCCTGCGTCGGATAAATTGTAACTTCAAATCCCCCTTTTACCATAATGTCCACAATCTGCAGAAGTTTACTTTTGATCTGCGCCTTTCCTGCGTATGGATTAAATATAAATAAAAGTTTTTTCATGGCGCATTCTCCCCCTTGCTTTTTTTCCCCATCTCTGACGCAATTTCCGATATTCTTCTGAGCCTGTGATTCATGCCGGATTTTCCCACCGGGGGATTTAAATAAGTTCCAAGCTCTTTGAGCGGAGCGTCCGGATATTCCAGACGCAGGCCTGCCGCCTCGCGCAGATGATCCGGCAGGCTTTCCAGTCCCATTGTATTTTTAATAAAAAGGATATCTTCCGTTTGGCGCACAGCCGCGCCCACAGTTTTACTGATATTCGCCGTCTCACAGTTTACCTTCCGGTTGACCAGATTGCGCACCTCTTTGACAATCCTTACATTTTCAAGATTCATCAAAGACTCATGGGCTTCCATAATGTTTAAAAGATCTACGATATGCGCCCCTTCTTTTATATAGAGCACCTGATTTTTTTTTCGCAGCGCAATTCTCGCCTCCATATCAAAACAATTGATGATATGCAAAAGCTGTCCGGCCTGCTTTTTCGTCCTGCAGACAATTTCAAAATGATATGCTTTGTCGGGACTGCTCATCGAACCGCAGGCTAAAAACGCCCCGCGGATAAACGCCCGTCTGCAGCATGCCTGCTGAATCAAAAGACCGTCTACTGTCTCCATGTCACGAAAACGGTTTTTCTGTGCGTCCCACATTTTCACGCTTTCCAAAACCTTTAAAGCTTCTTCTCCGAAAAGCCCTCCGGGCGGCTCTTCTATGGAAAACAAAAGTGACAGCAGCTTTTTGTATTTTTCTTTTAAAGCAGAATTCGCTGTCTCTATTTTAAGACAAAGGCTCTTATCCGCCGCGCTTAATTTTCCAGCAAAACTGATGATTGCAGACAATTCCGCAAGTCTGCAGTGCCTGCCTCCTCCAACCTGTCCGGCCAGTTCTTTTTTTACATCGCCTGAAAATGACATCTTACTTCCTCAGCACGTCTTTCTCTATATCTCTGTGTTCGATCTTAAGTCCATATCCCTTATATTCTGAAATCTGTTTGTACAGTTCATTTGCCAAAGTGACCGAGCGGTGCTTGCCCCCGGTGCATCCGATACTTATCACCAACTGGTTTTTTCCTTCAATGATATAATTCGGAATCAGAAAACCTACCATATCCGCCAGCTTTTTTAAAAAGGTATGAGCTTCTTCAAACTGCAGCACGTAATCCTGTATCTCCTTGTCATTTCCGCTCTTTGCGCGCAGCCCCTCAATATAATAAGGATTGGGCAGGAAACGCACATCAAATACCAGATCTGAATCCGCCGGAATTCCATATTTAAACCCAAATGACAAAATTGTAATAAAAAGATTTTTATAGTCCTTCTGCTGCACGAAAATTTTATCCAGTTCCGCCCGAAGCTCTCTCGTCAAAAGCCTGCTGGTATCAATAATGTAGTCTGCCCGGCTGCGCAGAAAGCCAACCCGCTCACGCTCGGCTGCAATCCCTTCTTCCACACGCCTGCCGCCGGACAGCGGATGGTTTCTCCTCGTCTCTTTGTATCGTTTGACAAGAACGCCGTCCTCGGCGTCCAAAAATAATATCTCCGGCTTATTTCCGCCCTGATCCAGACGTTCCAATACTTCATGCAGTTCTAAAAGAACCTTGCCGTTTCGAATGTCAATTCCTATCGCAAACTTCTGAATCTCCTCTTTGCTTGTTTCGGACAGCTCCAAAAATTTTTCGATCAACGGAACCGGAAGATTATCCACGCAATAAAACCCGATATCTTCCATCATCTTAAGCGCCGTACTCTTTCCGGCTCCCGACATTCCCGTCAGTATTACCAGTTTCATCCTTACCCCCGCCCTGTCTGCCTGTCTTTCTGCCGCCTAAAACTCACCCAGCAGCTTCACTTCTGTCTGTAAATCCACTCCAAACCGTTCTTTTACGGCTTTTTGCACATGCCGTATGACAGCCAGTATGTCGGCTGCCGTCGCTCCTTTATGATTGATCACAAAACCGCAGTGTTTCTTAGATACCTGCGCTCCGCCCACGGAAAACCCGGCCAGCCCCGCGTCCATAATCAGTTTTCCTGCAAAATATCCGTCCGGACGTTTAAATGTGCTCCCGGCGCTTGGATATTCCAGAGGCTGTTTGCTCAAGCGCCTCTCTTTTAATTCTTCCATCTTTTGACGAATCTGCGCCGGATCCGCTTCCGTAAGACAAAATGTGGCTTCCAGCGCCAGATAATCTTTTCGCGAAAGCACGCTGCCCCGATAGGAAAACCCGATTTCCTCCTTGGTCAGCCTGCGCACCTTTCCGTCCTTCTGCAGGATTTTTACCGATTCTGTAATGTCTTTCATCTCGCCGCCGTAAGCTCCGGCATTCATCACCATAGCCCCGCCGACGCTTCCCGGAATCCCTGAGGCAAATTCCATTCCTGAAAGCCCGTTTTCCAGAGCTTTCTGAGCCGCTTTCACCAAAAGCGCGCCGGCTTTTGCAGTTATGCGCGTCCCTTCAACCGAAATCTCAGACATCTGCCCTCCGATTTCAATGACGGCTCCCCGTATGCCTTTATCCCCTATCAAAAGATTGCTGCCGTTCCCTATCACCGTCACAGGAACCCCGTATTCTGAAAGGAGCTTTAACACTGAGGAAAGCTGTGATTCCTTCGGCGCAAGATATAAATCCGCCGGACCGCCCACACGAAAAGTCGTATGGCGGCCCAATGGCTCATTTTCTGCAATCTGATCTTTTTCTAAAATCCGATTCAATTCCTTGATTAATATTTCCACGTCTTCTACGCCTCTTTTAAAAATGCCTCATACCCCTGCAGCGCTTCAAATAAATCCACTTTGCTGATAATTTCCCATGGAGCGTGCATATTCAGCACCGCAACGCCGCTGTCAATCACCTGCATGCCATAATTTGCCAGGATATATGCAATTGTTCCGCCGCCGCCCTGATCTACCTTTCCAAGCTCTGAAGTCTGAAACGCAATATTTTTACCGTCCAGTATATTGCGGATCTGCGCCATGTATTCTGCATTCGCATCATTTGAGCCGCTTTTTCCTCTTGATCCGGTATATTTGTTAAATACAAGGCCCTTTCCAAAGTATGCCGCATTCCGTTTTTCCATAACTTCCGGATAATTCGGATCGTATGCAGCGCTGACGTCAGAAGAGAGCATTCTGGAATTTCGCATTGCACGGCGCACTGCAAGCTCTGAGTATTTGCCAAGAAGATTTAAAATCTCCGCCACGCTGTTTTCAAAAAACCTCGACTGCATTCCTGTCGCGCCCACACTGCCGATTTCTTCCTTATCCACAAGAAGGCATACGCTCGTCGTCTCCGGCTCTTTTATATTTAAAACCGCCTGAAAGGACGGGTAGGCGCATACCCTGTCATCATGCCCGTACCCCATAATCATGCTGCGGTCCAGTCCATAATCCCTCGCCTCGCCTGCCGGAACAATTTCGATTTCCGCCGAAAGAAAATCTTCTTCCCCGACGCCATACGTCTCCTCTAAAATCCGGAGGATATTCGCTTTAACGGTGTCCTTGGCCTCCTTTTTCTCGTCTTCTTTTTTCCATGGAATGCTGCCAATCAAAAGATCCAGCTTCTCTCCTTCAATGACTTTTGCCGCTTTTTTGTCCATCTGTTCTCCGGAAAGATGAATCAAAAGATCGCTGATTCCAAACACCGGATCTTCCGGCTTCTCCCCAATCGACACATTTACGACCGTACCGTCTTTTTTGGCAAATACGCCATGCATTGCAAGCGGAAGCGTCACCCACTGGTATTTTTTTACGCCGCCATAGTAATGCGTGTCGAGCATCGCAAGTTCCGTATCCTCATACAGCGGCACCTGTTTTAAATCAAGCCTCGGAGAATCGATATGCGCTCCTAAAATATTCATTCCCTTTTCCAGATCCTGTTTTCCAATGACAAAAAGAGCCATCGCCTTGCCCATGTAATTGACATAGACCCTGTCTCCCGCCTTAAGCTGCGCTCCTTTTTCAATCAGTCCGTCCAGCTCCAAAAAACCGGCCTGTCTTGCCAGCGCCGTAAACTCCCGCACACATTCTCTTTCCGTTTTGCATTTTGAAATAAACCTGCGGTAACTCTCCGCAAAATCCATCAGTTTCTGTCTGTCTTCACCCTGGGGATACTTTTCCCATGCATTTTTATTTTCCATTTTGTCAGTCTTCCTCTATTCTTCTTCTTTTTTTGCGAAATTCGCCTGCACGCGGCTGTACAAATCCAAAGAAGCGTTATATCCCATCTTCTTCTGACGGTGATTTACCGCCGCCGCTTCACAGATGACAGCAAGATTCCTTCCCGGACGGATCGGAAGCGAATGACAGACGATCTTATTGCCTAAAATCTCCGTATATTCCTCTTCCAGTCCAAAACGGTCGTAATTGTTTTCTTTCTTCCAGTCTGACAGCTTAATCACCAAGTCAATGTTCTGCTTTTCTTTGACGCATTCCACGCCGAAAAGCGTCTTTACATTGATAATTCCAATGCCTCTCAGTTCAATAAAATACCTGGTAATCTCCGGTGAAGTCCCCACAAGCGTATGATCGTTGATTTTCCGGATTTCCACAACGTCGTCCGTAACAAGGCGGTGGCCTCTTTTTACAAGCTCGAGCGCAGCCTCGCTCTTTCCGATTCCGCTCTCTCCCATAATCAGAAGGCCCTCTCCGTATACGTCCACCAAAACCCCATGGATAGTGATGCATGGCGCAAGCTCTTCCGTCAGGATATTGATAAGCTCCGCCATAAATTCAGACGTCGGCTGCTCTGTGCCAAGCACCGGAATTTCATTGCGGATTGCCGCCTCCAAAAACATCTCATCCGGCTCAAAGCCGCGGCAGAAAATAACACAGGGGATGTCAAAAGAAAGAAATGCGTCATACAATTCTTTCCTCTCCTCCTCTGTCTTTTTCTGTAAATTCGCATATTCCACCATTCCAATAATCTCTACGCGGGACTGCTCAAAATGCTCAAAAAACCCGTTGAGCTGCAGCGCCGGACGATTGACATCGGAAAGCAGAATGCGGTGTTTTTTTAATTCAATGTCTTTGGTAAAGTTATTCAGCTCCATTTTTTTTGCAATTTTCGCTACACTAACGCCTTCCATAATCCTCTTCTCCTTCCTGTATTTTTTCTTCTTTTCTGGTCTGTTCAGTATAGCATACTTCTTCCTTTTCATCAACAGAATGAAAATGAAGATAAACGGCTTTCGCAGCTTTTTCATTCATGGACGGCGTTTCGGATAATTCTTTTACATCGGCGTTGCGGATGGCTTCCAGAGAAGGAAACCGCATCATCAAAGCCTTTCTTCTGGACGGCCCGATTCCCGGTATATCATCCAGCACAGAATGCACCTGCCCTTTGCTCCGCAGCGATCTGTGGTACTCAATCGCAAACCTGTGGGCTTCGTCCTGGATTCTTGTAATCAGTTTAAATCCCTCGCTGTCTCTGTCTATTGGAATCTCTGCATTATGATAGTATAACCCGCGCGTCCTGTGATTATCATCTTTTACCATACCGCACACAGGAATTTTAAGTCCAAGTTCTTCTAAAACGCGAAGCGCCGTACCAACCTGCCCTTTTCCTCCGTCCATCATAATCAAATCCGGAAATTTGGTAAAACTTCCGTAAGCGTCTGAAAGCCCTTTCTCCTTAAGCTCTTCCTGTTCTGCCATCCCGTGGGAAAAACGTCTGGTCAACACTTCGCGCATCGAAGCGTAATCGTCCGGGCCGGACACTGTCTTAAGCCGGAATTTCCGGTAGTCGCTGCGGCAGGGTTTTCCTTTCTCATAAACCACCATTGACCCGACCGACTGAAATCCGCTGATATTGGAAATATCATAAGCTTCCATGCGCGCAACTCCTGAAAGTCCCAAAAGCCCGGCAATCTCTTTGACAGCCCCAATTGTCCGCCCTTCCTCCCGCTTTAACTTTTCCTTGTCCTGGGCAAGTACAAGCCTTGCGTTTTTCGCCGCAAGTTCAACTAATTTCTCTTTCATCCCTTTCCGTGGAATTTTGATATACGCCTTCTGCCCCCGTCTGCCTGTAAGCCATTCTTCAATCACTTCTTTTTCCTCTATGCAGGACGGCAGCATAATCATCCTGGGAATAAACGGCGTTCCCGCATAATATTGTTTGAGAAATACAGTCAAAATCTGCTCCCTGCTGTCTTCTTCGGCAATTTTGATATAAAAATGCTCTCTCCCGATCAGCTTGCCGCCCCGGATAAAAAAGACCTGAACCACTGCGTCTTCTTTGTCTTTCGCCAAACCGATGACGTCCCTGTCTTCATCATTTGCATCTGTGATTTTCTGTTTCTGCGCAATCTGCTTTACGCTGTTTAGCAAGTCCCTGCACTCCGCCGCTTTCTCAAATTCCATCAAAGCCGCCGCCGCTGCCATTTTCTCCTCAAGCTCCCGCATAACAGGCAGAAATTCTCCGTTTAAAAACCGGATTGCCTGTTTTATGCGCTCATTGTAATCTTCCTTTGAAATGCTGTTTTGGCAAGGCGCCGTACATTGTTTGATATGGTAGTTCAAACAGGGTCTCTCCTTCCCAATATCCTTTGGCAGGATACGCCTGCAGGTGCGCAGCCCATAGAGCTTATTGATTAAATCCACTGTATTCTTTACCGCCCCCGCGCTCGTATACGGGCCAAAATACCTGGATTTGTCTTTCTTCATCTGATGTGAAAAAAGGACTCTCGGATACTCGTCGCCCAGAGTCACTTTAATATACGGATAAGATTTATCATCCCGCAGCAATGTATTGTATTTTGGCCTGTGTTCCTTAATCAGGTTGCATTCCAGTACAAGGGCCTCTACCTCAGAGTCTGTCACAATGTACTCGAATCTTGCAATCTGTTTTACCATACGATCCTTTTTTGGCCCTTCATTATGGCTGGCCTGAAAATACTGATGCACCCGCTTTGTCAGGGAAACGGCTTTCCCAACATAAATAATCGCGTCTTTTTTGTCATGCATAATATAAACTCCCGGCTGATCCGGGAGTTTTTTCAGTTCTTCTTCCAAATGAAACATATTTCTTATTCATCCTTACTGTCGTCTGCAATCAAATCAATTGTTTCGCCTTTGACAGGCTCTTTGTCACTCTTCTTTTCTTCTTCCGGTTCCGGCAGACCCTTAAGCTTACGGAACATCTTCATAAACTCCTTGCCCGTAATCGTTTCATGTTCAAAGAGATATTCGGAAATCTGATCCAGCGCTTCCCTGTCCTCATTTAAAAGTTTCTTGGCTTTTGCGTAACAGGAATTAATCACCTTAAGAACTTCTTTGTCCACCTGCGCCGCCGTCTTTTCCGCACAGTTCATCGCGGCCCTGCCGTCCAGATACTGGCTTTCCACCGTTACAAGGCTCATCATGCCAAACTTCTCCGACATACCGAATCTTGTAATCATCGCCTTTGCAATGTTTGTCGCCTGTTCAATATCGTTCGCTGCGCCGCTCGTAACGGAATGGAATACAATTTCTTCCGCTGCGCGCCCCGCCATAAATGTCGTAATCTTGGACAAAAGCTCTTCTTTCGTATCAAGAAATTTCTCTTCTTCCGGCGTCTGCAGCGTATAGCCCAGCGCGCCCATGGTACGCGGCACAATTGTAATCTTTTGTACCGGCTCAGTGTTTTTCTGCAGCGCCGTCACCATCGCATGGCCAACCTCGTGATAGGATACGATCTTCTTTTCCTTCTCACTCATCACGCGGTCTTTCTTTTCTTTGCCTCCGACCGCCACAAGTTCAAACGCTTCAAACAAATCCGACTGGTTGACAAATTTGCGCCCGTTTTTTACCGCATTGATTGCAGCCTCGTTTATCATATTGGCAAGATCCGATCCTACAAGTCCGGCCGTCGCAAGCGCAAGCGCCTCCAAATCCACCGTTTCGTCCATTAAAACGTCTTTGGAATGTACTTTCAGCGTCTCAAGCCTTCCTTTCTGATCCGGTCGATCCACAATAATCCTCCGGTCAAAACGTCCCGGACGAAGCAGCGCTTTATCCAAAACCTCCGGGCGGTTTGTCGCCGCTAAAATCAAAAGCCCTTTGGACGTATCAAATCCGTCCATCTCGGCAAGAAGCTGGTTTAGCGTCTGCTCCCTTTCATCGTTGCCGCCGCCGAACCTGGAATCCCTGCTCTTTCCGATCGCATCGATCTCGTCAATGAATATAATACAGGGCGCCTGTTTCTGCGCTTCTTTAAACAAGTCCCTCACACGGGAAGCTCCCACGCCCACAAACATTTCCACAAAATCCGAACCTGCCAGCGAGAAAAACGGCACGCTTGCCTCTCCCGCAACCGCCTTTGCAAGCAGTGTCTTCCCTGTTCCGGGCGGGCCTACAAGAAGAGCCCCTTTTGGCAGTTTCGCTCCGATATCCCTGTATTTTTTCGGATTGTGCAGAAAGTCCACGACCTCCTGCAAAGACTCTTTCGCTTCGTCCTGCCCGGCCACGTCTACAAACGTGACGCCCGTCGATTTCTCTACATAAACTTTAGCCGTCGTCTTGCCGACGCCCATAACGCCTCCGCCGCCCATACGCTTCATCAGAAACGCAAGCAAAATCCACACCAGAGCAAGCGGGATAACAAAGCTTAAAATGTTGTAAATCCAGGTAGACGTATTATCGGGAATATAGCCAAAGATCTCTACGTCCTTTTCCTTTAAAGTCGAAACCAGCTCAGTATCATTGACCATTCCCGTATAATAGGTAAGTTTAAGCTTAGAGCCTTTTTTCGCCTTCTGTACAATGTCAATCTGAGTTCCTGTAAATTTGACGCTTTCGATTTCACCTGCTTCCACTTTTTCCAGAAATTCCGTATAGGAAAGCTCCTGATTGTACTGCTGCGTGAATTTATTGGATACGATACTCATAATGAATAACACCAAAAGCGATACCATAATAAAGGTCATAACGATCTGCCCGTTTTTATTGTTACGGTTGCCGTTCTGCTTGTTTGGTTCCTGATTGTCCATAATCTCCTCCGTACGGCAGATACAGTTCCTGCATATTGCAGCTCTGCACCGCATATTTACAGCTACCGGACTTATGACGGTAAACTGCTACGGTCTATTATATGTCTAAGAGGGCTTAAAAGCAATATAGAGTTCGTGAACTTTTTTTGATTTTTCTTAAATTTTTATAATTTACTGAATGGAAACCACTTTATAATCCTGATCTTCCACCGCTTTCTTCAGTGTATCGCCTGAAACCTCCTCGTTTAAAACAACGACTGCCGTCCCGTCCTTGTGGCTCACTCTTGCCTCTTTTACGCCTTCGATGGACTCTAACGTCTTTTTCACCCTTGCCTCACAGTGGCCGCACATCATACCTTCAATTTTCATTGTTTTTTCCATTGTCTGTTCCTCCTTTTTCTTTTTCTGTTTTCTTTTTTTATCTTTTCCTGCATTGTGAATCTGCAGTAAATTTAAACGAAGCGCATTGGTTACAACGCAAAAACTGGATAAGCTCATAGCCGCGGCCCCAAACATCGGATTTAATTTTAAGCCAAATGCCGGAATAAAGATTCCAGCGGCCAGAGGGATTCCTATCATATTATAAATAAACGCCCAGAAAAGATTTTCGTGAATATTTTTAAGCGCCGCCCTGCTTAAACGGATAGCCGCGGGCACGTCGCTTAACCTGCTCTTCATCAAAACCACATCCGCCGCGTCAATTGCGATGTCTGTTCCCGCTCCGATGGCAATCCCAATGTCCGCTCTTGTAAGAGCCGGAGCGTCGTTAATCCCATCACCTACCATTACGGTTTTTCCCTGTTTTTTCAGAGAACGGATCACTCTCTCTTTTCCGTCAGGCATAACCCCTGCAATTACTTCATCCACGCCTGCGGCGCTTCCGATGGCCTTTGCCGTCCGTTCGTTGTCCCCGGTCAGCATGACAACGCGGATCCCCATATTCTTAAGTTCCGCCACCGCCCTTTTGCTTTCCTCTTTTAAAACGTCCGCCACCGCAATAATTCCAAGAAAACGTCCTTCTTCCGCGAAAAACAACGGCGTTTTCCCTTCTTCCGAAAGCCGATCCGCTTTTTTCTGCATTTCTTTCGGTATGTCAATATATGTTCCGATAAAAACTGCGTTTCCGCCCCAAAGATGCACCCCGTTTCGCATTCCGGCCAGTCCGTTTCCCGCCACTGCAGTAAAATCCGTAACTTCTTCCGGCGTCTGTTTCTGTTCCTTAGCATATTTTAATACGGCAGAAGCCAGAGGATGCTCGCTTTTTTTCTCCAGAGAAGCCGCATCATGCAGCAGTTTCTCTTTTGTAACTCCTTCTGCCGGAATGATATCCGTAACAGACGGCTCTCCCGTCGTAACCGTTCCCGTCTTATCCAAAGCCGCAATCTGCGTTTTTCCTGTCTCTTCCAAAGATACGGCTGTCTTAAACATTATTCCGTTTTTTGCCCCCACGCCGTTTCCAACCATAATCGCCACCGGCGTTGCAAGGCCAAGCGCACACGGACAGCTTATCACCAGCACGGAAATCCCTCTTGCAAGGGCAAATCCCACACTTTCGCCGGCAAGCATCCAGGCAAACAGGGTGATGAAAGAAATTCCGATTACTATGGGAACAAAAACGCCGGAAACCCTGTCGGCCACTTTCGCAATCGGCGCCTTCGTCGCCGCCGCATCGCTGACCAGACGGATAATCTGCGACAGCGCCGTATCTTCCCCGACTCTTACCGCCTCGCATTTCAAAAAACCGGAATTGTTGACCGTTGCCGCAGACACGCTGTCTTTCGGCGCCTTATCCACAGGAATGCTCTCTCCTGTCAGAGCCGATTCATTGACTGCGCTGTTTCCTTCTAAAACAATGCCGTCCACAGGAATGCTCTCTCCTGGACGAACCAGGAAAATATCGCCCTTTTTCACCTGTTCCGCCGCAATTTCCTTTTCTGTTCCGTCTCTTAAAACAGTCGCTTTTTTCGGTGAAAGGCGAATCAGGTTCTTCAGTGCGTCTGTCGTTTTTCCCTTTGACCTGGCTTCCAGCATTTTTCCCACTGTAATCAGCGTTAAAATCATGGCTGCAGATTCAAAATAAAATTCATGCATATAGGACATAACAAGCCCCGCGTCCCCTTCCAACTGGGCGTATGTCATTGCAAACAGCGCATATACACTGTATACAAAAGAAGCTGCAGAACCAAGCGCTACAAGCGTATCCATATTGGGAGCAAGGTGAAACAGGCTTTTAAATCCGCTGATAAAAAACTTCTGATTGACAACCATAACCGCAGCGGTCAGAAGAAGCTGCAGGATCCCCTGCGCAATCAGGTTCTTTGCCAGAAATTCCGGCACAGGCCAGTTCCACATCATATGCCCCATCGAAAGGTACATCAAAGCCAGCAGAAATCCAACCGATGCAAACAGCCGTTTTTTCAATAACGGCGTTTCCTTATCTTTCAGCAGTTCTTCTGTATCAGAGCTTTCCGCCCTTTTTTCTGCGCCGCCTTCCTTGTCCTTTGCCATCGCTCCATAACCGGCGTCTTCCACTGCCTTTATAACTTCTTCCGAAAGCACCTCCCCTTCCACGCCCATGGAATTTGTCAGAAGGCTGACAGAACATGACGTAACGCCCGGCACTTTTGACACCGCTTTTTCCACGCGCGCACTGCAGGCCGCGCAGCTCATTCCGGTTACCGTATACTGTTCCAAACAAATCACCTCTATTTCATTAATTTCTGCAATATGGCAAGAAGTTCATTTACCGTCTCTTCTCTTCCTTCCCTGATATCCTGCGTGACACAGGTCTTAATATGATTTTCCAAAAGAACGCGGTTAAAACTCTTTAAGGCCGCGTTTGCCGCAGCCACCTGTATCAGAATGTCCGTACAGTACGCATCCCGCTCCACCATGCCCTTAATCCCTCTTACCTGGCCTTCAATGCGGTTTAACCTGTGAATCAGATCCTTATATTCCTGTTCTGAGCGTTCTTTTGTCTTATGCATACAGCATTCCCGTTCTTCTCCCATATCTGCCCCTCCGTTTCTTTTCTCCGTATTTATTATATACCCCTATAGGGTATATTGTCAAGAAAAAATTTAACCAGGGGACAAACGCACAGCACGGCCCCCTGGTTTTTCTTTCTCCATTTAAGAGATGTTTTTTAATTTTAATTAAATCCTACCACCTTCTGCGAAATCTTATACGCTGCAATCGAAATCTTCCTGCCGCTGCGTCCCGGCAGATTCATCGTCCTCCCCATAATTCCTTTCCTGAGATGATGGAACAGCCGCAGATCCTGCTGCTTGATATATCCCCAGAGCTCTCTTTTTTTCTCAAGATTTTCTTTTGTCCCGGAACGAATCAGCATAACGGTGGAAATTACCGTTATGATTTCCAGATAATTAAACATATATTTACGAAGTTTCCGGTTCGGAATCTTCCATAAATCATATGCGTCCACCATAATCTTATTGACTTTAATCTGCTGGTCAATCCTGCTGATCATCACCTTTTCATTGACGGACTGATCTTCTCTCCCAATAAAATACCGGTAAAAATCTACGTTCAGATAATACATATTTTTTACATACGGCAATGGCTGGTAAATAAAAAGATTGTCCACATAAAACGTATGACGCGGCAGTTCCAGCTCACAGTCCCTGAGCAGCTTTGTGCGGTAAATGACCGAATGCATCAGAATGTACAGCCCTTTTCTGAAATGCTTCGTATCTTCCCAGCCAAACAGCTTATCCTGCGGCAGCATGGAGGTATACCGCATCACTCTTTTGTGTTTGACACCCTGCTTTTCATATACGAAATTGCTGATCAGCATATCAAGCGTTTCACTGCCGCCCGCAAATTCCCGGAGTTTTTCAAGAATTGCACGGTAGCTCTCAAGATCCACCCAGTCGTCGCTGTCCACAACCTTGAAAAAAAGCCCCGTCGCATTTTTAATGCCCGTATTGACGGCCGCTCCATGCCCTCCGTTTTCCTGATGAATCGCCCGCACAATGCCGGGGTATTTTTTTTCAAAAGCGTCGGCAATCTCCGGCGTCATATCCTTAGAACCGTCATCCACAATCAGTATCTCAACGTCCTCACCGCCGGGAAGCAGTGACTTTACGCACTTTTCCAGATAATCTTCTGAATTGTAGCTTGGAATCGCAATCGTTAATAATTTCATCTTTTATCTCCTTATCGTATCCGCCAACTGGAGCGCTTTTTTTACAATGGCGTCTATATTGTAATACTTATATTCTGCAAGCCTTCCCAATAAATATACATTCTTATAAGGTTCCGTTTTCTCTGCATACCTCTGGTAAAGCGCCTGATTTTCTTCATTTAAAATCGCATAATAAGGGACTTCCCCTTCCGCTCCCGTATACGCAAACGGATATTCCTTTACAATCGTCGTCCCTTCCGCATCCTGCTGCCCCGTCAGATATTTAAACTCGGTGATTCTTGTAAATTCCTCACTCACCGTATAATTCACCACACTTCTCCCCTGAAAACTCTTTTCATTGAAATGCTCAAACCGAAAATCCAGCGAACGGTACGGCAGACGCCCATACTCACAGTCAAACAGCTCGTCCAGCGCCCCGGTATAAATAATCTCTCCTGTAAATTCCGCTCCGTCAAATAATACTTTATCCGGCAAAAAGGAAAGCCTTTTTCTACAGTCTTCGCCAAGTTTAAGCGTAAGGCGCGGATGATCCAGCATTTTTTGAAACATGGCCGTATAGCCTTCTTTCGGCATCCCCTGATACTTATCCTGGAAATAACGGTTATCATGGGAAATCAATACCGGAACCCTTCCTGTCACTTCCGCACTGATTTCTTCCGGCGTCTGTCCCCACTGCTTCATCGTATAATGCAAAAATATATTCTCATACACAAAATCTGCAATCGCTCTGATTTTTGGACTGGAATTTTCTTTCAGCTTCATAATCGGCACGCGGCTTCCTTCTCCGTATTCACGAATCAGAATCTCCTCCAGCTCTTCTGCCTTCTCTTTGTCATACACTTCATACAGCGTATTCAGGTTGAAAGGAATTGGAATCAGCCTGCCATGCACATTCGCCGCCACCTCATGTCCAAAAAAATTCCACTCTGTAAATTCAGACAAAAACCGGAATACGTCTTCCTCATTCGTATGAAAAATATGCGGCCCGTATTCATGGATATAAATTCCAAACGCATCCGGCCTGTCATAGCAATTTCCTCCGATATGAGAACGTTTCTCCAAAATAAGAACTTTTTTGCCGTCTTCCGCCAGTCTCCGCGCCGCAACGCTTCCCGCGGCTCCGGCTCCTATTACAATACTGTCATACATATGCAGCGCCCTCCAACAAATCCTAAAACAATCAGCAACTCGTTCCATTATACACATTTTTCTTTTTATATGCAAGAAACAGAGATTCATACATTGTTTACAATTTTCTCATATAATGTAAATATCAGCTTCACAAAATAATTTTATACTATATACATTCTTACAGGTAGATAGTGAGTTGCTTCACTTTTTATAAAATCTTTTTCATATGAAAAGCCGGTGTTTTTACACCGGCTCCCTCTTTTTCCCAGAAAAAACATTTAAATGCTTCGCATATGCGGCAAATGCCGACGGCAGAGGATAATTTTCTTTAAAATCAGCGGCTTCCGCAAATAAAAATTCCTGGCCTTCCCGCACCGCGTCATCAAGCGCCTCCACCCGGATCATATATCCTCTCATATGCCATTCCACATGAGAAAAGATATGTTTTGCATCTGTCAGCCGTTCCACTCTAAGCGGCGTAAATCCCATTTCTTTTACACAGGAAATCACATCTTCCCTTTCCAGATATCCTGCCACATTCAAAAATTCATACATCCCCGCTAAAAGCCCTTTCGACGGACGCTTTTTCAGAGCAACCTTATCTCCGTCCCGTATCAAAAGCACTGTTCTTTCTTCCGTTTTACGTTTCTTCGGCTTGCTTTTTACGGGAATGCGGCAAATCAAATTATCTCTTTTTGCAATGCAAAGCTCCTTCCACGGACATTCCTCACACTTTGGCTCTCCGTTCGGCAGACAGACAGTCGCTCCCAATTCCATAAGAGCCTGGTTAAAATTGCCCGCCTGGCCTTCCGGAATTACCTCGTTTAATTGTTTTTCCATATTCGCGCGGACAGACTGCTGCATGATATCCCTGTCGTCTCCCGCCGCTCTTGAAATTACGCGAAGCACATTCCCGTCCACTGCGGAAACCGGCATCCCATATGCAATGGAAGCAATGGCTCCTGCCGTATAATGTCCGATTCCCTTTAATTTCAGCAGTTCTTCATAATACATGGGAATCCTGCCGCCATACTCTTCCATAATGCATCTGGCCGCAGTCTGCATATTCCGCACACGGTTATAATACCCAAGCCCTTCCCAGAGCTTTAACAGACGTTCCTCTTTACAGCCCGCTAAAGCCGCAACGTCCGGCAAAGCCTCGACAAACCTTTCAAAATAAGGCTTTACGGCTTCCACTCTCGTCTGCTGCAGCATAATTTCAGATATCCATACGCGGTAAGGCGTCACGTCTTCTCTCCAGGGCAGCGCCCTTGCATGGCCTGCAAACCATAAAAGCAATGGAGCCGCTAATTTTTCCAGTCCATATTCTTCTATTTTCATAATGGCTCCTGCCCCTTCCGCAGATTATTTGCTCACTTTTACACTCGCCAAAGCCCCTTCAGATTCTGCCCGAACGCCGGCGCTGTTGATCTGAACAGCCACCACTTTGTAATAACAGGTTGTTCCGGCTGTCCGGCCCGTATGCACATAAACCCCTTTCTTTGCCGCAACCCTGTCAATCTTCTGATATTTCTTACTCTCTGAATCTTTATAATAGATATCGTAACTCTGCGCTTCTTTATTGTCTTTCCAGGATAATTTAACTGTCTTTGCAGACGTATTTACGGCTTTTAAATTGGAAACTTCTCCAAGACGTATCCGAAACTCTGCCGGTTCGCTCTTTTCCCCGCTGATTTTTTTTGTATTGTTTACTGCCTGCACATAATATGTATAGGGGACATCCGCGCACAACCCCTGATCAGCAGTGGAAAGAAACGCTGTTTCTGCGACCAGAAGCATTGTACGCCCATTCGAACGATATACCTGATAACGTTCCGCTCCCCGAACTTTATTCCAGCTTATCTTAACTTTCGAGCCTGATTTTTTCACAGTTACATTCTGCACCGTTCCAAGCATCGGCGTGATTGTTATTGTGTCTCCTTTTTTTACCTTCTCTTTTGCATAAGCGCTGATCCGGTATTTCAATTGTTTTGCGCCCGGCGCAACAACATTTGACACTGTATAAGAAGTCTTGCTTCCGCTCTTAACGGTTGCCACCCGCCTGTATTTTTTTGTCGTTTCATCATACACCTCCACCCGGTATCCGCTCGCTCCATATACCCGGTTCCAGGACAGCGTATCTTTCTGTATCAGTGTATCTGTCTTTTTATTTAAATCATAAGCAGTTTTACTCACATTTAAACCGCCCGGAGCCGAAAATCCCATTTTAACGACTGCTTCGGCACTGGAAAAATAAGCTTTTCCTCCATCTGTTTCCTGACACGCCTTTACCATAAAATAGTAAGTTCCGCCGCTTTTTAATTTACGCGTCACAGACAGACGGTCCGTTTTTGTCCAAAGCGCATAGGCGTCTCCCTGCAGACCGGACTTATAGTAGATCTCATACTCCGACGCATTTGCAGCCGGAGTCCATGCAAGCTTCACTGTATCCGCTGAAATCGCCACTGCCTCGGCCTGTATTGCGCTTACTGTATTTTTTGCCCCTGCCGCCTTTGAATATTTTCCGTATGTCTTTTTTCCGGAACGTACGTCATAATAATAAGCTTTCGCCTTATAATGGTAATTTTTTCCGAATTCTATTGACTTATCCACATATGCGTCACCTGTAATTGTAGTTAAAAACTTATAAGAACCTCTGCCGCATTTTCTGTATATGTCATATCCGGAAACGTATTCTCTTCTGGAACTTATGGACAATGCCATTTTCCCGTTCCCTTCAAGCTGCGCCTTTACCGTTGGTTTCGGAACTGTGACATTCACCCGTTTTGCATCGGACAGAGCCGTATAAAGCTCCTGCTCCACATAGGAATCCGTAACGATTTTCCGCCGCACCTTATAATAATAACTGCTAAATCCGGCTTTCTCATCCGTATAAGTATATAATCCGTCTGCGCCCGCTTTGACATTTGCAATCCATTGATACGCGCCTCTTGCATCCTTGCCCTCAGCCCGGTAAATTTCATAAACGGCGCGGTTCTGCGCCTGCCACGTAAGCTGCACGGAAGGGCTTGAAAATCCCGTATAGCCTCCTGTGCCGCTCTTCACCGGAACATTGACAAGAGACGCTTTAAAATCATCCGGAATATCAAAATATCCAAAAGAAACGTCGTCTTCCTCTTCTTCTCCCGCTTCCTCCTTTTCATTATACGGAAGTATGGAAACAACGTAAGACGCCCCCGGCTGCAGCTCGCAGTTAATCACATAGCTTTTTCCTGTGTACTTTTCTTCCAGCACCTCATCATTCAGGCTGATTTCCACATACTTTGTATAAGAATCCTCCCAGCTCATCTGGATCTGCCGTAGTGCTTCCACATATTCGATCTGGCTCTGATCAATCCGCGCCACATAATCATCCACTTCCAGCAGATACGTCTTTTCCGCACCGGCTTCATCTATCTTATTGTACGGGATTACTTTATATGTATGCTTGCTCTTTGCTTCCAGGCTGATTTCCAGAATCAGCCTTTCATTCCGGATCTTCTTCCCAATCAGGATATCATCCTGATAGACGTCTGCATATGCAATGCCGCTTCCCGTCCAGTCAACGATAAGCACCTGTTTCTCCAGATTATAATCCACATCTATATCTTCCAGAACTGCCTTTTTATAAGGAACGGAAAAAGAAATCTGTTTTCCTGTGCCCGCCCTGTTTTCTTTGTCGTACGGCATAACCAGAAAAAGATAATCCTTTCCTTCCTCAATGTCTGTACAGTCATAGACCGTTCCTGTATACTCCTCTTCAAGAACTCTTCCATTTGCATAAATTTTTACATACGCATGGCCGCTTGCCTGAAAGCTCAGAGAAATCATATCCTTCTCTTCCTGATAAGAAAGTTTCAGATCTAAAAGAGACGCATCTGAATCCGCATCCGGTTCTCCCGGCGTAAGATCCGGCTCCTGCGGCGTTATTTCCGGTCCTTCCGGCGTCATACTCGTTTCGCTCATTGCTTCCAAAGATGCGATCCCCTTGGCATTTGCCGAAAGACCATTGGACACCATGGCGCTTAAAGCCATTGCTACGGCCAAAAACAACGATACTCTTCTTTTAAGTCTCATATGTTTATCTCCTCCTTTTACATTCAGAAAATACCATACCACTAATTCCTTTAAATTACAAGCTGTTTATATACTCGTTCCGCATATATTTTTCCATTATGTCTGCAGCAAGGGCGACTTTATCCGGGCAGGATCTTTTTTTATAATATTCCTCTGTCCTTTCCTGTGGAGAAGGGCTTGTATCTTTCCCCTCCGCTCCCAGCAGTTCCCTGCAGATAATGCTTCCTGCCTCCGCCTTAAACTGCCCGGCCAGAAACTGGACTCTTTCATAATGTTCTTTTTTTGCAGATAAATCTTTGGGATCGTTGTATCCATACAGCGCTCCCGCCACAAAAAGCATTCCGCTCACCGCTCCGCAGACCTCACGCAGCCTGCCCATTCCCGCTCCAAAAGAAGATACCATCTTTACGGCTGTATCAAACTCCATACCCATTTCTTCCGCATAAGCGCCAGCTATGGCCTGCGCGCAGTTGTATCCTTCCATAAACAGTTCTCTTGCTTTTTCACTCTTATTCATTTTCCCTGCTTTCTAACCGATATTTTTATCAATCGACCGGATAATCTGACGAATCTGGGGCGTATCTATTTTTTCTTTGACCAGGATTTCATCCACTTCCCGCCGCCGGTTTTTTATATTTTCTACATTATATTCAATCTGGGAACGCAGTTTCTGCCTGCGTACAATCAGATTGTGCTTTACTTCCACCATTTCTTTTTTGTCTACAAGGGCAGATGCCTGGTTCACCCAGACGCCTGCGTCATACAGCCGGTAGCCGTTTAAAATCCGTATCAGCTTTTTGCTGAAATACTGCAGATCTTCATTGGCCTGCCGGAACTTTTCCCGTTCTTTAACCTCATTCAAATACTGTTCCCAGAGATAATTAAATTCATATGCATTTTTGACATGGTACTTTTCTCTGGCATAGTCCACCGCATTCGTTACGCTGACATATTTAAACTTAACTTTGTTTAAAAGCACAATCGCATGATTCATATTCACTTCTGACCGCCTGATTTCCGTCTCATTATATGCCATTTTAAAATATATGCCGAACCCGCACACTGCGGCAATAAAAATAACCGAAATCCAGGCATACGCCGTATCTTCCCGGAATCCTATCTGCAGTACGAGAATGACCGCCATGCTTATAATAACCAGCCCAAGCAGAACGAAGGAAGCGTTTTTTAAAATTTTCTGCTGATGAAGCAAATCATATTTATTGTAATACCACTCTGTCTTTTCTCCTTCCAGATAATTCATATCCTTTTTTACTTTATTCTGATAAGCTTCATTCGACTTAAGGCGGTTGATTGCGTCCGGAATCTTTTCTTCTTCCTGCTGTATCTGTACAAACTGCACGTCTGAAATCTTTTTCTCTGAATTTTGATATTCGTCTCTCTGGCGGTTTAAACTCTGCACGCTCTCCGCCGCGCCGCGGACTTCTCCCATCTCTTCATCCGGCAGATTCTCAATTGTCTGAATATCATTGAGATATTCCGTAATAATCCGGTATTCAGCCTGTTCTTCCTCCAGCTCTTTATTTGCCTCTGCCATCTGTTCGCAGCAGTTCATAATGTAGCTCTGGACTTTTTTCTTATCAAAAGCGTCTTCCAACACTCCTTCCACTCCGGCAATCAGGTTTTCCTTCCGGATTCTTTCTTCCTCCTGTCTTTTCTGCTTCTTTCTCTTAAAAAATCCCATATTCTAAACCTCTCTTATTTACAGTTCCGCAAATATGTCTCTTTCCACTGCCAAAGCGTTTCCTGCGGCGGCCCATCCAGACGCTCCTGTTCTGCGGAAGGCCTGATTTCCATGGAAAGCTCAAGCGCCATCTTTTTCTGGCTGTCAGAAACAGGATTTTTATTTCTCTCAAATGCCTTTCCATAACAATCCGCCGCTTCTTCAAAAAGAAAAAGCCCTGCATATGCCGTTCCCAAGTTATGATAAATATTTCCCGCAAGGATACTGTCTGCGCCGCAAAGCGCCAGAAGTTTCCGGTATTCTGCAACAGCGGCCCCATACCGCTTTTTTTGAAGCAGGCGGTCTGTCCGGATTTTTCTGCATTCCAGTTCACTCTTATCCTCAAAATCAGCCAGCGTCTTTTGCATATCCCGTATTTCTTCTTCTTTGCAGTAACTGCAGCCCGATGCCAAAACCGCCACAAATTCCCCAAGGCTGCAGCCCTCCCTCTTTCTCTTCTCAAGCTTTTTTGCAAGCGCCGGAAGCTTTAATTCCGTCTCTATCCACAAAATAAGCTCCCCGTCCATAAAGGAAGGCTCAATTAAATCAATATTCTGTTTCAGGTAACAGCACATTTCTTCCAGCGAATATATATTCAATGCCATATTTTCAATATAGTAAGGCACAGAAGCAAGGCTGTGGCTGCATAAGAGCAATTTTCCCATTCTTTCCTCCTAAAGCTCAAATTTTCCGGTCAAACCAAAATCTCATATTCCCAGACTTTCTCTGACGCTTTGAAAATCTCTCCAAATCCCATGTCTGTAATGCGAAACAAAATCTTATCCGGCGCCGCAGGCTTTGCGGCAATTCGAAGGCGAACCGTCCTGTCTTTTTGTTCCGGTAATCCGGAAAGCTCCACAGAATGCACTGCCGCTTCGCTGCTTCTTGGCTCCTGAAACCAGAAATCTACCGAAGGGCTTCCGTTTAAAATGACTTCACACTCCCTGCCTGCCTCATACCAGTTTTCCCCGGCAGTCACCAACGTCACAAATTCATCTTTCCCGTGATTTTCCACTTTAAGGCTGACATTTACTTTCAGCTCATTGTCTCCCATATACACATACGGCCAGTTTTTCTTTCCTGTTTTTACCGCCGCTCCGTAACAGGCTCCTTTGCTGAAAAGATTTTTTCCCATAAACGCCCTCCTGCCGCGGCAGACGGCAGAAAGAGACTTTTTCATCCATCCGCCGTCAAACCCGTCCCCTATCAGGTAAACGCAGGAAATCCGTTTTTTGGAAAACGAAGCTTCCACAATCTCCGTAAATTCCTCATCCTTTTCCCTCAACATTGCTTCATAACGCTTCTCTTCTATTGTCACTACCTGAGGAACGGTCTGCCTGTCAGATTTAAGACGCCAAAACAAAAGCTTTCCCGTCGTATAATAATAGAGCGCAATGTCATTCCGGCAAAGTTCCGGCTCCTGGTTTAAAGCATAATAATAAAAGCTCTCCCTGTAATCAAGCAGCATAATCCTGTCTTTTGCAATATCCGCCCATTTTGCGAACTGGCGGAAAAGCTTTCGGCATTCTAAATTCATGCTCTCTGTCACAATCACAAGCTTATCCGGCCAAAGCCCGCCGCTCTGCGGCGGAAAGCTTAAAAGTTTCTTTAAGAAAAGAAATAAAAGCTCTTTTACATCGTAAACCGTTCCGGAAAGCTCTGCCGTATCATCTGCAAGAGCCTTTTTTAACAGTCCGTCAATGCATAACGACTTATCTTCTTTTGCCCTCCGTCTGGCCTCTTCCCCATAAATCCACTGCGATGTTTCTTTTCCTTTGGAAATGCAGACCGGAATCTGATACACCTCGTTTCCCGTCACCATGCTAAATGTCCCTGGCTCTGACATTCCTTCCGTATAATAACTGATCATCGCATACTTATCGTTTAAATCTATTCCAACATACCTCTCTGCCATACTGTTGTCTCCGGTTTACCTGATTATTGTAAACATTTCATTTGTCATGCGATCCAACTGTTCATATTCCGCCATCTTTTTAAAAAGCTCTTCCCCGGCCCCTTCTTCCTGCAGCGCAAGCATTTCATTCAGCCTTTCATAGCGGTCCTTTTTTTCCGTATCTCTCTGAAACTCGCACCGCAAAGAGCCGCTTTGCACCGTTTCTATTTTTCCGTCCGTCTCTTCCAAAACAGAATACCGGATTTCCTCCCCAAAAAATAAAATCATCTTTTTCACAAAAAATCCCTCGCAGACTTCTGGCATCTCTTCCAAAACCTCTTCTTTCCGCCCTGCGCAGCGGATCCATACCCGGCTGTCCTTTCTTGTCCTGTATTCCACATAATATTTATCGAAAAGCTGGTATTTTTTCAAAAGCTCCCGGCTTAACTTCCGGTAAAATGCAAAATACATCCCCTGAAAGAGATATTTTTCAAGCAGAGGCTTTACCAGGGATTCCTCCCGCCGCATCAAAGACGGATTCTTCGTATAGTGTCTTAACAGGGCAAGCGCGCAAGTTCCGTTCATTTCCCTTCCGTCCAGATGCCACTCCCGCAAATCGTCAAAGAAATGTTCCGGGATACGTCTTTCTTCCTCTAAGCTGCAGTAAGAAAAAAATGTCAGATAAGCTTCTTTCAGCCTGCGGATTCCGCCGTCTTTATAGCTTCTGTAAACATCGTCTGCACAATCCGGGCATTCTTCCGTATAAAGCATCTGGACTAAAATCCTGCCTGCAATTTCCTTCGTACAGACGCCAAATTCCTGCGCGCTAAAAAAAACTTTTTCCATAAGCTTTACCGGCCCGGCATAAAACCTGCAAAGATACGCAAGCATCGCATCATTGTATTTGCCTTCCAGAAACGTATCCATGCAAAACAGCAGCAGCGTCTTATCCTCTGCAAAATCCAGTTTCCGTATCCGGTCATCTAAAAACGGCACTTTCATTTCCGCTGCAATTTTTCCAAAACCATACTCTTTTGCAATTTGGTAAACGACGTCATAAAGACGGTTTTCCATACAGATTTTCAGAATAAAGCATCGTTCTTCCTGCGTTAAAAGACCAGGATCCATCTTTAAAAGCGACCGCTGCATCTCCTCTGTCCTTCCAAACTCATTCATAAGGGAAAACATCTTTGGAAACAGTCTGGCCTTATAGGAAACGTCTGTTTCCCCACTTGCTATCAGCGTCTGAATATATGCCAGATCTTTCTCCGTAAAAAGCTTTTGGCCCGTCCGTTCTGAAAAATAGTAAAAAAGATAGGGAAGTTTTTCCGGTGAATATTTCATGCAGGTTTTTAAATACCTGCCCGGATACATCAGCTTTTCCAACTGGTAATCCACGCTGCCGCTGTAGCGGTTTCCCTGGCGGTCTTCAATCAATATGCTGTAATCATTGGAATACAGAGGAAAATACGCCGCCTGATCGATAAGCGGAACTACTGTCTGGCCTGCCGTCTGTTTCTGGCAGACCACAACACGAAGCGCTCCCGTCCAGGAACAGGTCAGCCTGTGCATAAACACCACGCCGGAAAGAGCGTCTGATACCTGCTTGGAATAAATGCCGCAGGAAAGAACTTCCTTGTAAATCACGGCCAGGTTATCGTCAATGCGTCCGCGCTCCATCTGTTCATATGCAAACTTCTCCATCGCAGGATAATTCTGGCGGAAAGCCTCCGGCTGCCGCTCCTTTGCCGCAATCATATTTACATATAAAACAGCCTTCTGCCTGTTTCCTAACTGATTGTTGTATTTAAAATACATCTGTATAATCTGCGGCACTTCCTGTACGCTTTTTGCGTCCATCGACATCAGATACGCCTCATACAGACCGGTAATGCGCAGCTTCTTTTCCACGCCAAGCGCATACCACTCAAAAAAATCTTCTCCCCATTTCTGGTTCCGGATCAGATACCCGCAGATAACGGACAATACGCTTTTCTCATCTGTCAGACATTTCTCCCCGGGTTTTTCATAGAGCAGGGTCTTTGCACAGTCCATCAGATGGTAACATTCCTTCAGCAGCAAAAGAACCGTCTTCCGATAAAAAAGCCGTTCCGGAAACACGGATATCACCTGATCCACAATCGCCTTTGTCAGCATTTTCCGCTTCCTGGCCCAGTTTAGAATCTTTATCTCAAACTCTCCAATCTGCCTTATCAGATAGGGTTCCTCCGCAAACAATTCATACGCTTCCACATAGAGAAGCGGACTGTCCGCCCCTTCCATAATCCGCCGTTCCAGGGCTTTTAGCTTCTGATAACTGTTTTCATAATCCTTGCGCAGAAACAAAAGGCACCAAAACAGCAAAAGATTTTCCTGGCATTCCAGATAAATCTGCTCTATCTCATCCGTCAGACGGCTGATATAAAGCTCTTCCCGTTCCATCAGTGTGCAGATATACATATAATACCCCCACACGGGACTCCTCCTGTCTCTGAACTTTCTCTTAAATTCGTCTAAAATCCATTCCGCTTCCTGTTTTTGCCCGTTTGTCCAAAGCGTCTGGGCCTTTAACAGCCGGTACCATGCGTTCTTCGGTTCAAAAGCCGTCAATTCATCCAGTATTTTACAGGACAGCGACGCCCACCTTCCGGTTACGATTTTCCGCAGGCGGTAATCGGCATAGATCTGCATCAGCTCTACGTGACGCTTCTGAATCTCTCTGTACGCCGGACTGCGCGCTTCTTCCCGTTCCCATGACACAGCGCAGACAGAAACCGAAATTTCCTGATGCACGCTTTTTAAAATCAGGCGGCCAAAATTTTTACCCGCATGCATTTTCTTTGGATCCAGATAAAAACCAAAATCCGCCCTGCTTCCAAGAAAATCTTCCTGCAAAAGCCATCGCTTCTTCGGAATGATAAAATCCGCGTCGGTGAAAACATGAATTTCTACGTAGCCCCAGGTATTCTTTGTAACTGCGGCTTCCTGGAAAATTTTCTCTTTCACTCCAAAAAAAACGTATTCTTTCTGTTCAATCTCCACAAAGACCGCCTCTTTCAAACGGCATGCCAGAAGAAATTCTTCCAGATTCCTGTCTGTTTTGACCCCTTTTGCAAGCCCCTTATGTAACAGCCTTTCTTTTTCACTGGAATGCTTTAAGATGCCGGAAAAATCCGGAGAATAAAATAATTTCCCGGCCTCTTTCCAGTTTCTCTGCGCCAGTCCCGCAAAATCCGAAAGCGTCTGAATCCGTTCCGGCATCGTCCCGGCATACGCCTTTCCCACAGTCACCGTAAAAGGAACGGTATACTCTCTTTGCATACAGACAAAGACAAACTCCCCTGTCTCCACATCTCCACAGACAAGCCCGGCGCCATGAAATTTATACGAAATGCAGACCTCTTCTCCGTCAAATCCCTCTGTCAGGCATTCCATCCTTGGATTGGAAGAATATACAATTCCGCGCACGGCAGTTTTGTCTTTTCCTGTAACTTTAATCTCTCCTTTAAAGTCCTTCCCCTCCGCAGTTTCTATCTCAATCCGGCTGACGGAAAACTCTGCGGCAGGGCTTTTGCGTTCCACTTTGCCTTCTGCAAGTTCTTTTATCCGCTTATGCACACTGTCTCCCCACTTCTCTGTTGCATTTTTATTTAAAACGTTTATAATTACAGATAATTATATATGATCTGTCTTACAAATTCAACCGGAGGTATCAGCATAATGTTAAAACATAAAGATCATTTCCACGGCAGCGATCTCGAACAAATCGAACAAAGTTACGGCATCAGAAAAGAAGACATCATCAGCTTTTCGGCCAATGTCAACCCACTTGGCATTTCCCCCGGCATGAGAAAAACCCTGTCTGCGCATCTTGACGCCATAACGGCCTATCCGGACAGGGAGTATGCTTCTCTCCGCCGCTGTATCGCGGATTATGTCCATTCCGATATCGAAAATATCATCGTAGGCAACGGCTCCACCGAGCTGATTTCCCTGTTCATTCAAATCGAGCATCCAAAAAAAGCCCTGATTTTAGGCCCTACCTATTCCGAATACGAACGCGAAATTTTTCTGGGCGGCGGAACGGCTCACTACTATCCGCTGAAAGAAAAAGATGATTTCCGTCTGGATCTTTCCGATTTTATGGAACGCCTGAATGAAAGCATCGACCTTCTTGTTATCTGCAACCCAAACAACCCCACCTCTTCCGCCATTACAAGAACCCAGATGCGGCAGATTTTAGACGTGTGCAAACAACACGATATTTTCGTTATGGCAGATGAAACTTATGTGGAATTTGCCGAAAATATGGATGAAATTACGTCCATACCTCTGACGCATTATTATAATAACATTATTATCCTGCGGGGAACCGCCAAGTTTTTCGCAGCTCCCGGACTCCGGCTTGGATATGCCGTAACCGGAAACCGGGATCTGATCAAATCCATCAATACAAGGAAAAATCCCTGGACCATCAATTCCCTTGCCGTCATTGCAGGAGAACTGATGTTTACAGACGAAGATTACATCCGGAAAACAAAAGCTCTGATTTCCGCTGAACGGACGCGAATCTACAATATGCTGCAAAAAAGCCCGGATTTTAAACCCTATCCTGCCAGCGCGAATTTCCTGCTTGCCAAAATCCTCAAAAAAAATGTCACCTCACAGGACTTATTTGACCGCACTATCCGCAAAGGGCTTATGATCCGGGACTGTTCCACCTTTCCTTTTCTGGATCAGAAATATATACGCTTCTGCTTTATGATGCCGAAGGACAATGACCGCCTTTTGTCCTGCCTTTTGGATGAAAAATGATCCCTATTCCCATTCCACATCCGAAAGAATCTTCTTTAACGTCTCTGCAGAAAGACGCAGCTTTTCGATTTCCTCTTGGCTGAGGGGAATCGGCACCTGGCTCTCCACGCCGTTCTTTCCAACGACTGCGGGCATACTAAGCACAACATCTTCGATTCCGTATGCCCCATGCATCATGGACGATACCGGAAGAATTGATTTCTCATCCCGGATAATGACTTCACAAATACGTTTTACCGCCATCGCAATGCCGTAATACGTCGCCCGCTTTTTCTTAATAATGTCATAAGCACTGTTTTTGACGCGTTCTGCAATCTGCTGGGAATTCTCATCGTGCGCATAATGCCCGCGCAGCTCACAGAACTCGCTCAATGCGATTCCTGACACATTGGCGCTGCTGAATGCGGCAATCTCGCTGTCTCCATGTTCCCCGATAATAAATGCATGCACGCTTCTGCTGTCTACCGAAAGGTGTTCGCCAAGCTCGCATTTCAGTCTTGCCGTATCTAAAACCGTGCCGGAACCAATGACCCTGTTTTCCGTAAATCCGGAAAGTTTCAGCGCCGTATACGTTAAAATGTCCACCGGATTCGACACGACGAGCAAAACTCCCTGACAGTTTCTTTTTGCAATCTCCGGAATGATGCTTTTAAAAATCGCAACATTCTTATGCACCAGATCAAGCCTTGTCTCTTCCGGTTTCTGGTTTGCCCCCGCAGTAATAATGATGATTGCCGCATCTGCAATGTCGTCGTAGTCCCCGGCATAAATTTTCATCTGCTTTGCAAACGGAACGCCGTGTCCAATATCAAGCGCCTCGCCTTCGGCGCGCTCTTTGTCTGCGTCAATCAATACCATTTCTGAAAACAGACCGCTCTGCATCAGGCAGAACGCCGATGCTGAGCCTACAAACCCGCATCCAATCATCGCCACTTTCCTTATGTTTACCTGTGCCACTTCATTTTCCTCCTGTTTTTTATTTGATTTCTTTTAAAGAATTCCCAAACCCTTATAAAATATGCGGATTTGGCTCTATTGTCCGAATCCGCATATAGTTTAACCCTGTATATGGTATTTGCCAAGAAATTCTCTCGTGCGCTGATTCTCTGAAGCAAACAGTTCTTCCGGAACCGTCTCCTCCACAATCACTCCCTGATCCATAAAAATCATCCGATCCGACACGTCTTTTGCAAAATACATCTCATGCGTCACAATGACCATCGTCATTTTTTCTTTCGCAAGCTCTGTAATGACTTTTAAAATTTCTCCGGTCAGCTCCGGATCCAGTGCGGAAGTCGGTTCATCAAAAAATAAAATTTTCGGCTTCATCGCAAGCGCCCTTGCAATTGAAACCCTCTGCTGCTGTCCGCCGGAAAGCTGGCAGGGATAGTAATCCGCCCTGTCACAAAGCCCCATTTTGGAAAGCAGCTTAAGCGCTTCTTCATAAACTTCCGATTTATCTCTTTTCTGTACGCAGACAGGCGCATCCATAATGTTTTTTAAAACGGAATAATGGGGAAACAGATTGAAATTCTGAAACACCAGCCCAAACTGGCGCTCAACCTTCTTTAACTCTGCAGCAGGCGCGTACACCGCACGCCCGTTCTCACTTTTTGCCGCTTTTTCCCCCAGATAATACAAATCCCCGTCATCCATCGTCTCAAGAAGCGTCGCACAGCGCAGAAGCGTGGACTTCCCGGAACCGGAAGGCCCGATAATCGACACAACTTCCCCTTCCTCCACAGAGAAACTGATATTTTTTAAAACAGAGTTCCCGTCAAAACTCTTCTTCACATGATTCATTTCAAGCAGCTTCATTGCGGCGACCTCCTAACTGTAATAACCAAGCTTCTTTTCCCAAAATTCCATCAAAGAAGCGACGATAAAGTTAAACACATAATAAAACACTCCTGCCGCCATTAACGGAACCATGCTTTTCTGGGAAGCCGCAATTGCCTTTGCCGTCGTAAACATTTCAACATATGCGATCGAAAAAGCCAGGGACGTGTCTTTGACCAGCGTAATCACTTCGTTCGTCACGGAAGGAAGAATCCGCTTGATTACCTGCGGAAAAATGATTTTAAAAAACGTCTGCGCCTTCGTATAGCCCAAAACCCTGGCCGCCTCATACTGCCCCTTAGACATCGACTCAATTCCGCCCCGGTAGATCTCTGCAAAATACGCCGCATAATTAACCGCAAACGCAATCACGACTGCATAAGCGCGGTAGCCTGATGTAATTCCAATGCCAAATATGTAATAAGGGCCGAAATAAACGACCAGAAGCTGCAGCATCAGCGGAGTCCCCCGCATAATGGAAATATACAGCTTGGCAGCGCCTCTTACCAGAACATTCTTTGACATCCTTCCAAAGGAAACCAGAAGCCCTAAAGGCAGGGAAAACAAAAGCGTCAGAATAAAAATCTGAAACGTTGTAAGCATTCCTCCCGCAAGCTGCTGCATCATAACCTGTAAACTCATCTTAACCTCCCGCAGCGCGCCTCTTATTCTGTCGCAGCCTCTTCTTCGCCGCCCTTTAACGTGCAGACGTCATATCCAAAATACTTGTCTGAAATTTCCGCAAACACACCGTCGTCCACCATTTCCATCAGCGTATTCTGCACTTCGTCGCGCAGCGCCTCGTTGCCTTTTAAAAATCCGACTGCGTACTGCTCGGAAGAAATCACTTCGTCCAGAATGATATAATCGTCTTCTTTTCCCTCTAACTGGAAGTTCGCAACGCCGATATCAATTGCAATTGCATCTACAGCCCCGGATTCCAGATCCATAAACGCCGTATTGTATTCCGCAACCTGCAGAAATTCTCCAAAGGAAGCCAAAAGCTCCGTGTGATCTTCATCTTCAAGCGCCGACTGCGCGGAGGATTCCTTCTGCACTTCCACAATCTTGCCGGCCAGATCTGACAACGCCGTAATTCCGGAATCTTTTTTCGTAATGACCACCTGGGTGTTATCCATATAAGAATCGCTCCATGTATACTGGTCTTCTCTTCCGTTCATGGTAAATCCGTTCCAGATACAGTCGATCGTACCGGACTCAAGCTCCATATCCTTCGCGTCCCAGTCAATCGGCTGAAGCACGATTTCTTTTCCCATACGCTTTGCGCACTCCGTTGCCATCTCAATATCAAATCCGGTAAATTCACCGTCGTCTCCCACATAGCCAAACGGCGGGAAATCCTGGTCAAAGCCTACGGTAAACGTCTTTCCGTCAGACGCTTCCTTCACGTCGGCTTCCTGTGTGCCGCCTTCGTCTGCAGGAGCGTCCGTCTTTGTATCGTCCGTCTTTTCATTTCCGCACGCCGTCATTGAAAGCGTCATCCCCGCCAATAATGCCATAGCGATTATTTTTTTCATAAAATCCTCCTCTTCTGTGATATCATAGTATCACTTTACCATAATAAATTGCTTTTATAGACTAACACAGGAACGCGGTCTTGTCAATTTTATTTATCGTTTTTCTCTGCGCTTCATTATAGGGCCGCGGCTCTCCTTGATCACAAGCACGTCGCCTTCCTGCAGAAGCGTCTTTCCGTTTGGAATAATTACGTCTTCTCCTCTCTGCACCATAACAACCAGCCTTCCCGCTTCAAGATTGATGTCTGATATTCTCTTTTCGGCCCATTCGTTTTCGCCGTCCAGGGTAATTTCTGAAAGCTCCACGTCTTTTGCAATGCCGTTCGCCCTGGCGCTTAAAACCATTCTGTCCCCTTCGTTTAACACGGTATTTCCATCCGGCGTAACCATCTCTTTGCTGTCCTTTCTTCTGATCTGAACCAGCAGAGTCTCCGGCGGAAGGAGAATATCTTTTACCATGCTTCCCGCCCATGGATGATTTTTCTTAACGCGGAATTCAATAAACTGCACCGGGACTTCTTCCGTATAATCGGAAAACGTCTTCAGCACGTCTTCTTTTTCATCAATCATGTCCAGTTTTCGCGCCGCAAAAGGCAGAAGCGTGCCCTGCAGCAATATGGAAAACAATACAATGAAAAAGACGATATGAAATACATCATACGAAATCGCAGCTCCGCTGGTCACTGCCATAATTGCAAATACAATAGACGCCGCTCCGCGAAGCCCTGCCGCCGATATGAAAATCTGCTGGTTGAGTCTGGAATGAAACGGCCCCAGCAGAAGCGCCACTGCAGCCGGCCTTGCTATAAATGTCAGAAAAATGGCAATCGCAAATCCAACGCCCAAAATCTCCGGCATCTTTGAGGGAAATGACAAAAGTCCCAGCAGAAAAAATAAAAGCATCTGCATCAGACCTGTAATCCCGTCAAAAAAATGCACCAGGGCTTTTTTTGTCTTTAATTTACGGTTTCCGAGAAGTATGCCGAATATGTACGCAGATAAATAACCGTTTCCTCCAATGGCCGTTGGAACGGCATAGGAAAATAAAACCATACCGAACACGAAAACCGCGTCAAAGCCCTCCGTTGTAAACGAAAACTTCTTTAAAATCCCAACCGTCATATATGAAAGGATCCCTCCGGCTCCCAGCCCAAACAAAATCTGCGCAGATAAAGTCAGAGCAATGTCCCCGGCTCCAATCCCCTTTCCGCTCATAATTCCAAGTAAAATCGTCGTCAGCATATAAGAGCACGGGTCGTTGCTTCCGCTCTCCACCTCCAGCAAAGACGCCGTACGGTATTTTAAATTCAGCCGCCTGGAACGCAGAATTGAAAAAACAGACGCAGCGTCTGTGGAACTAATCAGGGCGCCAATCAAAAAGCTTTCTTCCGGCTCAATTTTAAGCGCAAAAAAACAAAACAGCCCTGTCATCCCCGCCGTAAGGATAACCCCTGCCGAAGACAGTAATACCGCTCTGCCCACGACAGGCTTTGCCACGCTCCATTTCGTTCCAAACCCTCCGTAAAACATAATAAAAATCAAAGCGACGGAACAAATTTGTTCCGCTGCCTTGAAATTATCAAATGGAATATGGACGACTCCGTCCGAACCAAAAAACATCCCCAGCAGAATAAAAGCCAGCAGCATAGGAATGCCAAATTTATTTGAGATACGATTACAAAAGACACAGGCAGTAATGACTGCCGCGGCCAAAAGCAGCGCAAAATCCATATCATCCCTCTCTTTCCATCCGTTTTATTTCTTTCTGTTCCGCCATAAGATAATGCGCCGCAATGGAGCCTGCAGAATTTCCTGCAATCACTGCCAAAAATTTACAGCCGTTTATCCAGGAAAAATTCACAGCCAGATAAATAAAGTCCGCGATACAGTGTTCATAGCCGGAAAGTATAAAAACCATAATGCAAAAAACCGTAATCACAGTTTCTTTTGCATAGACCGCCACAAACATCAGCGTTCCGCAGAACAGTCCGTACAAAAACAAAACAGCCGCGCCGTTGCCAAATTTCACCGCTGACGCCGCCCTGATTGTCTCCAGGACTTCTTCTCTGCACCACGCTATGCCCGCCGTAGGGATCAGTGCGCCAAACAGGTTAAAAAGCAGCATAACGGCCAGATCTTTTTTTCTTTCCGACGAAAAAAATCCGATTTTTCCCGTATATAATTTCAAACCGCACTTTATAATTGTAAGAAGCGCAAGGCTAAACAGCATTGCGCCAATATACCGATCCGGAGACGTAACATTTGCAACGACTCCAATGCCCACCATCACTCCCGCCAATATAGCCTGCCTGATTAAATCCGACATGATGCACGCTCCTTTTTTGAATATATGCAAATAACAACAATCCCTTTACCTACATTAACATAAATCCGCCAAAACCGCCACAAAATCTTAATTTCCTGAAATCTTCCCGCATAATTCCCCCAGATCCTGCATATACTGCTGACGAGGTGATTGCTTTGACTCCATTAAAACGCTTTTCTGTCCTTGGCATATGCTTTGTTCTGATTACAGGAACGCTTTCGCATTTTCTGTATGACTGGACAAACAGAAATTTTCTTACAGGTCTTTTTTCTCCTGTCAATGAATCCGTATGGGAACATATGAAATTAATCTTTTTTCCCATGCTGTTTTACTCACTGATTCTGTTTGTAAAATTAAAGACAGAGTATCCCTGCATCATTTCTTCCGTTTGCTTTGGCATTTTAACGGGAACGTTTCTGATTCCCGTTTTGTTCTATGCCTATACCTGCCTGCTTGGACAAAACGTCTTTCTTCTGGATCTTGCCACCTTTGTCTTAAGCGCCGCGGCCGCTTTTTTTGCTGTTTATAAACTTACGGAATCCTGCAGGCTTAAATCCCTTGCTCCTCTTTTACTCGCTCTCACAGGCACTCTTTTTCTTTGTTTTCTGTGGTTTTCCTATCATCCTCCGGATCTGTTCCTTTTTGCCGATCCGGCCGCTTTGCGCACTTAAGGCAGTTTGCCGCAAACCGCTTCAAACCTTTAGTCCCCTCCCGCTTTAAAATTATAAACCGGCTTTATGACATCCAAAATCTCAACCGTATCCCCTATATGATCTGTGATATCCTTCATCCCTTTGTATGCCATCGGGCACTCGTCCAGAGTGTCCCGGTTCACAGACGTCGTATAAATCCCGTTCATCTGCTTTTTAAATTCCGATACGGTAAACGCCTCTTTTGCCGCGGAACGGCTCATCAGCCTTCCTGCGCCGTGCGGGGCGGACTGGTTCCAGTCCTCATTTCCCTTTCCGACGCAAATCAGAGAACCGTCCCTCATATTAATCGGAATCAGGAGTTTTTCTCCTTTTTTAGCCGATACCGCTCCTTTCCGCAGGATCCCAGCGTCCGTATCAATGTAATTGTGAATTGTCGTAAACTGTTCCGTTACATGCAGTTTCATTCCCTTTACAATCTCGTCCATCATCGCCCGCCTGTTCTGCATCGCATACTCCTGGACAATTTTCATATCATGGATATACTGCCGGAACAAATCGCCGGATACATAGGCAAGCTGTTTTGGAATGCATGTCCTTTTTGTATTTTTTAACTCTGCAATGCTCTTTTGAATTTCCCGTTCCCTGCCCTGTTCCTTAAGCTCCGAAATCAAAGCGTCGATATCTTTTTTGGAGGAGCCGTTTAATGCCTTATAGCCCTCTTCCTGATAATATCCGCAGACCTCAAGCCCCAGATGACGGCTTCCGGAATGCACAACAAGATAGAGATTTCCGGCCCCGTCCTGATTGGCTTCAATAAAGTGGTTTCCGCCGCCTAACGTCCCCATGCTCTTTTCCGCCCGCACTTCATGGATATATTTATAACAGTGCAGTTCTTCCAGACAAACTTTTTCAAAATATCTGTGCGTTTTTTCCCGCACACAGAATCCGGACGGAATTTTTTCATAAATCAGTTTATCCAGCTTCTGAAGCTCAATATGTTTTTCTTTGACCCGTATCGTCTCCATGCCGCAGCCGATATCCACGCCGACAAGGTTTGGAACGACTTTATCTGTAATTGTCATCGTCGTCCCAATCGTACAGCCGGCCCCGGCATGGACATCCGGCATCAGCCTTATTTTGCTTCCCGATACAAATTCCTGATTTAACAGAAGAATCACCTGGGACACAGACGTTTCATCCACAACGTCGGTAAAAATTTTCGCTTCGTTATATTTTCCTTTTAATTCTATCATAAGCCCTCTCTTTCTTTCATAGACTTTACACTCCGGATATGCTATAGTTAGTTTACCTAAAAGACAATTCAGGAGAAACCAAAATGCAAAAAAATTACGATGGACATATTTCAAAAAACATCAAAGCCCTGTATCTAAAACGCCTGGCAGGCCCTTTGCTTTACCTGATTTTTTCCGCTGTTCTCTGGAGCCTTCTGCCAGTTGCCTCCGTCCTGTTTCCAAAAAACCTTTCCCATATTTCCGATATGGGCAGCCTGTACCAGAAAAAGGACGTCTTTGTTTCCGCCGATTTAAAAAATCTCCGTTTTACCGGCTATACAAAAACACAGTTTAACCGTACGGCCGGCTACTTCTATTATATGGAAAATCCGGACAAAAATGAATGCTGTATTGTCCTGCTTTCCCCGTCCACCTGTGAAGAGGGGCTTCCCGAAATTGAAACTTTAACTGTCCGGGGAAAAATCATGGCCGCAGACGCAAATTATGACGCTCTGCTTAAAAACCTCTCCTCCGATTTACTCTGGACAGAATCCGGAATCCGCACCAAAGTAAACCCCTTCTATCTGAGCGAACCCGATTCAAGATACGGACTTGGAATTTTTCTCTTTGTCCTGCTTGCCGCAAGCAGTCTGGCTGCGCTGGCTGCTACGCTTTCTTTCATTCTTTTTATTTTAAGACCGGACTTTGCCCCGCCCTGTCAAAGACTCCGGCATTTTGGCAGGCCAAAAGAGCTTCTTTTGGCGGCGGAAGAAGAACTGGCCACTCTCCCTCAGCTTGCAACGGAGGATATGTTTATCACCGAACACTTTTTTATTGAAACTTCCAAATATGGAATCGCCATCGTCCCGATTCAGGAAATCATCTGGATTTATAAACACTCTACGCTGCATAAATTATTCTGGTACCATTTCAGCATATCCTACACACTGCACATCACCGCGAACAAGCATGTGCACATTCAGTGTCCTAAAAACACGAAGTCAGACATTGACGGCATCATTGATTATCTGTCAGAAGCAAATCACGACATACTGGTAGGATTTAATGAAAAAAACCGCCGGATCATCCATAAGCATTAACTGTTCTGCCTTCAAAAAGAAATAAGACCATACGGTACGCCGTACGGTCTTTTCTTCTTAAGAAAACAGTTCTTTCAGCTTTTCCCAGATTGCAAAAAACAATTCCCGGATCTTTGCCCAAAAACCGCTGTCTGCCGTTGAAATTTTGTCATAAATCGATTGTGCGGCATTCAGCAGCCCGTCCAGATCCAAATCCAGCTCGCTGATTTTTAACATAAGTTTTGTAATTTCGTTTACTTCCTCATCTGTCAGCTTAATGCTGAATTTTTCACAGCCTTCTGCAATTGCTTTCCGGATTTCAGATTCATCGGAAAGATCATGTTCTACAACCGCCTGCTTTACATAGGCAATCATGCCTTCCACCTCATCTGAATCCGTGCCGGAAGATACCAGTTTCCCGGTTACTACCAGTTCGTTTAATGCGGCGTCTATATTCTCTTCATCAATTTCATCGCCTGTCATCTCTTTGTAAGCTTTAAAAACGCCTACCAAAGCAGCCGTTCCTGAAATCGGAAACGGGCCTGCCACAATAATGTCCGCATCACTGATTCCTGCGGTTGCCAGGGCATTTTTATACATTCCAACGGTACAGTACGTGATATTGTTCGTGGAAATATTAATCCCGTTGCCTTTCTCACGTTCCACAATCACGACAGACGACAGCGATCTGGATCCGATTTTTCCTTTGTCGATATAAGAGCCAAGATACTGGCGCTCTTCTGAATTATTGACATAGACCACGTCATATTCATCTAATTTCCCACTGTCGATCCCCATCAGGGAAAGCACCGTCGCACGCTGCTCCGCCGTCAGATCCTGTCCAAGGGCAAGATATGGCTTGTCGCTCTTTTTAATCTCAACCTTGTCGTCGTTTTTATCCTCTTCTACCGTAACGGTTCCTTTTACTTCCTCGTCCTCGCCGGTCGTTACTGTCCCGGATACGTCTTTTTTCTCCGTATCGGAAGAAGCAGCGGGATCCTCCTTCTTCTCAGATGGCTCCTCCGGCTGTTTTACTTCGTTTTCCGGATCTTTGGCCGGTTCCTGCACAGGCGTCTGTCCCTGATCCGTCTCCGAACCGCCTGTTTCTCCATTCCCCGCGGCATTCTGATCCGGCTCTTTGCTTCCCTCTCCTTCCGGCAGTGAAACCGTCCCTCCGTTTAAAAGCGTTTCATCTTCGTCCTGCGCCTGATTCTCCGCTGCGGACGCATCGGAGGCTTTCTCCGGATCTGACGCAGTCACACGGAGTGTGGAACCAAATATAATTGCCATCGCCATAAAAACACTGACGGTACGCATCCATTTTTTCTTCATTTTAAAATTCCTCCTCTCACTGAACTCCTACATTTTTGCACAAATTTTACCCTTTGTCAAAGAAATCGCAAAAACTTAAGATTCTTTTCATATTTCACATTTCAGCCTTTTTTGCATCCAGTGATAAATATCCCCGTATACCTTTATACGATCCGTTTCATTTAAAAGTTCATGCCTGTCATTTTCATAAAGCTTCATCGATACGTCCGATAATCCTGCCGTCTTGTACTGCCGAAAAGCATAGCGCACGCCTTTTCCCATATTTCCAACCGGATCTTTATCTCCGGATACCAGAAACAGAGGCAGATCCTTTTTTATTTTTGCAATATTTTCCGGCTGGTTGTCGTAATGCACTGTCTCCATCAGGCCATAGTAACCGTTTACCGTAAAATCAAAACAACAGCCCGGATCTTTATAATACTTTTCTGCAATCGCAAGATCTTTCGTCAGCCAGTTCCTTTTGACGTCCCGCCCGGTCACGTCATACTTTTGGTAAGGGCCGAGAAAAGACATTTTCTTTAACAGAGGGCTTCTGTAACGCCATCCCTTTACCATTCCAAGAAAACGGCAGATTCCCATTCCAAATTTCATCACCAAGTCCGGCATACTTCCCGTTCCGACAATGACCGCTCCGCATAAACATTCCGAATGCAGGGTAAGATATCTTCTCAGCAGATAAGAACCCATGCTGTGTCCCAGCATAAAATAGGGAACCTGTTTATTTTTTCCCTGAACAGACGTCCGCAGTCTGTGCATATCCTGAATTAACACTCTGCCTGCATTTTTTTCGGCAAAAAATCCATAATCCAAAGAAGACGCAACGGATTCTCCATGTCCAAGGTGATCGTGTCCAACGACCAGAACTCCCCGGTCTGTCAGAAATTCTGCAAATTCCCGGTAACGTCCGATATATTCCTGCATCCCGTGTGCAATCTGTAAAATAAAATCATATTCTTTTGTATCCGGCATCCACTTTACCGCATGAATCTTTGTCCTTCGGTCTGCAGATGGAAACCAGAAATCTTTCTCTATCATACGCTTTCTCCTTTAACAGTAGCCGGAAATCACAAACTGTATCTCCTGCCTGCCCATATAACTGTTGATTTCCGGATAGTACAAAATGGAAATCACATCTTTTTCCGCAAGAAACGCCGTAAACTCTTCTGCGTTTCCAAAATATACCGCCGGATACCGGCCGCCTGCTTTGTCTTCTAACATAAGCCTGACTGCGTTTCTGCTTTTTCCGACAATCCTGCTTTCCCTGACCCGTATATTTTTATCCGCAAACACAGGTTTTTCATTCCCTTTTCCAAAAGGCTCCAATATTTTAAACTCCAAAATCAGTTCCTGTGTCACATAAGAAAGCGGCATCGGCACGTCGATATGTATTTTACGGATAAAATCATTTTCTGTCAGCTCCGCATTTTGATTCATCCGCAGCGCAAACTCCTCCACCTTGTCCGGAAAAAGCGTCAGCCCCGCCGCCATCGGATGACCGCCGAACTTCAAAAACAAATCCTGGCATTTGCACAATTCTTCATACATGGAATATGTTTCAATGGAACGGCCGGAACCTTTCACCCCTTCTTCGGAATCTGTCAGCACAAAAACCGGATGATTATAGTGTTCCCGTATCCTTCCCGCCACAATCCCGGCCAGGCTTTCATGGAGTTTAGGCAGATAAACCACCATGACTTTCTGCAAATCCAGGCGTTCCCTGGAAATCAGCAAAAGAGCTTCTTTCACCCCGTCCGCCGTCATCCTCTTCCGTTCTTCATTTAAATCAGAAAGCTCCGCCGCAAGCAAAGCGGCGTCCGCTTCGCTTTCAGAGAGAAACAGACGCAAAGACCGCGCCGCCGTATCCAGCCTCCCTCCGGCATTGACGCATGGCCCGAGCACAAATCCCAAATGATATGCGCTAAGACGCTCAGGCAATACTTCTTTTTGCCGTATTAACGCCCTAAGCCCCGGATTTTTCGTCCCACGCATCCGTTCCAATCCGAATTTTACAATAATCCTGTTTTCATCCGTCAGATCCATAACATCCCCTACTGTGGCAAATGCCGCGTTTTCCAGAAATTCCATCGCTTCTTTTGCCGGAATGCCGCATTTTTCGTATAAAGCCTGTATGACCTTAAATGCAACAACCGCGCCGCAAATGCCGGAAAACGGATACCCGCACTCTTTTTGTTTGGGATTTACAATTGCGTCCGCACAGCTTTTCTGATAGATCCGGACTCCGTTTTCTTCCGTATATGGAATGTCATGGTGATCCGTAACAAGGACCGTCATTCCAAGTTCCTTTGCGCAGGCAATCGCTCCAAGCGCCGCAATGCCGTTGTCGCAGGTGAGAATTGTATCCGCCCCATCTTCTTTGGCCTGTAAAACCAGATTCTCATTGATTCCATAGCCGTCCTTCATGCGATCCGGAATTGACGCCGTCACAATGCCGCCGGCACGCCGAATCCCCTGCAGCAAAATATAGGTGGACTGCACGCCGTCTATATCATAATCCCCGATAATCCGTATCTTCTTCCCGGAACAAATCTTTTCCTGCAGGATTTCAACCAGGCGATCCATATCTTTCATAAGATGCGGGGAATATAACGCAGACAGATCCGGATGTAAGTATTTTGCAATGTCTGCATCGTCCGTAATGTCTCTGTTTCGTATAATGCGCGCCGTCACCGGATCTATGTCGTATTTTTCACCAATTGCCTGAAAATCCGCTCTTTTTCCTGTCACAAACCATTTCTCTGCCGCCATGCCCTTCTCCTTTAATTGTATCTTACTTCCATCAGCATAAGCCCCTGCGCAGGAGCTGTAAATCCCGCAAGCGCCCTGTCTTTCGCTTCCAAAATAACCGGTATGTCCTCCGGCTGTCTCTTTCCTTCTCCCACCTCAATTAAAGTTCCCGTCATAATGCGCACCATGCTCTGCAAAAAGCCGCTGCCCCTGTAGAGAATCCGGATTTCCCCGCAGCTTCCATACGGTGAAACAAACTCTTTAGACGGCGTCTCTTCAAACCGAATCTCATATATGCTGCGAACCGTTGACTTTTTCATATGGCGGTTCCCGCAAAAAGACGCAAAATCCTTTGTGCCAGTCATATATTCCGCAGCTTTTTTCATATTTTCCACATGAAGCGGCCTTCCGTAGGAATAAACATATTTCCGTTCAAAAACTTCCGGGACTTTTCCGGTATGAATCCGGTACTGATACGTCTTTTCCGTTGCCGAAAACCTGCTGTGAAACCGTTCTTTCGCCTCTTTTACCGAAAGCACGGCAATGTCCTCCGGCAGATACTGGTTAAACAGCTCCAGCAGTTCTTCCGCCTCCCACGCATCCTGCAGATAAAAATTTGCCGTCTGTCCCTTTGCATGGACTCCGGCGTCCGTCCTTCCGGATCCAATGACCGCAATCGGCCGCCCGGCCGCCTTTTCCAATATCGTTTCCAGTTTTCCCTGTATCGTCGCGTCTGTCGTCTTCTGACTCTGCCAGCCTTTGTAACGCGTACCGTCATAAGCCACTGTAATTTTATAATTATGCATTCCATTCCTCTTTTCATCTCATTTTTTCTTTTTGGCATGAAATCTATTTTAACATAAAAAAGGAAAATAAAAAATCCCTGTAAAGCCTTTTTTCAGGCAATACAGGAATTTTAAAATCATCTGTCCAAAATGCTATTCCGCCAAAACGCCGTCTAAAATTTTTGCCATCTCTTCCACATGCCAACGCTCAATCACAAGCGGGGGCAAAAACCGAAGCACGTTAGTGCCCGCCGTAATTAAAATAAGTCCCCGTTCCAGAGCTTTTTTTGAAATTTCCCCGGCAGGAACCGTAACTTCAAGCCCCTGCATAAGCCCCATGCCGCGATGCCCGGCGATACACGCATGCGCTTCCTTCAGCCCTTCCAGGCAGTTCCACAAATCCTCCGAAACTCTGCGTACATGTTTTGTCATCTCGTCCCGTTCCATCATTTCAAGGGTCTTTGAAACTGCCGCTCCCACAAACGGATTCCCTCCATAAGTCGTTCCATGATCTCCCGGCGCCAGAGACTTTTCCGCCACGCGTTCCGTCATCAGAAACGCGCCGACCGGCACGCCGCAGCCAAGCGCTTTTGCCGACGTCATAATATCCGGCTTGATCCCGTAATTCTGCCACGCAAACATTTCTCCGCTTCTTCCCATGCCGCACTGGATTTCATCCAGAATCAGAAGAATGTCTTTTTTACGGCAGATTTCCGCCACTTCCTCTAAAAATCCTTTTTCAGCCGGATAGACTCCTCCCTCTCCCTGTATGGTTTCCATAATAATGGCGCAGGTTTTTTCGCTGATCTGCGCTTTTACGCTTTCCGCATTGTTAAATTCCGCAAAGCAAACGCCCGGAAGCAGCGGCGCAAACGGCTCCTGGTAATGTGCATTGCCTGTTACGGACAGCGCTCCAAGACTCCTTCCATGGAAGGAATTTTTCATGGCGATAATTTCATGTCCTGCGTGGCCGTCTCTTGTATAAGCGTATTTTTTTGCCGCTTTCATAGCTCCTTCCACAGCTTCCGCTCCGCTGTTTGTAAAAAAGACGCGATCCATACCGCTGGCTTTCTTGAGGAGTTCCGCCGCTTTTATCACCGGAAGGTTATAATAAAGATTGGATGTGTGCAGAAGCTTATCCACCTGCTCTTTTAACGCCGCATTATATTCCTCATTGCCGTAGCCCAGTGCGCATACGCCGATTCCCGACGCAAAATCAAGATATTTTTTCCCATCGGCGTCAAACAGATATACGCCTTTCCCCGATTCCAGGACAACCCCGTACCGGTTATACGTATGAAGCAGATCGTTTTCCGCTTTCTGCATATACTCTATACTATTCATGGTAATATTTCCTCTCGCTTTCTCCCAGAATCGCTGTTCCGATCCCTTTATTCGTAAAAATTTCAAGCAGCAGGCAGTGTGCAATCCTTCCATCCAATATATGCACCCGGGATACGCCGTTCTCAATCGCATCAATGCAGTTATTTAACTTTGGCAGCATCCCGCCTCCAATATTGCCGTCCAAAATCAGCTCCCTTGCCTCGGAAATGGGAAGTTCTGAAATCAGCGTGGATTTGTCGGCCGGATCTTTGTACACGCCTTCAATATCTGTTAAAAACGCCAGTTTTTCCGCCTTCATCGCCCGCGCAATGGCACAGGCGGCATCGTCCGCATTGATGTTGTAAGTCTGAAACTGATCGTCCATGCCGACCGGACATACAATGGGAAGAAAATCTTTTTCCAGAAGATCGTAGAGGATTTTCGGATTCACTTCTTTTATCTCTCCGACATACCCGATATCTTTGCCGTCTGAATATTTCTTATTCACACGCAAAAGCCCCCCGTCTTTGCCGCTGATGCCAATAGCCAGTACGCCGAGCTGCTGAACCATCTGCACCAGAGACTTGTTGACTTTGCCAAGAACCATTTCCGCGATTTCCATCGTATCTTCGTCTGTTTTACGGAGTCCGTTTACAAATTCCGGCTCCATGCCCGCCTTTTGCACCCATCTGCTGATTTCTTTTCCGCCGCCATGTACAATAATCGGCTTAAATCCAACCAGCTTTAAAAGCGTCACATCCTGAATCACCTGATGCTTTAATTCTTCATCCACCATAGCGCTTCCGCCGTATTTTACCACAATAATTTTCCTGTTAAACCTCTGGATATAAGGCAGCGCCTCAATTAACACTTCCGCCTTTCCCATACTCTGCCGCAAATCTTTTTCTTCCATTTCTGTCTCCTTTGCCCGTCCGCTACGAACGGTAATCTGCATTTATTTTCACATAATCATACGTCAAATCACAGCCCCATGCCGTCGCTTCATATTTGCCCGCTTTTAAATCTACAACCGCCGCAACTTCCGGCTCCGAAAGAATCTGTTTCGCCTTCTCCTCACTATAGTCTGCGGCAGTCCCGTTTTCTATAATCTGTATGCGCCCCGCCGCGCTTTCAAAAAACAAATCCACCTGATCCGGGTCAAACTGTGCGCCGGAATATCCCATCGCACAGAGAATCCTGCCCCAGTTCGCATCGTGTCCGTAAATCGCCGCTTTTGTCAGATTTGAAGTCACCACGGATTTGCTCAGGATTTTTGCCTGTTTTTTGCTCTCCGCTCCTTTTACTCTGACTTCAAACAATGCCGTAGCGCCTTCTCCGTCGCCTGCAATCTGCTTTGCCAGCGTGGCGTTGACATAATTCAGCGCTTTTTTAAACGCTTCATAATCTGCATTTTTTTCTGTAATTTCAGGATTGCCGGCCGCTCCGTTTGCAAGGAGGAGAACGGTATCGTTCGTGGAAGTGTCCCCGTCCACAGAAACCATATTATAAGTATCTTCAACGTCCTCGCGCAGAGCTTCCAGCAAAAGCTCCTTTGAAATCGCGAGATCGGTCGTTAAGAAACTCAGCATCGTACACATATCCGGATGGATCATGCCGGAACCTTTGCACATCCCGCCAAGCGTCACTGTCACGCCTCCTGCCTCAAACGATACGGCCGCTTCTTTTTCATGCGTATCCGTCGTTAAAATGGCAAGAGAAGCCTCATGTCCCGCCGATTCTTCTTCGCTCAGCTTCTCCGCCATCTTTTCCACGCCGTTTACAATCCGTTCTATCGGAAGCTGCTGCCCGATAACTCCTGTAGACGCCACAAATACAGCTTCTTTTGAAATATGTAACGCTTCCGCCGCCATTTCCGCCGTCTGCCTGCAGTAAGCAAGCCCTTTTTCACCGGTACACGCATTGGCAATTCCCGCATTGATGACAACCGCCTGCGCGTAAGCGCCGTTTTCTACAATTTCCCTGTCCCAGACGACGGGCGCCGCCTTTACCACATTCGTTGTAAAAGTCCCTGCCGCGGCACAGGGGGTTTTACTGTAAATCATTGCCATATCCGTCCTGTCCTGATATTTAATCCCGGCCGCTGCCGATGCAGCCATAAAGCCTTTCGCCGCAGTCACTCCGCCTGTTTTTTTCTCCATGCTTCTCACCTCATAATTTTAAACTTTCTATCCTCTGCCGTTAAAGCGCGTGATATTTTCTTCATTTAAAACAAAATCATAATAATTTAAGTCTTTGCGAAACGTCCATCCGACGCTTTTCCAGAAACGGTTCCCGACTTCATTGTCCGTGAACGCAATCAGGCATACTTTGTTAATCCGTTCCGCCTGCAGCGCTTTCATAGCGGCTACGGCCATCGCTTTTCCGACTCCCTGCTTTCTGCACTCCTCTCTGACGCAGACATGGTAAAAACATCCGCGCCTTCCGTCGTGTCCGCATAAAATTGTACCGATGATTCTTCCGCCGGACTCCGCCACAATGCTTGTCGTTGGATTTCTTTTCAGAAAACGTTCCACGCCCTCTTTTGAATCGTCAATGCTGCGGATCCCAAATCCCCGGATGCTCATCCATAAATGATAAACGTCCTGGTAGTCTTCCATTTTCATTTCCCGCACTGTAAAACTTTCCATATCTTCACGCATCTTTCCTACGGAAACAACGGAACAAATTCCAGTCCTTCCGATTCTTTTTCTCCAAATAAAAGATTCATATTCTGAACCGCCTGGCCTGCCGCACCCTTGACCAGGTTATCCAGCGCTCCCATTAAAACAATCCGTCCCGTCCGTCCGTCAATTTTAAAATTAATGTCGGTGTAGTTGCTTCCTTCGACCCACTTTGTCTCGGGACATACATCCTCTTTCAGCACACGGATAAATTTCTCATTTCCATAATATTTGTCATAAACCGCCCTTACCTGCTCTGAAGTCAGATTCTCTTTCATTGCAGCGTATTCCGTTACCAAAATTCCACGGTTCATCGGCACAAGATGCGGCGTAAAACTCACCCTGATTTCCCTTCCGGCCGCATAGGAAAGCTGTTCCTCAATCTCCGGCGTATGCCTGTGGCCTGCCACCCCGTACGCTTTCATATTTTCATTCACTTCACAGAACAGATTCGGCAGCTTCGCCCCCCGTCCTGCCCCGGAAGTTCCTGACTTTGCATCAATAATCAGAGAATCCGGATCGATCAGCCCTTCTTTTACCAGCGGATACGCGGTAAGAATCGAACAGGTCGTATAACATCCGGGATTTGCCACCAGTCTGGCTGATTTTACCTTTTCCCTGTTTATTTCACAAAGGCCATATACGGCTTCTTCGATAAACTGCGGTGACTGATGTGTAAGCTGATACCATTTCTCATAGACAGACACATCTTTAATCCGGTAATCCGCGCTCAAGTCCACCACTTTTACTCTGTTTAATATATCTTCTGTTAATACAGAAGCCAGATAACCCTGCGGCGTCGCCGTAAAAATCACGTCCACCTGCGCGGCCAGCTCTTTTATATTGTCATCCAAACAGTTTTCTTCCACTATCTGAAACATATTTTGATAGATGGACGAATACCCCTTACCTGTATAGTTCTTTGATCCAAACCATTTGATTTCCGCATTTTTGTGTCCAAGGAGAATCCTTACAAGCTCTCCTCCCGCATATCCGGTCGCTCCGATAATTCCTGCTTTTATCATCTTTTCTCACTCTGCTTTCTTTTTCTTCTCAAAACCATAGTTATTATAATAGTACAAATCCCCGCCGACGTAAAGAGGAAAGTCCGGTTTCTTGCAATTACAGCTCCAATGTCCTCTTTTGTTGCATAATTATACATATATAACTAATAATATTCAACCTTTTTCTTGCAAAAAATAAAAAAACAATGAACTTTAAACAAATATTTATGTTTTATCTGCATTCTTTCTATGCATATTTTTTCACTTGCCTTTTCTTAAGACTTGTTGTATATTATTTCTAGCAACCCGATCTTCAATGTTTAAAAAGTGCACTGAAAAGGGAATACATACAATAAGAAAGGATGTCATTTCATTATGAAAGAAAAAGTTGTTTTGGCTTATTCCGGCGGTTTGGACACAACTGCCATTATCCCGTGGCTGAAGGAAAATTATGACTATGAAGTAATCTGCTGCTGCATTGACTGCGGTCAGGAAGAGGAGCTGGACGGACTGGAAGAACGTGCAAAATTATCCGGCGCAATCAAATTATATATTGAAGATATTGTCGATGAATTTTGCGACGACTACATTATTCCCTGCGTCCAGGCGGGAGCCGTTTATGAAAATAAATATCTGCTTGGCACTTCCATGGCGCGTCCCGGCATTGCAAAACGCCTTGTGGAAATCGCAAGAAAAGAAGGCGCAACCGCTATCTGCCACGGCGCTACAGGAAAGGGAAACGACCAGATCCGTTTCGAACTTGGCATCAAAGCTCTGGCTCCGGATTTAAAAATCATTGCGGCATGGCGTGACGATAAATGGACAATGGATTCCCGTGAGTCCGAAATTGAGTACTGCAGGGCGCATGGAATTGATCTTCCGTTTTCCGCAGACAGCAGTTACAGCCGCGACCGGAATTTATGGCACATCAGCCATGAGGGCCTGGAACTGGAAGATCCGTCTGTAGAGCCAAATTATGAACATCTTCTCGTACTTGGCGTTTCTCCGGAAAAGGCGCCGGAAGAGGGTGAATACGTCACCATGACGTTTGAAAAGGGAGTCCCCGTTTCCGTCAACGGAAAAGAAATGAAAGTATCCGATATCATCCGTGAATTAAACAGGCTGGGCGGCAAACACGGCATCGGCATTGTCGATATCGTAGAAAACCGCGTTGTCGGCATGAAATCCCGCGGCGTATACGAGACGCCGGGAGGAACCATTTTGATGGAAGCCCATCAGCAGTTGGAAGAACTGGTTTTAGACCGCGCCACTATGGACGCGAAAAAGGATATGGGAAACAGAATGGCGCAGATTGTCTATGAAGGAAAATGGTTTACGCCGCTCCGTGAAGCAGTGCAGGCATTCGTAACGTCCACTCAGGAATATGTTACCGGAGAAGTTAAATTTAAACTTTATAAAGGAAATATCATAAAAGCCGGAACCTCTTCTCCATACTCTCTGTACAGCGAATCCCTTGCAAGCTTTACAACGGGAGATCTGTACGATCACCATGACGCAGAAGGATTCATTACCCTGTTTGGACTTCCTCTTAAAGTCCGCGCAATGAAGCTTACAGAACAAAAAAACGGCTGATAAACTGCAAATCCCTCTTTTCCATACGTTTTTGTATGGCTAAGAGGGACTTTCTTTTACATAGATTCCGTCTCCTTCTGGTAAGACATATGGGACAGCACCATCATTGCAATCTTAAAAGTCATTGCATCTTCAAATTTACGGATATCCAGGCCAATTAACTTTTCCAGACGTTCCAGGCGATACACCAGCGTATTCCTATGCACAAACAACTGTCTTGCCGTCTCTGAAATATTCAGGTTGTTTTCAAAAAACTTTTGAATTGTCAAAAGATTTTCTTCTGAAAAAACATCCGGTATCTCATCTCCAAACACTTCCCGGATAAACATCTCGCACAAACTCATGGGAATCTGATAAATCAAACGGCCAATTCCAAGTTTTCCGTAAGAAAACGTCTCCTCTGTAGGATAAAAAATCTTCCCTACTTCAATCGCCATTTTCGCTTCCTGATAAGACCTCGCAATATCCTGCAGATTAACCACACGGTTGCCGTATCCGACCCGGACGCGCACCATAATTTCACTGTGCAGATTGTCCACCATCATCTTCGCAATATGTTCCAGCTCTTCGTCACTCTTTAATTCCCTTACGTCTTTGATCACAATAACGCTCTGTTCATCCACTTCAGTGACAAAGTCTTTGGAAGAGCCGCCAAACAGATTTCTCACCAGTTCCATAACCGAAGCGTCTTCCTTCCGCTCTATTGCTATGACAAACACCACGCGCTTTACCTGTTCAATATGAAATTTTCTTGCTTTGTTATACATATCAACGGCCAGCATATTCCCAAGCAAAATATTCTGCATAAAATTATTCCTGTCAAACTGCTCCTTATACGCTTCCGCAAGATGACGCACCTGGCAAACAGCCAGCTTTCCTACCATATAGGCTTCTTCTGTGGAAGATTTTGCAAGAAGGACATAAGACACCTCTTCTTCAACAATCACTTTAAAAAAATGAAACCCCGAAACCGTCTGGCTCTCTGCCACAGATTCCGTAAAATCTATGACAACCGTTTCAAAATTCTCCTGCTGGTCAAAAGTCGCCGCCAATAACTTCCCGCTTTCATTATAAACAGCCATATCAATGCGGGAAATCCCTTTTATTTCCTCTAATGTCATCTGTATCCTGTGATTTGAAAGCAAAAAAATCCCTCCTTATGTTCAAAGAGCCAGGCGCATATACGCCCGGCTCCTGTTGCAGGCTTATGTTTCAAAGCCTTAATTCGTAATCGTCAATTCTGTTTCCTTATCAAATACATGAACTTTGTTCGGATTAATTGCCAGTCTGACATGATCTCCAAAACGCGCTTTTGTTGCAGAATCAACTTTTGCACACATATTCACGCCGGCAATGTTGAAGTATAAAATAACTTCGGAACCCAAAAGCTCATATCCTGATACGTTCGCTTCAATGATGCAGTCTTTATAGTCTTCCATATCCCTTGGGGAATCTGACATATCATCCGGACGAATTCCAAACAATACATTTTTGCCATTGTACGCTGACAGTTTCTTGGACTTCTCAGCCGGAAGCGTAATTTTAAATTTATCAAAGGAAAGAACTGCATTCCCGCCTTCAATTTTACATTTCGCATCTACAAAGTTCATCTGGGGAGATCCAATAAATCCCGCTACAAAAAGGTTGTTCGGCTCATTGTAAAGCTTAATCGGAGAATCCACCTGCATAATGACGCCGTCTTTTAATACGACGATTCTCGTTCCAAGCGTCATAGCCTCTGTCTGATCATGCGTTACATAGATAATTGTAGCGCCCAGTCTCTGATGAAGCGCGGAAATCTCAGCTCGCATCTGAACCCTTAACTTCGCATCCAGGTTGGAAAGCGGCTCATCCATAAGGAATACTTTCGGGCTGCGGACGATTGCACGTCCCATTGCCACACGCTGTCTCTGTCCGCCGGACAGAGCCTTCGGCTTACGATCCAGCAATTTATCCAAATCAAGAATCTTTGCCGCTTCTTCCACTTTCTTCTTGATCTCATCTTTCGGAACTTTTCTCAGTTTTAATCCAAACGCCATATTGTCAAAAACTGTCATATGCGGATACAAAGCGTAGTTCTGGAAAACCATCGCAATATCGCGATCTTTCGGCTCAACATCGTTTACCACTTTGCCGTCAATTGAAAACTCACCGGAAGAAATATCCTCAAGTCCCGCGATCATACGAAGCGTCGTAGACTTACCGCATCCGGAAGGCCCTACAAAGATGATAAACTCTTTATCCTCCACCTCAAGATTAAAATCTTTTACTGCTTCAAATCCATTTGGATAAACTTTGCAAACATGCTTTAATGATAAACTAGCCATCTGATAAATCCTCCTAAAAAAATTGTATTTTTATACTGACTCTACTTTAACACTCTTCTTCTCTTTTGGCTATCCATTATCTGTACAAAAAACGGATTTAATCCTTGTGATTTCAACGAATTTATATGAAACAGCAGGATCATTTCATCATTTTGACGAAATAATCCTGCTTTTTTGTGTAAAACCAACGAAAATAACTTTTATTTATCTTCCATCATTCAAACGCAGGTGCACCGGAAGCCCATCTACCATAATCGGGGCAAATTCCCCCTGAATCAAAGGACGCGCATACTGAACAAATTCTTCTGTAACGCCATTGCCTTTTTCATTGATCCACTCTCTTGGAACCATCTTCTCCACATTTGCAATTTTATGAATATCGTATACGCTCGTAGAAGAACGGTAAGGATAATCGGATACGCGCTCAATTACCGGCATCTTTCCTGTCTCTCCTTCATCCGCAGCCTTAACCGCCGCAGCTCCCGCCATAAACGCCTCGTTGATATCCGTAAGGGAAGCGACATGCGCCGCGCATCTCTGCAGTGTGCTGAACTCAATCGCACGGGTCTTGCATCCAATCTCGCTTCCAATCAGGCTTGCCAGATACGTAGCGGAACCTGCAAGCTGTTTATGGCCGAATGCGTCCACATAATCGGAACCGCCGCCCAGTTCACTGATGTAAGTTCCGTCAGCCGTACGGATTCCTTCTGAAATAGCCACAAATACCGTGCTCTTTTTCTTCATAATCTCTCTGACTTCTTCCACGAATTCCTTTGTATCAAAAGCCACTTCCGGAAGATAAATCAGATCCACGCCTTCGCAGTCCCCTGTCTTCGCAAGAGCCGCCGCTCCTGTCAGCCATCCTGCGTTACGTCCCATAATTTCAATAATTGTAACAATCGGCGTATTTGCAAATCCCCTGCCGTCACAAAGAACTTCTTTTATGGAAGACGCAATATATTTTGCAGCGCTTCCGAATCCCGGCGTATGATCGGTAATTGGCAAATCGTTGTCAATCGTCTTCGGCACGCCCATAAATCTCTGGGATTTTCCATGCAAAGCGGCATAGTCGGAAAGCTGCTTAATCGTATCCATGGAATCATTGCCGCCGATATAAAGCAATACTTCAATCTCAAGCTCGTCCAAAATCTTAAAAATCTTTTCATAAAGCTCTTCATTGCCTTCGTACGGCGGCAGCTTATATCTGCAGGTGCCAAGATAAGAAGCCGGCGTATGCTTTAAGATTTCCACATCCAAATCGCTCTTTAAATGCTCTGACAAATCCACATACTTCCCATTCAAAAGACCTTCAATTCCGTAACGCATACCATACACTTTTCCCGCTCCGCACGCAAGGGCAGTCTTATAAACGCCCGCCAGACTGGAATTGATAACAGCGGTTGGTCCGCCAGACTGACCTACAATCACATTTCCTTTCATTTCATTTCCTCCATTGCTATTTATTTACTTAACGTCTGCATTATAGCATAGCCTGTCTGAAAAAACCAGAGTGCATTGTATTTTTTCTTCCCGGCGCCGGTTCCGTCTCCTTCTTTTTCCCGCTCTTATATATTATTTTAATTTTTTCTTTCTGCCAAACGCCCCATATATTTTTCCTTCATCCGTCTGGATATACGCGCGCACTTTTACATAACACGGCTTTCCCTTTTTCAGTTTTTTCAGTGTAATGTCCGGCTTTTTGGAAGAAAGCTTTTTCGCTGATTTAAATTTCTTATTGTAAGCGTAAACGGCCTGATACCCGGATACGCCTTGAATCTTTCCCAACTTAAGTTTTGCGCTCTTTCCCCCTTTTCGGAAAAGCTTTTTGATCTTTGGGGTTTTTAAAAACTTTTTCAGGCTCTTTCCTGTGTAATACGCATCCGCCTGATCGATATCCGGATGGCCGCTTACAGTTTGAAGCGTCAGATGGTTTCCGGCGTTTTTTCTGTCAAACGTATACAATATGCCGTTGAATGCAAACGTCTTCTTTGGCGTATGGCTGTATGCGCTCCCTACTGCGGCATTCGGAATTGTTTCTGTTTTGATCGGCTGTCCGGTGTCGGCATCCAGATAATTCACACAAACATCCGCCGCTTCACTGTCTTTCCTGACCGGACGATAATAGGCTTTTATTTCACCTCTGCATTTGGAAACCGGCTCCCTGCGCTCCTCATCATATACCTGATAATGATCTCTTCCATCAATATCCAGAATATTTTCTGCTTTTGTATTATCAAAATAGTATTTTTTTCCATTTTCTGAATAAAAAATCTGTGTTGGACAGTAATGAAAAATTTTATCTAATGATGTCCCTCCTATTTTATCCATCAGGATATTCCCAGTATCCTCATCTACATAGCGGATCAAATACAATCCCGTCTCATACCATGGAGGAACCCCAGTTAAAGGCGGCAGCATCTTAACCTGGATTTCAACTCTGTTCTCCTTTCCATTCTCTGAAAGCGCCTGGATTTCAAGCGAACAATCTTCCTTTTCTAAATGACAATCATAGTTTTCATATTTACGTCGCTTTAATCGATATAAAACTTCTGTATCCCAACAATAATATTCTTCTCCGACAGTCAACCCTGAAATAAAACTTTTCTCCCAAAGCCCGCCACCCTCTCTATAATAAACTTCCACGATTGCTTCCCCTTCCGCTATCCCGCCCTCATGGTAATACAGCACAATCTGGTTTCTCAATGCGTTTTTCTCAATCTTTACAGCCGGAACATTTTTACTGTTCTCCGCGTCATACAGATATGTCCTTCCGTCGCTTCCTGTAATGCAGTACTCCATATCAACCGCATAGTAATTCCAATGCAGTCTGTCAATTACCCGGACTTCTGTACTGATAATTTCTTCCGTAGCCGCATCTTTATAAGTGATATTTACCGCATATTCATTTTCTTTTATCCCATATAATTTATAGTACAAAACAATCCTGTTATCTTCCGCTTTTTCTGACAGCGCAGCAATCTCTGAAACGGTTCCCAAATGATTTTCATCATACATATAGGTTCCTTTGCCCTCCTGCCAGATCACATCTTCCATATAATACGTATATTTCTTTCCCACGCGCTGCCAGGGATGCGTATAGGCTTGAAAAATCTCTCCGGTGTCCGCATCCTTAAATTCCACTGAAACGGATGTGTACCGCTCGTGTTCTTTTGCAAAAACGTTAAAATCCAGAAAGAAACATCCCAGGAACAAAAGCGCCCACACTGCGCCAAACAGCCCGACTGTTCTTTTCTTTCCACAATTTTTTTTAGAAATCCTCATAATGATACCTCTTTAATATCCTGGAACATAAAAATCAAAAGCCTTCTGTCCCGTAAGAAAATTTCCTCCGTCCGACTGAATTCCCGGCTGAATTCTTCTTAAATCCAACGAATAATAACTGCCATTTTCATATTTTCCTGCCGGCGGGTTCAATGTAATCTTCTTCCTGTCAGATGATTGACTATAAGAAACCTCAAATGCCGACGTTGTATATCCCGATACACCCTTCATTTTCTTTTCTACCATAAATCCCTCTTTTATGCTGGAACTTTGGATTGGATGATTAAAGTTCAAATGAAACGTTTTTTGTTCTCCCACAATTTTCAGCGCCCCATACCCATACTGGCGCTGCTTTGTTACAGGATGAATTCCATAATCAACTTTGACCGAATCATCAAATCCGACAATCGTCATTTCATGCCCGGATACGCCTCTATCAGGAATTTTCTTCATGCCCTTTATCATTGCCTCCCCCTCCATAATCCAGTCTCTTGTGCCATAAACCGGATCTTTCGAATAATAAGAAGCAAATGAAACCACATATCCATTTAATAACGCAGCCTTCAGACCTGTCAGATCCAACATATCATTATCGTCCCACAGACTTATGTATTCGTACTTTTCAATCCTGTTTTCCAGAGCCGCTTCCCAGGCAAAAGACCCTGGATGCCAGCTCGTATAATTCGTCATTGTCGTCTGCCTGAACAGCCGTTACATCATTTTTCATACAAATCAAACTTCCTATCATTATTAAAAAAACAAACAATTTCTTCTAAAAAACTTATGATTCATATTTATCCCCTCACTTCACCGCTGCATCTGTCAGCGTACTTTTACCTTTCTCTTTCCGCTAAACGCCCCGTACACTTTTTTCCCCGCAGAATCCAGACCATAGGCCCTCGCTTTCATATAATACGTCTTTCCCCTTTTCAGATTTTTCAGCGTGTACGCATTCTTTGCCGTTATTTTCTTCTTCGGTTTTTTAAACTTCTTATTATTCGCCCAAACCACCTGGTATCCTTTTACTTCCGGAATTTTCCTCCATTTGACTTTTACCTTTCTTCCCGTCAGCCTGACTGGCTTATACAGAAAAACGCGCTTTGGCTTCACGCTTTTTTCCTTTGCCGTCCAATAAACGGTAATTGCATTTTTTTCCGGATTTCCATGCAGTCTTTCAATGTTCAGGGTTTGCCCCGCATTGGAACTGTCAAACGTGTAAATTTTATTTCCCGTCTCAAAAGAATTTATGGGCTGGTATGCGTATGCCTCTCCCGGTTTCAATCCGTCTATTGTTTCCTCCTTTACCGTCTCCCCGGTGTTTGTGTCTTTATGAATGATTGTCGCCTGAGTCCATTCCGGAACCGCTGTCTTAACCTGGAGGAAATCCGAACGATCCAAAGGCTTTCCGTCAAGATATGCCTGAACCATAAACACATATGACGTATCGGGCTTTAACCCGGTTACCGCATAAACTCTCATATCCTTCTCAATTCCCGCGATCTTCATATATTCAATACTACTGTTTGATATACCAACTCCATAATATACATCGTAATATTCCCAGTAGCTGTAATTATCCTCGCAATACCATATCTCATAACAATCTGCATCACAAGCTCCTGGTCTATCCCACTCTATGGATACACTGGAAACATCGGCTCTTATCTCCCTGACATCTAAATGAAGATAAATCCCACTCTCTGCAATCTCTGAATAATCGCTCTCCCGTCCATCCGGCATAACAGCAGTAACAACAAAACGGTGAAATCCTAATATTTCATTCCCATCTCCATAATAAACCCTATACATCGTTTCGTCCGCCCCTGCACTCCCAACTTTCACATATTCATACGTCCCGTCCTGTCCTGTGAAAATCTCATAGATATGATATCCCGCCACACCTTCCGTATGAGAAGGAATCCATTCTACGCAAATATCTTCCGGTATCAGTCCCGGCCATCCAAATGCACTCTGTTTATAATTTGTCTCTACCCCTGTCGGCGGCTGTATATCAGAATCGGCATATGCCAGTATCGGCATACACAATAACGCACACCAGACCATACCAGCTAAAATCAGCATATTCTTTATTTTTTTCATTTACGTCATCTCCCTCTGCGTTTTATTTCACAATAAATTCAAATCCCGCCTCATTTGTCAGGCAATTTCCTCCTTGTGTTTTTACGCCCTTTGTGACATTCAAAATATAACGCCTGCCCGGGGCATACCCTTCCTGCGGTGCAGTTACTCTCACTGTTTTTTTGTCGGAATTTAGTTTTACAGCGACTTTAGCTTCATTGCCTTTTGTGTCCCTGACAAAAATATTTTGTTTTGTAACAGTCGAGGCATTTAAGGGCCAATTAAATTTTAAATTCCATTGCTTTCCTATATCTATAATGCATGGCAGAAAAAGCTCTTTCTGTTTACAGGAATAGTCTCCGTCTGTATACATCCCATTCAAAGCATAAAATACATTTTTTGTTTCATCTTTTATGTACATATCAGAAAATATAGCGTCCTGGCCTTTATACTGAACATACCATTTCGTCGTTTTGGCTTTGCTTAAATCTGTCTTTTTTATAATATCTGTATAGTCGAGTACGATTGTAGCGCTTGCGGCAGCCGTTGTGCCATGAATGCTCAAAGCTCCTCCATTATGATTCAATACATATGGCTCCCATATAGACAGCGGCGCCATATCCGACTGGCCGGACTGCCCCAGTTTCATGCTGATCTGATTTCTTTTGTTCGTATGAACAGTAAATTGACATATTAAAATCGGTTCATAGGCTTTATAAGCTGTTGCCCAATAAAATATATTCCACTCCCATCCATTTATCCTGTTCCCATATATCGGCGCCCCTGATACGGAAGAGACTTCGTTTAATGCATCATAAGCAAACCACATCCATCCTCTTCCCTCCCAGTTGCTTCCATGGGAATTTACGATTTTAAAAGCCCCTGATTCTCCTGTGTCCTTTCTCCCGTTTCCATTTATATCAACCCATATAGTATCATCATATCCCACTACCGTCATTTCATGTAATACAGCGTCCCCATCTACTGCAACACAAACTTTTTCACTTGTACCATACCTGTATCCCAACTTCCAACTTCCAATCCAGGTACACATATTTAAAACATATCCGTTCGCAAGGTATGTTTTCACTGTTTTCAAATTCTCATCCTGGTTATTTTGAACAGGAGTTTTCATATCTGAAGAACCAATGTATCCATAACCTGTCTCTTTCACCTTGTGATTCAGGGCATTTCTCCATACTCTTGCTTCCGTAGGCCATGCAGAGTGCTGGTTTGCTCCGGACACAGGAAAATCAACAATCGACGGGCATCCATGTTTTAAAGCGATCTGGAATGCCGTTGTCCGGTTTATTCTTCCGTCTGTTCCCTCATTGCCAAGATTGTAGGTGAATCTTGGAGATAAAATCTTTGAAGGATCTGTTTTCACATCGTAATCGTTTGCCATTGCATTCATATAGGTCATCGTATAATATGTCGTGGAATACGCTGCGCAGGATTCTCCAATTTGATTCACAATAGGCGGAAAATATTTTTTTGTCCTTTCATCACTCATGTTATCGACAGATGACGGCAATATAATATCCTGTCTGCTTTGCTTTAAGAGATTTGATGACTTTCCTTCTTCTTTTGAAATAGTCTCATCCCCAAACTCCACTGCAAAACTATTGTTAATTTTTGCGGATTCCCGGTCTTCGCACTCTGCATTTACCCTTTCAAGACCAATGGAATTCAAATTTGCTCCAGCCGTATTTACCATATTTTCTTCCATCCATTCACGTTCCTTTTCTGTAAGCGGAAGCACACCTGTACATTCTTGGTTTTCTTTAAAATCTTCTGTAATATTGACGCCTTTAACTGTCACTGATCCTAAAAGCAAAAAACCCATTCCAAAAAATATTATAAAACTTCCAAAAACTGTCCTCTTTCTTCTCATATTTAAGCCTCCCTCTATTCCACAGTAACCGTCAAAGGGGTTTCCACATAAACTCTATACGCACCCAGACTGGATATTGTATTGTCTTTATTGTAGATCATAAAATAGTACTGCTCATTTTCCTTCATATCAATTTCCGCCGCAAGATTTCCTTCACGGCGTGTCAATGGCAGGCTTGTTGTATTGGAATTACCGTCCACTTTAAGCAATACTCCATCCAAAGCTGTATTGCCTGTCGTCGATAAAATATACGTCTCTCTTTCTTTTGGAATAAATACAAAAGTATCCGTATCCCCAAAGTAATCTATATTTCCTTCCGTCATATAACGTTCTGAAATATCAAATGCCGCTGACATTACACCGCTATAGTCATCTTTGACACTTATTTTAAGCTCATAAGAACCTGTTTTCGTACTGGAATATGCTTTTACTGAAATATAATATGTTGTATTTGCGGTCAGCAGATATTTGATATAAAAATCCCTGCTGTTTGCGCTTTCTCCCTTCTGATTCCCATCGTCATTGTATGTAATCTGCCTTCCGGACGCATCGTATAACGCCCCATAAGCGTCAAAGCCGCTGACTGATTCAATGGTATAATAAGCGCTTTCCAAAGGCACAAACTGAAACATATCCACATCACCCGCATAATCTATCGTTCCGTTTTGAGCAGTCCCCTTTTGAATTTCCGTTGCCTGGCTTATCCCATTGCTGTGATCGTCTTTATAAGACACCTGCAGGCCATAACCCATATGTGTCTGATCCTCACTGTATCTTCCGCCTTTGACGCTGATATAATATGTATGGCCGGCCATCAGCCTGTAATAAATATAAAAATCCAGCCTGTTTCCGCCTATATCAGGAGGCTTTCTGTCATTAAATGCAAGAACCTGGCCGCTTCCGCTCATTAAAGTTCCAGTCAGCCCAAGACTGCTGCCTGACTGTATCTCATAAAAAGCCGTCTTTTCCGGTATAATAGAATACACATCCACATCTCCGGGTGAATCCAGCATGCCCTGTACGCTTCCTCCCTCCATCCTTACTGCATGCTGTATATCATCCCCGCAGTCATCCTTATATTTTACTTTCAACGCATATGTTCCGGTATAATTTGCATGATGAGAACTTACCGCCAAATAATACGTCTCTCCTTCTTCCAGCTCACATTCCATATAAAAATCTCTGTTGTTTGTACTCTCACTCGCATTTCCCCTGTCATCATTATATTTTATTTTTGTTCCAGAAGAATCATACAATTCGCCATACGCATCAAAATTAGATATGGATTCAAAAGTGTAGAGATCCGTATATGGCGCCTGAAAAGAATAATACCTGCATTCTTCCTTCAATTTCAATCCTCCGCACACAGCCTCATTAATCTGGAGTGGCTTAGCCGTCTCAAAGGAAAAATTTGCCTGAAACTCCACCTCCGTCGGATATGGACATCTTTTTACATCTTTGTATTGTCCGCACTGCCCCCAATAATTATCCCCTACTGCCATGATTGTCCCGTCTCTTTTTAACATGAGCAAAAAACCATTGCCAACAGATACAGCCTGAATACCGGTTTTGACTACCTCAGCCCGGCTTTGCAAACCTATATCTCCCATGCCTAATGAAGAACAGGTGTTTTCTCCCCACCCCAAAACCTGCCCGTCCTCACGAAGTATTGCTATATCATTTCTTCCAATCGCAACCTCCCGTATCTCAGTTACAAGTTCATCTCTTGTATTGACGCAATACGGCATTTGCCAAACACCACTAGACTCTCCATAATCCCCATGATAGCCTTCTCCCCAAATCCAAACTTTTCCCTTTAAAGAAGTCACCAGAGCCCTGTTTGCTCCTAATCCAACAGATAATTTTTTTATCTTTTCAGAAGAAACAGGTATTTTAACAGGGACATGACAAAACTTTTCATTTCCTACGCAATACGGCACATCTTTGCCCCACGCCCATGCATTCCCGTCGCTGTCCAATGCCATACTTTTATGCTCTCCTGCTGAAATATCCACAATATGATTCAGTCCTGTTATTTTAACTGGCTGCAAGCAGACTCTGCCTTCCCCCGCTCCCGACTCTCCATATATATTTGAACCCCAGGCCAATACGTCCCCGTTTTCTGTAAGCGCAAGACAATGTATAGATCCGGCAGAAACTTTTATAATTTTTCCATAAGAAGAAGGCAACGCTAAACGCACCGGAACAGGGCTGTCATAAAGTGAACTCCCTAAAATCTGGCGCCAAGAGTTATTTCCCCACGCATAAACTGTCCCGTCCGATTTTAATGCAACCGCATATTCGTAACCTGCGGAAATACTTTTAATATTACTAATCCCTTTTACCCGTACAGGCTGATTACTGTTTTGGTATATGCCATTCCCAAGCTGTCCGTATCTGCTGAGCCCCCATGCCCATACTTCTCCATTTTCTTTTATTGCCAGTGAATATCCGTCACTCGCCGCAACTGCAACGCTTTTCTCCGCCTCAAACATCTGCCACTTTTCCCTGGACGATAACGCCTCATACGTTTCATCCGTATCCTCTTTAGGTGAAACCTCAATTATCCCGTCTTTTACGGCTCCAAAAGCCACTCCGGAAAAACTCAATTTTTTTCCGCCTGCAGTTTTTCCGTCCAGGCAGGTAATCCGATCCGCCGTATCCGTCAGCCGTTTTTTCAGCCCTTCCACGCCACATACGCCAACTGCAAGCGATGCTGCTGCAGACACATATCCGGCAGCCATACTTGTACCGTCGAGCATACCGTAATCCCCTTCCGGAAAACAACTGTACACATCGCGTCCCCAGGCCGCAATCTCTACTTTTTCCCCATAATTGGAAAAATATGACAATCCGAGATCCTGGTTTAATGCGCCCACACTGATACTGTTTTCCAGAGAAAATGCAGCCGGATATATAGGCGCTTCTCCCAAATCCGCATGATGATTCCCGGCCGCGCATACAAAAAACATCCCGGCTCTCTCCATCGCCTCCCGCAGCGCCTGATTGTTCTCTGCACTCCCAAAGCTCATATTTACGATAGACGCCCCATGTTCTTCGGCATATATGAGAGCTTCCAGAATATCGCTTGTATATGCTCTGCCATTTTCAAACACTTTTAATGGCAGGATCCTGGCCTCAGGCGCACATTCCGCCAAAATTCCCGCAATATGCGTCCCATGCGCCTGCTCCATACCCGCCCCGGCGTCATACACAGTTTCCCTCTCATTTACAAAATCATAGCCAGGCAGCATATGTCCTTCCAAATCCGGATGGGAAATATCCACGCCTGTGTCCAGCAGGGCAATTACGCTCTCTGCTCCTTTGGAAAATTTCCATGCTTCCCGCAGATCTTTCTCTCTGTCTAAAAAACTTTCCTTTGACACAAAATCTTCTTTCTCTTCTGTTTCCTGATCCGGTTCTTTTAGAGTTCTATCCGACGTTTCCGGTTCTTTTAGAGTTTTATCTGCCGCTTCCGGTTCTTTTAGAAACTCAGATGCAAGATTTATCATGTAATCCGGCTGTATATAGATTTCTCCATCTCCTGACTCCTGCAGAAATGCCTCCATAAATGTCTCCGGATCGATTTTTTCCGCAAGCTGTATCACTTCATATCCACCTGCCGACTCCACAAACTTTGTCTTGTCCGTTTCCCCACTTTCCTGCCAGCCTGCAAGCATCTGTGAAAACTCCTCCTGTTCCTCCCCATCTTTTATTCTGGCCTTTACCTCTTTCTCCTTTGCGGCTTTCTCTTTCTTCGCCTCTTCATAGGCCAATTCCGCAAAATTTTCCTTTGCGAACGCTTTTGCTTTCTTTCCGCCTGTATATTTCACAAGAAATCTGTCGCTGTAATAGTTCTCTGAGTCCAAAATCCAGCTCTTTTCTTCGTCCAGTTCCCGTTTCTCCTGCGCCTGTTCCTCCTCTTTCTTTTTCTTTTCTTCCAGCGCTTTCTGGTCTTTTATCTTCGCGTACACAGCAGAATTTTCATTGTTTTTGACCTGCCCTGCGCCAAATGTCTGTGAAAATTGCGACAACAATATAACCAGAACTATAAAAAATGATATTTTTCTTTTTTTCATAAACTTTCCCCCTCCCGTATTTTCTTATTTTCCTGTTCTTATGTGCGGATTTAACCTCTTTCTTTTTCCAA
>CAJUIS010000012.1 GCA_910586645.1 uncultured Lachnospiraceae bacterium | reverse complement strand
ATCAATCCCGTCCTCCGAACATGGCGTACAGATCATGGTTATACGTTGCGTATTCTGGATACCGTATCTGTACCGCCTGCCAAAAATAAGGTGCATAGGCACAGCAGAATAATTCCTCCACTGTATAAAGCCTGCACTCGTCTACCTGTTCCTCCGCATCATCATAATCAAGGACACTCGGCGTACCGTTGCAGTAAAGGTTATACGCCATCCTGACTACTTTCACGCTCCCGCTGGTCTGCCAGCCTTCATGCAGGCACTCTGTTTTTACACAGCCTGTCTTAAAATCATAGATACTGTAAATATTTCTTCTCGTGTCATCGCTGATACCAAGACAATATACAAGCGCTTTGTGGTACACGTCCTGATACCTGACCTCTTTCAATTTCTCATAGTAGAATTTTTCATGTGCATCGCTGATAAAAATAATCGCTTTCTCTTTTTCTGCTCCTAACGCTGTATTTGCCATAATTAATCTCCTTAAATTTTTTAATATTATGAAGGATTTGAGAAAATGAGTTTTAAGGGATTACGATAATTGAGTAAACTTCGCCGAAGATTGTGAGTATCCAATTTACTCAACAAAGCTGTTGAGTAATACTCAATTTGAAGTGATTTTAGACGGTTTTTAACGGTAAAAGACGGTATTTCCATCTTGACCTTTTTTTGAATAGAAAAAGGCTCCGAATCCCTCATAATCACTTGAAAATGCGTGATTACAAGGCATTCGGAGCCTTATAATTTTTATACAGTTATTTCAAATGCAAACTTCGCTTACATACCCATCTGCGCCGCAACCTCCGCCGCAAAATCCTCATTCTTCTTTTCAAGCCCTTCGCCTGTCTCAAAGCGGATAAACTTCTTTACAGAAACTTTCGTGCCTGCTTCTTTTGAAACAGTCTCGAGATATTTTGCAACGGTCTGCTTTCCATCCTCTGCCTTTACGTAAACCTGATCCATCAGGCAGATTTCTTTCAGCTCCTTGCTTACGCGTCCTTCGATCATGCCATTGATTACTTTTTCGGGCTTCTGGGACTCTTTCGGATCGTTCATAATCTGAGCCAGTAAAATCTCTTTCTCATGCGCAATATATTCCGCGCTTACTTCGCTTCTGTCAATATATTTCGGATTCAGCGCTGCAATCTGCATTGCAATGTTTTTCATCGCCTCTTTTACCGCATCGTTCACAACGTCTGATTCTGCAACAACGACAACTCCGATGCGTCCGCCGCCGTGGATATAGTCCACAATGCATCCGTTTTCAACAGCAGCTTTTTCAAATCTTCTGATTTTCAGATTCTCACCAATGACTGCAACCTGCTCTACCAGCACATCTTTTACCGTCTTAGACGAATCCTCAATCCATGCTTCTTCCATAAATGCGTCTATGTCCGCTGCGTTTGAAGCCAGAGCCTGCTCCGCAACTTTTCCGACATAAGTCTGGAATTTCTCATTCTTTGCAACAAAATCAGTTTCTGAATTCACTTCCACGATTGCCGCTTTATTATCTTTAGAAACTATTTTTACAATGCCTTCCGCCGCAATGCGGGAAGCCTTCTTCTCAGCCTTGGCCTGGCCGTTCTTTCTTAAGAACTCCATAGCCTCGTCCATATTTCCATTTGTTTCATTTAACGCTTTTTTACAATCCATCATTCCTGCGCCGGATAACTCGCGCAGTTCCTTTACCATTGCCGCTGTAATCGCCATCTCTGTCTGTCCTCCAATACTTTTATGCTTCAACTGCTTCTTCTGCAGTCTCTTCTTCCATTTCTGTATTATCTGTCTCTATCGTTCCCTGATTTGCCTCAACGACTGCATCCGCCATTTTCGAAACGATTAATTTTACTGCGCGAATCGCATCGTCGTTGCCAGGAATTACAAAATCCAGCTCTTCCGGATCGCAGTTTGTATCTGCAATGCCGATTAACGGAATCCCAAGCGTATGCGCTTCCTGAATGCAAATTCTCTCTTTCTTCGGATCTACTACAAAAATCGCATCCGGCAGACGTTTCATGTCCTTGATTCCGCCAAGATTCTTTTCTAATTTTTCCCATTCTTTTTTCAGCGCGATAACCTCTTTTTTCGGCAGTACGTCGAATGTGCCGTCTTCCGCCATCGCTTCAATCGCCTTTAAACGATCCACACGGCTGCGAATCGTTTTGAAATTCGTCAGCATACCGCCCAGCCATCTTTCGTTTACATAATACATACCGCAGCGATCCGCTTCCACTTTAATTGCATCCTGCGCCTGTTTCTTTGTGCCGACAAAGAGAATCGTGCCTCCGTCCGCCACTACATCGGCAACAGCTTTGTAAGCTTCATCTACTTTTCCCACAGACTTCTGAAGATCGATGATATAAATGCCGTTTCTCTCTGTGTAGATGTAAGGAGCCATTTTCGGGTTCCATCTTCTTGTCTGATGCCCAAAATGAACACCTGCTTCCAGTAACTGTTTCATTGTGATAACGCTCATTTTTCTACCTCCATTTGGTTATAATCTTCCATATGCTTCTTTTCCTGAAACACCATTTGGCACCCGTTTCATCATCCGCATATGTGTTTGCTGATCTGACTGATGTCAAACCTTTAAAATTATAGCACACCGCATTCTGACATGCAAGCTCTTTTTTGCCGGACAGCAGCCGCAGACTCGTCTGTTGTCCGGCTTTCGCCTGCGTCATGCGCTGTTCTGTCAAACGGCTTCGTACAAAACCAGACGATGCAGCGCCCTTGTCACGTTGATATAAAGCGCCTGTCTTTGCAGCGGCGTCACATAATTCTGCAGATCTGGAATAAATACCGTATCAAATTCCAGCCCTTTCGCCAGATAAAAAGGCATGACCGAAACTCCTTTTTCAAATCTCATGCTGTCTTTTGTAAAAAGCGTCACTTCTAAGCCTGTTTGTTTTTCCCGGAGTTTTCTTGCCGTTTCCCGCGCACTGCCGTCATCCAGACAAAGCAGGGCGATTGTGTCCGCATCCTTTTCCTTTTCCAGATCTGACGCAAGCTGCTCATACATCTCTTCCTCTGTCCGGCTTTTTTGTATCTGCGGCTCTTTTCCATGACGCTTTATGGCCGCCGTATTTTTTTCTCCTGTAAGGCGGTTTGCAAACTCTGTAATCTCCAAAGTGGAACGATAACTTTTCTCAAGAGAAACGCAATGCACCTCTTTTCCGAAAATTTTCGGCAAAAACTGCAGGACGTCCTGTTTTTGCTCCGCCATCGTCTGTATCTTATCTCCCAATATCGTCATTGGACATGGAAACATTTTTTCCAGAAGCACATATTGAAGATACGAATAATCCTGCATTTCATCAATGACAAGATGCTTTACTTCCCGGCGTTTCGGCAGTTCTGATATGGAATATTTCAAATACAAAAGAGGATAGACGTCCTCATAACGCAGGATGCCGCAGGATGCGTCAAGCGCTTTTCTTCCTGATTTCTCTAAAAAACGATTATATAGTTCCAAAAGGTTTCTCGTCTCATACATCGCATTTAAGCAGTCAAAAATTTCCTGTTTCTCTTCTGCTTTCATATTTTTATTCCAAAGCGTCTCCCAGCCGTCTATCAGATATTCTCCAATTTTTTCCATCCGGTCTAAAATGGGTATGTCGGCCAGTTTTTCATAAAACATCTCTGCAAGTTCAGATTCTTTCATTTCTATCTTTTTATAGTGAAAATCTTTAAAAGTTAAAAGTTCCCACTCCAGGCTTAAAACAAACCCTCTCAGCTCTTCCATATATCCTTTTGTCTGTTTATAAGCCGCTTCCTCCGTAGCTGGAAGCAGCGATTTTGAGAGAAAATAGCTTTCCGGCTCTCCTTTGTGCAGCATTTTTTCTATTTCATCATAATAGTCTTCCGCTTCTCCGTATTCCTGCAGAATATGATACGCAAAATCATCAAATGTCAGTTCGCGGATATTTTCTTCTCCAAGCTCAGGCAAAATTCTCGAAATATAATCTGCAAAAATACTGTTTGGAGATAAAATCAAAATCTCCGCCGCATTTAAATTTTTCCGGTTATGATATAAAAGATACGCAATGCGATGCAGCGCAACAGACGTCTTTCCGCTTCCGGCACAGCCCTGCACTGCCAGAATCCGGTGTTTCTCATCCCGGATAATTTTGTTCTGCTCTTTCTGAATTGTTGTCACTATATTCTTTAAACTGGCGTCCGCATGTTCTGAAAGCGTCTGCTGCAGAATTTCATCATCAATATTAATATCATTTTCCAGAACATAAATCATCTTTCCGTTTTTGATTTTATACTGCTTTTTCTTCGTAATCTCACCCGTCAGAACTCCCATTGGCGCCTCAAACTCTGCCGGGCCTTTATCATAATCATAAAAAAGGCTTGAAACCGGCGCACGCCAGTCAAACACATAAGGATCTTTCGCCCTGCTCTCTGCCAGATTCCCGATTCCAATATAATACGTTTCTGAAATGTCCTCTCCGGCATAACAAAAATCCACTCTCCCAAAATATGGAGACAAAAGCATCCGTTCATACCGCCGCCGTTCTTTTTTGTAATCTTCCTGCTCTTTTATACGGCTTTTTAACGCACTGCCATTGTCGTACATCTCATATCCGTATTCGTCAAACTCCGTATAATTTTCCCAAAAATAATCATGCATAGAAGCAATATCCTGATCCGTTCCGGCCAGTTTATCATCAATTTCCCTGATTTTCCGCTGTAAAATCTCTTTTACCAAATGCAGGTAAGATTCCTCATTCATGGAAACACTCTCTCCTTTGCTGTTTTTCCTCAAAGGATTGTAGCAAGAAGATATGCTTTTTGCAAGCGTTTTATCAAAGCGCTTTTCTGCATTGTATTCCATCGGCGTACATCCGGCCTTAATTGTCTGTTTTGAATACTACCCAAACCAGTATTTTTAGCCGATAAATCGAAAAGGAGTTTTGTTTCGGGCATATATCCTTTCTCACAATATCCATATCCGGGCCGCAAAAATATCCACTTTTGACCTGAGACGTGTCTGAAAATTTATTTCCTCTATTTGCATGGCTCCCTTGGCAGAAGATTTATAAATGCCCTGTTCCAGTTTCGTTTTGACACAAACAGAGAAATATTGTATATTAAATCCGCGATAACTGAACATCAAAAAAAGAAAACGGCAGCTTTTTATGTGATTTGGAACAGGAAAAATCTGTAAAAAACTGAAAGGGGCAAGGAATATGCAGGAAAGAGAAAAAATAATTCGTTTATGGTTTGATATGTGGCTGCGCCAGAAGGATTTGGGAATCGATGATATTTTTACAAACGACGTTATCTATACGGAAAGCTGGCGTCCCAAATACGAAAACCGGCGAACGGTAAAACACTGGTTCAACGAGTGGAATACCCGCGGCAGAGTCCTTGTATGGGAAATCAAACAATTTTTTCATAAAGATAATCAGACTGTTGTAGAATGGTATTTCAAAAATGAAATGAACAACGGCCGTATAGAAGAATTTGACGGCGTATCGCTTGTTAAATGGACAAGCAATAACAAAATAAAATCTTTAAAGGAGTTTGGCTGTAATCTGAATCATTACAATCCATACCAAAACAGCGGCGCGCCGCAATTTAAGGATGAAAAAGTGAATTGGTTTTGATTGCGGCAATTCACTTTTCCCCTCGCCCGTTATTTCTGATGCCGGGCATAAAGCAAACGCAGACAATCCCGCTCTTTTTTCTGCTTTTCTTCGATGTTTTGGAATGCAATCCCGGAAAAAATCCAGAATACCGGCGACGTCTGCAAAGTGGAATCATTAAAAAAATTTGCCGTCATATATAAAAGACAGGCAAGATAACAGCCATACCCCACTCTGCTCTGAAAATCGTTCAGCGCTTCTTTCCTTTTGTACGCTTCCTTTCCTTTCTGAAACAAAAGAAAATAAAATATTACAATGCAGACGACAGAGCCCATGCCCGTCTGAACCCACTTTGTCAGGTAATCGTTATGAGCTTTTTCAATTACCATGTCCGGCCTGTCCGAATAGACAATTTTTCCGGCATAATCATTCTGCGGAAAGACTTCTGCAAACGTATCCGGCCCCGTTCCAGCCAGAAGGCTCTTTTTTAAAAGCGGAAGCGTCCTTGACCAGATATAGCCCCTGGCAGAACCCAGATATTCCAGGCCGTAAAAATCCACCGCTTCCACGTTCGTCATTTCCGTTCGTTTCCCGCCTTGCGTACGATAAAAATAACGGTTGTTCCGCTTTACAAAATGCAGCGTCGTATCTGCCAGATAAACGGCAAGATCCTGTTCTTCTCCTCCCATAAAAACCTCTCTTGCATCCGGCTCCATAGGAAGGCGCATTTCTTCTCCCGCAAAAGCTTTTGTGGCGCCTTTGCCCTCTTCTCTGCAAAAAACAGCGTCATCTTTCAGCCAGATCAGATAATTTCTGCCGTCATAGCGAATATGAATCCCATCCGCTTCCGTTGTAACCGCCTCTAACGGTTCTCTGTCATTTTTTTCCATAATTCTGGACAAATATTTGAAATCCGCCGCATAGTCAAAAGCCAGAAAAGCAAAGGCTGCCAAAGCCGCCGCAAGAAAACAGGCCGCCGCCGTTTTTCTTCCAAAAATCATTCTTTTTGAACGAAACTGTAGAAAAAAGAAATCGCCTAAAACGAGCGCGGCAGATAAGAAAGCCGCCCTTGCATATGTTTTCCAGATTAAAATCATAAGAACTGCAGCCAAAATCCCATATCCTGTCTTTTTCTTTTTTTCGTTTTCTGTCATGCACATGACAAACACAAGCAGAAACAGCATGGCCAGAACAATTCCCGCATAATTGGGATTATACAAAGTCAGGTATACGCGCCCTTTGGAAAACGTATTTTCTATTGTTTCTCCATACAAAGCAAATTCTTCTTCCGACATCAAAAGCTTTCGCACCCAGGAAACATCCATCAAATCCAGCCCGCACATCTGAAAAATTCCGACAATGGCAAACGCCGCGCTAAGCAAAAGCAGCGCACGCCAGATAATTTTGTAATCCGTCTCCCCGCTTAACGTCTGATATGCATACACAGAAAGCACAAGATAAGAAAGAAGAACAAAGCAGCTTTCAAAAGACTCGAAATTTCCCTGTAAAGACGCTTCCCTGTTTACGGAACATACCGTGGAAATCACGACGAATGCTGCGTAACAAAGAAGCGGAAGGTAAACCTTCATATCCTTTCTTTTCTCTCTGTACAAAAAAAGCGAAAACATAATACGACCGCCATAAAAAACGCGGCAATGTCCAAAACATAGCTTTTATAATAACAGTAAAAATCTGCAATTCTGCCGTCTGCGGCATACCAGTCGTAACCGGCATAGCCGCAGTTATAAATTGCCAGATGCACAATCCACGGAAGAATGACCAGAACAGCCAGCAATGGAATCAGCAAATCATTTGATTTTTGTTGTTTTTTCATGTTTTTACCGTACCGTTACGGTTTTTCCTCTCGACCACGTATTAGAACCGCTTCCAATTCGGTAGGAGCTTCCCTTTTTCAGCTTTACTTTTGCATACGTGCTCTTCTGGCTGATATATTTTTTAAAAGAGCGGATTTTCAGGACGGAGCTTCCCTGTCTGATTTCCCCCACTGCGCTGTAGGATTCCGGAATCCCATATTTGTCCTTCTTTTTTGTATTTATGATTTCCAGGCGTATGTACGCTTTTCCTTTTCCTTTGATCTGCTCGTTTTTCAGTCCGTCATTGCAGATCCGCGCCGCAAGAATCTGTGTGATGTCAATTTTCTTTTTTAACTTCACTGTAATAAGGTTTGGCTTTGCAGAAGCTGACGAAATCTGCATGACTTTGGCCGAACGGGTGCTTGTCGGATTGTTTTTATAGCCAAAATTGTTTTTTAACGCCGCCATATATGTAGAATAACGCCCTGCCTGCGGAACGGCAAGCTTTGCAGTTCTGTAAGCGTTATTGCCATACTCTGGCTTTTCGGTAATATATCCGTTTTCGCTCACCTCATATAAATGCTTGTCCGCATATGCCTTCACGTCTGCGGCAAACTTATAAAGCGTGTATCCGCTCTTCGCCGTAATTTTTGAAGGAATCTTTTTTTTCAGCTTATCTGCGCGCTTCCTTAACCCCAAAACAGCTTCCGTTTCCGTAAACGCACCGGCCTCTACTACTTGAATGCTCTGTATGACTTTTTTCCCTTTATAGCGAATCGTAATTTTTGTTTTTCCCGGTGCAATTGCTTTAAAATATCCTTTCTTATTTACGGAAGCCACAGACGCGTTGCTGGATGAATAGGACGCTGAGATCAGCGACGCTGTTCCAGTCCAGAATTTTGATCCGTATGTAGTGACATTTACAAAATCCCCGATATAAAATTTTTGTCCCTGCTCTACCTCCGTCGTCCCATAATAACCGCTCCAGTACATATTACAGGCGTCCGCCGCCAGAACTTCCGTTGTCGCCACAGGCAACGCCATAATTACAGACGGCAGAACCATAAGGATTGACAAAAAGACTGCCAGACGTATCTTAAAACGTTTCATTTTCATTTCCCCCTTCTTGTGTGTATTCTCTCTTTTTTATTTATGGCCGCTTTTTTCACGTTCCATGCGTCACAAACCTTCCGGCTCATCTTACTTCGTAATTTTTACAGACGGTTTCTGTCCTTTTTTCTTCATCTTTTTTTGATATGCTTTCACTTTGGACGAAGGAACTTTGATTTTGCATTTTTTATGAATGTTTTTAAACGCGTTTTTGCCGACAGATTTCAATCTTTTACTTTTAATTTGGATTTTCTTTAAATTTTTACATCCCTTAAACGTGTTTTTTCCAATAGAAGAAAGCCCTCCTCCAATCGTTATGCTTTTTAGTTTTGTACAGTTTTCAAACGCGCTGTCCCCAAGTTTCGTAACGCCGTTTCCTATTTTTATACTGGTGACGTTTTTATTTCCTTTCACTGCTTTTGCATTTACTGCCGTCACTCTGTAGGCAATGCCAAGATATGTAATGCTCTCCGGAACAGAAACCGATTTTACATATGTATACAACGGTTCCGCATAAGCTGCCGTATTTGCCCCGGTTATTATATAAGTTCCCACTGTCTGCAGATCTGTCACTCTCGTTCCCGCAGGAAGCGGAACCGGAGCCGGAGGCTGTTCAGACGCGCCCTGATCCTGCGGCGGATTTGGAGCAAAAATTTCTTTTAAAACGCGCGTATAAGTCATTGGCTGCGGCAGTCCCGCTTTTATCAATGAACACTCCGCACCGGTCGCATCTTTCCAATAATAAGCCATATTTTCAGGAATTGTAAAAGAATTTGGCATTTCAATTGCAACGGGAAGATTTGCCGGAACTATAATGTTTTCCAGACTGTCCATTCTTGCAAATAAAAACAGGCTGCCGTTTATTGTTTCTGCTATACTGTTAAAATTAAAACCGCGGATATCAATTTCCTTCATGCTGTTGCATTCGTCAAACATCCAAGATATGTTTGTAACGTTTTCCGTATTAAAGTTACCAAGCTCAAGATGCGTAAGACTGCTGCAGCCATCAAACATACTGGCCATATCCGTTACATTCTCTGTATGAAAGCCGCTTAAATCCAGATTTGTAAAACTGCTGCAATTCCTGAACATACTGGACATATCCGTTACATTTTCTGTATGAAAGCTGCTTAAATCCAGATTTGTAAGACTGCCGCAGCCAGAGAACATATAGGACATATCCGTTACATTCTCTGTATGAAAGCCGCTTAAATCCAGATTTGTAAGACTGCTGCAGCCAGAGAACATATCGAACATATTCGTTACATTCTCTGTATGAAAACCGCTCAGCTTAAGATCTTTTAAATTCTGACAACCCCAGAACATATCAGACATATCTTTCGTTTTTTCTGCATTCAAATTTCTCAAATCCAGATTTTCAAGACTTGTGCATTCCTCAAACATACTTCTCATATTCGTTACATTCTCAACATTCAGGCCGCCGATATCCACATCTTTCAGACTGGAACAGCCATAAAATATACCCTCCATATTGGTAATATGAGAAGCGTCCATATTTCCAAATTTTACCGCCTTTAATTTCTTGCATTCGCTGAATAAATAAGAAAAATCGGTAATATTACTTGCGTCAAACCCTTCCAGATCAACGCTTTCCAGGTTTTCAAATTCCTTAAAAAAAGTACGCATCAGACGATCCGGTAACCGTTACAACAATTTTTTTCACTTCATCTGCCCTGCCCGCTTCTTCCCATTCCCCCCCCCCCAAAAACTCAAAATGTCTCCTGTACCGCTGATCGTCAGCATTCCGTCTGCATCCAGGCTTCCGACAGGAACATCGTATTCCCAGTCGTATTCTTCCGTCTCCGAAAGCCTTTCGTCAGGCATACGTTCCCCTGCGTCTATCCTCTGGCTTCCCATGAATATTCCTGCTCCCAAAATCATCCATGGAGCTGCAAAGAGCAGCATTCTTCTGTAAATCTTTCTTTTTTTCATGTTGTTTCTCCCTTCTGAACCGAATACTGTTTTTTCTATCATTTTCATATTATAACGTTTTAGGTTGTTTATTTCAACACTAATTTAGTTATATTTTAAACAAAAAAAAGTAAAGCCCTGCATATGCAAAAGCTTTACGTTATATCTGTCTGACCTGCAATTCTCTTTTCCGGCAGACGCCGCTACAGTTTCCTGCCGTTTCGTTTTACAATCCGCCAAATTCCTGCAAAGGAAAGCAAAAACAAGACAACTGTAAACAGCAGAAAAACTGTCCTGTTTTGATTCATAAATGCAAACGCTTCCGTCTCCGCCCGCAGCACGGAAGTAAAATTTGCCGCCATATGAGCCGCCGCTGCGCCCAGAATATTTCCCGTCTGCTCCGCAAAATAAGCAAGCAGAAGCCCAAATGCCGACGCATAGACAAACTGCACCAGGTTCATATGTACCAGGCCAAAAATAACTGCAGACACCGCCATAGCGGGCCGCACGCCCAGCCATTTTCTGGCCCTTCCATAGACAATCCCACGGTAAAGCAGTTCTTCTGCGGTAGGAATTACAATTGCAAGCGCAAGGATTTCAAGCGCCATTCTCCCGGTATAAAACGTCTCTTCCACCTGCGCATAAGAAGCCGAATATTTTGTAATCTGTATCGCCGCAAGAAGATTGTTTAACGCCAGCGCAAAGCATCCGCCTGTAACAAACATTACGGCCAGCGTTTCTATCTGCGCTTTATCCGTTTTTTTATCTTTGTCAAAAATTTTCTTTCCGGAAAGCTCCAAATCCTCTTTTCGAAAAGAATATAAAAAAGGCAGTACGGCAAACGACGTTATAAGCTGCCGGAGCAGCTTCGTATCCCCCGTTTCCGGAAGGACAAAATCAAGCGCATACAACGCCGCAAGCGTCACCGCATAATAGAGCAAAACCGGATAAATTATTTCCCAAATCCGCACTGCTTTTGATTCTTTCAACCTCATCCGCCTCCTTACCATTCCAGAATCTCGCGCATTCTTGCGCCAATATAATCATCCTTATATTTTTGACGCAATTGATTTGCATAACGCCTGTTTGGATTTAAAATTTTCTCTTCTTCAAAATCCAGAACATCAAAAACGGCATACTCTTCCGGCAGAAAAACATCCCTGTCTTTCTCATAAATACGGAAAAACCTCTTCATATCCTGTATCAAATCATACGCCCGCTTTTGATACGCTTTATTTTCCTCCCAAAACGAAAACCTGGCGGCTTTCTGATGAAGTAAAATCCGCTCTTCATCCGCCATATCCTGTTTCCAGTCCCGCCAGTTTTTTAAAATTTCCGCCGAACGGTAGGCAATTAAAAGATGGATAAAAACCAGATCCCGTCTCGCCACTCCGGAGCAGCACATCGGATTTAAATCGAGCATACGCAGCTCAATATGATTCACGCCGTTCTCTTTTAAATTCTCATACGTATTTTCCCCGGCGGGTTTTAAACGGATCGGATAATACAGTTCCTGAATGGAGCTTATCTCTTTCCTTTTCACGTAACCGGCGACGCTCTCAAGGTAAGAAGCAAAATCCGTATAAGCAAGGCCTGGGCAAAACAGGTTCCAATACCCGTATTTGCTGTTGCGGAAAGATGCATAATCGTTCCACTCTTCTTTTGGCACGAAAAGCCCCTTTAAAAACGTTTCATCCGCAACAGGGCTTGCCGCAGTCAGGGCCACAATCAGCCAACTGTCCGACATTAATATGCTGCAAAGCCTGACATACCATTCGCTCTTTAGCCAGGCCAGCGTCTTCCCCGGAACTTTTTCCAGAAGCGTCTCAAAAAACTCCCGCGGCATGGAATAGTTTAAATGGACTCCGGAAAAAAGCATTTTTACTTTTCCATACTTTTCCGCAAGATATTCCCGGTATGTCGTTTTCACTTCTTTGTACCCTTCAAATTCCGCAATCCGGATATTTTGTTCCGTCTGGTAAAGCGGAGGATTGGAATACGTCCACATATATTCCGCCCCTTCCCTGCGGTCTAAAATAGCTGCTTCCACCATGCACTGCAGATTGCAGATTTCATCGCATGCCTCTTTTAAATTATCGTATACGCCGCTGATAAATTCCACCTGGCCTTCGCTGAAATCCCTGCTAATCCGCGCATTCAGCCCCTTTGGATGGCTGGTGGAAGCCAGACGTCCCTGTGCGTCCACACGAAGAGACTCCTTTTCAATGCCAAATTCCCCGTTTAATAAATGCCGGTATAATTTCCGGTTAATTTCCTGTTTCTGTGATTTGATATAATGCATCTTTTACCTCTTTCAGATAATATAACGAGCCAAACGCCAGAACTATGACATCCCCGGAATCTTCTTTTGCAGATTCATACGCGGACAAAACCGCTGCAAAGACGCTCTTTTTTGCAGACGCCCTCCCTCCCTGCATCGTCCAGGCTTCTGCAAGCCGCTCGGCAGAAAGCGCTCTTTTTTGATCCGGCGTTACGGTATAGATTTTTTCAAACGCAGGCTTCAGCGTTTTTATCATTTCCCGGTAAGGCTTGTCCTCCATCACGCCCATAATGCCGATCCTTTTTTGATTCGGGAAGTTTTGATCCAGGCTTCTTTTTAATTCTTCCGCTCCCTCAGCATTGTGAGCCCCGTCGATATAAAACAGAGGCTTTTGCAGAAGACGCTCAAATCTCCCGCTCCATTTTGCTGTCTCTATCCCCTTTTTTATCTGCTCATCCGTAACGGAAAAACCCAATTCCCGCAGCGTTTGAATCGTCCTTACAGCAAGCGCGGCATTCTGCACCTGGTAACTTCCTGTCATAGAAAGCCTTTGTTCTCCAAGCTTTGGATAAATAAAGCAAAGCTTTCCGTTTTTCATGCAGCTTTCTTTTATTTCAGGGGCCGTATCATAAACCGCCTTCTCCTCTTTTGCCCGCTTCCGTAAAATCTGTTCTGTCAAAGGCTCCTGCTTTACGGAAATAACCGGACGGTTTTTTTTGATAATCCCGGCCTTTATTTCTGCAATTTTTTCTATGGAATCTCCCAGAAAATCCATGTGATCCATGCCAATTGAAGCAAATACGCTGCACAAAGGCCGTTCTATCACATTCGTAGCGTCTGTAGCGCCTCCCATTCCCGTTTCCAGCAGGACAATCTCACACTTTCTGCGCAGAAACCATACCAATGCGAGAGCTGTCTCAATTTCAAACACCGTGGGATGGGGAAGCCCTTTTTGCGTCATTTTTTCACAGGCTTTCGCCACTTTTTCCATACAGGAAGCGTATTCCTCTCCGCTAATCCATGTCCCGTTTATCTGGTAAACTTCCCGCAGGTCAAAAACTGCCGGAGAATTAAACTGCCCGGTCAAAAACCCGGCTTCTTTTAAAACAGAAGCCAGAAAACAACAGACAGAACCTTTTCCATTTGTTCCCGCAATGTGTATAACGTTTAATGCTTGAAATTCATCCCCAAGCTCTTTCATCAGCGCCCGGATGGAAGAAAGCCCGAGAACGCTTCCGTATTTTTTTGCCGCTTCATGGAACAGCGCCGCTTCCATTTCATTCATTTTTCTCACTCTTTCTTTAGTATCTCTGATTTTAAACTTAAGATACCAGATATGGAAAAAAATATCAACGTATCCAAATCTACAGACGAAACCAAGCAAAATTTTACTGGCGGCTTTTGGGCCGCCAGTAAAATTTATTTTTATTCATTAATTCAATGATAATTCAACTACCATCGGATTATGATCCGACAACGTATTGTCCAGCATCCTGACACTGTTAATTGTAATGTTGTTCGATACGATTACATTGTCTACGCTGAATACTTTCATAAAATCATCTTCTCCTGTATAAGTATCCAGCCATTCTCCGTCTTTTCCGTTGGAAATGCTGTAATTTTCCGTAAAGATGTCAAATTCTTCCGTCGCCTGGTCTACGTTAAAATCACCGACGATAATTTTATATTCACAGGAATCTTCGTCCAGGGCTTTTACCAGCGTCTCCATCTGCTGCGCCCGAAGAGTCTGATCTTCCCAGCTTAAGTGCGTGTTGTAAAAAGCAATCTGCTTTCCTTCTTTTTCAATCAAAACCCTCTGGAAACAGCGCGGCTCAATCGGCCCTTTCTCGCTGACGGCATCCAACGCGTCCACTGTCGCCTGATCCTCAGGGTTATTGTTCATATAAGCTTCTTTTAATTCATCCGCAAGCTCTTTTCCTTTGAACTCTGCGCTGAACAATTCCGTAGAATCCGATTCCTTAATTTCAAATTGTGAAATTGTGGCAATTCCATATTCGCCGCCCTGAAAACCGATCGCATTCGTATAGAAATAATCCGTATAGGGCTCGGACGCAAATGTCTCCGCCATATTGTAATTGTTGCGGATCGTATTGTTGTCCACTTCCTGAATGCCGAGAATTTCAACATTGTTGTCCGCCATAAGTTTGCTCTGCGCCGCTATGTCCGGCTGGGATTTGGCGTCAATATTAAATGTGCCTACGGTTAAAGACACCCCATCTCCTGTCACGTCCGGCGTTTCTGTCGTCCGGGCTTCTTCCGTTTCGGAGCCGCTTACCGCTTCCGTCTCCTCCGTTGACCCGGGCGTCTGATCCGGCTCCTTCGTCTGCGGTTCTGACTGTGCGCATCCTCCTAATAACATGGCAGAGATCATAAAAACAGATAAGAATTTCATTTTTTTCATTTTTTCCTCTCCTTTTCCTTTATTTTTTGAAAAATGAATCCATTACATGAAAACAAAGCTCCCACCCTTTACAAACTTAATCCCATTTATTCCGCTTTGCAGACATGCTTGTTTTTACAAAACATACCTTAGCACAGGAGATCCGGAAAGTCAATCGTCCATCTTCCGCTATCCATGCTTCACGCCTTTTGTATCCCGCCCTGCGACGCGCAGACGGTTTAACTCAAGTTCCTTATCTTTAAGCAGAACCTTTCTGCTCTCTTTTGGCATCAGAAAATATGCCGCAGAAATTTCATCTGCCGCAGAAAGCTTCATGCCCCTGACGCCTACGGCGCCTTTTTTCTTTTCCGGTATGGAAGACGCCTCCATACGAAGAAACATCCCCTTTTTTGACTGCAGCACAAGATTCATCTCTTCTTTAAACATCCCAATCTGTACCACTTCGTCCCCGCCGCCAAGCTTTGTCGCCGCCGTCGTCCGCTTCGAAACATCAAATTCTTTTCCGTCCACGATTTTGAGCATTCCTGTTTTTGTCACAAACAGCAGCCTGTTTTCTCTCATTTCCATCAGAGAGCTTACAAAAATCAGGTTTTCCTCACTGCTGCTGTAATTACTCAGATTATCAATTGGCTGCCCTTTATCCCGAAACTTTCCATATGGAAGATCCGATACTTTCAAAAGATGCATCTGACCCTGATTTGTAAAAAGCCCGATTTTATCCGTATTTTTGCAAAAAATCACATACCGGCTCTCACCGTCTGCCGCTTCTTTATTGCGCTCATACGCCGCGGCGTCAATCGTCTTCGCATATCCAAACCGATCCATCAAAAAGACAACGTCCATCTCTTCCATCTTCGGCTCTTCCAAAACAATTTCCTTTCCATTTTCAATCGTCGTTTTCCGGGGAACGGCATATTCCTTTTTTAATGCGTCAAGCTCTCTGATAATCACTTTCGCCATTTCCGCCCGGCTTCCTAAAATTTTCTCATAGTTTTCTATATTTTTTAATGTCGTCTCATGCTCTTTAAGCAGCACTTCAATTTCCAGTCCAATCAGCTTATACAGCCGCATTTCCAGAATCGCCGCCGCCTGCCGCTCTGTAAACCGGAGCTTTGCCGCCATTTTCCTTGAGGCTGCGCTTTTAAACCGAATCTCTCCCGTCTCACCTTCTACAAGGCAGGCTTTCGCCTCTTTGATATTTTTACTTCCGCGTAAAATCTCAATAATCAAATCAATTACGTCGCAGGCTTTGATTAAGCCCTCCTGGATTTCTTTCTTTTCCAGCTCTTTGCGAAGCAGCGTTCTGTATTTTCTCGTCGCAATCTCATACTGAAAATTCACATGATGGCGGATCATTGGCACAAGCCCCATCGTCTCCGGCTTTCCATCCGCTACTGCAAGCATATTGACGCCAAACGTATCCTCAAGCCTCGTCTTTTTATAAAGAAGATTGCAAATTCGTTCCGCATCCGCGCCCTTTTTCAGTTCAAGCACAATCCGGATGCCCTCTTTGGAAGACTGGTTGGAAATATCTATGATATCCGTCGTCTTTTTCGTTTCAACCAGCGCGCAAACGTCATTTAAAAACTTCCCTATGCCAAGCCCAATCATCGTATACGGAATTTCCGTAATTACGATTTTATCTTTGCCGCCTTTCCCCTTTTCAATCTCCACCCTGCCGCGAATCTTAATTCTTCCGGTTCCCGACGCATAAATCGAAAGCAGATCGTCTTTATTCACTACAATTCCGCCAGTCGGAAAATCCGGACCCTTGATATACTCCATCATCTGCTCCGTATTTATATCCGGATTTTTCATATAAGCCTTAACGCCCTCAATCGATTCCCCGAAATTATGCGGAGGAATGCTTGTCGCCATACCAACCGCAATCCCCTCCGCGCCATTGATCAAAATATTCGGCGCCTTAACCGGAAGCACCAGAGGCTCCCTTTCCGTCTCGTCAAAATTCGGCCCAAAATCCACCACGTCCTTATCCAGATCCGAAAGATACGCCTCCTGCGTAATCTTTTTTAACCTGGCCTCCGTATAACGCATTGCGGCGGCCCCATCCCCTTCAATCGAGCCAAAATTTCCATGCCCGTCCACAAGCGGCATCCCTTTCTTAAACTCCTGCGCCATCACAACAAGCGCATCATAAATCGAACTGTCGCCATGCGGATGGTATTTTCCCATCGTATCCCCCACAATGCGCGCACACTTCCGATAAGGCTTATCATACCGGATTCCCAGCTCATACATATCATAAAGCGTCCTGCGCTGCACCGGCTTTAACCCGTCCCTCACATCCGGCAGCGCACGCGCAACAATCACGCTCATCGCATAATCAATATAAGACTTCTGCATCAACTCCGAATATTCCGTCCGAATAATCTGTTCTGTTTCCCTCATATCCAAAATTCCTTTCATTCCCCTATCCAACAAACTCCCCACACCCAAAAACTATCCAAATCCCAAAACACTTACGAACCAACACCCCGCTCAATCTTAAACAACAAACACACAACCGCCAAAATCCATCCCCTCTCCCTCCACGCCTGACATATAACCAGCGCCCCACTTTCGTCCCCAAAAACACAGTTGTCCGGCATTTGGTATTTGATACATGGCCTTTTGCCGCCGCCGGTACTTAGACGCCGTCCTTTGGCGTCTTATGTACCGCTGTAAGCGGCAATGAGCGAGAGCGCGCCATGCGTCAAATGCCAAACGCCGGACAACGGACGGATTTGCAAAACCCGCTACACATCCAGCTCCGCATCCCCCGCATGCTCATAAATAAACGCCTTTCTCGGCGGCACATCCGTCCCCATCAGCATTTCCGTCACATCCGAAGCCATTCTCGCATCTTCAATTTCCACCCGCTTCAAAATCCTGGTCTTTGGATCAAGCGTCGTCTCCCAAAGCTGCTCCGCGTCCATTTCTCCAAGCCCTTTATATCTCTGCAGCGTAAAACTCCCTTTATGCCGCTTCCGGTATTTCTCAAGCGCCGCGTCGTCATAAAGATATTCTTCTTCTCCCCTCGCCGGAATAGCCTTATACAAAGGCGGCATCGCAAGATACACATGCCCCTCAAAAATCAGCTCCGGCATAAACCGGTAAAACAGCGTCAGCAAAAGCGTTGAAATATGCGCGCCGTCCACATCCGCGTCCGCCATAATCACAATCTTATCGTACCGAAGCTTCGCAATATCAAAATCATTGCCAAACCCCTCTGAAAATCCGCACCCAAACGCATTGATCATCGTCTTAATCTCCGCATTGGCCAAAACCTTGTCAATACTCGCTTTTTCCACATTCAAAATCTTGCCCCGAATCGGAAGAATTGCCTGAAAGCTCCGATCCCTTGCCGTCTTTGCAGAACCGCCCGCAGAATCTCCCTCCACAATAAAAATTTCACAGATGGAAGCGTCCCTGCTTTCACAATTTGCCAGCTTTCCATTCGAGTCAAACGAAAACTTCTGCTTTGTCAAAAGGTTTGTCCTTGCTTTTTCTTCTGATTTCCGGATTTTCGCCGCCTTTTCCGCACATCCGATTACTGCTTTTAAAATTTCCAGATTTTTGTCAAAATAAAGCTGAATTTCATCCCCCGTCACTTTCCCGGTCGCTCTTGCCGCATCCTGGTTGTCCAGCTTCGTCTTCGTCTGCCCCTCAAACCGCGGCGCAGGATGCTTGACGGAAATCACGGCCGTCATGCCGTTTCTTATATCGGTTCCGGTAAAATTCGCGTCCTTTTCTTTTAAAATGCCAATCTCTCTTGCATACTGATTGATAACCGTCGTAAACGTCGTTTTAAACCCGGTCAGGTGAGCCCCTCCCTCGGCATTGTAAATATTGTTGCAAAAGCCCAGGACATTTTCGTGAAACTCATTCGTATACTGAAACGCCGCTTCCACGGCAATTCCCTCGCTCTCTCCCTGAAAATAAATCACATCACAGACCGTCTCGGAATTTTTATTCAGCGCATGGACAAATCCCTTAATGCCTTCCGTTTCATGGAACGTAAGACGCTCCGGCGCATCGCCTCTTTTGTCTTCGTAAAAAATCGTAAGCCTGGGATTTAAATATGCCGTTTCATGCAGACGGCTTTTGACTTCCTCTCCTTTAAATCTCGTTTTTTCAAAAATTTCCCCATCCGGCAGAAAATTTATTTTTGTCCCTGTTTTTTTCGTCTTTCCGATTTTAGGAAGAAGGCCGTCCTCCAGCGCAAGCACAGGAACTCCCCTCTCATAGCGGTCATGGTGGATAAATCCCTCCCGGCTGATCTGAACGTCCATATAAACGGACAGAGCGTTTACGACGGACGAACCGACGCCGTGAAGGCCCCCGCTTGTCTTATAAACGGAATCGTCAAACTTGCCTCCGGCGTGAAGCGTTGTAAAAACAAGCCTCGCCGCAGACATCCCCTTTTCATGCATCCCTACCGGAATGCCGCGCCCATCGTCTGATACGGTGCACGAACCGTCTTTTTCAAGCGTCACCCAAATCGTATCGCAAAACCCTGCCAGATGCTCGTCCACCGCATTGTCTACAATTTCATATATCAAATGATTCAGGCCCTTTCGCGAAACGCTGCCGATATACATACCAGGCCGTTTCCTCACGGCTTCAAGCCCTTCAAGCACCGAAATACTGCCTGCGTCATATGTATTTTTTTCTGCCATATCTGTTTCCTTTCCACGCAATCTCAAACATTCTGTCTCTATCAAAACATTTGTTCTTATTTTGACAGTGATACTATACACTTTCTTTTCACTTTTTGCAAGCCTTTTTCTTCCGGAATGACACAAATTCATTTCCGGCCCGCCAGACACAGAGAAAAGCACCTGCGGCATAACATCCGCAAATGCTTTTTCTGTCGTACTTTTCCTTTCATATCTTTTGTCAGTTCGCCAATAAGGATAAAATCCAGTACAGCCATCCCCGCACCGAACTTGCCCGCCTGTCAACCAGGCTTTCTCCACAGACTCTGAGCTTTCGCATTTTGTCTGCAATATGGTTTTTTTCCGGCACATTTTTCGTCCATAGCATCGTTTCAAACAATTCATGGAATATCTGATGCTCGAAAATCAGACGCACATACTCCAACTGCCGTTCCCTGTATCTCATTTTCAGCAGTTTTCTGCCAAGCGGCGTAATGTGGGCCTTCACGCCTTCTTCATCCGCATACTTTTGCGCCAGCCCCAGATATCTGCAGGCATTGAAATAATAATCTGACTGCCGTTCCCGAAAGCCAAACAAATCCGCAATCTCCGCTGCCGTCATCGGACTTTCATTTAAATTTTCCACCAGGGAAATCACTTTATAAAAACTGTCCGCCTGGATAAATGTCACGTCCGGTTCCGGTTTTACTTTCGTCTTCCGCCATGCATCACACAGATCTTCCATCGTAATTTCAACGTCTTCCAGACTGTAATTCCGCTCCTGTACCAGCTTTAAAGAATTGTAATACTGCATATCCGTAAATTCATATTCCAGAAGACGAAAGATATTGTTGGAATAAACCATAAATACCGGACGAATGGGTTTTTCGATTTTCCTTTCCCATAATCTTACCGGATAATACAACTGGCGAATTAAAAAGTTACTGTGAACGACATTTTTCCCTTCAATAATGGAACACACATTTTTATTTTCAAATCCCCCGTCAATCTCCACCTGTGAATTATTCACGCTGATACGGGGTTTTCCTTCTTTTGTTTCCGGCCGCTGAAAATCACTCACATAAAAATCAAAGTTTCCGGATCCCATCCGGCCGGAAATCGTCTGAACCATATCCCTCTCGCCCAGAAAATCATCTAAAATTCCGGCAATGTTCATAATATTAATCGCAATGGCCTCTGATCTTATGTCATGGATCGTCACCGTTTCAAAGTAATCGGGTATTTTTGCGCCTGTCATCTGTCTGATGTCCGAAACCGCTTCCGGAAATTCCTGGTACAAATCAAATTCCCCAAGGACATATTTTCCTCTCGTCACAGGTAAAACAGAGATTTTTTTGCCAAATACGCGCGGCAGAGATTCCCTTGTATCAAATTTCGTCATCAGCCGCGGTTCTTTTACCTCCCGGATCTGCTCCGCAGTAATGTAAAACAGCCCGTTTTTCTTTATCTCATGTTCAATCCGGTATTTGTCAAACAAAATCTCCCATTTCTCGTCAATCAGGCTCATAATTGCGCACAAGCACCTCCTTAATTTCCCCCCGCTTCTTCGGGTTGGCATTAATGACCCTTTTTGCATTGACGTGTTCAATGATATAATCTTTGTACAAATCTTCAATAAAAGGACAGGAAGAATTCGACAGCAAAAAACGGATGCCCTTTTTATTCAGCCGATCGCACTGTTCCTTTAAGGCAATCTGTTCCGTCTCGTCAAAACCTCCGGACGTATATCCGGTAAAAGAAGCGGAAGAACTGATCGGCATATACGGCGGATCAAAATATACAAACGCCCCTTTTCTGATGCCCTTTAGCGCGTCTCTGTAATCTCCGCATTTTATGGTAACGTCCGCTTTCTGAAAATAAGAGTGCAGCGCCTTTATCGTCGTTTCATTTGTAATATTCGGATTCTTATACCTTCCCCAGGGCGAATTAAATTCTCCGGCGCTGTTTACCCGAAACAGTCCGTTGTAGCAGGTTTTGTTTAAATATATAATTCTTGCCGCCCGTTCCACATGCGACATTCGTTCGAAAACTTCTTTATCCCGATCCATGGAACGCACCTGATAAAAATAATCTTCACAGTTTTTTTCTTTATGTTCTTCCAGTTTTTCAATCAGAGCTTCCGGTTCCTCTTTAATTGTCAGATATACGTTGATCAGTTCCTGATTGGAATCGTTGATTACCGCTCTGCCTGGCTGCCTGCAGAAAAGCACTGCTCCTCCTCCGATAAACGGCTCATAATAAGTGGAGCATTCCGGGATGAACGGCTCAATGCAGTCTAAGAGCTGCCGTTTGCCGCCTACCCATTTTAATATTGGCGAAACGAACGGATTCTTTCTTGTCATCCCCGCGCCTCCTGTTTCTAAAAATCTGTCACTCTTTTTTCAAATCATTTCATACTGCATCATTTCATATTTCAAACGGCTTCCTTCTGTGATTTCCGGCGGAAGCAAGGCCCTTGCCACCAGTTTCAGATCTTCTGAAAAAATATCCGTCCGCTTTAAATTTGCATAGTCGCCCTCAATTGAGACTACTTCATAATGCCATGTTTCCATATTTGCCTCCCGTCTTATCCAAAACGTCCTGAAATTGTATGCTCTGACTGTATCGAAACAATTTCCCTCAAACAGGAAATTCCCTCCCGCATCTCTTCCTCCGAAAGCGCCCCATAGCCCAAAAGCAGCGTGGGAAATCGGTTCTCCTGTTTTCCAGAATCCAAAATTCTGTATTCTTCCAGGTCATATACGCGGATCCCCTTTGCCTCTGCCTCCCTCACTACCTGCGTCCCGCTTTTTTCTGTCTTTAATTCCACAAGAAGATGCATACCGGCGCCGTCTCCGTAAATCGTCCGCACCCAGCTTTCTTTTTTCAAAAGAGCCAGAAATACATCCCGCTTCGTCTTATAAATCCTGCGCATTTTATTCAAATACCGTTCAAAACAGCCCTGATTTAAAAAAGCCGCCAAAACTTTCTGCTGCTCTTTTGGAACGGTCGGTGCGTAAAACCCGCAGTTTGCATCATACGCGTCCAAAAGCGTCTCCGGCAATACCATATAGCTGACGCGAATGGACGGGCTGATGCTTTTGGAAAACGTTCCGATATAAATGACGGTTCCCCCTGCGTCGCTGCCCTGCAGAGATGGAACAGGCTTTCCCCGGTAACGAAATTCACTGTCATGGTCATCCTCTATAATATAGCGCCCCTGCCGTTCCTTCGCCCACTGCAAAAGTTCCAGCCGCCGCTTCATCGGCATAACCGTTCCCATTGGAAACTGATGAGAAGGCATCACATAAACAATCTCCGGATTTTTCTCTTTGATGTCTTCCATACAGATCCCGCTTTTGTCCATTCTCACAGGAACCATTTCACATCCCATATTCAAAAGCGTCCGGTATGCCTTTAAATAAGTGGGATTTTCCGCAGCCACTTTTCTTTTTCCTCCAAGAATCTGAACCAGAAGCATCAAAAGGTATTCGTTTCCCGCTCCGACAATCATCTGCTTCGGATCACAATTGACCCCTCTTGCACGGTAAAGGTAACTGCAGACAGCCTCCCGAAGCTCCATTTCCCCCGCCGCTTCTCCCGTCAAAAACAAAGACGGATCATCCGCCGCCAAAACCTCTCTTGTAATCCTGCGCCATGCATTGTACGGAAAATATGCAAACTCATTTTCCTCCGGTGAAAATACAATCCGGTATTTTTCCCTGTCCAAAAAAGCTTCTTTTGTTCTAAAACCTGCCGTTTTCTTTTTTTCTGTCTTTTGTCCCGCAAAACGGCTGCAAAAATACAGCTCTGAAATATCGCCGACATAATATCCGCTGCCCCGCTTTGATTCTATATATCCTTCCGAAAGAAGCTGTTCATAAGCCGACTCCACAGTGCTTCTTGAAATCTGAAGGTTTCCGGCCAGCAGACGAGTAGACGGTAATTTTTCCCCGCGGGAAATCTTACCGTCCGTAATGTTCCTTCGTATGTAATCATAAATCTGTTCATAGAGCGGTTTTTTTGAACCCGTGTCCAAAGGTATCATTAACTCAAACATTCTGATTCTCTTTTTTTATTCCCTCTACAATCTTCGTCTTTAAATCCAGCGCCTTGTCCTTTATTCTGCGGTCTGCAGTCTGTGAAGTTAAGATATTGCTGACTGCTTTTGAGGCAAATGCATATTCTTTGAAATGGCACGCCAAAGCTGCCAGAAGATAATCCATTGTATGCGTATCCATGCCGCAAATCGGAAAATCTTCCGTTGCGACTGTCTCTTTAAACGCCTCAAACGCTTTTTGATAAAACTGATCCTTCGTCTGTTTCAGCGCGCTTTTCTGCGATCTCTCTTCTTCCGTATTTTCCGGCAGCTCTTCCATATATGAATTATACAGCCAGGCAATCTTAAGGCAGGTATATGCCTTTTCGCTCAGTTTCGCACGTTTTACCTCAGAATTATGCAGCGACAGCTTAAAACGAAGGATTGCCGTCTTATAATCAATCGTCTCAGGAGCTTTTGTGGAAACCGGCTGGAACCGGCTGCCGATATTTTCCCGGATCAGATCCTTCTGAATCTTCGTAAGGTTTTCAAAATAGCGGCTCATCGCCGAATACCCGCAATGCGGGCAGGAATATACTTCGTATTTTAATGCGTCTACATAACGGAATCTGGGCCGGAGGTCAAAGTCCGGCTCCAGACGCCTTAAACTCCCGCTTTTTATCACTCTGGTCTCAAACGTTTCCCCGCAAACAGTACAGCGGATATGCTTGGTGAACAGAAAATCTGTTTCTTTTTCCATAAATCCTCCCTGTTTTTTATTTTTTCTGATCCGGCAGGCGGTAGGAGCTTTTCAGGGAAACAATACGGTTAAATACCAGACGCTCATCCGAAGAATCCTTTGCGTCCACGCAGAAATACCCCTGTCTTACAAACTGAAAACTGTCATATGCCTTTGCGTCCGCCGCATACGGCTCCACGTAACAGTTTTTCAAAACGGTAAGGGAATTTGGATTCAAATTCAGACTGCCGTCTTCATTGTATACGCCAAGCTCTTCATCCACAATGTTTTCATAAAGCCGGATTTCTGCCGGTTTGGCGCAAAACGCCGGAACCCAGTGAATCGTCCCCTTTACTTTTCTCCCGTCCGGACTGTTGCCTCCCTTGCTCGCCGGATCGTACGTACAATGGATTTCCGTAATATTTCCGTCTTCATCTTTGACAAAACTGTTGCAGGTAACAAAATATGCCTGCATCAGACGCACCTCATTTCCGGGAAACATCCGAAAATATTTCTTCGGCGGCTCTTCCATAAAATCTTCTCTGTCAATGTAAATTTCACGGCCAAACGGCACACGATGCGTGCCAAGCGATTCATTTTCCATATTATTGACAATGGTAAGCTCTTCTGTCTGACCTTCCGGATAATTGTCAATAATGACTTTAACCGGATCCAAAACCGCCATCACACGGGTTTTTTTCAGTTTTAAATCCTCCCGGATACAATATTCCAACATCGCATAATCCACAGAGCTGTTGCTTTTTGAAACTCCGCACAATTCCACAAACTTCTGAATGGATTCCGGCGTAAAGCCTCTTCTCCGAAGCGCCGCAATGGAAACAAGCCTCGGATCGTCCCATCCGTCCACAATCTTTTCTTCTACGAGTTTCTTGATGTAACGCTTCCCTGTCACGACATTTGTCAGATATAATTTTGCAAACTCAATCTGCTTTGGAGGCTGTTCATATCCAAGCTCTCTTACGACCCAGTCATACAGCGGCCGGTGATCCTCAAACTCCAGCGTGCAAACCGAGTGGGTCACGCCCTCAATCGCGTCTTCAATCGGATGCGCAAAATCATACATCGGGTAAATGCACCACTGATCCTTTGTATTGTGATGGGACATATGCGCAACCCGGTAAATGACGGGATCTCTCATGTTCATATTCGGAGAAGCCATGTCGATTCTTGCGCGCAGGACTTTCTCACCGTCTTTGTATTTCCCGTCTCTCATTTCCGCAAAGAGTCTTAAATTTTCCTCCACGCTTCTTTTCGCGGATGGATCTTCTTTGCCCGGCTCCGTTAAAGTGCCCCTGTATTCCCGGATCTCTTCTGCAGTCAAATCCGATACGTAGGCTTTTCCTTTTTGAATCAGTTTTACAGCGGCGTCATACATCTGCCCGAAATAATCCGACGCGAAAAACAGGCGGTCTTCCCAGTCCGCGCCAAGCCATTTCACGTCCTCCTTGATGGATTCCACAAATTCCACTTTTTCTTTCGTCGGATTCGTATCGTCAAAACGCAGATTAAATTTCCCGCCGTATTCTCTTGCAAGACCGGAATTTAAAAGTATGGACTTTGCATGTCCGATATGCAGATAGCCGTTTGGTTCCGGCGGAAACCTTGTGCATACCTCCTTACAGTGCCCTTCTGCCAAATCTTTTTCTATGATCTGTTCTATAAAATTTTTAGATTCCGCTTCACGTTCCATTTTTTTCATCCTTCCGTTTCAAACATTTCTCCTATTATACTTGATAGAAGAAAAATTGTAAAGAAATGCCGGAACAAAAAGTCAATTTCTCTGTGAAATCCCCAAAATGCATTTAAAACCCGCTTTCTGTAAAATATACAGCCTCCTTAGCCGGACGGTTGCAATTTCTCTTTTCTTATGTTACCCTCAGTAGATAAGAGGATACACGCCCCAAGACGCCGAGCGGCAATAATGCGGCAAAATGACAAATTTGCGGTGCAAAACCGCGTGTTCCCTTGTCTGCTGAGGGTATCCTCAGTGAATAAGAAGATATACGCCTTTTTTGTACGCCAAGAACAGACAGATCGGAGGAAATACGAATGGCTTTCGACGGAATTGTAGTTGCAAATCTCGTTTATGAACTGAACCAGACCATTTTAAACAGCAGAATCAATAAAATAGCCCAGCCGGAAAAGGATGAGCTTCTTTTTACGTTAAAAGGGCAAAACGGAGCGCACCGGCTTGCAATGTCCGCCAGCGCATCCCTTCCGTTCCTTTATCTGACCGATCAGAATAAAAAAAGCCCCTTAACGGCTCCAAATTTTTGTATGCTTTTACGCAAGCATATTGCAAACGGCAGGATTACGGCCATCCGCCAGCCGGGTCTGGAACGCATCATCCATTTTGAAATCGAACACCTGGATGATTTGGGAGACGTCTGCCATAAAATCCTTACCGTAGAGCTGATGGGAAAACACAGCAACATTATTTTCCGTAAAGAAGACGGCACAATCATCGACAGCATCAAGCACATTTCCGCCCAGGTAAGCTCCGTGCGGGAAGTGCTTCCGGGCCGGAGCTACTTTATTCCAGAAACGACACAAAAAGAAAACCCCCTGCTTTGCGAAAAAGAATCTTTCTTCGCCTCCGTTTTCCACAGGCCGGAATCCGTCTGCAAAGCGATTTACAATTCCTACACCGGAATCAGCCCGGTAATCGCCAATGAAATCTGTTTTCGGGCCGGGATTGACGGGGATTTTTCCACCGGTTCCCTGAACGAAGATGAAAAACTGCACCTGTATCACAATTTTGACTGGTTTTTCCACGACATTCAGAATTTCTGTTTTTCACCGAATATTATTTACAAAGGAAAAGAACCGATTGAATTTGCAGCAGTCCGGCTTTCTGTTTACCAGGATTTTGAAACCCATGCGTACGATTCCGTCTCCAGAGTCTTGGAAACTTATTATGCCCGGCGCAATTCCTATACCAGAATCCGGCAGAAATCTTCTGATTTACGAAGAGTTGTCACAACAGCGCTGGAACGGAACAAAAAAAAATATATTCTGCAGCAAAAACAGTTAAAAGACACGGAAAAACGGGAAAAATACAGGATTTACGGCGAACTTTTAAACACCTACGGCTACGGCCTGAAAGAAGGTGCAAAATCTTTAGAAGCGCTCAATTACTATACCAACGAAATGATTGCAATCCCTTTGGACGATCAGCTTTCCGCTTCCGAAAATGCAAAAAAATACTTCGATCGCTACGGGAAACTCAAGCGCACCTACGAAGCTCTGACTGCCCTAATCGAAGAAACGAAATCAGAAATCGATCATCTGGAAAGCATTGCAACTGCGCTTGACATCGCCATTTTGGAAGAAGATCTCGTGCAGATCCGGGAAGAACTGACCGAATTTGGATACATCCGCAAAAAAAGAAATGAGAAAAAGGCAAAAATAAAAAGCAAGCCGCTCCATTACGTTTCATCCGACGGGTTTCATATGTATGTGGGGAAAAACAATTTTCAAAATGACGAGCTTACGTTTCAGTTTGCCACAGGAGGCGACTGGTGGTTTCATGCAAAGGGTATGCCCGGCTCTCACGTTATTGTAAAAACCGAGGGAAAGGAGCTGCCGGATTCCACTTTTGAAGAAGCCGGAAAGCTGGCCGGATTTTACTCAAAAGGCAAGGACAGTGAAAAAGTGGAAATTGACTATCTTCAGCGGAAAAACGTCAAGAAACCCAATGGCAGCGCACCGGGTTTCGTAGTTTATTATACAAATTATTCTTTGACCATCCATCCGGACATTTCAGGGATTGAGGAGATTTCCTGAAATGTCCTCTTTTCCCTGTCACAGGCTCATTCCTCCTGACTGAGAGTCTCTTACCATCACAGCCAGATTCGTATGCTCCTCTTCCCTTAAATCCGGATCTTTTTCCAGAATCTCTTTCACTGCGTCCGCCGCCCGTTTTAACACATCCGCATCCTGATAAATGTCCGCAAGCGAAAACTCCAGATCTCCGCTTTGCCGGATTCCAAAAAAATCTCCCGGGCCCCGGAGCTTTAAATCTTCTCCCGCAATAAAAAAACCGTCATTGGAATGATTTAAAATTTCAAGCCTGCGCTTTGATTCCCGGCTCTGCGCGTGATCCAGCATAATGCAGTACGACTGTGCGCTTCCGCGCCCTACCCTGCCCCGAAGCTGATGCAGCTGCGCCAGGCCGAAACGTTCCGCATTTTCAATCATTATAACTGTCGCATTCGGCACGTCAACCCCAACTTCTACAACGGTAGTGGAAACCAGAAGCTCAATTTCATTCTTTGCAAAAGCTTCCATCACCCTGTTTTTTTCGGCGGGCTTCATCTTTCCGTTTAAGCATCCGATTCTCACGCTTCCCTGATAGTAATCTCCCAGTTTTTTTGTATAATCCGCTACGTTTTCCGCCTCCAGTTCTTCGCTTTCCTCCACCAAAGGGCAGATCACATAAGCCTGATGGCCGCTTTGAATTTCTTTCCGGATAAACTCATAGGCCGTTTTCCGGTAAGAAATCCCTACGACACAGTTCTTATTCGGCAGGCGCTTCGCCGGGACTTCGTCGATCACGGAAATATCCATATCTCCATACAGGATAATAGCAAGCGTCCTTGGAATCGGCGTTGCGCTCATTGCCAGAATATGAGGATGCATCCCTTTTTCCACCAGCGTTTCTCTCTGACGAACGCCAAAACGGTGCTGTTCATCCGTAATGACAAGCCCAAGATTCGGAAAAAACGCTTTCTCCTGAATCAGCGCCTGCGTTCCGATAATCATGGCGTCCGGATGCATCTGCATATCTTCATAAGCTCTCCGCTTCTCTCTTGCGGTAAGCGACCCTGTAAGCAAAATCACCTTTCTTTCCAGAGAATACGCTCTGCACATCCCTGTAAACGTCTCATAATGCTGCCTTGCCAGAACTTCCGTCGGCGCCATCAATGCGGACTGATAACCGTTTTCCCCCATCAGCGCCATACATAAAAATGCGACAATTGTCTTTCCGGAACCCACGTCTCCCTGTACAAGACGCTGCATAACCGTTTCCTGTTTCATATCGCAAATCACTTCATCCAGACACTTTTTCTGAGCCTTTGTCAGCTGATAGGGAAGATGCGAAAGAACATAGGGAATCACCGTCTCATTTTCAATCGGATAATCGTTTGGAATCTGAATTTTTTTCTCTTTCTGAAGCTGCATATTCAGCAAAAAAAGAAAAAATTCGTCAAATACGAGACGCTTTCTCGCCAGAATCAGACATTCCATATCATCCGGAAAATGAATCTGGCGAAGCGCAAAGTTATATTCACAAAGACCCTCTTTTTTCCGCAGGGACTCCGGCAAAAATTCATACGCCATCGACAACTCCAAAAACGCCTGCCGCACTGTTTTTGCGATCATCTGGCTGCTTAACCCTTCTGTTTTCGCATACACTGGCTGAAGCGTCTTTCTCTTTTCCTCATACTGCTCTTTTGTATAAATCTCGGGCTGCTCCATGCTGTAGCCCCTGCCTTTTTCTTTCACCCTGCCATAAAATATATACGTCTCTCCCGCTTTTATTTTGCTTCGGATATAAGGCATACGAAACCAGACTGTCTCTATTTTGCCAAAAGCATCCCCTATACTGGCCCATACAAGCTCCATTCGGTTTGTCTTTTTTAAAACCGGCGCAGACAGCGCTTTGCCTTCCACGGCATAAAGCCCCGCCGCCGCAATCTCTGACGGGCGCACCGGGGCTTTCAATGCAATATAATCCCTGGGATAATGAAGGAGTATATCCTTTACGGTATATACTCCAATTCGATTCATCCGTTTTTCCGTCTGGCTCCCGATTCCTTTGACTGCCGTAATCGGCGATTCCAACTTCATAAAACACCTCTGTCCTACTCTACGGATACAATATAATAATAAATCGGCTGGCCGCCTTCATTGATTTCCACCTCTAAATCCGGATAATCCTGTTCCAGCCGTTCTGCAAATTCTTCCGCTTCTTCCCTGGAACCTTCTTTCCCGTAGTAAATGCTGATCAGAGCTGAATCTTCATCAACCATCTGTGAAATCATATCAAACACAACGGCCTTCCGGTCAGTCCCTGCGGCAAGAATCGACTGATCTCCGATTCCCATATAGTCGCCCTGATGAATTTCTTTATCGTCAATCTCCGTATCACGAACGGCATACGTCACCTGTCCCGTCTTAATCCTGGAAATTTCTTCATTCATATGCTCTTCATTTTCCTTCACGGACTGATCCGGAATAAAATTCACAAGCGCCGTAATCCCCTGCGGAATTGTCTTTGTCGGAATTACGATTACCTCTTTGTCTTCACAAAGAGAGGCCGCCTGGTTGGCTGCAAGAATGATATTTTTATTGTTTGGAAGGATAAAGACGCATTTCGCGCTGACTTTTGAAACTGCTGACAGCACGTCTTCCGTGCTGGGATTCATCGTCTGCCCGCCTTCAATAATGTAATCGGCTCCAAGCCCCTTAAATATCTCATCCAGGCCCTCCCCAATCGACACAGCCACAAAGCCCATCTCTTTTTCCGGTTCTTTTGGCGTCTGCTCCGGCACTGCAGCGACTGCCCGCTGCATTTCCTTCTCCTTCATAGCGGAAACCTTTTCATCCCGCTCCAGTTTCATATTTTCTATAATAATTGTCGTAAGGCTGCCATACGTCAGACCTCTCTGCATTGCAAGACCGGGATCGTTGGTATGTACATGTACCTTTACGATCTCATCATCTGCAACGACTACAATGGAATCTCCGATTTCCTCCAGATATGCCTTAAATTCACGTTCTTTTTTTTCACTGAAGGGCTTTTCTGACATAATTAAAAACTGCGTACAATAAGAAAATTTGATCTCCTGATTCGCCTGTGCGTCAATATAAGAGGACGCCCTGACGTCTTTTGCGTCCGTATGTTCAGAAGAGGAAACAGGAAATGCAATTTCCCTGCCCTGCAGAGCAAAAAACGCGCCCCGCATAACTTCCACAAGTCCCTGTCCGCCGGAATCCACAACGCCCACCTGTTTTAACACAGGAAGCATATCCGGCGTCTTTCTCAGCACGCGGTCAGCTTCTTTGACAACCGCTTCCAAAAATGCCAGCAGATCCTCTGTCGTCTCCTTTAGCTCCATTCCCTTTTGCGCCGCGCCTTTTGCAACTGTAAGAATCGTGCCTTCTTTCGGCTTCATAACCGCTTTGTATGCCGTCTCCGACGCTTTTTCCATCGCCCTCGCCATTACGGGAACCGTAATGACTTCATATTCTGCAATCACTTTCGCAAATCCCCGGAACAACTGAGATAAAATCACACCGGAATTTCCCCTTGCCCCGCGCAGGGAGCCGGAAGAAATCGCCTTGGCCAGAGATTTTAAGTCAGGATTTTTCAGAGCCTCCACTTCTTTGGCCGCAGAAAGAATCGTCATAGACATATTTGTACCTGTATCGCCGTCCGGAACCGGAAATACGTTTAATTCATTGATCCACTCTTTTTTTGCATCCAGATTTGCGGCTCCTGCCAGGAACATTTTGGTAAATACGGCAGCGTTTATCGAATTGATTTCCACAATAAAATCCTCCTTAATCAATGACTCTTACACCTTCAACGTAAATGTTAATCTTTTCAATTTCCATTCCGGTAAACTCTTCCACTTTATATTTCACCGTATCAATCAAATTATCAGAAACCGTACAGATACTGACGCCATAAGAAACAATCACATGAAAATCAATGATAATCCTGTTCTCTTTCGTCACCGTCACATTGATCCCATGTGTCAGATAATCCCTCTTTAATAACCGCACCAGGCCATCCTTCATATTCACAGCCGCCATTCCGACGATTCCAAAACACTCAACTGCCACCGAGCCGGCATACGTCGCAATCACGTCGCTGTCGATCATAATTTTACCCAGCTTTGTTTCCATTTGCCCTTTCATACTTTGACCTCCAGACTTTTCATCCGCCAAATACTCTCTTTATCATAATCATTATACCTGTTTTTCCCAAAAAATCAATTCTTTCTTTCGTCAATCAGCTTATGCAGCTTGGAAACCGCTTCATGGATGCCGCCGACTTCATTGATCAGCCCTTCTCTTACGGCTTCCTCTCCAACCAGTATCGTCCCCAGATCTTTTGACATCATATCGGTATTCATCATCAGTTCCTCCATCCGCTTCTGCTTCGCTCCCGAATGCGTCTCAATAAATCTTAAAATCCGATCCTGCATCTGCTTAAAATAATCGTACGTCTGCTTTGCCCCAATCACCGTCCCGCTCATACGCACAGGATGAATCACCATCGTTCCGCTTGGAACAATAAAAGAATAGTCGGTAGATACTGCAAGCGGCACGCCGATTGAATGGGAACCGCCAAGCACAAGGGAAACGGAAGGCTTATTGACCGACGCCACCATTTCTGCAATTGCAAGGCCGCTCTCCACATCGCCTCCAACTGTGTTTAAAATCAAAAGAATCCCGTCTACTTTCTCACTGTCCTCAATGACTGCAAGCTGCGGCAGAACGTGTTCGTATTTTGTCGTCTTCGTCGTTGAAGGAAGACATTCATGCCCTTCGATTTCCCCGATTACGCTGAGCAGATGAATCTGATGATCCGTGGTCGGATTGCTCAAAACCGCCTGTCCGTATTCTTTAATGCTGTCCATATTCTGTTCCTGATTCGTTTCCTTTTTTGTCTCACTCATCGCCTTTCACCTCACAAAAACAGAGGGTCAATGACCCTCCTTTTTGTTTAGTATAACCGGAAACCTTTTTAATATCCAAGCAGATAATTGTAAAGCCCCTGATATTTTTCTTTGGAAGCGCTCCAGGAATAATCTTTCGTAATTCCCCTGTCTACCATCTGGTTCCACTGACGCTTCTTATCAAAATAAATATGTTTGGAGTAATTGATAACTCCAAGCATTTCATCTGCATTGTAATTTGTAAAGGAGAATCCCTCTCCTGTATTGTTATATTCGTTAAACGGCTCTACCGTATCCCGAAGTCCGCCCGTCTCCCTGACAATCGGAACTGTTCCGTAACGGAAGGAAATAAGCTGCGTCAGTCCGCACGGCTCAAACCTTGAAGGCATCAAAAACGCATCCGCCGCCGCATATAATTTATGCGCCAAATCGTCAGAATAACAAATATTTGCCGAAATGCGATCCGGATATTTCCACGCATAGTGACGGAACATATTCTCATATCTGACATCTCCCGTTCCTATCACGACAAACTGCGTAAATTCATCTGCAATATAATCCATCATATAATTGATCAAATCCAGCCCCTTCTGATCTGTCAGACGGGAAATCAATCCGATCATATATTTCTTTTTATCTACTGCAAGCCCCAAATCCTGCTGGATTCTCGTCTTATTCGTCGCTTTTTTCTGACGCCAGTTGTCTTTGCCGTAATTACAGTAAATTTTTGCATCCGTTTCCGGATTGTAGACTTCATAGTCAATGCCGTTTACAATTCCCTGCATATCAAAATGCCTTGCCGAAAGCAGACCGTCCAAACCTTCTCCATATTCTCCGGTCTGAATTTCGTTTGCATAGGAATCGCTGACTGTCGTAATATAATCCGCATAAACCAGTCCGCCTTTTAACATATTGGCGTCTTTCTTATACTCCAGTTTATCCGGGACAAACAGGCCGTTTGCAAAACCAGTCAGGCCGCGCATCGTCTCAATGTCCCATACGCCCTGGAACTTCAGATTATGAATCGTCATAATCGTCTTAATCCCCCAGAAAAATCCGTCTGCGCTGAACTCATTTTTTAAATACACCGGAATAAAGCCCGTCTCCCAGTCATGGCAGTGGATCAAATCCGGCCGGAAATTTACCTGCGGCAGCATAGACAATACCGCTTTGTCAAAAAACGTAAATTTCTCAATGTCATTGCGGATATTTCCATACGGCTGGAAACAGTTAAAGTATTCTTCATTGTCGATAAAATAGTATGTAATGCCGTCCAATTCATACTTCAGTATGCCGACATACTTGTTTCGAATATAGCTTCCAGCATCCATATAAAAATGCGTTACATACTCGAACTGATTTCTGAAATGTTCCGGTATACAACTGTAATTTGGAAGCACGACCCTGACATCCCACTCGTCCTTGGAAAATTCCTTGGGCAACGCGCCGCATACGTCTGCAAGTCCGCCCGTTTTAATAAAAGGCACGCACTCCGATGCGGCAAAAAGTATTTTTTTCATTGTAGAACCCCTCCTTAAATTAAATTGCTGCCAACGCCTGCTCTAAATCTGCAATAATATCTTCGGCATTTTCTATGCCTACGGAAAAACGGATCAAATCCGGCGCAACGCCTGCTTCCATGAGCTGCTCATCCGTCATCTGACGGTGCGTATGGCTTGCCGGATGCAGCACACAAGTCCTTGCATCCGCAACATGCGTAACAATAGCCGCCAGCTTTAACCTGTCCATAAACTTCACCGACACGTCCCTTCCTCCTTTTAAACCAAAGGATATGACGCCGCAGGTTCCGCCTGGCATATACTTTTCCGCCAGTTTGTAATATTTATTATCGCTCAGACCTGCGTAATTTACCCAGGCAACTTTTTCATGTTTTTTCAGATATTCTGCAGCTTTTTTTGCATTTTCACAATGTCTTGGCATACGAAGATGCAGAGTCTCAAGCCCGACATTCAAAAGAAACGCATTCTGAGGAGACTGGATGGAGCCAAGATCCCTCATAAGCTGCGCCGTCGCTTTTTGAATAAAGGCCATTTTTCCGAACTTTTCGGCATATACAATTCCATGATACGATTCATCCGGCGTGGTAAGCCCCGGAAATTTCTCTTTATGAGCCATCCAGTCAAAATTGCCGGAATCTATAATAGCCCCTCCCACGCTCATCGCATGACCGTCCATGTACTTGGTTGTGGAATGCGTGACAATGTCCGCTCCCCATTCAAACGGCCTGCAGTTAATCGGCGTCGCAAATGTATTGTCTATCACCAGAGGCACGCCGTGCCGGTGCGCAATCTGCGCAAACCGCTCAATGTCCAAAACGACAAGAGACGGATTTGAAATCGTCTCCGCAAACACAGCTTTGGTATTTGGCAGAAATGCCGCTTCAATCTCTTCATCGGAAGCGTCCGGATTTACAAACGTGCAGGAAATCCCCTGCTTTTTCATTGTCGTCCCAAACAGGTTAAACGTTCCGCCATAAATGGAATTGGAGCAGATAAAATGATCCCCCGCTTCACAAATATTGAAAATCGCATAGTAATTTGCCGCCTGCCCGGAGGAAGTCAGCATTCCGGCGATTCCGCCTTCCAGCTCCGCAATCTTTGAAGCTACCGCATCATTCGTCGGATTCTGCAGCCGCGTATAAAAATATCCCGCATCCTCCAGATCAAAAAGCCTTCCCATCTGATCGCTGTTTTCATATTTGAACGTTGTGCTCTGGTAAACCGGCAGTACCCTCGGTTCGCCTTTTTTTGGCTTCCAGCCTGACTGGACGCATATTGTTTCCGGCCTGTAATTTTCACTCATATCTGCTTTCTCCCTGTTCTTACATTCTATTCATCCCAGTTATGGAACACTTCCTGTACATCGTCGTCCTCGTCCAGAAGATCCAGGATTTTCCGGATGTTATTCAAATCGGTTTCCCCGGACAGCGTGACATAAGTCTGCGGAAGCATGGTCACTTCTGCGTTTGCCATCTCAATGCCTTCCTTTTCCAGCGCTTCACGGACAGCGGAAAACGCATCCGGCGCCGTAAGTATTTCATAGCTGTCTTCTTCTTCCGAAAAATCATCGGCGCCTGCGTCAAGCGCAAGCATCATCAAATCATCGGCGTCCATTTCGCAGTCTTCTTTCGCGACAATAATCTGTCCCTTTTCATCAAACATATAAGATACGCAGCCCTGCGTGCCGATACTGCCGTACCCTTTGGTAAAAGCATTCCGTACATTTGCAGCCGTACGGTTTTTATTATCTGTAAGCGCCTTTACGATAATCGCCGTTCCCGAAGGCCCATATCCTTCATATGTAACCTGTTCGTAATTTACGTTCGCCGTATCTCCGGCGGCTTTCTTAATCCCTCTGTCAATCGTATCGTTTGGCATATTGTTGGCTTTCGCTTTTGCAATCACGTCCCTCAATTTGCTGTTATTGGCAGGATCCGGACCGCCTTCTTTTACCGCAATGGCAATCTCTCTTCCTATAATCGTAAAAATCTTTCCTTTTGCCGCATCATTTTTTTCTTTCTTGTGCTTGATGTTGGCAAACTTGGAATGTCCTGACATATTTCATCCTCTTTTCTTTTCGTTATTGTGATATGCTTTTCTTTATTCTACCATTATTTCCTGCTTCTGACAAGCAGAATCCTCCTCTTCTTCCCCGATTGGCATTTTCGTAACGGAGACCTTCTGGATAATTTTATTTTCCACCGCAAGAATCTTAAAACAATACCCGTGCGCCTTAATTTCGATCCTGTCATTTTCATCCGGTATCCTGTCGATTTTAGAAATCAGAAATCCATTCAGCGTCTCATAATCATCTTTATTTTCGGAAGAAATGAAAAGCGCTTTCTCAACGTCTTCAAAATCCGCCAGCCCGTTCATCAAAAAACTGCCGTCCGGCTGTTTTAAAATCATTTCCTCATATTCGTCATGCTCGTCAAAAATATTTCCCACAATCTCTTCCAGTATATCCTCAAGGGCGACGATTCCCGCCGTCTGTCCGTATTCGTCCACAACGATGACCATGTGATTCTTTTGCGACTGCATTTCCTGAAACAGAGCATGTATGTTTCTGGTTTCCGGAATAAAGTCCGCCTTTCGTATTAAATCACGGATTTCTTTGATGGGCCTGTCATAATATTCCTGATGCGCGCAGACTTTCAAAATCTCTTTGATATGCAGCACGCCGATAATGTTGTCGATATTCTCTATGTAAACGGGAAAGCGGGAATTTGCGCTTTCCGTTATAAAATTAATCGCTTCCAAAAGAGTCATCATCCCGTCCAGCGCAATGATGTTTTTCCGGTGCGTCATAATATCTTTGGCCTCTTTATCGCTGTACGCAAAAATATTATGAATCATCTCCGCTTCACTGTCCAGCACCACGCCCTGTTCATTTCCTTCATTGACCATGGACATAATGCCCTCTTCCGTCAGTTTCTTTCTTTTGGCAGCCATTGCTTTCTGCCGCCAGATCCAGAGCAGCGCGCCCGAAACAATAATCAACAATACAATACTCAGCCCTATATAGGGACTCCCGCCATCGTCCATAATGATTTCTCCTTCAATTTCTCTCTTCACACTTATGTAAGCAACTCCAGACTTACTTCCAGCGCTTTATCTACTTTAAATAACATATTGCTGTCCAAGTGGCACACTTTGTCTTTTAATCTTTTTTTATCAATTGTACGAAGCTGTTCCAGCAGTATAACGGAATCTTTCACCATATCATACTTTTCACTGTCAAGTTCAACGTGCGTTGGCAGCTTCGCTTTATGCATCTGCGAAGTAATCGCCGCACAGATGACTGTCGGGGAATGCCTGTTTCCCACATCGTTTTGAATAATTAAAACCGGACGGACGCCGCCCTGTTCCGAACCAATGACCGGACGAAGATCCGCATAATAAATATCTCCTCTTTGAATCGCCATAAACCATCACTCCATCTCTTTTTCCTGATAAAAAAAGTATTTCCGGTTTTTGGCTTTCTATTCATTTATTCTTCTACAGGTTTCTGTTTCCTGTAAAAAACCCTCGGCGTCCGTTTGCTGATACAGCAGGCAAATTCGTAATTAAAACGCCCGGAAAGCTCTCCCAGCTCTTCCATCCCAAGAAAAGCCCCTTTGTCTTCTCCAAGAAGCGTCACCGTATCCAAAACCTTTGCTTCTGGAATATCCGTCACATCCACCATAAACTGATCCATACAGATCCGCCCCAGAACAGGAGCTTTTTTTCCATGAATCAGCACATATCCGCGGTTTGAAAGGCTTCTTGGATACCCGTCTGCATATCCTACCGGAATCGTTGCGACCATCCTCGGTTCTTTCAGGCAGTATGTGCCGCCGTAGCTTATGCTCCTGTTTGCTTCCAGACGCTTGATATGTACAATCCTGCTCTTTAGTTCCATTACGGGCCGAAGCGAAATGGAATCTTTTTTTATTTCCCCGGAAGGCCAGAGGCCGTACAAAATAATCCCGGCGCGCACCAGATCCAGATTCGCTTCCGGCAGTTCCGCAATTCCGGCGCTGTTGGAGCAGTGCCGGTATGGGATTTTAACATTCCTTGCTTCAAGCATACGCAGCATTTGTTCAAAGAGGCGCATCTGCCCCTTTGCAGAAGTCTTGTCTTCTTCGTCCGCTCTGGCAAAATGGGTAAAAATCCCTTCCAGTTCAATGTCAGGCAGCTTTGCAATTTCTGCAATTTCATCTGCCGCTTCCTCTGTCACCTGATAGCCAATTCTGCTCATGCCCGTATCGATTTTAATATGAATGTTTGCTTTTGTTTGCGTTTTTTTTGCCGCATCCTCCAGGTTCTCCGCCATCTCATAAGTCCAGACACAAGGACGTATCCCGTTTTGCAGCAGTTCTTTGTAATCTTCACAAAACGTATACCCCAATATTAAAATTGGCTTCCTGATTCCTTTCCGCCGCAAAAAAAGCGCCTCTTCCGCCGTCGCCGCCGCAAAACCAAAAACTTTTGCCGAAGGCTCTATTTCTTTTGCGATTTCTGCCGCTCCATGACCATAGGCGTCCGCTTTCACAACGGCAATTATTTTCGTATGCGGCGCAATCTTTCCCTCTATGGATTTCAGATTAAATGCCACGGCATCCAAATCAATTTTTGCATAAATTCTCTGCTCTTTCTTCATCTTCCCAGTCAAGCCCCCATTTCCATTGCCTTTGGGAGCATTTCCAGCACATCGGAGGCCAGCATCCCGTACGCCCCTTTTTCCTTTGCCGCAAGATCTCCTGCCAGGCCATGCAGGAAAACGGCAAGCGGAGCCGCCTGCCCGGGCGTAAGCCCCTGCGCAAGAAAACCTGTAAGAAACCCGGCGAGGACATCGCCGCTTCCTCCGGTCGCCATCCCATGATTTCCCGTAAGATTTAAAAAGAATTTCCCGTCCGGCAGATATGTGACTGTCCTTGCGTCTTTTAACACGCAGACCGCCCTGTATTCTTCTGCAAACTTCCCTGCGGCCGACAGTATATCCGATTGAATTTCTTTTATGCTCTTTCCTGACATCCGGCTCATCTCCCCCAAATGCGGCGTAAAAACACGCTCGCCTTTCGTGCGCTTCAGAACGGACATGTCCTTTGCCAGAATATTTAACGCATCCGCGTCAAACACCGTTTTTTTATCGGCGCAAAGAAGCGTTTTTGAAACAAGCGTATGCGCGGCGGCCCCTTCGGAAAGTCCGGGTCCCGCCAAAACAGCGTCCGCCCAGTTCAGGCACTCGTCAAGCGATGAAAAATCCGTCTCTCCTTCTTCATAAGTGGTCAGTACCGCCTCCGGCAGCTTCGTCAGCAGTATGTTCCGATTGTCTTTCACCGTATAAATCCTCACCAGCCCGCATCCGGCATAATAAGCCGCTTTCGCTGCAAACCAGGCGGCTCCTGCCATCCGGGCGGAGCCTGCGATCACAAGCGCTTTCCCGTAAGTTCCTTTATTGGAATAGCTTTTCCTGACTGGCAGAAGATTTTTGACACAGTCTTTTTTTAAATATCTCCCTGACGGCTTTTCTTCAAGAAAGCTGTTTTTATCAATTCCAATATCTGCAACGACAAGCTCGCCCGTATATTCCGCTCCCGGATATAAAAGCTGCCCGGTTTTGGCAAATCCAAACGTCACCGTCAAATCTGCGCGAAATGCCGTTCCAAGTATCTGCCCCGTATCGGCTGATATGCCGGAAGCAATATCCACGGCAATCTTAAACGCTTCTGTTTTATTTATCTCTTCAATCAGTCTGGCGGATTCCCCTTCAACCGCCCTGGAAAGCCCAATGCCAAACAATGCGTCCACGATAACGGAATATTCCGAAGAGAATTCCAAAACCTCAGGCGTCTGATATTTCTTTGCCGTTTCGTACTGTCTTTTTGCCTCTTCTGTCATTTTCTTTTCCTGCATTGGAAATAAAATTTCCACATTGTATCCGGCAAGATGCAGCATCCTTGCAGCGGCAAAGCCATCGCCGCCATTGTTTCCCATACCGCATAAAACGAGAATCTTTCCGCAGTCTGCAGGAAACCTCTTCTTAATCTCTTCTGCAACGGCGAGCGCCGCCCGCTCCATCAGCGCCGCTGAGGGCACGCCGAAGTATTCCATTGTATTGTTATCATACCGCTTCATTTCCCTGCTGTTTACCAAATAGCGCATAACGTCTCCTTCTGCTGTAAATGCATTACCGATCCGCCGCATTCTGTTCCAGATTATAGGATAACTGCATCAGGCTGTCGGAAAGATGTACGCTTTCCACAACCACATCCTGATTCTCCAGTTTTAAATCCACATGGGCAAAATTCCAAATCGCAGGAATTCCAAGCTCCACCAGACGGTTTGCCATAACGTCCGCATTGGCTTTTGGCATGGTAAGAGCCGCTATGTCAACCTTTTCCCGTTTCACAAAATCATCCAGTTCATCCAGCATATGAATCTCAATGCCCCGGATGCATTGATTCTTCAGTTTTTCGTTTATGTCGAACAGCGCCGTAATTTCAAATCCGAACTTTTCAAATTCGAGATAATTTGCCAGCGCCTGCCCAAGATTTCCGGCTCCGACGATAATAATATTATGCTTTCGGCCAAGTCCTAATATTTTGCCAATTTCTTCATACAGATATTTCACATTATAGCCATATCCCTGCTGTCCAAAACCTCCGAAATTATTCAAATCCTGACGAATCTGGGAAGCCGTCACATTCATGCGGGAACTTAAATCTCCCGAAGAAATGCGCTCGGCTCCCGCTTCAATCAGCTCTCCCAAATACCTGTAATATCTTGGCATCCTTCGTATCACGGCCTGCGAAATTTCTTTCTCCACGTCGCTTCCTCCCTGATGATATCTGGAAAACATTATAATGAATTTATACGTTTCTGTCAAACGAAGACAATGCAGATAATGCCGGCTTCCGCCTCATTATCTGCATTGTTTTTCTGACATATTCTTCGTTATTTCCTGGAAGCCTCAAACTCCTCTTCGCTTCCGTAAATGCCAATTTTATCTTCAGCGTCGTTTAAAATAATGCAGATGCATGTTTTCCCCGGATTTAATTCCAGTTCCTTGCCGTTTGCATCATAATACCTGCAGACGCCGTCTTCCACTTCCTTCACCCATGCGATGTCGATTGCTTTTCCGTTTGAAATATATTTTCCGGGGCCGCCGTAAGAAGCCGTCTTTACATCCAGATATTTTCCGTCCGGCTCCACTTTATAATCACAGACGCGGAAAATAACGTTTTTAAATGCAAGCTGCTCTCCGGATCCCCCGTCCTTATGCGCCGCCTTATACTGATATCTCTCATATAAACCGGTATCCGCGTTATAGACAAACCATGGCTTATTCACCGTATAGCCCGGCGCAGCGACAGCGGCGTCTTCACCGCCTTCCAAATCCCCTGACGCATCTGCAAACAGAAACGTATTGTTGTACGTATCCGCATGCTGTGTGCGGTACTCTCTTTTTTCAATTCCCGCAATAATGCTTTCTCCGTTAATATACGCATTATGCGGCGATTTTCTGGATTTGTCACGGAAGAACGTTACATTTTCAAGATCTCCGTCCAGACCGTTTAAATCATCAAACCGCTTTAACATCTCCGTTGCATAAATAGCCTGCCCGTAATGCACGTAAATCGCTTCAAATTCATTGGACAGATATGCATAATAATGACGGCAGCTTCTTACGGACATAATAGACGGAAGATCTTTATAATCCTGATAAATTGTCATAAGCCTTGTCAGTCCGCCTTCCGCCGGAGCCTCCACAATCACGTCCGCATCGGAAATGCCATACTGCGGCATTGCGTCTGTCGTATTTCCAACCATACAGGAAACAGGTCTCTGTGATACAAGAGCCTCGTCCATCGCCTCTCCTGTCAATGGGTTTCTGTTGGAAGAAGTAACGACAGGTTCCTCCGTTTCCGGCACAACAGCCTCTTTCGTCTGTGTCTCTGTCTCAACAACCTGAACGCTTTCTGTCGTTTCCGGAGCCTCTTCTTCCTGCTTTCCGCACCCTCCCAGCGCAAGACAGCAGACGGATGCAAGAAGAACTGCTTTTTTCATGTGTTTCATCATTCACCCTCCTCTTAAGATGTTCATTCTTTTTAAAATATCTTTTTGTTTATTTTCCATAAATGCGGCATCCTCCGGAGTTACATGATCATACCCCAAAAGATGCAGCACACTATGTACAATTAAAAATGCAAATTCCCGTTCCTCCGTATGCCCGTAAGCCTCTGCCTGTTCCAGGACTTTGGGAACGGAAATCACAATATCCCCAAGAACCACTTCTCCGGTATCCGGATTAAAATTATCTTCAAGCCCTTCCTCAATTCCCGTAAAATCTCCCGCCGACGCAAAATTCAGCATCGGAAAAGAAAGCACGTCCGTTGGCCTGTCCATATCCCGGTGCAGACGATTGATTTCCCGTATGGAATCATTGTCTGTTAAAATAAGGTTTACCTCCGCTTCATAGGGAAACCTTTCATAATCCAGTGAAAATAAAATCACCTTTTCTGCAAGCGTTTTCCAGTCAAAGTCAAACGGCGGCGTCACTTCCTCTTCCATCATTACCGTCATATCCAATCTCCTCATGCACCAAAAGCTCCCGTATTTTTAAAAACTGATTCATGCTGACGCCGGATTCATCATAAATCCCGGTTGCGGAAGCTTCGTTTAAAGTCTGATAAATCACCATTTCCTGACTAAAGGAAGAAGTCATTTTCTGCGAATTTAACGTTTCAATCTTCTTCACACAGATATCTACCATATGTACTATAGCAGACTCTTTTGAAGACGGCAACCTTTCTTCCCCGTTATATTCGGATAAAATCTTTATGACCGCCTCCGGAAAACAGCTTTCCTCCGCCAGACGCACGGCGTTTTCTATCACAGGCTCTCCTTCCAGGATTCCAAGGCGGTAATAAAACCCGGCAGCCGCGGATACAAACGGATCTGCATGAATTTCCTTCGCGCATCTCCCTGCAACGGAAGAAACTCTTAAGGCATGCAAATATTCATCCCTTGAATAACTGCGGATCGCAGAAACAAGCGGATAGTTCTCTTTTACAATCGCTTCATAAGCATACTGCATTCCGTAATCCGTTCTGTCATAAAGCCTGTTTGCCAGCATACCATATAAAATAACCGTCAGTATGCCAAATTCCGCATTCCAGACAAGAAGCCGCATCCCGGCCTTTCCATGCTCCAGATAGTAAAACAGCGCGGGAACGGACATGGAAACAGACAATAGAATTATGCCGCACCACAGGCGGTTCTTTTTCTCATGCATCGTCTTTGCCATCTGCGCGCCGACTGCAGCCAGCACACAGCACGCCGCAAGCTCATAGAAACTCCCGCCTCTTGCAGCGCATAAGAGTATGCATAAAAAAACGCTTAAGGTAACGGCTGTTTCCAAATTGGCCGCCACTCCCAAAAATAACGCAAATGCCGCTGCCGGACAGGTAAAGGCAGGAAAAAAGCACAGTCCTGCCGTCACAAGGCAGAATGCCGCATAATATCCTGCGATTCTTCCATACTGGACGGATTCGCTGTTCTCAATTTCAAGACGGACTCTGCCGCTCTCAAGCATATAAAGGACGACGGCAAAAAAAACTGCGTCCAGCAGCAGGTATGCAAGAAGCCTGTCTGCCATCCATCCATTCCGGTATACAAAAAAAACGGACAGCAAAACAGTCATGGCCGCCATCCCAAGGTAATTCCGGAGCCGTTTCCATGGCATTTTCTGTTTCATCGCTTTCTGACCGCCTGTCTTTTTTTCTGCCTCTCCTGCCTGCTTTCATAATCCTCATAGGCTTTTACAATTTTCTGCACCAGAGGATGCCGCACCACGTCGCTGCTTGTCAGCTCACACATTCCAATATCCTCTACTTTTGCAAGAACTTTAAGCGCAACGTCAAGGCCGGATTTTGCACCGGCCGGCAAATCCTTCTGCGTAGCGTCTCCCGTAATGACTACTTTGGAACCAAAGCCAATGCGCGTCAGAAACATCTTCATCTGCGCCGGCGTCGTATTCTGCGCCTCGTCAAGGATAATAAATGCATTGTCAAGCGTCCTCCCCCGCATATAGGCAAGCGGAGCCACTTCAATCAATCCTTTTTCCGTATTGCGCTGGAAACTGTCGGCTCCCATAATCTGATACAGCGCATCGTACAGCGGACGCAGATAAGGATCAATCTTACTCTGCAGATCTCCCGGAAGAAAACCAAGGCGCTCTCCCGCTTCAATGGCCGGACGCGTCAGGATAATCCTTCCTACATCCTCATTTTTAAACGCCGTAACCGCCATGGCAATGGCCAGATACGTCTTGCCCGTTCCGGCAGGCCCATGTCCAAAGACAATCATCTTATTTTTAATCGCCGACACATACTCTTTCTGGCCCAGGGTTTTCGGCGAAACAGGCTTCCCCAAAACGGTATGGCAGATGCATTCTTCATCAATTTTTGCAATGGAAACCGGCTTTTCCTCCATTGCAAGAGAAATCGCATAATTTACATTCTGCTCTGTAATTGTATTGCCCTTCTCGGAAAGCTCCAGAAGCTGCCCGAAAACATTGGCGGCATTTTTCATTCCGTCGCCGCTTCCAAGCATCTTTACCGTTCCGTTGCGGACAATGACCGTTACATGGAATGCCTTTTCAATTTTCTTCATGTAAACATCAAACAATCCGAAGACATTCACCAAATGCTCCGGCGGAATATTAAGATTAAACTCAGTCAGACCCATCTTCCGTCAGCCTTTCATCCGGAGATATTTTTTTTATTTCTGCAGGCTCATATCTGCCGATTTTCTCAACTGCAGCAATTGCGGCGGATACCCTGCATTCGTTCTCCACAAACTCTATCATAACATTTTTATCTGTAATTTGAATACCCTTTTCTTCTAATTTCTTTAAAAACTGCAAAATATTTTTCTGCGCCTTTTCCTTTGCCTCCTTCTTTGTCATGCTCACTTTCTCATAACCGCAGTCATAATATGTGGTTTTTTCTAAAGTGACAGGAATATAATAGTCTTTTGCAATGGCAAGCTGCCTGCTTTCCGTATAGGACAAATAAGGTTCTTTTTTCTTAAATCCGGCCGGAAACCGCACCTGATAGGAAAACAGACTCAAACTGTATACGCTTTTTCCCTCGCCCGTCCGCACTTTCCGGTTATATTCCATAGGAAATGCATCCTGATATGTATACTGCGTCTTTCCATAGATATCCGCATCTGCCATTACATAAACGCAGTCCACGATTTCATTGCTGTCCCCGTATATATCAAGACGGCTTCCTACCAGAATTTCCCCGGCCTTTACCTCGCTTCCAGCTTTCACAGCCGGCGTCCCGTTTCTTGTTACAATGGAAACGATCGTCGCGTCTTTGTCAGACACAATGTCATAAGCCCCCTGAGGCTTTTCCGCCTCTTCCTCCAGTTCTTTTTTGCTGATCAGGCTTTCCTGAATATCAATCGTCATTTTCGTGCCGCTTAAACGCACCGACGCCCAGATCACTTCATCATACTTTGTCCGGATCGCCTCTTCCAGCGCAGTGCAGTCAATATCTTTCTTTCTGCTGCCAAAAGCAGCTTCCTGTTCCTCTAAGAAGCGCAGGATTGCGTCGTCCGTAATCAGGGAATTTCCGTTAATGTCAATCAGCCATACAAACGTCGTCATATAAAACAAAAGCCCAAGGCAAGCCAGAATCCCCGCAAAAAACACTTTCCGTTTCCGGTAACGATATAAAAAAAACGGGAATCCAATCCGTTTTAAAATCACAACCCTTGTCTTTGTTTTTTTCAGTAAAGGCTTTAATCTCCGGTACCCTGCAATGCTGATGCAGAACTCATAGCACGCTCCCTGATTCGTAAGATTCCAGATTAAAATATTATGGTTGCTGCACAGATTCAAAAAACGTTCCGGGGAATAGCCGCTTAAACGAACCAGTAAAAAACCGCGAAAAAATTTGATTATGGAAAGAAACAAAACTGCCTCCTAATCCTCATATCGTACCGAGTCGATCCGGCCGGTAATTTTCATTTCTTCATTGGTATAATAACTGATATCCAAATCTTTTCCATGAACCACCAGTCTGCAGGTCTTTGTCTGCAGACTGATATGATTTTTTGTGTATTCTAAAATTCCCCGGTAATTTTCAATTAAAATTTCCTGCCGTCCGGTAATTGATACAAGAACGGCGCCATATACAAGGTCTTTGGGAAGCTCTAAAGATTCCACCAGACCTTCCTTCCATTTGCCAAGATTCATTTTACTCATAGTTATCTATATGTAAAAAGAATTTGCATTATTCATGCCAATGCCGTCAATCACCGCTTTTATGGTTCCTGACTCATCCGGGCATACCGCTCCTATTGTATATGCGTTCCTTACCCGCTCTTTTTCCTCCTCCCCCCGCTCTCTGTCGCTGGCGTAAATAACGGCAAGCGGTTCCTTTTTCTTTACAAAATCCCCTCTTTTTTTACAAAGATAAATGCCGACGGAAAGATCGATTGCACTGTCTTTTCTTTCTCTTCCGCCGCCAAGCGCCATACAGGCTCTCCCAATCGACGCAGCGTCAATCTTCTGTATAAACCCTTCCTTTTCTGAGAGGACTTCTATTTTATATTCCGCTTTTTTAAACTGATCCGTATCCCAGACATAAGAAGCGTCTCCGCCCTGCGCTTCCACAAACTCTGCGAATTTCTTTTTCGCAGCTCCGCTTTTAATGCACCGGCAAATCATGTCCTCCGCTTCCGCTTCATCCGCTGCGCGTTCCGCAAGCATAAGGATTTTACTGCCAAGCGCAGAAACAACCTGCATAAAATCAGCCGGCCCTTTTCCGGAAAGAGCTTCAATCGCTTCTATCACTTCTATGGAATTTCCCACTGCATTGCCGAGCGGCTGATCCATATCCGTAATGACCGCCGCTGTTTTCTTTCCCGCCATTGTGCCGATGGATACCATTGTCTCCGCCAGTTTTTTGGCGTCTTCCAAACGTTTCATAAACGCGCCCGAACCCGTTTTTACATCCAGAACAATAATATCGCTTCCGGCCGCCAGCTTTTTGCTCATAATGCTGCCTGCAATCAAAGACATCTGGTTTACCGTCGCCGTCACGTCGCGCAGCGCATACAGCTTTTTATCTGCAGGAGCAAGATTTGCGGTCTGTCCGGCAATGGCAATCCCTATGTTTTTGATATTTTCCATAAACTTTTCTTCATTCAGCCCTGTCGTAAAGCCCGGAAAACATTCCAGTTTATCAATTGTGCCTCCCGTATGCCCAAGCCCTCTGCCTGACATTTTCGCCATGGGAATCCCAAGCGACGCAATCACCGGCGCAAGGACAAGCGACGTCTTATCTCCCACGCCCCCTGTACTGTGCTTATCCGCTTTCTTTCCCGGTATTTCCGACAAATCCAGGCAATCGCCGCTGTCGCGCATGGAAAGCGTCAAATCAAGCGTTTCTTTTTCATTCAGCCCCTGAAAGCAAATCGCCATCATCATCGCGGACATCTGATAATCTGGAATTTCACCTCTGACGTATCCGTCTATCATCCATCTGATTTCTTCTTCCGTTAAAATCCGCCCCTCTTTTTTCTTTTCAATCAGATCATACATTCTCACAGACCTCATCCTCCTTTCCGCATCTTCTTTGTAAATTCAAAAAAGGGCGAACGCATCGCCCTGATTTTTGATCCCTTTTTATATGCATTATGCTTTCCAAAGGCTGTGCAGATTGCAGTATGCATATACTGCTTCCACTTCGTCTCCGTCGCAAATGGCAAAACACACAGACGGCTTATCTTCCGGGCGCAGAACCTTGCGCTGAACGCCCTGCTTCGTCTGCAAAGCCACCCATTCAATATAATGCTCCGGCATCATAGGATGCTCTACAGAACCTACATTGACAATCACGCGGCTGCCTTCCACCTTATAATCCGGCACATGCTTTTCGAATGCCGCATCCGTTGTGCCGGGAACCAGCTCTTTCATTTTCTGGCCGCAGCACATCACCGGAACTCCAACGTCTTTTACCATTTCAATTATGTTTCCGCAATGTTCACAAATATAAAATTTCTGTTCCATATTCCATTCCTTTCTTTTCCCACTGACTTGTTCTTATAAAAACCATTGTAACAGTTTTCTCTTATTTTGGCAATTATTCCTGAAATTATTTACATCCTTCTTTATTTCCATGGCATCCCTGTTTTTCCTCTCCGCATTGGCCGCCATGATGTCCATGCGCATGATGGCTGCATACAGTGTCCGGATGATAAGAAAGGTTTCCTGCAAGAAAATCCAGCACCGCAGGATCGGCTTCTCCTGTAACGCCGCCATAGAGCTGAATGCCCGCTTCCTTCAATGCCGTCTGCGCGCCTCCGCCAATGCCTCCGCAGATTAAAACGTCCGCTTCCATATTTTTCAAAAATCCGGCAAGCGCGCCGTGCCCGCTCCCATTCGTTTCCACAATCCGCTCTTTTGTAATTTGTCCGTCCGAAACATCATACAATTTAAACTGCTCCGTATGCCCGAAATGCTGAAAGATATTTCCGTTTTCAAAAGTTACTGCAATCCTCATTTCCTCTGCTCCTTTCCTGTCCGCCGTCTGATTGGAAACAGTCTGTTTCCATCATGCGCCGCAAATACAATAGCACATTTTTTTCCGGAAAACAAGTTTAGCGTCAATCTTCTGTTTCCTCCGGTTCTTTTGCCGTACTGTCTTCTGCCGCCCGAAGCTCTTCTTTCGTCTTTTCAAAGGAAGAAGAAAATCCGCCGTCCACCAGATATACGGAAGTGTCATCGCCGCTTTTTGTCAGATAAAGCTGACCTGTCACAGGATTTTGCATACCAATGGTAAGTGTCTGCTGTCCTTTTGCTGTGGTAAGCGTAATGACATTTTCCGGCGCGTCAAACCCATATTCCGCCAAATCACCCGGCATGTTCACCTGATCTTCCGCTTCCACAGACGATACTGTTTCGGCCATTGCCTCCACTTCGCTCTGATCCAGCTTTATCTCTCTGTCGTTTTCCAGAATGAAATCTTCTCCTTCTTTCACAAATAACAGCGTTTCCTCGCCGCTCTGATAAGAAAAAGCCGTAATCTCTTCCTTTTTTACATTTGTCACATAAATTTTTGCCGCTTCCGCTTCTTCTGCTTCTTTCCTGCTTTGATTCTGATTATATGCACGCATTCCCGCATATGCCGAACCAAACACAAGAAGCAGCGCCAAAATCAAAATCATCTGTCTTTTTTGTTTTTTCATATAAAGCCCTCCTAACGTCTCCTTCTCTTTGCCCAGATTACAACTCCTGCAAGAAGCAGCAGCGCCGGAAGCAAAATCAGAATGGAAAGCCCAATCGCTCTTCCTAAAAACGCTGTTACGACAAGCTGGGCCGTATGATAGCTTTTGACTGGAATTACGATCGCAGACGCATCTTCTGTCTGTACAAAATTTGAAAGCGCATCGGCAAACATGCCGGAATTTGTTCCTGACACCATCTCATCCGCACTGTCTGAAATAATTTCCGAAGAACCATAAACGACAAGCCTTCCTGTTATTTCCCCGTCTTTTCTCTGTTCCGCGGCAAGGCCGATGGTAAACGGCCCCTTTGTATCCCCTTCTTCGAACGCATACGTAGCAGCAGCCGACGCATCCGCTTTTGCGACCGCCGAATCAGAAGTCGTAAGCAGCGGCGTATACGTAATCTCTTCACTGCTTTCCGGATAAGAAACGCCCTGCACATAAGGCGCAAAAATATAATTGCTCCCTACAGAAGAAGTATAAGCCGAAGACGCCACATCCGGCAGCAAGTAAAACGGGTTTTGATAGTACTGGCCGGAACTTCCTTCGGCAATCAGTCCCTTTACCTGCGTCACGCCATACTCTGATAAAACAGACGCAAAGTTTTTCATATCCTCTTTGGCCTGATAATTTAAGGTTACAAGCACATTTCCTCCGTCTTTCATATATGCCTTTATTTTGTCCGCGTCATCTCCTGAAAAATCAGACGCCGGACCGTTTATAATCAGGGCCTTTGCATCTTTTGGCACTGCATCTTCCTCCAGAAGATTTAAAGATTTTATTGTAACATTCGCTTTTTCCACTGCCTTTGCGAAGTTTCCGGCAAGCTCCGTCTCCCCATGTCCGGCAAGCTGGTAAACCACAGGCATATTTTCATTTGTCACATACTGCAGCGCGCTTGTCACCTGTCCCTCGCCGTCATATCCGGTTGTCTGCTGGGAATACGTATTATAATCCACCTCCGTTTCAAACAGTTCCCTATAATCGATGACTTTGGAAATCTCTCCGCAAACGGCAATCAGACTCCCCATAGAAATGCTTTCCTCTGTATACTGCTGATAGAAATTCGGATTTACCGCCGGATCTTTATATTCCACTTTAATATAGGACGAAGAATCTTCATATCGTTTTAAAGTCTCCGCAACGGTTGTATCCGCGCTTTCTTCTGACGCAATCACATAAATTGTGACATCTTTTTTTAAATCTTTTAACAGCTCTTTTGTATCTTCTGTCAGGGAATACAGTTTTGAAGAAGTCACGTCAATCTCCATAACCGTACTTGGAAGCTCCGCCGCAAACAGGTTGACAACGACTGCAAGCGCAATTGCAATCGCCGTAAGCCCCGCAGAAAAAACGCCCGTTTTTAATTTTTTCGCACTGACTGTAAACCGGCGTTTCTGTATTGACTGCGCCGTCAAAAACAAAAACAGGGCAGCAGCCACCGCATAATAAATAATCCCTGTCAAAGAAAGGCATCCGTCCAAAAAAGAATCCAGAGGCGTCACAAGGTCATAGCAATTTAAAATCTTCGTCAAAATGTTTCCCCCGGAAGAAAACATCCCCGTCACACTTGACATCATAAATCCCATAAATAAAAAGACAAAAGTCAAAACAGCGGAAATTACCTGGCTTTCCGTCAAAGAAGAGACAAATAAACCAATTGCGATACACAAAAGTCCATATAGCCAGAATCCCAATACAGCGGCGTAACTTTCCGCCAGAGGAACCTCTCCAAACAGTGTCAGCAAAAGCGGCGTTGCAGCAATCAACAGCATTGCAGCCGTATGTACCGCCGCCATCGCCAGATACTTGGCCAGTACGATTTTCCCCACAGATACCGGGGCAGTTAAAATCAGTTGATCTGTTTTGCTTTTTTTCTCTTCTGCAAGGCTCCGCATTGTAAGCACAGGCACGGTAATCAACACCAGAAATGTGATCGCGTTGATAGAATAAGAAACTTTGGCATATCCAAAATTCAGATTGTATGCGAAAAAATAAAGTCCGTACAGCGCAAGCGTGGCCGCAAGATACAGCCAGCCGATGATATTTTGAAAATAAGATTTAAACTCCCGTTTCAGAATTGCTGTCATAATGCAACGCTCCTTTCTGATTCGTAAGCTCAAGGAAAATATCCTCTAACGTCTTTCCGGAAGACGCCGCTTCCAGAATGGAAACGCCGGCATTGACAAGCTCCTTTATCACATGGCTTCTGATGTCCGCCCCTTCTTTCGCTGTAAGCGTAAACTCTGTTGTATTCTCTTCGCTGCCCAAACAGGCCAGAACCGTTTCCACCGCTTCATCCGCCGCTAAAATTTCTTCCGCCTTCCGCCCGTCGCCTTCCACCAGAATTTTCAGTTCTCTTTTCCCGTCTTCCACCTGCTTTAACAGATGTTCCGTCGTATCATCCGCAACCAATTTCCCTTCAGAAAGAATAAAAATATAATCGCAGACTTCCCGCACTTCCGAAAGGATATGGGAGCTTAAAATCACCGTGTGGTTTTCCCCCAGTTTTCGGATTAAATCCCTCATTTCAATAATCTGCCTAGGATCTAATCCAACGGTCGGCTCATCTAAAATAATAACCTGCGGATACCCGAGAACCGCCTGCGCCAATCCAACTCTTTGACGGTATCCTTTGGAAAGGTTTCGGATCAGGCGATCCTTTTTATCGGAAATCCCTGTAAGCTCCATCGCTTCTTCCACAACTTTTTTGCGCAGAGATTTTTTCATTTTCAGCTCTGCCGCAAAATTCAGATATTCCTTCACCGTCATATCCATATAAAGCGGCGGCATCTCCGGCAGATAGCCAATGCACTTTTTTGCTTCCTCCGGCTCCTTTAAAATATCGTGCCCATTGATTTTTACCTCGCCGCCTGTCGCCCCCAAATACCCTGTGATCACATTCATCGTCGTAGATTTGCCCGCTCCGTTCGGCCCCAAAAACCCATAAATCCTTCCGGGTTCCACCGTAAGGCTTACATCGTCCACCGCCGTATGGCTTCCGTATTTTTTTACAAGATGGGAAATTTCAATCACGTTTTTCTGCCTCCTTTTCCATGATTTTACCAAGGATAAGCGTAGACTTTTTTCGTGTATAAAACGTGTAGTTTGTGTGAAAAGAATGTGAAGAGCGCAGGGAGCGTTATTTCAGATATTTTTTTAATTTTTGAGCAATAACCAAAACGTCTATCGGTTTTGCCAAATGGTCATTCATGCCGCATTCCAGGCATTTCTGAATATCTTCTGAAAAGGCATCGGCGGTCATTGCAATAATCGGAATGTCTGAATCTGCGCGTTTCAGCCCGCGGATCGCCCTGGTTGCTTCGTAGCCGTCCATTACAGGCATCCGTACGTCCATCATAATTGCGTCATAATATCCTTCAGGAGATTTTCTGAATTTCTCAACGCAGATTTGTCCGTTTTCCACCCAATCCAATTCCAGCTCAAGGACTGAAAGCAGCTCGCTTGCAACTTCCCAGTTAAGCTCGTTATCCTCTGCTAATAAAATGCGCTTCCCTCTAAGCTTTGTATCCATTTCCGCTTTGTCTTCTACAGATTCTTTGACGAAAGCATCAATCTCCTGCTCATTTGCCTTTGCCAGATCAAGAACGACGTGGAACTCACTGCCCTTTCCCTGCTCGCTATGAACAGAAATCGTGCCTCCCATAGCGTCCACAATATACTTGGTAATTGACATCCCAAGACCCGAACCTTCTGTTTTCTGCACACGGGCGTTGTTCTCCCTGCTGAAGGAATCAAAAATTTTCTTCTGATATTCTTCTGACATCCCAATGCCTGTATCTTTTACTATGAAATGCGTGCGAACGCAGGAAGTATCCTCCGGCAGCGCTTCCTGATGCAAAGATATCAAAACCGTACCGTTTTCCGGCGTAAATTTGACAGCATTTCCCAGCAAATTGATCAACACCTGATTCAGACGCACACTGTCACAGCACACATATTCCGTAAGAATTTCATGGACAACTGCGCTGAACTGCTGATTTTTGGCTTTGACCTGCGGCTGTATGATACTTACAATGCTGTCCATAACTTCCTTTAAAGATACCGGCACAATATTCAAAGTCATTTTGCCGCTCTCAATCTTAGACATATCCAGCACGTCATTGATCAGTCCCAGCAGATGCTTACTGGATATTGCAATTTTCCGCAGATATTCCTGAACCTCCCCCTGATTGTGCGCATTGGTTATCGCTATGGATGTCATGCCGATAATGGCATTCATGGGCGTGCGTATATCGTGGCTCATGCTGGACAAAAATTCCTGCTTTGCCGCATTGGCGTCTTCCGCTTCCTTCTGCGCTTTTTCAGCGGATTTACGCGCCGCATCCATTTCTGCATTCATACGCTTTAACTCTGACACCTGTTTTTTAAATATCCTGAAATACTGAAAGAATATGTACAAGAGCATAGCGATGACTGCAAAAGAGGCAGCATAAACAAGGAAAAGCCAATGACTCCCCATACCTGCGATCTCCTCATCCAGCCCGTCAAACGGAAAGACTGTCACCAGATACCATTCGCAATAGGGAAGACTGGTACAATACAGATGACGGCGCGATTTGCCACTGTTAAGAATAACGGAATAATCTTCCCCTGCATTCATCGCAGCCGTCAACTGTTCAATGTAATAATCCGCTTCCTCATTCTGACCGTCAAAAATACAATACAGACGGTCAAAATAATTTTCCTTTTTACCTCCACGATCCCGGATCACATAGCTTCCGTCTTTTCGTATGACATAGGAATAAATCAGAGGATTCTCTGTATCCAGAAAAAGAACCTCGCCCATATATTTGGAAGAAAGCCCTACGACAAGCGCAAGGCTGTCGCTTCCGTCAGACATAGGATATTCACAGGGAACGCCAAACAAAATCACATCATTTCCGTTGCTGTCAACAGCGGATGATACTTTTCTCTCTCCGTTTTTCAGACTGTTTAAAAACGGTTTCGGCGTATTCGGCTCCACAGAATCTCCATAAATCATCTCTATTTCACCATCAGGCGAATAGAGGGCTGCGCATAAAAAATTCCTTGCCTTCGCACCATATTCTATTTCTTCTTTCGAACCATAACCGGATGTCGTTTCATCTGATGCAATACGGGCTATAGACTCCGCCATAGTCAGACGGAGTGCGATAATCGTTTCAAAATGCAGCGATACCTGTTCATTCGTTCCGCCCATATAAGCATCGCCTAAATTTTCAATCGCGTTTTCACTCATTTTGTTAATGGATCTTCCCAAAAACGAAAAAATAAAAATATTCAAGCAAATAATGACTGCTATGCTAATTTTCAAAGAACGCGGCAAAGCTATGCTTTTCATACTTTTCTCATCTCCATTCTTTTGGTTTTTCATGTTCCCATCAGCGCCTCAGACGGCTAATAACCCGAAACATTTTTCCGATGTCTACCGGCTTCGCCAAATGAGCGTTCATCCCGGCGGCTTTTGCCATTGCGACGTCTTCTTCAAATGCATTCGCTGACAGAGCTATAATGGGAACGGATTCTGCGTCTTCCCGATCCAGTCCCCGAATCACACGAGCCGCCTCATATCCGCTCATAACCGGCATCATCAAATCCATAAGCACACAGTCAAATGTTCCCGGATCGGATGCCAAAAACGCATCCACAGCGGCTTTTCCGTCGTTTGCGGTCACAACCTTAACGCCAGCCTCTTTTAATAGAAACTCTACAATCTCACAGTTGATTTCATTATCCTCCACCAAAAGGACGCGCATACCGGCAATATCGCCCTGAAGCTCCCGCTCCTCATCTGAAGACTTCACACTCCACGCCCCATCGACCTGCATAGGCAAAACAATCTGAAACACGCTTCCCCTGCCGATTTTGCTGTCTACCTCAATCGTCCCGTTCATCTGGTCTACCAGTTTCTTCACAATGGACATACCAAGACCAACGCCGTTATACTGGGTTCTTGCACTTTGATGTTCCTGAGTGAACGGCTCAAAAATATGTTCTTTAAACTCTTCTCCAATGCCAATTCCATTATCTTCAATCACAAACCAATAGTTTGCAGTTCCGTCCTGGCAGTCCTTCTCCTTTACCCGGACGGATACAAAACCGTGGAAACGATTATATTTCAGGGCATTTTCAATAACGTTCGTTAAGATTTGTTTTAAGTACAGCGGATTTCCAATCAGCCTGCTGTGCTGTAAGTCGACCTCCTTAAGTTCCAGCCGAATCCCCCGCTCTTTTGCCTGCGCAGATAAAATCATCATACAGTTTTCCAGTGTTTCCTGAAGATCAAACGGTTCCTCTACTGCCGACGGCCTTCCGCTCTCTAAATTGCTGACCTGCAAAACATTATTTACCAACGACAGCAGATACTCCGTCGACACACGGATTTTCTCCCGGCATTCTCTCTGCTGCTTTGGATCATCCTGACTTTTCTCCAGAATGGCCAGCATCCCCAAAATCCCGTTAATAGGCGTACGAAGATCATGAGACATATGGGAAAGAAATTCACTCTTTGCCGAATTTGCCCACCGCACTTTCTCCAAAAGCTCCATAATGGCCCGCTCCTGCTTCTTTCTTGTCACCATAGTTTCCGTGATGTCCTGATGGTATCCGTTCAGGCAGACGCCTGGCTTTTTGAATGTTTTGTCCGGCACACCTCCGCAGCGGACATAAATTTTCCCCAATTCCGGGTGATTCCAGGAATAAATCACCTCAGAACGTCCGATTTCCAATATCTCCCGCACCGCTTCCTGTACCATTTCCACATAATCCGGCTCAATGTTTTCATACCAGTGGCGATAACACTCCTCCGGCTCAATTCCATCCGAAACTCCCAGAAGAATCCGCATAGTCCGGTCGGCATACATCCTTGGCGGGCATCCTTCCTCCAGCTCAATCGTCCAGATGCCGGTTCTGGATCCTTCCAGAATATCTTCCAGGCTCTTCCTTGCTTCCAGCTTGTACTTCTCCTCCTGCTCCACAACGGCATTGACATCCCTCTGCGCAAAAATCACACAATTCCCTTTCTTTGTTTCTTCTGTGGCAGAAAAATGAATTTCCAAATGTTTCAGTCCATAAGAACTGTCGTTCACCTGGTAACGAATATAAAATTTCTTCTTCGTCTTAAGCTGGGCAAGCACATAATCCTTTTTTGTCGCGGTACGAAGCCTTTCCTGATCTTTTGAAACTACATACCGGGCAATATACTGCTCCATAGCCGTCTCATAGCCTTCCTCAAAACTAACCGCCCGATCCATGCTCATCTGTTCGCTGTTCCGGTATATTTCACATTCCCCTGTGTCAAAATTCACCTGGTAAATGCCAAGATAATCCACGCTTAAGGCATGGAGGACATTGTAACTGCGCTTTTGAAGCTCACGAACCAGATTTCTCCGTTTCAGGGAAGATACAATAAAATATGCCGCCGTCTGAAGCATATTGGATGCGTATTCCATCGATTTTACAGGCGGATTGTCCACACCGTAAAACCCAATTGTCTTTTTACCGTCATACAGCGGGACTACCACAAGGGAGTGAATGTTCTGGCGCTTCAGATTTTCATACTGAAGCGGATCCGTTTCCCTGATTTCCTCCAGATTCTGAATCACGATATATTTGCCGATACTAAACTTCCGATACCAGCTCGCGCATACCTCCGGAGGAACATTTTGAAGGTTTTCCTTTTCCGGCCCTATCCCATCAGCTACCCACTCATAGGTATTGTCATCTCCGCCAGTCTCATTCTGTTCAAATATATAGGTTCGCTCCCCATTCAGCGCTTTTCCCAGGTGTTCCAGCAGCACCTCCAGCGACTGATCCGGGGTTTCCTCCAACAGGGCGACGCGAAGCCCTTCATTGATGACGGTTTCCAGATTCCGGACGTTTTTCATACTGCTGTACCTCTCAAGGCCTTCAACAGTAAGATCGTTTTCGCCGGCCTGTTCCAAAAAATCCCTTGAATTATCCATACGCCTGTCCTCCATATAGGCCGCTTACCGGCCATAGTCACTGCGTCTGCGAATGCCCGCAGGAAGATTTTTCCCCTGGCATTCTCTGTTTCAAAACATTCATACAATTTATTTTTCTTCTTAATGTAATCCATTGCTAAAACTGCAAAATCAGCAATGCCTGTGTCATAATACCATATGCCAAAAATCACGTCAATATAAGGATTGCTTCTGAATGAAAACTGTTTAAAAAGAAAAAAACTGCCGGCGGAATTCACCGCTGGCAGGAAAAATTTTATATTTATTCAATTTTCTTTATGGATTTCCCGCTTCTTCCTGAAGCCTGTCAAGCTCCGCCATACAGTCATCCACAGACGCCCCGTTCAAAAGCTCCCTGACAACCAAGCAGACGTTTCCCCACTGCTCCATTTCCATACTTGCATTGGAAGCAAGCACATAAACACCCTCTTCCACTCTGTCATTTAAAGGCTTTAACGCGTCAATGCATTGTACTTCCACATTTTTTGACGGAGAAATCACCTTATTTGTCTCCGCATAAAGCTGCAGCGCTTCATCTGAAAGGATTTCATTCATCACGGCCATCGCATCTTCCATATGTTCCGCTTTTGCACCGACCCCATATCCTGTAATGGTAACAACCGGCATCTGTCCGAAACTGCTCGGAAATCCGATTACCTGCATATTAAAATCCGGCTTCCCATAAGCCGTGTCCGCATTTGCAGCTCCCCAATATGCCATCACAATCGGGCATTTCTGCCCCAGAAAATCATCCCGTTCGCCTTCGAGCGCCTCTGATACGTATGCCTTCTTTGCATCAATATAGCCTTCATCTATCATAAGTTTTAAAAATTCAAACGAAGAACGCATATAATCGCTGTATTTCGCTTTTCCGCTGTTCAACTCCTGAATTTTCGCATCCGTATCATCTTCATTATACAAACCGGCATACGCCTGCGCAAAAACAAACGTTTCCAGCCACCAGCGGTTTGCGCCAACCGGCGTCTCAATTCCGTTTTCTTTAAATACTTTGCAGCAGTTTAAAAATTCTTCCGGCGTATTTGGCAGTTTTAGTTTATACTCGTCAAACATATCTTTATTTACAAATAAGCCATACGCCACAACCTCCTGCGGAATCGCCACCAGCTTTCCATCCACTGTATTTGCCGTCTTTACGACTTCTCTCAGGTTTTGAGCCGCCTCCAATCCGGATAAATCCGCAAGATGGCCCTCTTTTCCAAGCATATGGATCACATCCGGATTCAGCAGATACAGATCATCCATACTGTTTCGTCCGCGTTCCAACGTCACGTCATCGTACGTTTTGTCCTGATAGTCTTCCGCCGTATACGTCCGGTATTCTATCTTAATTCCCAGCTTTTCTTCCGCCTCTAACACAGTCATTTCATGCGCTGTCCTGGCAATGTTTTTTGCATCCGGACTTGATTTTTCGGTAGGTCCAAACAAATTGACATAACGGGCGCCTTCCGTATCTCCCTGTACAAGATTTACATCCGGAACCGCTTTTTCTCCACAAGCTGCAAAACCTGAAAGCAAAAGAACTGCCGCCATGATAAAAGAACAGCTTCGAAGTTTCTTCCTCATTTCCTATCCCTTCCTTTTTAAATAATGTCCAAGTTTTTCCCTCACAATGTCCATCTCAACCGGCTTTGCCACATGAGCGTTCATTCCGGAATTTAAGGCGTCTTTTACGTCTTCTGCAAATGCATTTGCCGTCATTGCGATAATCGGTATCGTCACAGCGTCTTCTCTTTCAAGCGCGCGAATGGCCTTTGTCGCTTCGTAACCGTTCATCACCGGCATCTGCACATCCATCAAAATCGCGTCAAATTCTCCCTCTGCGCTTTCACAAAAACGCTCAAGAGCCAGTTTTCCATTTTCTGCAATTTCACAATCCGCCCCTTCCGCGCCCAGAAGTTCCATCAGAATCTCCGCATTAATGTCATTGTCTTCCGCCACCAGAAAATGCAGGCCGGAAAAATCCGCCTTTTCTATTGAGGTTACAAATTTTTTATCCGGTTTATTTTCCTCCTCGTAAATTTCCAAAAGTTTCGTCTTGAAGGCCGTAACAAAAAATGGCTTCGCAAGAAATCCGTCAATTCCGGCATGTACGGCTTCCTCCTCAATCGTATCCCAGTCATTCGCCGTGAGAAGTAAAATACAGATATCTTTCGGCACAGCGGCCCGAATCTGTTCCGCCGCTTTCACACCGCTTAATCCCGGCATATTCCAGTCAAGAAGAACTACCTGGTAATCGTCCGCAGACTCTGCGGCTTTTTTCACAAGATCCACCGCTTTTTCTCCATCAAATGCAGCGTCTGTACGCACGCCGGAAGATTCCAGCAGAAACCGGATATTTTCACAGGCGTCCGTATCATCGTCCACTGCCAGAATATGAAAAATCCCGTTTTCCTTCCAAAAATTCCCGTCAATCTGCTTTTCCGGAATTCTTAACTCAAGTTCAACCGTAAAGATGGTTCCTTTGCCTACTTTACTGGAAACTTCAATTGTCCCTCCCATAAGCTCCACAATATTTTTTGTAATTGCCATTCCAAGCCCGGTACCCTGCACTTTGTTCGTTGTACTGTTTTCCGCTCTTGTAAAAGCATCAAAAATGATTTCCAGATATTCCGGCGTCATACCAAACCCGTTATCCTCCACTTCAATCCGGATATGCTCAAGCTGACTGGAACGCTGCTCCAATCCAATAATGCGGAACCAGATATCGCCGCCTTCCTGCGTATACTTAACGGCATTGGAAAGAAGATTGATCAGGATCTGATTTATCCTTGTCTCATCTCCAACTAAATTTTCATGTTTTATGCCTGTCACTGAAACGTGAAACATCTGCCGCTTCGCTTTTGCCGCCGGACGGATAATCGCATCCACGGAAGAAATCATATTGCTTAACGAAAACTCTCCAATGGTAAGTACAACTTTTCCGCTCTCAATTTTAGAAACGTCCAGAACGTCATTAATAAGACTCAGCAAATGACGCCCGGAAAACGCTATTTTTCTTGTATACTCTCTGACTTTCTCCGGATTTTCCGCATCTCTTGCAAGCAGCGTTGCAAATCCCAGGATTGCATTCATCGGCGTACGGATATCATGCGACATATTCGAAAGAAACGTCGTTTTGGAATTATTTGCTATCTGTGCCGTCTGAAGAGCTTCCGCAAGCTGCCTGTTGTGCGTCTCCCGCTCCTCTTCCCGTTCTTGCCTGAGCTTTATCTGCTGCCTTTCATTCAAAAAATAAACAATGCAGCAAAGGAAAAACGCTGCCAGCATAACAAACACAACCATAAAAATATTCTGATTGACCGCATTTCCTTCCCGCTGAATCGCCTCTACCGGTACAAATCCAATCAGATAGGATGATTTTCCGTTGACCGCCCACATATAAATCAGGGATTCTTTTCCCTGAATATCATGGTAAAACATAACGTTTTTTCCTGCCTGAATGCTTTCCGCAATTTCGTCTTTAATCTCTTTTTCAAGAATGTTATTTGCCTGATAAAAATCCTCAAGATTCAGATGCCCGGCATCTCTTTCCCCTACTCCTTTCGGTTTCAAAACAAAACGCTGGCTGTTTGAATCCATAATGTAAAGCGAAGCGCTTCCATTATACAGCTTTTCCGGAAGCGCTTCATCAAACGAATCATAAATATATTCCATATAAAGCGCCGCCGTTTCCCGGCCGTCTTTTTCTACGGGGCATTTCATCGTATACGCCCATGTTCCCATACTGTTGATATAAGAAGTGGAAATCAACACTCCTTCCACATCATATCCGCCGGAAAAATCCAGTTCTTCCGGCAAAAACACTTCTCCCGTATTGGATATTCCTTCTGTTTTTCCTGCCGGAACATATGACATTTTTACAATCGTCTTGTCTTTATTATAGGAAACGATAAACTTTTCAGGGTTCTCCATCACTGCAATCTCATCTGCAACCAATTTCTGATACTCCGCTTCTCTTTTATAAAGCGTCTCTATTGTACCTTTCATCAGCTCCAGGCTTTCCCCTAAACTTAAAATCGCTGATTCTGACATCTCTCTGGAAATGCTTCTTACCACAGAGAATACAAAACCTCCTAAAATGCAAAAAACCAAAAAAACCGAAACAATAAAATAATTTCTGCTTCTTTTCTTTTTCATTTTAACTAACGTTTCATCTCCCGATAAATAATATCCTCTCTGCCTGGCCCATTGGATACCATGGTAATCGGATAGCCAATCTGTTCTTCCACAAACTCAATATAACTCCTGCAGTTTTGAGGAAGTTCCTCATAGTTCCGAATGCCCCGGATGTCTTCGTCCCATCCAGGAAGCGTTTTAAATACCGGCTTCGCCCTTTTGAGCTTTCCGGTCGTCGGAAAATCCGTTGTCTCTTCTCCGTCAATCTCATAAGCGACACATACAGGAATCTCCTTTAAATATCCAAGAACGTCCAGCACTGTAAACGCCACGTCTGTCGTCCCCTGCAATCTGCAGCCATACTTGCTCGCCACACAGTCAAACCATCCCATACGCCTTGGCCTTCCCGTCGTCGCTCCATATTCGCCGCCGTCTCCTCCGCGCCTTCTTAATTCATCCGCCTCTTCTCCAAAGATTTCACTGACAAACGCACCTGCTCCCACTGCCGAAGAGTATGCCTTGCATACAGTAATCACTTTTTTAATTTCATAGGGTGCAATTCCTGCGCCAATCGCCCCATAAGCCGCCAGCGTCGAAGAAGAAGTGACCATCGGATAAATCCCGTGATCCGGATCCTTTAACGTTCCAAGCTGGCCTTCTAAAAGAATCTCTTTTCCTTCCCTGACTGCCTGTTCCAGATAAACGGAAACATCACAAACATAAGATTCTATCCTGTCGCGGTATTTCTGCATTGTTACAAACAATTCTTCCGGATCCAGCAAAGGTTTGTGATACAAATGCTCAAGCAATACATTTTTCGTCTCGCATACGCGCTTTAATTTTTCTTTCAAATCACCTTCTTCAAATAATTCACTGACCTGAAAACCAATTTTTGCATACTTATCCGAATAAAACGGGGCGATTCCGGACTTTGTGGATCCAAACGATCTGCCGCCCAGGCGCTCTTCTTCATACTGGTCAAATAATATATGATACGGCATCACAATTTGTGCGCGATCCGACACCAGAATCTTCGGCGCCGGCACCCCTCTGTCCGTGATGGATTTGATTTCATCTGTCAGTACAGGGATGTTTAACGCCACTCCATTTCCAATTATGCTTGTCGTATGGCTGTAAAAAACACCGGACGGCAGCGTATGAAGCGCAAATTTTCCATAATCGTTTACAATGGTATGTCCCGCATTCGCCCCTCCCTGAAAGCGAACGATAATGTCCGCTTCTTTTGCAAGCATATCGGTTATTTTTCCTTTTCCTTCATCTCCCCAGTTTGCACCAACAACTGCTTTTACCATAATTATCCTCCTTTTGTCCTGTCTGCTGTTCCAACTCCTGATATCCAGACGTATGTCAGGATGTCAGCTCCGGAATCTTCCTTGAACAGGCAATCGCCAGCGCTCCCGGCCCGATATGACAGGAAACGCTCAGAGACAACGGATTCATAACGATTTCGCGGCTGTCTGAAAAAGCCTCTTTCACCTCTTCGCGAAATGCCTCCGCGGCTTCCAAATCATACGTATACGCTACCTCAAGATGCATCCGCTTTCCCTCCGGATCTTTAAAACGATTCGCAAAATCATTTTTCATCGCATCTATCATAATCGTCTTGGCCTGCTTTACCGTTCTCGCCTTTGCAAACGCGTCCAGTTTCTCGCCCTGGATCTGAAGCACCGGCTTTAAACGCAGCAGTGTTCCAAGCGCTGCGGCCGCAGGTGTAATCCGCCCTCCCTTTTTCAGGTATGTCAAGGTATCCACCATAATATAAATCGAAGACTCTAACTTCTCACGCTCCAAAATCTCCTTGATCTCCAAAGCCGTTTTTCCCATCTCTGCAAGCTCTTTCGCATCCAGCACAGACTGTCTCTGCGTTACGGAGATTCTCTGGTTATTTACCACACAGACTTTTCCTTCATAGTCATTGGCGAGCATAAGAGCCGTTTCACAGGAACTGCTCAGACCGCTTGACATTGGAATGTGCACAATTTCATCATATTCTTTTAACAGCTCATCCCACAAATCCGTAACGCTTCCGGCGGAAGGCATGGAAGTGGAAATTTTGCAGCCGCCCATCAGCTTCTCATAAAACTGTTCCTGTGTCAGGTTTTTATCTTCATAGTATGTCTCATCATCAATAAAAAACGGCATCGGCAAAATATGAATGCCATGCTCTTTTGCTTCTGATGGCGCAATTCCGCTGTTGCTGTCTGAAATAATCGCTACTTTGCTCATAAGTTCCTCCTGTACTGTTATTCACAACGCTTAAATTGTATCACACTTTATTCTTGATTTCCACTATGATTCTGCAATTTTTCCCATCTGTCAAAGAAAAAGGCAAAAAAGAATCCTGCCATGCAGGATTCTTCGTCTGCGGCAAAACGCTGCGGCGGCAGCATTCCTCTCCGCCGCGGTGCATTCCCCACAGTTCCTATTTCAGTTTTTCATACTTACATCATACCGCCCATTCCTGCGCCGCCTGCCGGCATTGCGGGAGTGTCTTCTTTGATATTTGCAACGGCTGACTCCGTTGTAAGGAGCGTAGACGCTACGGAAGTCGCATTCTGCAGTGCGCTTCTTGTTACTTTCACCGGATCCAAAATTCCGCTTTCTACCATATCGGTATACTCTTCTGTTACAACGTCAAAGCCTACGCCCATTTCCGCTTCTTTTACCTTGCTGATAATAACCGCGCCTTCCAGTCCGGCATTTGCGGAAATATAGAACAATGGAGCTTCCAGAGCTTTTAACACGACTTTTGCGCCCGTCTTTTCATCGCCCTCTAACGTATCCGCAAGCTCCGCTACTTTCTTAGACGCATGGATATATGCGGAACCGCCTCCTGCAATGATGCCTTCTTCTACGGCTGCGCGCGTTGCGTTCAAAGCGTCTTCCATGCGAAGCTTCGCTTCTTTCATCTCTGTCTCTGTCGCAGCGCCTACGCGGATCACCGCTACGCCGCCGGCCAGTTTTGCAAGTCTCTCCTGCAGTTTTTCTTTGTCAAATTCAGAAGTCGTTTCTTCAATCTGTCCGCGGATCTGGCCGATTCTTGACTGAATGGCTTCTTTGTCGCCCTCTCCGTCTACGATTACCGTGTTCTCTTTCTGAACTTTTACGGATTTCGCGCGTCCAAGCTGATCCATCGTCGTATCTTTTAATTCCAGTCCAAGCTCTTCGGAAATTACCTGGCCGCCCGTTAAGATTGCAATATCCTCAAGCATTGCTTTTCTTCTGTCGCCATATCCCGGAGCTTTTACGGCTACCACGTTAAACGTGCCGCGCAGCTTGTTGACAATCAATGTCGTAAGCGCTTCGCCCTCAATATCTTCTGCAATAATCAAAAGTCTTGCGCCGCTCTGTACAACCTGCTCCAAAAGCGGAAGAATTTCCTGAATGTTGGAAATTTTCTTGTCTGTAATCAGGATATACGGATCGTCTAACGTCGCTTCCATCTTATCCATATCCGTACACATATATGCGGAAACATATCCGCGGTCAAACTGCATACCCTCTACCAGATCCAGCTCTGTCTGCATTGTCTTTGACTCTTCAATCGTAATTACGCCGTCGTTTGTCACTTTTTCCATAGCGTCGGATACCAGCGTGCCAACTTCGTCGTCTCCTGCGGAAATTGCGGCTACTTTTGCAATCTGGTCTTTGCCTTTTACTTTCTGGCTCATAGATTTTAACGCTTCAACAGCGGCGTCCGTCGCTTTCTTCATGCCTCTTCTAAGCACGATTGGATTTGCGCCGGCTTCCAGATTCTTCATGCCTTCATGCACCATTGCCTGCGTCAGAACCGTCGCCGTCGTCGTTCCGTCTCCGGCAACGTCGTTTGTCTTTGTCGCAACTTCTTTGACAAGCTGTGCGCCCATGTTTTCAAACGCGTCTTCCAGCTCGATTTCTTTTGCAATCGTAACGCCGTCGTTTGTAATTAACGGAGCCCCAAATGATTTATCAAGAACTACGTTTCTTCCTTTTGGCCCCAATGTCACGCTGACGGTATCCGCCAGTTTATCTACGCCTGCGCCAAGCGCCGCTCTTGCTTCTGAACCGTATTTGATTTCCTTTGCCATGATTTTCTACCTCTTTCCTCTATTATATTATTCTACAACTGCCAGAATGTCGTTCTGCTTTACGATAATGTACTCTTCCTCTTCCAGTTTCACTTCCGTACCGGCATATTTGGAATAGATGACCTTCTGTCCAACCGTTACCTGCATTGTAACTTCTTTGCCGTCAACCACTCCGCCTGGTCCTACTGCGACAACTTCCGCTTCCTGCGGCTTCTCCTGTGATTTGCTTGCCAGAATAATTCCGGATTTGGTCGTTTCTTCCGCTTCTAATTGTTTTAAAACAACTCTGTCTGCTAAAGGTACTAACTTCATTTAAAATGCCTCCTTATACGTTCTGTTATTGTTTGCAATTATTAGCGCTCATTCCTTTTGAGCGCTAACTGATAATCCTATAATAGGGATTGACCTTTGATTCTGCAAACGGAATCTTTTCACCATTAGATATCCTATGCTCACTTATACTCCCGCATTCTCCTTGTTTCTCTCTTTTTCATATTTTTTCCGATTTTTGGCTTTTTCATACATTTTTTAGAAACAGTTTATTTTCTCTTATGAATTATCCTATTTTCTCAAATCAAAGAGAAATGGCAAAGCCCTTTTAAAATGCCGTCTTCCCAGATATCCGCCGTTTCATAGTCCGCCGCCTGTTTCGCGACGTCCGTGGCATTCCCCATAGCAATTCCGTGTCCGACGCAGGAGAGCATTTCAACATCGTTGATGCTGTCTCCAAACGCATATGTGTTTTCATGGGAGACTTTCAGATAATCACAAATCCATGAAATTCCTTTTGCCTTAGAATAGCCTTTTGGAACAATTTCAAATACTTTGGAGGAATGAAAAATCAAATCAAAATGACCGGAAAGCTCCGATTTTACGCGTTCTATGTCTCCTCCCTGAAAATAGGCCGTCGCTTTATTCGCATCATACCTGCCCGCATTCTCAGTAAACGGCTGAAAACCGTTTCCCAAAGACTCTTTTAAATTTACAATATATGCATTTTCGCAAAATTCTTCCATATCCGCATACAGACAGCCCTTCCCTTCCAGTATCAAAGGTTTTTTCTGCCTCGCAAAACAGTCCGTCAATTCTTTCAGCTCTTCATTTGAAAGTGTCCGTTCAAAAACAATATCTCCTGAATATTCAATATATGTGCCGCAGGCTGCCAGGATTCCGTCGAATCCAATGTCTGTCAAAAGCTCTTTTGCCTGGATTGCGGCTCTGCTTCTGCCGCTGCAGATAAATGCGTAATGTCCGTTTTCTCTCAGCTTTCGTATCGCTAAAACCGTACTCTTCGGCACCTGCATACGATCGTCCCACAATGTACCGTCGATATCAAAAAACACTGCTTTTTTCATTTCACCGCACTCCTGTCCGTTATACATTATTTTATGGAAGAACCGCCCTGCTTCCGATACCGGTTTAAACAGGCAAACACCTCCTGTCTTCTTGGCAGCGCAAGCCCTGTCGGAAGATATCTGCCGCCGTAAATCCCTTCCATCCCTTTTTTTTCAAGCACATCAAAAACTGCATCCACCAATTCCGTAAGCGTCCGTTTCCCTCCGGAAAGGTTCTGCAGGATATATTTTAAAATACAGCCAAGCATCACAACCTGCTCGGTATCTGTAATCTGTTCCACATAACGCAGATCCACCGTTTCCCGGTCAATGGAAACTGCGTCCCTTCCCATTGTTTTTATTTTCATCCGATCTCTTCCGTTTGCTTTTGACATAAAAAGCAAACGGTCAAATTCCGGTTTTTCCGCTTTTTTCAGTTGTCCGGCGAAAAGCGGAAACTTCTCCGCTTCTTTTTTTGCAAGCTCTGTGACATTCACGGGGGCATACTGATTCATCTGAATAACCAAATCCGCCTTATGAAAGTACGAACCGCAGCTTCCGGCCACTAAAATCGTGGAAATTCCAAAGCTGTCATATAATTCCCGGACGCGGTCAATAAACGGCGTAATCGGCTCGGATTCCCTGTGCACGACACGCTGCATCAAATCATCCCGAATCATAAAATTCGTTGCGGACGTATCCTCATCAATCAGAAAAACAGATGTGCCGGACTCAATCGCTTCAATCATATTTGCCGCCTGAGACGTGCTGCCGCTGGCGTCTTCTGTAGAAAACGCCTTTGTGTCTTTCCCGTTCGGCAGCGTCCCGATAAACATGGAGATGTCTGTTTTCTTCACGCATCTTCCGTCCTCGGCCCGGATTTTTACCGCTGTATCGTCCGTAATGACATATTCTCTGCCGTCTCCCTCAATATGGTTGTATACGCCGGCCTCAAGAGCTTTCAGCAGTGTGGATTTTCCGTGGTATCCTCCGCCCACAATCAGCGTAATTCCCCGTGGGATGCCCATGCCCCGGATTTCTTTTCCGCAGGGAAGCCGCATCGAAACTTCCACAGACGGCGGTGCCTGAAACTTCACCGCATCTTTCATCGGCCTGTCCGACACCCCGGTAGCTCTTGGAAGCACGGAGCCGTTTGCTATAAACGCTGCCAGATTCTGTTTTTTCAGTTCCATACGGATTTGCCGCTGATCGTCTGACAGCGCAATGATACGGCTGACCTGATTTTTATTGTAAGCCCTGTAGTACAAAGATTCCTCAATGCACTCAGGCAAAAATGAAAACAATATTTTAGAAAGCTCTCTTGCATTCACCGTCCGGCCGTTTGCCGGAAATCCGACCTCCAGACGAAATACTATTTCTCCGTTTTTTTCATTGATCTGGCACGCGCTGCGCTCTAAAACTTTCTGTCCAGGACGGCTGACGGAAATCAGCCCGCTTTTTCCGGATCCTTTCGCCTGAAACGAAAATTTGTCCGCCTTCTGATAAAAACGTCTCAGAATCATATCCTGCAGAGCCGCTTTCCTCCATGCGTTTTCATAATATTCTTCCGGAAATTCCCCCTGCTTTGCACTGACAATCACACTCAGCTTAGACGGAGACGCAAACGGATCCCCCTGTACATGGTCAATTGACAGCAAATATCCGCGAAACTGGTAAACGCCTGCCGTATCTTTGTAGGCCGGATACCCTCTGCGGTCTATCCTTTCCAATAATTCCTTTAAATCTTCCGCTCTTTTCATGTCATTCAACGTTCCTTTCCCGTTCATTGATTTAATTCTGACAGCAATTCCCGCCTTCTGCTTCCAATCAAAAGCTCCTGATTGTATTTCAGATACCGCCGGCACATATGCTCCGCTAAAAATGCCGCCGCTTCTTTCCCAACGGTAAGCTCCGTGACAAATACAACCATTTCTTCTCCGGCGGCAAACGCTTCCTCCATAAAATCAAACGCATATTCCAAAGCAGACTCCGCCGCCGTTTCAGACGTTTCCAGACTCTCCTGCTGCAAAAGGAAAAACCGCCGCGCCTCTTCAAACGCTTCCTGCAAAGAACCTGCCCTCCCGGACGGTTTTCCCTTCTTTAAAAGAAGTATCAAACGTTCACTTCTTCTTTTTTCTTCTTTGTCCAGAAATCCCGCCTGTTCTTTTTCCCGTACCGACTGTTCCAGTTCCCGGACTCTTCTTTCATATTCCTGACAGAAATCTTCGCTCTCCTCTGCGCCTTTCCTGTAAGATTTTAAGAAATCGAAATACGCGTCCGTAACCTCCTTTTCAAAAAAAGCCCTGTGAAAAAACTTCATCAGCCCGTCAAGCAGCAAATTTACCACGCTGAGGCGTTCGTCAAATTCCGCCGCGTAAATCCGGGCAAAGACAGAAGGTTTGATGTTTCCGCAGAGGATTTTGTCAATTCCATAATCATCCTGGTATTTCCGGTACATATCAATGTACGCCGCAGCGTCTTCCGCAACGTCCCTGTGATGCAGATATTCATATACAATTTCTTCTGACACAGAAAGCCCTCTCTCTTCATATGCGTACAAAAGATAGCTGAAATCTTCCCAGCCCCTTGCCGTTACATACTGCAAGCCGGAAACGTCCGCTTCCACCCGGTAAAAATTTTTTGGCCGGAGGTTCAGATAGCTCAACAGCGCGCCATGCAGGTTCCGGTTTCTCGCATATTCTTTCCAGACGCCATAATCCGCCTCTGCTAAGATCCATCTTACCCGATCTAACGTCACCATGTCAAATTCCCGAACTGACTTATTGTATTCGGGAGGATTTCCGGCCGCCGCAATCAGCCAGCCATCCGGAACCGCCTGATTTCCAAACGTCTTTTTCTGCAAAAACTGCAGCATCGTAGGCGCCAGCGTTTCCGATACGCAGTTAATCTCATCAATAAACAGGATTCCTTCCAAAAGTCCTGTCTCTTCCATTTTCTGATATACGCTCGCAATAATTTCACTCATTGTATATTCCGTCACCTGGTATGTTTTCCCCTGAAACTCTTTTTCCCGGATAAACGGAAGTCCTACGGCGCTTTGCCTTGTATGATGGGTAATTGTATAGGAAACCAGTCCAATCCCGCACTCTTTTGCAATCTGCTCCATAATCTGCGTCTTGCCAATGCCAGGAGGCCCCATCAAAAGGATCGGCCGCTGTCTTATAACCGGAATCTTATACTCCCCCGTTTCGTCTTTTGACAGATATGCCTGTACCGTATGGATAATTTCATCTTTTGCCTGTTTAATATTCATGCAGCAAATCCTCCGTTTCTAATCTAAGGCGCATCGCCCACGGCGGTACGGCCGTTTCCTCATAATCCTCCAAAAATAAAAACGCCGTCCGATACGCCGGCATTTTCTGCGGATAAACCCCTAACCCGTCCGTAAAATACAAAAGACCCGCCGGTTTCTTCATTTCTCCTTTTTCAATCAGGCGTTCTATGTAATCAAACGCCGGGCGAAAATCCGTTCCTCCGCCTCCTGTAATCTGAAATGATTCCATCAGCTTCTCCAAATCCCCTGCATGATAAATTACGTCGTCTGTCCTGACTTTATCATCACACTGCAGAATCCGTATGGAAAATTTTTCAGAAAAACTGCTTTTCTGCGTCAGAATGGAATGCGTCTCTTTTAAAAAATGTTCCACAAGTTTTCCGCTCGTAGAATCGCTTGTATCAATTACAATTACAAATTCGCGAATCTTATGCGTTTCCCTTGTCTCAAGAGGCTCAATCAGAGGAAGATTCCCATAAAGCCTGAGTCCGTAAGAATAACAGCCCAAATCAAATTCTTCCGAATTAAGGCGCGGCTCTTCGAAAACCGCTGCAAATTTTCTGAGAAACTCTCTGTAGCTTCTCCTGCTCTTTCCCGCTTTCATCTGCGCCAGAAAATGCGCTTCCCCTTCTTTTGGATCGTCTCCGCGTCTCCTCTGCTCCAAATTCACCTGTCTTGCCGTCCGATCCCACTTTTCCTTTGCCTGTAAAAAAAACGGCTGGTCCATTTCCTTTTCTTTTGGCCAAAACCTGTGATCGTCTGTAAAAAATTCCCGTTCCAGAGCTTCAAATTTCTTTTTATCGCATTTCTTAAGCAGGCGGTAAATTACTGCGGCCGACACGCCGTATGGTTCTTTTCCAAGCTCCTCATAAATATCTTTCCGAATCCAGCTCAAAATCCGTTTTGTACACTCTGTATGAAGCGAATCTATCGTATATTCCACGGCAATGTCACAGGCTGCATTCCAAAACCTTATCTCCCGTCCTCCCCGCAGGAAAAGATGACGGAACAGACAGTGAAACATCGTATGCAGATATGCCCTGCTCAAAAATCCGGCATTTGTTTTAAATATGCGAAACAGCGGTTCTGTGGAAAAATAGAAACACAAACCATCGGACGCAAAAGTAAGAAGCCCCTCAACTTCACGATATTCAAACGCCGCCAGCGCAGGCTTTAAATACCGCAGTTCAAGATAAATCTCATGTTCCAGGAATCTTAAGATTTTTTCCGCCATTTCCCGTTCCCACTCCGCCTGTGTCTGTCTGTGCGCCATCTTTTCATCCTCCAAAATCATATCTGCTTTTCCGTTCCTTTTGTTTCTTTGACAAACACTGCAGCAAATATGCGGCGCCCTCCGTCCAGCCGGCCTTCTGCGCCTCCTGCATGCAAAAAAGCTGCGACGCGCCGCAAAGCAGCCGCTCCCGGCACAGAAACTCCAGCATACCCAAATCCTTCCTCCTGATGCAGAAAAAAGCCGCGCCTTCTCCATGCGCTTTGATATAGCCGCCGTAAATTTCTCTCTGTTTTTCGCAGAGACCATAAGGATACTTAAGACGTCCAAGAGCTATTTTTATGAGCGCCTCTTCCGGTTCCCCTGCACATGCCTGAAGAAAAACAGCGTCATATCCGTCAAAATCCACGCGGCCGTCTTTGATACACTGTCTTGCCCGAAATCCTTCTCCCTGTATGCTCCTTCCAAACAAATGCGCCGGAGCGATTTCATCATAAGATTCATAATACTCCGGATAAAAAAGTGACGCCGCCGTCCGTCCATTCGTCTGAAACAAAACTTCCAAATCCCAGGAAACCTGATGCAGAACCTGTCGGACGCCGCTCTTTTCTTCCGGTTCGCACGAAAGTATCAGACGATGAAATGAAAATGCGTTCATAAACGCGTCGCTTCCAATTTCCTGTAAGGACGATCCCGCCTGGATTGTTTTCAGATTTCTGCAGTTATAGAAGGCGCAGTTTCCAATTTTTTCAACAGAATCCGGAAGCGCAACCTCTTCTGCCGCCGTTTGACATATTTCTCTGAAAAAAGACGGCTGCCGCTCTGTCCCCGTTATTGTTTCTTCTGTCTCCTCCTGCAAAAAACGCCGCTCTTTTGCAAAACAGTACGGAGCAATCTCTGCCAGCGGATGTCCCTCAATTTGATCCGGCAGCCGAATCTGCGGCGAAGTTCCATACAAACGCACCAGTTTTGCCCCTCCGTCCGCACGCTTCTGCCAGAGCATTCGATATGCATTCATCCAAGCCACATCCTTTCTTCCGTTTTATCTTACCTTACCGCCCACACAGAGCCAAAACCGGCATTCCTTTCCAGACCGGACGCCTGTAACCGCCGTTTTTTTCTGCAAAGCGCATCCTTTGGCATCTCTGTTTTTCCAAATCCGCCGAATTTGCGGTTTTCAGGCCATACTGCAGAATTTCCAGTTTCCAGGCAATGCAACATTGACGTCTTAAAGTTTTCTACCCGGCAAAGCCGTCGTATCTCTTCTTCCAGTAATTTCTTATTGATTTTTTATTCGTTCAATGACATTTGCCTTCAGTTGTGCAAAAGGACATACAACCGGAAAACATCTTACTACAGTCTAACACAAAGATTCCTCTTTAGCCACTGGAATCTGAACCGCCAGTGTTTTTTCCATTATCAGACAAATATTGACTCTTTTCAAAGTTAGTTGAAAGCAAATAATTTTCCTGTCTAAGTAAGGTCATTGATAAATATCCGCTCATAGGAAGGGGAGCGCATGATATAATGAAAATATTCAAGGATACTCTGTTCTCCAAAAAGACAGAGGAATTAGAAAAGTGGATGGAAGCCGCTCAAAAACTGAAGCTGGAACAAATTGACACGTTTTCTCAAAGATGTAAAACCGTGCCCGGCATTTTCCAATTTTAATAAACAGAAAAGACAGCGAAATGCCTTTATTTACCGCAGTTTTCCAGAATATGAAAGATAATCTAAAAATTTGCTTGAGATTTAGCGGATAACGTGATATAATAAAAAAATGTAAGATATGACTATATGTCCTGTAATTATTTTACTGTATGAGATATCAGATTTTTGATAGAGACTTTGAAAAGCGTTAAGTGTCTCTATAGTTCAGATAAATAAGGCAGATGTCTCCTAAGCGGCAGATGGTTCGAGTCTAAATTAGGAATATAATTTCATATTTTTGTATAAGTCCACGTAGCTCAGCTGGATAGAGCACACGTCTCCTAAGAAAGTGTTAAAACACTCGCCTAAGAGGAAAAGGAAAAAGGTAACAAGTAAAACTAAATATAGATTTTGTAACTGTCGCTATAGCTCAGCTGGATAGAGCGACCGCCTCCTAAGCGGTAGGTCGGAGGTTCAAATCCTCTTAGCGACGCTGAAAACATCGCCGAAAACATTGATTTTTCAAGGTTTTCGGCGTTTCTCATTTTCCAAATAAATTTGAACTCATAACAATGTCCGATTAGCAGGAGCGGTTTTTGCTAATCAGATTTGACTAAAGAGAAATTGAACTGTTAATTATCGTCACCGATTAGCTTGCTAATGATTAGCAAGAAAATTGAGGTTTTTGCTAATCAAAATGCCTTTCCTGCTAATCGGAGCAAAAATCATGCTAAAAAGTCTGCTAATTGAAAAGGCAAAAGTTACTCGTTCAAAGAGCTTTTTTCTGGTGTTACATAATCCCCGTACATTTGAAGATACCGCTGTCTGCTTATATAATGAAAATAAAAAAGGATGGTGATATATATGAGAGAAAAGAAGAATCATTTGTATGTGGATAGCAATGAGCGAAGCATTTTATTACATAGCCTTGTGGAGCTGAAAAATCAGCTTATACAGCAGGGCAGATATACAGATTGTGTTGATGAACTTATTTTCAAGGTTATCCATGCACCTATAAAAAAGTTAAGAGTAGGAATGGCAGGAGGAAGTGATGTGCGATAAGGAATTTAAAGAACTGATAAAAATAGCAGTAGAGAAACTGAAAGACGAATCTGTATTGAAACTGTTACAAACCGATGCAAGTTATCAAAAGGATAGTAATAACGAGGGAAGTGCAGAGGATGCTTTTCATCAGCTTGATTTGACGGAGAAGCAGAGGGCGGTTTGCCAACATCTTTTAGATTGTAGGGATAAGCAGGATTTTGAATATGGCACTCATGCGTATATTGCAGGGCTGATGGATGCGTTTCATATTATGGCGGTATTGTTCCCAGAAAAATGGGATACGG
>CAJUIS010000011.1 GCA_910586645.1 uncultured Lachnospiraceae bacterium | reverse complement strand
TTTTATGCGACCTGCAAGTGATTTTATTTATATTCAACTGTCAAACTCCCGCGTGGAATCCCGGAAGACAAGAAACCACTTTATATTGAAACCGGAAGGATCTTTTCCAATTTCGGAAAGAAAAAAAGAACATGACAGAATTTTCTGCAATTTATTGTAAAAGTCTTCCAACAGGTGTATAATTATTCCGATCTATAAAACTAAAACAAGCAGATGACAGGCATCTGCCATTTTAAAACAGGAGGTTTTTACCATGAACAACTTAGTATTAGAAGTCGCTGATCAGGTTGCCATACTGAAAATCAGCAGACCGGCCGCGTTAAATGCGCTGAATTCCGAGACATTAGACGAATTAACCCAGGTTTTAACCGAAATTGAAGGCAGAGACGATATCAAAGTCGTAATCTTAACCGGCGGCCCTGACAAAAAGGGCAATGAATTCAAATCTTTTGTTGCCGGAGCGGATATTGCCGAAATGGCAAATTTCACGGCTGCCCAGGCAAGAACCTTTGGCATGAAAGCCTCTGTTCCTTTCTTTAAACTGATGAACATGAGACAGGTTACCATCGCTGCTGTAAACGGATTTGCGCTTGGCGGAGGCTGTGAAATCTCCATGGCATGCGATATCCGTATCGCTTCCGACAATGCAACATTCGCACAGCCGGAATGCGGCCTTGGCATTATTCCCGGATTCGGCGGTACGCAGAGGCTCGCCCGCTTAGTCGGCATGGGACGCGCAAAGGAAATGATTTTTACCTGCGACAGCATCGACGCAAACGAAGCTTACCGCATCGGACTTGTCAACAAAGTCGTTGCAAAAGAAGAGCTGATGCCAGCCGCTACAGAAATGGCGAAAAAAATCATCTCCAAAGGAAGCTACGCCGTTGCAATCGCAAAAGCCGCAATCAACAACGGATACGACATGGATATCCAGAATGCGGTTGAAATGGAAGCGAACTTATTCGGTATCACATGCTCTACGCATGACAAAGCAGAAGGCATGGGCGCTTTCCTTGAAAAGAGAAAAGCAGAGCTGACAGATTTTTAGAATCATATGAAAGAAAAGCGAATCGGATTTATTGGCTGCGGCAATATGGGTTTTGCTATGATTGGCGGAATTTTAAAGTCCGGCGTCAGCACAGCCTTACAGATAACCGCAAGCGCAGGCACAAAAGAGACGTTAGACCGCATTTCCCGTTCTTACGGCATTCGGACGACTTTAAACAATTCCGAAGTGATAAAAAATTCCGACATTGTTTTTCTTGCCGTCAAGCCTCACTTGTATGAAACTGTCATCAAAGAAATTCGTAATGATACAGATGATGGGAAAATCATTGTGGCCATTGCCGCAGGCGTCAGCCTTTCCCGTCTGAATCACTTTTTCCAAAAACCGGTAAAAGCTGTGAGGGCTATGCCAAATACGCCCGCCATGGCGCTGGAGGCAATGTCCGCCCTGACGCCAAACGACTGCGTCACAGAGACGGAAATGCAGTATGTCATTTCTCTTTTTGAGAGTTTTGGACAGGCGGAAATCGTACCGGAATCACTTATGGATGCCGTCACAGGCGTCAGCGGCTCCTCCCCGGCTTATGTATACCTCTTTATTGAAGCCATGGCGGACGCAGCGGTTGCCGACGGAATGCCAAGAAAGCAGGCGTATAAATTTGCCGCGCAGGCAGTATACGGAGCTGCAAAGATGGTTCTTACAACAGGAAAGCACCCGGGCGAATTAAAAGACGCCGTCTGCTCTCCCGGAGGAACTACTATCGAAGCAGTCGCAAAGCTGGAAGAACTCGGACTGCGGCATACCGTAATCCAATCTCAGAGAAGCTGCACTGCAAAATCAAAAGAAATGAGCAAATATATGTAATTCAAAAACTGCCGGCGTTATCTTTCCGATCCCGCCGGCAGCTTATTTTTTATCCTTTCATTTCCGAAAGTTCTTTTAATCTCTTATATTTCTGATCCGCATCCTTCTTCGCCTGCTCAAACAGCTCTCTTGCGCGCGTCGGATTGCTTCTCGTAAGCGCGTTAAACCGCACTTCTCCATTTAAGAAATCAAAGAACTCACCTTTTGGCTCCCTGCTGTCTAAATGGAATGTCGGCTCGTCCATCGCGCCGATTGCCGGCTGATACCGGAACAAATGATAATACCCGGACTGCACGGCAAGCTTTTCTTCCTCCTGCGCCATCTGCATACCCGATTTGATCCCCTGGTTGATACAGGGCGCGTAAGCTAATATCAAAGACGGCCCCGGATATGCCTCTGCCTCCGTAATCGCGCGGACGCACTGGTTATAATCTGCGCCCATCGCAATCTGCGCCACATAGACATAGCCGTAGCTCATGGCGATTGCCGCCAGATCTTTCTTTTTGATGTCTTTTCCGCCTGCGGCAAACTGTGCAATCGCCCCAAGCGGCGTCGATTTTGACGCCTGTCCGCCCGTATTGGAATATACCTCCGTATCAAACACAAAAATATTAATATCTCTGCCGCTTGCAAGCACGTGATCTAAGCCGCCGAATCCAATGTCATATGCCCAGCCGTCGCCTCCGAAAATCCATTTGGATTTTTTGGACAAAAACTGTTTTTGCTCCAGAATTTCTCCCGAAAGCTTACAGTCGCATTCCAAAAGGCTTCCGACAAGCGCCTCTGCCGCTTTCTGATTTTCTCTTCCGCAGTCGTATGTGGAAAGCCAGTCTTTTGCCGACTGTTTTACCGCTTCTACGTTTGACTGCTCAAAAAGCGCTTCCACTTTCTTTTTCAGATTCTTTCGAATCGACTCTTCGCTTAAAAGCATGCCATAGCCAAATTCTGCCGCGTCTTCAAAAAGGGAATTAGACCATGCCGGGCCGTGGCCTTTTTCATTGACCGTATACGGCGTGGCCGGCGAGGAATTTCCCCAGATTGAAGAGCAGCCCGTCGCGTTTGCAATATACATCCGGTCGCCGTACAACTGCGTCAAAAGCTTGGCATACGCCGTTTCCCCGCATCCGGGACATGCCCCGTGAAACTCCAGCAACGGCTGCAAAAACTGGCTTCCTTTTACGCTGGCAACGCCAAACGCCTCTGTCAGATCCTCTTTTTTGGAAAGCGTGCATCCATAATCGAAATATTTCTGCTTATCATAATGCTGTTCCGTCGGCTCCATAACAAGCGCTTTTTCTTTCGCCGGGCAGCAGGCCGCGCATGTGCCGCATCCGGTGCAGTCTAATACGGAAACAGTAATGGAAAACTGGTAATTCTCTTTTTTGGGCATATCCTTGCTTGCCATGCCCGCCGGCGCTTTCTGCCGCTCCTGCCTGTCCATAACGGCAGGACGAATGACTGCGTGCGGACAGACATACGAACAGATATTGCACTCAATGCAGTTTTCCGGAATCCAGTTTGGAACGCGGACTGCGATGTCCCGTTTTTCAAACGCCGCCGTTCCGGAAGGCGTCGCCCCGCTTGCATAATCCATAAAACAGGAAACCGGCAGACGGTTGCCTTCAAATGCATTGATTGGCCGCTGGATATGATTGACATAGTCTGTCTGGCAGTCGCTTCTTCCTTTGACTTCCTTTCCAAATAAATTCTGGCTTTCACATTTGGCCCAGTCTGCTGGAATCTCCACTTTGACCGCTCCCTGCATTCCCGCGTCAATGGCGGCGCAGTTTTTCGCAACGACGTCGTCGCCTTTCCTGCCGTATGTCTTTTTCACCGCGTCTTTTAACAGCGCAATAATCTCTTCCTCCGGCAAAATTTTTGTCAGCTTAAAAAACGCCGCCTGTAAAATCGTATTGATGCGCGTCGGCCCCATGCCCGTCTCCATGCCGATTTTCACGCCGTTGATGATATAAAACCGAATCCTGTTTTCGGCAAGGTACCGCTTTAACTGGCCCGGCAGATGCGTTCCGACTTCTCCGGCTTCCCACGGGCAGTTCAAAAGAAACGTCCCTTCCGGCATCAAATCCTGCACCATATTATATTTCCAGACGTAAGAGGGATTATGGCACGCAACAAAATTCGCTTTCTGCACCAGATACGTCGACTGAATCGGTTTTTTTCCAAACCGCAGATGCGACACCGTAAGCCCTCCGGATTTTTTGGAATCATAGTCAAAATACGCCTGCGCGTACAAATCCGTATGGTCGCCTATGATTTTAATGGAATTTTTGTTGGCTCCAACCGTTCCGTCCGCTCCAAGCCCCCAGAATTTACAGCTATAGACGTCGTTTGTCATCTGGCCGGGCTGCTCGATTTCCTCAAGGGAAAGCCCCGTCACGTCGTCTTTGATTCCGATAGTAAATTCTTCTTTCTCCTTATTTGCGAAAACAGCCAGAATCTGCCCCGGCGTCGTATCCTTTGAGCTGATGCCATAACGTCCGCGCAGTACCTTTGCCTGTGCAAACTTTGTCCCTTTTAATACGGACACCACATCCAGATACAGCGGCTCTCCCGGCGCGCCCGGCTCCTTGGTCCGGTCAAGCACGGTAATCTGCTTTACCGTATCCGGCAGACAGCTAAGAAGCGCCTTAGCGCAGAACGGACGATACAGACGCACTTTGATCAAACCGACTTTTTTATCGTTACTTCCCGCCGTCACAGAAGCAATCGTCTCTTCAATCGTCTCGCAGACAGAGCCCATTGCGATGATCACATGCTCGGCGTCCGGCGCGCCGCAGTAATTAAACAAATGATAATCTGTGCCGATTTTCTGATTGATTTTGGCAAAATAAGATTCCACAAGCTCCGGTATCGCTTCGTAATGCCGGTTCGCCGCTTCCCTGACCTGAAAAAACGTGTCCGGATTCTGCGCCTGTCCCCACTGAAACGGCTTCTCCGGATTTAAAGCGTTTTCCCGGAACTTCCTAAGAGAATCCATTGGAAACAGATCCCTTAAATCTTCTTCGCTCCAAACGGAAATCTTTTGAATCTCATGCGACGTACGAAATCCGTCAAAGAAGCTGATAAACGGAATCCTGCCTTCTACCGCCGCCCCGTGCGCCGCCGGAGACAAATCCATAACTTCCTGAACGGAAGACGCGCAAAGAATCGCCGCGCCCGTCTGTCTGCACGCATAGACGTCGGAATGATCGCCAAAAATGCTTAACGCGTGCGTGGCAATGCTCCTTGCCGCCACATGAAACACGCCGGGCAGTCCCTCTCCCGCGATTTTATAGAGATTCGGAATCATCAAAAGCAATCCCTGAGACGCCGTAAACGTCGTCGAAAGCGCCCCGGCCGCAAGCGAACCGTGTACGGCTCCCGCCGCTCCCGCCTCCGACTGCATCTCGGAAATCTCCACCGTATTCCCAAATATATTTTTCTTTTCCGCAGCCGCCCATACTTCCGTCACTTCCGCCATCACGGAAGAAGGCGTAATCGGATAAATCGCCGCAACGTCCGTATACGCATATGCCACATGGGCCGCCGCATGGTTGCCGTCCATAGTTGCCTTTGTTCTCTCCATATCAAAAACCCTCTTTTCTGTTTTTTGATAGGATTTCCAGTTTTTATAAATTTATCCGCAAAAATAATATCTGTTTTTTGAATCCTAAATCCCACTGATGATTCTTAATTACACAAAAACAATCCTCCTGTTTTTTATCCCGCTTTACATTTGATGCCTGACTACCTGATATTCATCCCCGTTTTTAAAATAAGGGCAGGATTTATATTTATGGCTCATAAAACGGGCCATATCGTCTTCATCCAGACTGACGGAACAATAATACTCTTCCGTCTCCTCATCGTATGCATTGTACGCGCAGTAATCGCATTCCATCCCATACTCCTTTCTACCGTTTCATCAGAATTTCCTTTGGCTTTTGATTTACAATTTTCGAGGAAGAATACAGCGCGGTGCCCATCACCGCAAGAAACATCATACCGAAAAGCGCAGCTATCTCTCTCCCCTCTGCCGCCTGCCGCAAAGTAACCGGACCCAAAGCTTCTTTGTGAATTTCAAACCCGTCCCTCTCCATGTCAAATTCCACTCTGTACTCCTCCTGCGCCGCCGGAACGGAAAACCATTCTTCCGCCATATGCTTTACTCCTGTTGTAACCGGCTTTGACACAAGAGCCGCAGTGAAAAACGCCGCCATTGCAATTATGCCGCACTCCAACAGAACCTGCGCAAAAATCGTGCGTTTTTTTGTCCCAACGGAAATCAAAATGCCAATCTCATAATTTCTGCCGCGAATCCACATAGAAAATACCAGCAGTAAAATGAGCAGCGTTCCTGCAGATAAAATTACAAGAAACGCCGTAAACAGTTTTCGAATCAGAATCAAAGGCCCTGCAGACGCACGGTAATCCGTATCGTCATATGTAATATCATAAAGACTCCAGTCCACTTCATCCATTGCAAGAATCCGATCCTTTATGTCTAAAAGACGGTTGGGATCCTCTGCATAAATCCTTACGTTTCCCACATGTTCCGCCGCCTTGCCAACCAAAACCCCCATTGTCAGCCCATACTGCTCATGGTACTCTTCCCTGCACCATTCGATGATTTCCCTGTCGCAGAAAACCACGTTCTCCATAATCATATCCTCATTTGTATTTTCCGGCGAATACGCCTGTTTAAAATTCATCCGGTAAATTCCCACAATTTCAAACTCCATTGTGTTTCCATACAATTCTCCCAAAACAAAATCATAGTTCCTGGCCTTAATCGTATCTCCCACTTTCAGTCCGTTTTTTTCCGCGATGCTTTCCGAAATCACGGCCTTTCTCTGATCTGCCTGTTCAACATTCCTTCCTTCTGTGATGTTAAGCGCCCCGTTTAAAAAAGACGGCTCCCATTTCCCCTCGGCAACCGGATGAAAAGACAGAGATTTTATTTGAAGACCGGCAGATTTGTTCAGCTCTTCTATCGTCTGCTCCTCTTTCTTACTCTTTGGCTCCCCATAATACCCTTCTTTCAGCGAAGCCGCCGCGCGGCCTGGCGCTGTTTCCAACCCTGCATACAGTATATATCCGCCCCATTGTGTATAATATCCGCTCACACCTTCAAAATCCAATATTTTTTCAAGCGCCGTCTGGGTAAAAATATCTCCTCTGGCAGACGCTTCTTCCTGTCCGTTTTCATTTTTTGTGATCTCATAAAACTCATTGCTGTCTGCCGGCTTCACCTGTATCACAATTCCGCTGGTTAAACTTTTCTTCATCTCTTCACAGGATGCAGACGCCCCCATACGGACTGCCGTCCCCGCCACAAGAAATACCCCTGCAAAAAACAGGATAAAAAACAAAACTATGCTCCTTGCCCTTTTCCTGACAAGATACAGGCACGCCCTCTTTAAAACACCCATAAACATTCCTCCCGTCAAACATTGCCATTCCAAATCCTGATTCCATTATCCTACATTTCCGGGCTTTTGAAAACAGAATATATCTGTTTTTACGAAAAATCAAGGAGGAAGGCTTGCAGCATTGAACAATAAAAAAATTGAAACTTTTAAGATTTTATATTGACGCACGTAAAAACGTACGTTATAATAGAAAAGACATCATTTTGTCAAACAAAGATTAGAAAAGGAGATTTTATTATGTCAACAATTAATATAACAAATGCAAGAAAGGATCTTTATCGTCTGGTAGAAAATGTAAACCTATATAGTGAGCCCGCTTTGATAGTCAGTAAAAATGGGAATGCAGTTTTGTTATCAGAAGATGATTGGAATGCAATACAGGAAACATTATATCTTAATTCAATTGACGGCATGGCAGAATCCATTGTGAAAGGAGCTAAAACATCTATTGAAGATTGTATTCCGGAAGATATGGTGAAATGGTAAATGTTTAGAATTGTTTTTGAGAAACAAGCGTGTAAAGATTTAGAGAAATTGAAATCTGCAAATATTTTGGAAAAAGCCAAAAGGCTTGTAGATATCATAAAAGTGAATCCATATCAAAATCCCCCAAGATATGAAAAGTTAGTTGGGAACTTAGACGGATTGCTTTCAAGAAGAATCAATATTCAACATCGGCTTATATATCAGGTGTATAATGAACCTGTAATATATAAAGGCATTGAATATCAAGGAACTGTAAAGATAATTCGTATGTGGACGCATTATGAGTAATCAAAGTATAAGTTATTTCATAAAAATATGAAAGCCATAGCTAAAAGACTGTGGCTTTTTTGCTGTCTAAAAGTCCGGTTTTTGATTCGATATGATTTTTCTAAAAATAGAAGTTTTTACAAAGACAGCAAAAAAACAATTTTACTTTTCCGTTGTATATTCTGGATTTTTCCAAAAAAAAGTAGTATAATGAATAAGTTATTTTATAAAAAAATCCATACCCTCCGCACACAAAAGGACGTCGAGGGTTTCATGGCAACATAAAGAAGGTACAAAAGGAGGAAATTTATGCCTGTAAAATACGTTTTTGTCACTGGCGGCGTTGTGTCAGGACTTGGGAAGGGAATAACGGCCGCTTCCCTTGGCCGCCTGTTAAAAGCCCGCGGCTATACGGTCACGATGCAGAAATTCGACCCCTACATTAATCTGGATCCGGGAACAATGAATCCAATCCAGCACGGCGAAGTGTTCGTCACTGACGACGGAGCCGAAACCGATTTAGACCTGGGACACTACGAACGCTTTATTGACGAAAGCCTGACAAAAAATTCCAACGTCACAACCGGAAAAATTTACTGGACCATTTTACAGAAAGAACGCCGGGGGGATTTCGGAGGCGGCACAGTTCAGGTAATCCCGCACATTACAAATGAAATCAAAAACCGTTTTTACCGCAACTTCACAGCCAAAGACACCCACATCGCCATCATTGAGGTCGGCGGCACGGTCGGGGATATCGAAAGCCAGCCGTTTTTGGAAGCTATCCGCCAGTTCCAGCACGACATCGGCCATGAAAACGCCATATTAATCCATGTTACGCTGATTCCATATATCAAAGCCTCCGGAGAGCTTAAGACAAAACCGACGCAGGCAAGCGTAAAAGATCTGCAGGGCATGGGCATACAGCCCGATATTATCGTCTGCCGTTCAGAACACCCGCTGGATCAGGGCTTAAAAGAAAAAATCGCCCTCTTCTGCAACGTACCAAGCAACCACGTCATGCAGAACCTGGACGTGGAATATCTCTATGAAGCCCCTCTCGCCATGGAAGCGGAAGGGCTTGCGACAGTTGCATGCGAATGTCTGAAATTAGATTGTCCCGACCCAAACCTCGACGACTGGAAACAGATGGTATACGATCTGCGCCATCCGGATAAAGAAGTCACCATTGCACTCGTCGGCAAATATACGCAGCTTCACGACGCCTATATTTCCGTTGTGGAAGCCTTAAAACATGGCGGCATTGCCAGCCGCGCAACGGTCAATCTTAAATGGGTGGACTCCGAATTATTGAATAAAGACAATGCGGATGAAATTCTTCGCAGCGCGCAGGGCATTATCGTTCCCGGCGGCTTTGGGGACCGCGGCGTGGAAGGCATGATTGTCGCTGCAAACTACGCCCGGATAAACCAGGTTCCTTACCTTGGATTATGCCTGGGTATGCAGGTGGCGATTATTGAATTTGCCAGAAACATCTGTAAAATGCACGACGCGCACAGCATTGAACTGGATGCAAACACCACCCACCCGGTTATCTCACTGATGCCGGATCAGGATGGAATTGAGGATATCGGCGGCACGCTGCGGCTCGGTTCCTACCCCTGTGTGCTGGACCCGGATTCCAAAGCCTTCGCTCTCTACGGCAAAGAAACCATCCACGAACGGCACCGTCACCGTTACGAAGTCAACAACGACTACCGAAACGCCCTGGCGGAACGGGGCATGAAACTCTGCGGCATTTCACCGGACGGGCGCATTATTGAAATGATTGAAATCCCGGATCATCCATGGTTTATCGCAACCCAGGCGCATCCGGAATTAAAATCCAGGCCAAACCGTCCGCATCCGCTGTTTAAAGGATTTGTAGAGGCTTCCATTCAGACGGCGCGTTAAAATCCGCAAAAAAGCTGCCGGAACAACCGGCAGCTTTACTTTTTTATTTTTCTCTGCGTCCTCTTTTTTTCTTGCCAAGCGTCGTCCTTTTTAACTGTTCTGCCAGCGACTCTTTTTCTCCCTGCTTCTTTTCCATCAAACGCTTAACCGTTTCGCTCTCTGTGATAAGTTCCAGGCCGGGAATATGCGAAACAAATTTCTGAAGCGTGGAATACCCGTATTCTTTTACTTTAAAATCCGGATACTTTTTATGGAGCTTCTGTCCCATCGCCGCCAAATCCACGCCCTCTCCCATTGACTGATGCACGCACTCCCTGATATAATCCTCTAGCTGCTCCCTTTTTACATTGTCGTCTTTCAGCCCGACTACAATTGTCGTCTCTTTTTTATAGAGGGTAAACGTATCTTCCATTTCTTCTATGAATTTTGAAAGAGAACTGTAGCCATAATTGCGTACGTCAAAATCAGAATATTTTTTCAGCAGGGAACTTCCCACTTCTCCAAGCCCTGTCTTTTTTCCGTTATTCTCATTCTCTGTAATAATTTCCACAATCGCCTCCTGTATTGTCTTGGGCGATATATTCTCTTTTGCCTTATCCGCGTCCTGTTCAAAAAGGATCTCAAGATTCGTAAAGACAGAACATGCCGCTTTAAAAGACTTCGGCGTTTTGCTCTCTCCCATTCCAATCACTTCCATGCCGGACTCCCTGAGGCGGCTCGCCAGCTTCGTAAAATCGCTGTCACTTGAAACAATGCAGAACCCATCCACCCGTCCGGTGTACAGGATATCCATCGCATCAATAATCAAAGCGGAATCCGTGGCGTTCTTTCCGGCCGTATTGCAAAACTGCTGAATCGGAGTAATCGAGTTCGAAAGCAGTTCCTCCCTCCATTTTGACGCCTGATTACTCGTCCAGTCTCCATAAATCCTCTTATAGGTAATAATGCCATATTTTGTCATCTCATCTAAAATTGCCGTAATGTACTTTGCAGAAATATTGTCTGAATCAATCAAAACCGCATAACGCTTATCTTCCATACACTTTCTCCTAAAATTTTCTTTTTTTATTATAACGCTTTTTTGATATAATTTGCACCCTTATTCCTGTTACGGCTTTTTTGCAATTTCGATGATACGGTCATCCGCCGGGTTCCAAAAACAAAACTGCGTCTTAAGATTATTTTACCATAAAACTCCCTTTTCTTCCACTTTGATTTAAAAGATTACATACTTTCCGGAAAAAAAATATGGATATTTAATCTTTTGTTTTCATATTTTGCCAGAATCGTCCCTCCCATTTGCTCAACAAGCGTCTTAGAAATTGCAAGTCCCAAACCTGTTGATTTCCTGGCTGTTTCCACTGTATAGAAACGGTCAAACAGCCTTTCCGTCTGTATCTTATCCAATCCAAAGGCCATATTGGAAAAAATGATCTCTCCGTTCTCCGACAGAACGATTTTCAAATCCCCGCCGCTGTATTTTATAACGTTACTGATCAAATTGGAAAACACGCGGGATAAGGCGGAACGATCCAGCGTGCGTATTACTTTTGTTTCGGATATCTGTATCCTGGGCACAATATTTTTCTCTGTCAGAACAGTATAAAACGCCGCAATGCTTTCTTCCAATACCGTATTGACAATAACCTGCTCTCTAACGAAATTATCTTTTGCCGAGACAATAACTGAATATCTGAAAAGTTCTTCTGAAAGCTGTCTTAAAATTTCCACACGCTCCTGAATGATTCCAATATACCGGCTCACAGCTTCGGACTTTTCTTCCTGTTCCAGCAATTCCAGATATCCGCAGATAGCAGTCAGAGGCGTTCGTAAATCATGGGAAATATTCGCGACTGCATTCTTTAGTTCCAAATCGCCTTGACAAAACCGCCGCCGCTCTGTACGAAGTTTGCGAAGCTGACCGTTGATGGCGTTCGCCAAATGACGCAGATTCCTGTCGTTGCTTGAAATATCAATCAATGTGTTTGTATCGGTTATGAGCCTGTCGGCAAAGCATGTTTCAATTTCTTTCACTGACTTTTGCAAAATATGAACTTTTATTCGCAAGGCAATGATAACTGCAATTAAAATGCCGATCAGCGCCCATAACCATACTTCCATAAAAACCCCCCTATTTTAAATCTTTTTTCCGGAAGCAAAACAGCCCCGCCCCTGTAGTTGACAGAATAATAAGGATCGAATAGACAGGCAGCGCAGACAGATTTGACGCGTCCAATGACACGCAGTGCGCCACTTGCCCGCCGGGGATAAAATCATAAGCAAATTGAACGATCCTGCGTTCTTCTTCATCCAGAAATTTCGGATTTGGAAGCTTTTTATATTCCGAACCCCTATCTGTGATCATTATTCCCGTTACCGTTTCAGGCTGGTTTAGCATCTGATTCATCTGTATTCCAAAAAACAAAAACAGAAATGCCAGCAAAACGCAGGCTGCAGCAGTCACCGCTTTATTTGCGCTTAACATTGCTATCAAATTATAGATAGATGAAAACGCAGCGGACAGAAACAGAACGGTCAGTAAAAACTGAACGGCTGCTTTTATATTCATTGAAAAAAATCCAAGCAGCGGGATTCCCAAACTAAGGTAAGAGAGAAAAAAAACGCTGCATAGAATCACACCGGCCGTTGCGCAGACAGTAAAATTTGCCAGATAGATGTCCGTTCTCTTTTTCCCGGAAATTATTTTATTCCGGATTGTTCCGTCGCTATACTCTTTTCCAATAAAGAAGCTGCAGAATACCGCCATAAGAATGCCGATAAAAATAGCGCACTGACCAAAGGCGCCGTTTATGTCCCTGATCGTTCCTGTTTTTATTTCATCCATTTTTATAACAGCCGGGAAAAAGAGTCCCAATGCAATCATAAAAAAGAACGCCAGCCAAAATACTTTTTCTTTTCTCAAACGCATAAAATTTGCAGACAATAACCTATACATTCTCTTTCCCTCCAACAAGACTGATATAATAGCTTTCCAGACTTTCATCCCGCTCCTGCACAGAGAGCGCTTCACAATTTTTCTTTGCCAGAGAAAGCGCTAATTTGGAAACATTAATTTTTGAAAATATATCGGCCGATTTCTCGGAAATAATTGTGTATTCCACCCCCATCTCCGTAAGAACGCAGGACAGCGCCTGCACATCCGTTACTTCAATGCGGACACACTTACGGCAGGCAGCTTCAAGGTCTTTCGCACTGATTTCCCTGACAATCCGCCCTCTGTCAATAAATCCGTAATGCGTTGCAAGCCTGGATAATTCATCCAGGATATGGCTGGAAATCAAAACCGTAATCTGTTGTTCCTGATTGAGTTTGAGTATCAGCTCCCTTATTTCAACAATCCCCTGCGGATCCAGGCCGTTCACCGGCTCATCTAATACTAAAAAATCCGGATCGCCGGCCAATGCAATCGCAATCCCCAGCCTTTGACGCATACCAAGAGAAAAGTCCTTCGCTTTCTTTTTGCCTGTATGTTCAAGTCCGGTCAGCTTGAGAATATCGTCCAAACCATCAAAAGACGGCAGACCCAAAATTCTATATTGCTGCTTCAAATTATCCTCGGCTGTCATATCAAGATAAATCGAAGGCGTTTCCACGACCGCTCCCATTCTCCTGCGTGATTTTAAAATATCCTTATCCGTATTTTTCATTCCATAAAGTGTGTATTCACCGGATGTTGGCTCCTGCAGACCGCAAATCAGACGAATCAGCGTTGTTTTTCCAGCTCCATTTTTCCCTATAAAGCCATAAACCGCTCCTTTTGGCACATTCATAGACAGTCCGTTTAACGCTTTATAATTTTTATATTTTTTACACAAAGCGTTTGTTTTAAGAACATAATCCATAAAATTACAACCTCCTTTTTTATGATGCTGAAATTATATCCGCAAACAGTAAAGAAACCGGTAAAGAAATCCGTAAAGAAATCGTAAAGATTCAGTTTGTTCTCATTTTGAAACCAATCCCCCAGACTGCTTCAATATAGTCCTTATCGCTCGCCTTACGCAATTTTTTCCTCAAATTGCTGATATGCATTTTTAATGAACTTTCTGTGCAATCGGGCGTATCTGCACTGATACGTTCCAGTAACAGCGATTTTGTAACAACCTGCGTGGGATTTTGCATCAGCAGTTTCAAAATGGCGCATTCTGTCCTTGTCAGTTTGATTTGCATATGATCTATACTCACAATATGGGTATTCACATTAAGCGAAATATCTTCAAACGTCACTTCCGAGAAAGCAAGCGCATTTTTTTTATTTCTAAGATGTACGGAAATCCTGGCTGAAAGTTCTTTCATATTAAATGGTTTTGTAACATAATCCACCGCTCCGCCAAGTAATAAATCCACTTTATTGTCAACGTCAGCTTTCGCGCTTATCACGATAACCGGCGTTCCTGCTATATGTGGGAGAATGTCTTCTCCATTCAGTCCCGGAAGCATTAAATCAAGCAGAACAAGATCCGGCTTTGCATTGGACATCATAAGCAGGCACTCCGTTCCGGAGTAAGCGCGGAACACCTGATACCCCTCTTTTGTAAGCGTTTCCTCCAGTACGTTCCCAATATGTATGTCATCATCTACAATCAGAATATTTCTCATAAATCTCAGCCTCCGTTCTCTATTGCTTTTCACTTTTTAAAAACAATTCATAAAAATACAATAAACCGCCTGAAAAACACCGGCAGATCTATTATAGGCGGTCAGGCAAACGCTATCAAGGAAAAAATATCCGATCTTGTAAAATGCAAATTATTAAGAAAATCTTCATTAATTCCTCTCTTTATCTTTATTGTATCCAACAGTCATGTGTGTTAAACTTTGTGTATTAAATGTATTAATACACTTGAACAAGGAGGTTATAGGATTGCTGCAATTAAATTACAGAGACGCCAAACCCATTTATGAGCAGATCAAAGAAGGAATCCGCCATCTGCTTCTCACAAACGCAATTGCGGCAGATGAAAAGCTGCCGTCTGTCCGGGAACTTGCGTCCACTCTGGCAATTAATCCCAATACAATCCAGAGAGCATATAAAGAGCTGGAAACGGAAGGTTATGTCTACAGCATAAAGGGAAAAGGCACATTTGCATCTTCCTCGGATTTCATCCATAAAAGCAGGGAACAGGAGCTTTTAATGGAATTCGACGACGTAGTGTCAGAACTTTTTATTCTGGACGTAACAAGAGAAGAACTCGGATACCGTATGAATCATCTGGAACAAGGGAGGCTTGAAGAGAATGGTTGAAATAAGTAACCTGGTAAAGGAATTTAATGGTTTTCGCGCTTTGGACGGAGTAAATATGTCCGTAAAGAAAAGCGCTATTTACGGCCTGGTAGGGCCAAACGGGGCGGGCAAATCAACGCTTCTCCGACATTTAACCGGAATCTACCGTCAAAATAGCGGAACCGTAAAAATTAACGGAGAAAATGTCTATGAAAATCCAAAAATAAAAGAAAAATTTGCATTCATCCCTGATGATATTTTTTATTTTATGCAGGCGGACACACTGGAAATGAAGCGGTTTTACCAGGGAATCTATCCAAAATTTGACGATAATATGTTTCGCCGCCTGATGGAATATTTTCCGGCAATCGACCCGAAAAAGAGCATCCGAAGCCTTTCCAAAGGAATGCAGAAACAAGTGGCGTTCTGGCTTGCCGTCTGCACAAGGGCGGAACTTTTGATTTTAGATGAACCGGTAGACGGACTGGATCCTGTTATGCGCCGTCAGATTTGGAGCATCATTATGGCAGACGTCTCAGAATATAATACGACCGTCATCGTTTCCTCCCATAATCTAAGAGAACTGGAAGACGTCTGTGACCATGTGGGAATTATGCATCAGGGAAAACTCATTATTGAACGTTCTCTCACTGAACTTCAGGGAAGCGTCTGCAAAATACAAGTGGCATTCCAATCCGAAATGCCGACATTGCCGGAAGGCTTTGAAATGCTTCATATGTCCAATACAGGAAGAGTTTACACTCTGATTGTCAAGGGAAATCCCTCAGAAGCAAAGATGCAGCTTGAAAAAATGCATCCTATGCTGATTGATATTCTTCCTCTGACACTTGAAGAAATCTTTATCTATGAATTAGGAGGGGTAGATTATGAAGTCAAAGACATCTTGTTTTAACAAAACCATTTTTCTAAAAAACATTACGCACTTTTGGCCAATCTGGCTAATCTTTACGGCCTGGAACCTGTTTATCCTGCCATTTATGATTTACAATCATTCTCTTTCATATAAGTATTCTTCCGGCATAAACGAAAGGGAACTTGCCCAGATGCGGGTCGATGATATTTTAGGCATTGTAAACGTCTATATCAATCCCATTATACTGTTTTTCTTTTCCATTATCGTCGTAATGGCGGTATTTTCCTACCTGTACAATTCCAGGGCGGCAAATACGATTCATGCGCTTCCGGTGACGCGAAAAGAATTGTTCTTGACCAATTATATTTCCGGACTGCTGTTTCTGATTGTGCCTGAAGCGATTGGCTTTTTATTTGGCATTCTTGTAAGCGCAGTCTGCGGTTATACGAGCATGAATTTCCTTTTGACAGGGCTTTTATTTGCCTGCGGCATCAGTTTTATTTTTTACAGCTTTACAGTCTGGATCGCCATGTTTACCGGCCAGTTGCTGGCAGTTCCAATTTTTACGGTAATCATTAACTTTTTGTATGTTGGATGCAAGGCTTTGATTCATATGCTTATGTCAATCATTTCCTATGGAATCCCTCTGGATTTTCCAACGGGAAAACTGGATGTCTTATCCCCTTTATACTATATGGGAACACACATATACGTTACCCGGGATTATTCGTCAGAATACGCTGCAGCCACAGGACTGAAAGGCTCAAATATCATAGCCGCATATGCAATCGCTGCATTTGCATTTTCCGTCGCTGCGTACTTCATCTACCGGATTCGGGACGTAGAGACGGCCGGAAGCCTGATTTCCATTCCCTGGATATGCCCTGTATTCCGATGGGGCGCTGCATTTTGCGGCGGCGGGCTTTTAAGCGTCTTATTCTGCAGCATTTTAGACCTTTCTTCCAGCAGAGCCATATTTTTCTCTGCATTAATTGGAGCCTTCCTGTTTGGAACCGTCTGCTTTTTTACAGCGCAAATGTTCCTGGAAAAAGGCTTTCGCGTATTTAAGAAAAAAAGATTTTTGGAATGCGGCATTTTTCTCGCAGTATTCATGTGCCTTTATATATCCATTGAATCCGATCTGTTTGGGCAGGAACGCAAAATGCCGGACGCTTCTGCCGTAAAATCAGCGTTTATTGACAACATCGGCATTTCCGGCGGCTCCGATGCAGACACAATTGCACACATTTTAGAAATCCATGGACAAATTATTGATTCGAAAAAGGAATTTGAAGATTATTCGGAATCAAGCCAGCAATCCGGCTACATTTCTATATTATACAAGTTAAAAAATAATACGTCGCTGAAACGCAGCTACCGGATCCCATGGAAAGAAGATCTTGTGCAGGACAAAGACAGCGTCCTTTCCAAAATTATTGAGTTATCGGCTTCAAAAGAAACTTACCGTAAAGAACTGTTTGGCGTAAAGAAACAGAAAATCAAAGCCACTGCATGCCAGATTGATCTGTACGACTCAGAGCAAAACCGAAACGACCATATTTTTTCCGATGAAGATACTGAAAAAATTTATAAAGCTGTCCTGAAAGACATTGATGAAGGAAATTTCAAAAACTGTCTGACCAATAAATTTTTTTATGAAAAGCAAATTGTCTCGACTTATTACAATACAATCCAGATTGATTTTATGGGAGAAGAACCCATTCTTTCTGTCCACGCAGATTACGCTCCCGGTTTCCAGGCTGAAGGCGAAAAATCCGGAAATACAATCATTGAATTTGATGCAGACTGTAAAAATATTATTGCAGCGCTGATTGAAACAGGAGTAATTAACAGCGCCGACGATTTAATCACAATTGAAGAGTACAATCTTCTGACCGAAGAAAACACGAAAGAATCTTAACAGAAAGGAAAACAACCGCGCAGAGAGCATTCGCTCACTAACGCGGTTGTTTTTTCTTAAAGCTATTTTATTTGTTCCGGATCTCAAACTGATTACCTGTCACCGCGCAGTTTAAACTGCTGCATGGCAAGCTTCATTTCCTCCGCATGGTTATACAGCTCTTCCGCAGACGACGCCGTCTCCTGCGCTGTCGCTGCATTTGTCTGAACTACGCCGGAGATCTGTTCCATGCCAAGCTTAATCTGTTTAATCGCCGTATTCTGCTGTACTGCGGAATCTGCAATTTTTTCTATCATTTCGGTAGCCACCTGAGCGCTTGCCACAAGTCCTGTAAGAGCATTCGTCGTATCTTCGGACAGATTTTTTCCGTCCGCTATCTGCTTGATGGAATTTTCAATCAGCTCTGTGATATCTTTCGCAGACGCCGCACTCTTATTTGCCAGGCTCTGAACTTCACCTGCAACAACTGCAAATCCCTTTCCCGCTTCTCCCGCGCGCGCCGCTTCTACGGATGCGTTCAAAGCAAGAATATTGGTCTGAAACGATATATCTTCAATCGTCTTAATAATGCCGCCGATCTGACGGGAAGACTTTGTGATTTCTCCAATGGTTTCTGTCAGAGACTTCATCTTGGAATCGCAAATCTGAAGCTGTTTCATGGCATCCATGGAAGCGTCTTTCCCTGTTTTCGCATCGTTTGAGGTATTCTCCACCTGCTGGGAAATATCCTGGATGCCTGCTGAAAGCTCTTCTACCGCCGAAGCCTGCGCTACCGTTCCCGTTGACAAAGTCTGCGCTCCGCTTGCCATACGCTTCGATTCTACAGCCACAAATTCAGACGATTGATCAATCTTTGAAAGAGCCTGATTTAAAGAATCCAGAATCTGATTCATAGCATTTTGAATTGGAAGAAACTCCCCGCGGTAATCAGTGTCAATTTCCAAATCCATATTTCCGTCCGCCATCTGCGCTAACTTCCGTTCAATATCGTCTATGTATTTCTTCAGCTCCCGCTTCGTCTCATGGATAGATGCCACCAGCATTCCAATTTCAGATGTATTTGGTTCCAGTGAAAACTCTGCGGAAAGATTGCCCTGTGAAATCTCCACCATCTGATCCTTCACCATCATTACCGGCCTTATAATCTGCACCCTGTTTGCAATCATAATGATAAACGAAATGAGTACGACAAGCGCAAGCGCAAGAATCATACGGATTCTAATGGCGTTCGCATCCTTTTGCAGTTCTTCAACCTGGGACAGAGTCCTTGCATCCAAATCGTTTAGGAATTTTTCTTTTAATGCGCTGATTTTTTCGATGGCAGTCTGGTATTCCTCTCCATATACATATTCAGACGCCGCTTCCTGTTTCCCCGCCTGAACGTTTTCCATCGCCTGTTCCTCAAGCGGGACAAGTTCATTTGAAACCGCGTACATATCGTCAATCATCGCCTGCTCTTCTTTGGTGATGCCGATTTCCTGCATTGCCTCAACTCCAAGATCCCGGTTTTTCAAATTATTGACTTCATTCCAGTAATTGTCATAATGCTCCTCGTCTGCAGTCGCAGCAAAAGCCCTCACCTCATTTGTCAGATATGCGGAACCGTTCATAAACCGGTTCGCATTATAGGTCAGGTTAAACCTTTCCTCGCTTGCAGCGTTCAGCCTTGTATTCACTCTTCCATAGGACAACAGAGAAAAACCTAAAAACAACAGTGACACAATGGAAATTCCACTCAAAATGTAGTTCAACATCGACTGACTCATTGATTTTTTCATTTCGACCACTCCTTTCGTTTTTCCTTAAACTCTCCTTCACCAAAAGAAATGACCAGAACGCATATTCTCATAAGTGATAAAGTTTAACTAAAGTAACTTACTTTAGTTTACCTAATATATCATAAAATTTCAACCATAAGATCAAGAGAATTTTTTACCAGGGGCGTTTTTCAAATTCCTTATACTGCGCCGCTGTTTTTTCTTTTTTTCAGGTATTTATAAAGCGTATCCGCCGCAAGGCTTTTTCCCCGTCCCTTATCCGAAACAATTTGTACGGAACGTTTTGGAATATGGCTGTCCAGCCGCATCTGAACCAGTTTCTTTTCTTTCAGCAAAGGCAATGCAAGTTTTTTTGGAACAAACCCGATTCCAAAATTATTTTTAATAAGCGGCAGCAGCAGATCTGATGTCGCAACTTCCATGTCAGGTTCAAAATCCACGCCATGCTCTATAAAAAAATCTTTATACAGACGATAGGTCGCGCTTCCTCTGCCAAGTCCAATCAGGGAATATTTTTTTATGTCTTTTAGTTCCAATGCCGTTTTGCATGAACCGGCATACTGCGTCCCGCCCACAAGTATTTCCTCAAAATCCATGATCTTGCTGTATAAAACGGTTTCTGGCAGTTCAAAAGGAGTCGTAATAACGGCAAAATCCAGCTTTCCGCTGACCAGATATCTGACCGTTTCCGGCGTTGTGTGATTATGGATTTTTATCTTTATTTCAGGATACTCCAGTCTGAAATTCTGCAGCGCGCCCAGCAAAAAAAGATGCAGCGCCGTTTCAGTGGCTCCTATTTCAACCGTACCGCAGCTTAAGGAACCCTGCCTTCCTATTTCTTCCTGCGCATTTAAGAGATGCCTGTACGCAATCTCCACATGGGAATAAAGACGTTCCCCTTTCTCTGTCAGGCTGATCCCTCTTGCTCCCCGGATAAACAGGCGGCAGCCCAGTTGTGATTCCAGCAGCTTCATAATACGCGTTACATTCGGCTGGCTGCTGCCCAGCGCAGTCGCAGCCTTTGTGATATTTTCATATTTTGCCACATAGTAAAAAATTTTATAGTATTCAAAATTGATATCCATATAATTTTTATATCCTTTCAATATAACATATGTATTTTTCATATTCTGCAAAATAAATTATAATTCTTTCACAGAGCTATGTAAACGACATTCGGAAAGGATATGATTTTATGAACAAAGATTTAACCGCAGGAAAACCAGAAACTGTGTTGTGGAAATTCTGCCTTCCTCTTTTCGGCAGCATTATGTTCCAGCAGCTCTATAACATAGCGGACAGTCTTGTTGCGGGAAAATTTATCAGTGAAAACGCACTGGCCGCTGTTGGAAACAGTTATGAAATTACATTGATTTTCATTGCATTCGCATTTGGATGCAATATGGGCTGTTCCATTGTTGTTTCACAACTATTTGGCGCAAAAAAATATGGAAAGCTTAAAAGCGCGGTGACAACCGCCTGCATTTTCAGCGGCTCTGTCTGTATCCTGCTGATGGCTGCAGGAATTTTGGGCTGTGATCTTCTGCTCTTTTTGATCCGGACGCCAAAAGAAGTCTTTTCAGACTCCAAATTATATCTTGACATTTACATATGGGGACTCCCGTTTGTATTTTTTTACAATATTGCAACCGGGATTTTTTCCGCTTTAGGAGACTCAAAGACTCCTTTCTGTTTTCTTGCCGTATCTTCCATATCAAATATTGCCGCGGATATTTTATTTGTCAAAGCATTTCATCTGGGAGTTGCAGGCATAGCATGGGCAACTTTTTTGTGTCAGGGCGCAAGCTGCATCCTGGCTGTTTTTACCGTATGGATAAGACTGAAAAAATTTCCATATCAGGGAAAACCGGCTCTCTTTGACGCAGGACTTTTGAAAAAGATTATCGTAATCGCCGTTCCAAGCGTCTTGCAGCAAAGCTTCATCTCCGTAGGAAATATTCTGATTCAAAGCGTAATCAACGGATTTGGAGCTTCCGTTATGGCAGGATATTCCGCCGCAGTAAAATTAAACAATCTGGTTATTACGTCTTTCACAACAATCGGCAATGGAATTTCCAATTATTCGGCGCAAAACCTCGGCGCCCGGAAATATAACCGGATAAAAGACGGCTTTCTTGCAGGAATTAAAATGGTATGGAGCCTGTGCATCCCATTCTGTATCCTTTATCTTTGCTTTGGAAAACACCTGCTCCTTTTGTTCATGGAAAAAAATTCTTCCGCAGCTTTATTGACAGGCAGGCAGTTTTTATGGATCCTGTCCCCGTTTTATTTTATTATTTCTGCAAAACTGGCCGCGGACGGAATTCTGCGCGGCGTCAGCGCAATGCGCCAGTTTATGGCGGCTACTTTCACCGACTTGATTCTTCGCGTGTTTTTAGCGTTTTTCTTATCAGACCTGACGAAAAATTCCATCGGCATATGGTTCGCATGGCCGGTTGGATGGACAATCGCCATGACAATTTCCATTTTCTTTTACCGCAGGGAATGCAGCAAATATCCCTGCAGTGAAAAATCTGCCTAAAGAATGTCTGAAAATTGTTTTCCGCCGGATATACGGCTTGCTTCGCTTAAGATTTACGCTGAATCAGGGGTGAGCGTTTCCTTTCCTCTGCTCTTGATCCTTGCGCGTTATGTCCCTATAATAAAAATGGCGGCAGCTTCTGATAACGGAGATTACTGCCCAAAAACGGATTTTCTCCCAAAATGCCCCTTTACCGGATGAATCAGGCTTTTCAGGACAATTCTCCTCAAAACCAGGAACGTTTCTTTCATCGGACAATTTACTACAACTATCAGGCAACAGAAAGGGGATTTCTCAATGAACGACGACGCGTTAAATAAAATTTACAATAATTTAAATTCACTGATTGGAGAATATAATGATTTTCCGGAAACAAAGGACGCAGACGACGCCTTTTGGAAATATATCAAAGAACATGCCATGGAAGACGCAAAATTTAATATGATTGACTTTCAAAGCGTCCTGTATGATGTTATGGATCATCATCAAAGACAGGGATTTATTATGGGGTTTAAATACGCCTGCAGATTATTGGTTTTCTGATTACGGCTCCGCCCATATATTAAAAAAGACTCAAACTATAACCTGTTAAGGGCTTGACGGCCAGCCGCGCCGTCAAGCCCTTGCTTCATGCTCTTTTGACCAGGACAGCCTTTCAAAATAAGAGACTGCCGCAGCAGCCTCTTATTATTCTTTTCTTTCCCTCACAAATTCCTCATATTTAAAATGCTCTGGTAAATATCCATTCTCCCGTACCCTTCTTCCCGGTTCGGATAAAGCTGATTGGACACTCTCTGCGTCCCGTTTATAATCTGATTTCTAATCTCGACGGAATTTATGAAGCGGTTCTCCATATAAGCAATGTTCCATTCCATCAAAAGCGCGCTGGCTCCCGCCGATAGGGCGACTGCGGCGCATGTTCCCGTCATGCTCTCCATTCGGCCAAACTGATTGACCGCCAGCACGTTTACCGCAGGAGCCGCATAATCCGGCTTAATGCTTCCATCCATGCTGTATCCTCTTCCGGATTCAATATAGATGCCGTTTGTCACGGAATTGTATCCTCCGACGGCCATTGGAATCTTTGCGCTCGACGGAACCGTAAGCGTCATATCGGGATTGGAACGGACAAAATACACCTCCTCTTCCAGAAAATCACTGATGGGCAGGTACATATTAAAACTCCCGCTCGAAATCCGATAAGGAAATACCTCAATCATCCAAAGCCCTTTAACCGGATTTTGAAAATTAATATGAACCAGCGGTTCCCTGCTTCGCTCTGTGCCAAGCTGATAATCTACGACGACATTCGTATTTTCCAAAAGAAAATGCTGCTTTTGCTGTTGTCCGTTATAGACTGCCACTCTGTTCAATACCTCTCCTGTTGGAGAAGTGATGGAAACGGCGAACAATTCCGAAGAATTGCCCCATAATTCCACGATAAACCCTTTCATATCCTGCGTCACATTGATTTCCGCCCGCTCGGTCGTATTTTCACTAAGGCTCCCATAAAAATGATGCCTTGCATTGGCCTCGTCCCCAACTGCAATACAGACTGATCTGCGGTACATTGCCGCAATATCGTCCAGATAAGACGTCATCTTGCCGCCGCTGCCCCGGTGTCCCTGATTTGTGCCGAGGCCAATGCAAAGCGCCATGGGCTGCCCAAGTCTGTCTGCCAGCCTGTTTAAATAATCAATCGCTGTAAATATATCGTTTTCCTGATAAGCAATGGCTCCGTCTTTAATATAGTAAAAATCCCTTAAATTTTGCTTTGCCGGCTTTAACTTGACTACGGCAATATCCGCATAGGGAGCAGCTCCGATAAAATCATTTTCTATGTCTTCGCTTCCCGCTGCAATGGACGCCAGCATCGTTCCATGTCCGATTTCGTCCGTCTCGGGCACATAATCCCTTGGATTTTCCTGCTGCAGCGCAAAATTAATTTCTTCTCTTGTATATTCCGTTCCGTAAATAAAACCCTGCGGATGCGGACCCGTATCAATTGTCTGATCCCAGATTGCGGCAATTCTGCTGCTGCCGTCTGTATTTCGGAACGCATTATTTTCAAAATGAATCCCGGTATCAATAAACCCGATTAAAATTCCACTCCCAAATAACTCTAAATTGCGCTGCGTCTGCACTCTGGTAATGCCGCTGACTTCTAATGCCTGCTGGTTTAGCACCGTATAGCACTTTGGAATGTTAATATATTTATAGGTACCCACCGATAATGGAGGCACACGGTCCCTGTTCAGGTAGTATACGGCATAACGGTTTGCTATATCCTGTTTGCACAACCCTCTAAGACCTGGTTCAAGACTGGTGATGCCTCCAATCAAATCATAATAATCATTTGAATATACTGCCTCATGACAATCCATTTCTTTCCATCCGTTTTACTTCTTCTAAACAGTATATTGTCAGAAACCGTTCATTATGCCCTGACGCATCGTAATCAGCGGCCCTCCCGTTCCCTCGATGTATTCTTTTGTAATCGTAACCATACCGATATCGTCGTCTTTTGGAATTTCATACATAATATCCAGCATAAATTCTTCCAGAATCGCACGCAGAGCCCTTGCTCCGACTTTCTTCTCCTTCGCTTTTGCCGCAATGGAATGCAGCGCTGCTTCCTCAAATTCAAGCTTTACCTCATCCATCGCCAAAAGTTTTTGATATTGTCTGATAATGGCGTTTTTAGGCTCTGCAAGCACGCGCACCAGCATATCCTCCGTCAAAGCTTCAAGCGAAAACAAAATTGGCATACGCCCCAGAAACTCCGGTATCATTCCATATTTCCGCACGTCTTCCACAATCGCTTTCATCAGAAGATTCTCTTCTTTATCATATTTATCTTTCAAGTCCGCCTTAAACCCGATAGAGGATTCCTTATTCAGGCGCTCTTTGATAATTTCCTCCAAATCCGGAAACGCGCCGCCGCAGATAAATAAAATATTCCTGGTATTCACCGTAACCATGGGAACCATGGCATTTTTGCTGCTTGCCCCAACCGGGACTTCGACTTCAGCCCCTTCCAGAAGCTTTAACATCCCCTGCTGCACAGATTCTCCGCTTACGTCCCTTTGATTCGCGTTTCTCTTCTTGGCAATTTTATCAATCTCATCAATAAAAATAATGCCGGACTCCGCCTTGTCCACGTCATTGTCTGCAGCGGCAAGAAGCTTGCTGACAACGCTTTCAATGTCGTCGCCGATATATCCGGCTTCTGTCAGGGACGTAGCGTCCGTAATCGCAAGCGGCACATCCAAAAGCCTTGCCAGCGTCTTTACCATATAAGTCTTTCCGGAACCTGTGGGCCCTATCATCAGCATATTTGATTTTTCAATTTCCACTCCGTCATCCAAATTTGAGGAAACTCTTTTATAGTGATTGTATACGGCCACCGACATTACTTTTTTGGCGCGTTCCTGCCCTACGATATATTCATCCAGGCTTGCTTTTATCTTATGCGGAGCCGGAATTTTTTTAATATCAAGCACAGCCTCTTTTTCTTCTTCTTTTTTCTTTTTCTTAATCTTTTGCTGATATGGCGAAAATCCCTGAAAATCCGAAAGATTTATCATGCCGATATTCGGCATCCTGCCCATCTGCATCATATCATTCAAAGAGGAATCCGTATGGTTCATTGCATCAAACGTCTTCTGCATACAATCCTGACAGATGCAGATATTATTCGGAATCCGGACCATCTTTCCCGCTATACGCTCCGGCCTTTGGCAAAGACAGCAGACCTGTTCATATTCATCTCCGTTTTCTTCGGAGACATCGGACATCCCGTCATTCTTGTCTCTTGTTGGTTCCACTTCATAAAAATCCTGTTTTGACATAGTAATCTCCTTAAGGCTCTCCTTATTGTATGTATTTGCCTTCTAAAAAGTATAAAACATACCGATAAGAATCTCAATGTATTTTAAAATATTTCACATATCTTTTATATTTTGAACTTTTCAATAATTTTGGTTCATTTCCACATATTTTCCACATTTTTTCCACATTATGTGGAAAATAAAGGGAAAACTCTAAGATTTATCCCCATTTATCCCTATTCCGATAAAACCTCTGACAAAATTTCATTGACCAGCTTTGGATCCGCCTTCCCATTCATCGTTTTCATCGTCTGTCCCACCAGAAAACCCATCGCTTTTTTCTTCCCGTTCCGGTAATCCTCCACCGACTTCGGATTGGCTTTTACAATTTCTGCAATCACGCTTCGCAAAGTTCCCTCATCATTCACCGACTTCAATCCATGCGCTTCTACATATGCTTCCGGATCTGCATTGTTTTCAAATATAGCTTCAAACACCTCTTTCGCCACAGAACCATGAATGATTCCTTTTTCCTGCAGTTCGATTAACTTTACCAGATTTTCCGGAGAAAACCGGATTTCTTCCGGCTCCATCTCCTTTTCTTTCAGCAGCCGCATTGTCTCCCCCATAATCCAGTTGGAGACTTTCTTCGGCCTGCCGCAAAGCTGCGCCGCCTCCTCAAAAAAATCTGCCAGTTTTCTTGATTCCGTTAAAATTTCAGCGTCATAAAGCGGCAGTCCATACTCGCTCTGATAGCGGAGCATCTTTTCCGGACGAAATTCCGGCTGTCTTTCCTTAATTTCCGCAATCCAAGCGTCGCTGATATGCACAGGCGGCAAATCCGGATCCGGAAAATAGCGGTAATCCCGCGCATCTTCCTTTGACCGCATAGCATAGGAATATTCTTTTAAATCATCCCAGCGCCTTGTTTCCTGGATCACGCCTTTCCCGGCCTCAAGCAAACCGATCTGACGGTTTTTCTCATTTTCAATTGCCCTTGCAATCGCTTTGAAAGAATTTAAATTCTTCATTTCCGTGCGTACGCCAAGCTCTTTTGTCCCTTCTTTCCGGACGGAAAGATTTACGTCTGCGCGCATGGAGCCTTCCTGAAGCTTACAGTCTGAAGCTCCCAGATACCGTATCATAAGCCGCAGTTTATCCAGATAAGCAGTCACTTCTTCCGCCGAACGCATATCCGGCCTGGATACAATCTCAATCAACGGCACGCCCGAACGGTTAAAATCCACAATAGAGCAGTCTTCCTGCTCGTCATGCACCAGCTTTCCGGCGTCCTCTTCCATATGAATCTCATGGATTCCAATCCATTTTTTCTTTCCGTCCCCCGTTTCAATTTCAATTCCCCCATTTCGGCAAATGGGAAGATAAAGCTGGGAAATCTGGTAATTCTGCGGGTTGTCCGGATAAAAATAGTTTTTCCGGTCAAATTTACAGTCTTTTGTAATTTCACAGCCTGCCGCCAGCCCTACCGCCACCGCGTATTCCACTGCTTTTTTATTTAATGTCGGAAGCGAACCCGGCATTCCGGTACAGACCGGACAGGTATGCGCATTTGGCGCGCCTCCAAAAGCCGTTGAGCAGCCGCAGAAAATCTTTGTTTTTGTCGCCAGCTCCACATGGACTTCCAACCCGATTACCGTCTCGTACTGTCTGCTCATATCCGCCGCTCCTTTCTGGCCTGTTCATACGCATAAGCCGCGCGTATGATATTTTTCTCCTGAAAACAGTCCCCTGTCATCTGCAGGCCAATCGGAAGGTTTCTGCTGTTCTTTCCGCAGGGAAGCGCAATCCCCGGCAAACCTGCAAGATTTGCGGCAACCGTATAAACGTCCCCCAGATACATCCGGATCGGATTGCTTAAACTGCTTCCTATTTTTGGCGCCGCAGACGGCGCGGCAGGCCCCAAAATAACGTCATACTTCGCAAAGGCTTTGTCAAATTCCCTCTTTATCAAAGACTTTACAGAAAGGGCTTTCAAATAATACGCGTCATAATAACCGGAACTTAATACAAATGACCCCAGTAAAATCCTTCGTTTCACTTCCTGTCCAAACCCTTCGGAACGGCTCTTTTGATACATTTGATGCAGTCCGTCAAACTCCTTTGTCCGGTATCCGTATTTTATGCCGTCAAACCTCGCAAGATTGGAGCTTGCTTCCGCACAGGCAATGACATAGTATGCCGGAACGGCGTATTCTACCAGGCCAAGGTCAAATTCCTCCACAACCGCGCCTTTTTCTTCTAATATCTTTGCCGCCGCAAGAACCGCCTTTTTTACTTCATCGTCCAGCCCTTCTCCAAAATAATCTTTCGGCATTCCGATCCTCATTCCTCTTACATCGTCTAAAAGCGCCGCCGTAAAATTCAGATCCTGCCGTTTTATGGATGTCGCGTCTTTCCGATCCCAGGAAGAAATAACTTCCAATACAGCCGCACAATCGCTTACGTCTTTTGCAATCGGTCCAATCTGATCCAAAGAAGACCCGTATGCGATTAATCCGTAACGGGACACCGTCCCATACGTAGGCTTGATTCCTGTCACGCCGCAGAAAGCGCTCGGCTGACGAATGGATCCCCCCGTATCTGTGCCAAGCGCATACGAACATTCTTCCGCAGCAACTGCGGCGCAGGAGCCGCCGGAAGAGCCGCCCGGCGCATAGTCCGTATTCCATGGGTTTCTTGTCACTCCAAAATAGGACGTTTCCGTCGTGCTTCCCATTGCAAACTCATCCATATTTGTCTTTCCGATAAGAACCGCCCCCGCCCGCTCCAGGTTTACGACTGCTTCCGCCGTATAAGAAGGGATAAAATGTTCAAGCATTCTCGAACTGCAGGTTGTCCGTATCCCCTTTGTGCACAGATTGTCCTTAATTGCCACCGGAACCCCGGCAATCGGGCTTTTTAATGTTCCGTCCCTGATCTGCTTTTGGACTTCTCCGGCACGCTTTTTCGCATATTTCTCATCTATTGTTACAAAACTGCCAATCGTTTCCTCTTTTGCCGCAATTGCCGACAACGCCGCTTCCACCGCTTCTTTTACCGACACTTCCTTTGCCTGTATCTTCCTTCCAAGCTCTGTGGCCGTTAAACTCATAAGGCTCATACTGTCCCTCCCGTTATCCGATCGTTTTTGGAGCGGCAAATCCTCCGCCTTTTTTTGCAGGCGCATTTGCCAGCGCTTCTTTGCTCCCGTCCCCATTCGTCACAATGTCTTCACGAAATACGTTTCCCACGGAAAAAATATGAGACGCGGGCAAGACGCCTGATGTATCCAGCTCATTCAATTTATCAATATAATCCAGCATTTCTCCCATGTCTTTTTGGGCCTGCTCCTTTTCCTTTGGAGAAAGATCAATTTTTGCCAAAATCCCCACATACGCAATGGTTTCATCCGAAATAACATCTGCCATGGCGCTTTTTGCTCCGCTGCCGTTTTCGCTGACACGTTTTAACGTTTCGTCTTTGTAACTGCCGCTCATAAAAATTCTCCTCCTTTTCTTTTCGAATTCCGGAAAAATCCGGAAAATTTAAATTTAAGATGAAAAAAGCCCCGGAATACCTGTTTGTTTGTATTCCGGAGCGAATCGTATCTTAAGACAGAAGTTTCTTTGCGGCGCCCGCAATTTTTCACTGCAGAGCCAGAACCGCCGCCAGGTTTCCACGCTTTCCCTGACTCGCCCGGTGTGAAAATAAAAGTTTCGGATTACAGCAGGTGCAGACCTCCGTAACTGAAATATTTTCCCTTCTCACACCCGCTTCTAAGAGGACAATTTCATTCGCCCTCCAAAGATCAAGCTGATACTTCCCATTTTCTTTCTTTACGAGCAGTTCTTTTTCCCGCCCGGAAAATTCCCGTAAAAATTCTTCCGCCACGTCTTCGCCCACTTCATAGCAATTCCGGCAAATTGACGGCCCGACGGCACAAATCATATCTTCCGGATTTGATCCAAACTCCTGCGCCATCTTTTCCAGCGTCACAGCTCCCATACGTCCCACAGTGCCGCGCCATCCCGAATGGCTGAGACCTATCGCATAACGCACCGGATCCACAAAGTACAAAGGCACACAATCCGCAAAAAATGTTACGAGCGTAACTCCCTTTTCATCCGTCACCATTCCGTCCACATCCCGGCTCTGCCGTTCTCTTAGGATTCCGTTCCCTCTGTCTTTCCTGCCCACACGCGCCACATTTGTCGTATGCGTCTGATCTGAAAATACAAAACTTTCATATTCTACGCCAAGCGCAGCGGCAAGCCTTCTGTAATTCTCTTCCACGGCATTCCGGCTGTCCCCTCTGGTAAAACTCAGATTCAGCGCCTCAAAAATCCCTTCGCTGACGCCCCCTCTGCGCGTCGTAAAACCATGCTTTACAATGCCGCACTGTTTCAGAGAAGGAAACACAAACAAAGGAAGGCTGACGTCGTTTTTTGACGAAAAATCCTCCAGTCTTGGAATCGTATTCTCAAACATGGCTCAATCCCTCCCTGCCTATCTTTTATAATCAAATGCATTTTCCAAATGAAGAATGCTTCCGTCGCCTTCCATTGCAATCACGTCAAAACGGCAGGGCGTCGTATCTGCATACCCCTGCCGAAGGCAAAAATAAGAAGCCGTCCTGCAAATTTTTCTCTGCTTCTTTCCATCCACTGCCTCCAGCGGGCTGCCGCAGGAATCGTCCCTGCGGTACTTTACTTCTATAAACACAAGATATCCGCCGTCTTTTGCAATAATGTCAATTTCCCCAAAACGGCTGCAAAAATTCCTCTCAAGAATAAAAAATCCCTTTCGTTCCAGATACTTTGCAGCCGTTTTTTCATAAACAGTCCCGATTTCTCTTTTGTTTTCCATAAAATCCTTTTATTTTATCTTGGAGCGCAGTCTGTCCATATCGTCTACAAATACCAGAATCTCCGCTACAACGTCATACAGCTCCGGCGGTATTGTATCCCCAATTTCAAGCTTTGACAGCGTATTCGCCAGTTTATTGTCTTTATACAGCGGGACATTTTCCGCTTTTCCCTTTTCAATAATCTTCTCGGCCAGCTCGCCTTTTCCCGTAGCAAGAATTTTTGGCGCCAAATCTCCCGCTTCATAGGCAAGCGCAACGGCAGTTTTTATCTTCCTGTCTTTTCCCGTTCTCTCCATCTTCTCACGCCCTGACATCAAAAGAATACCTGTGCACCATTCCGCCGGCGGAAGGCGTCCCCTTTTTTAAAAGTTCCTCCACGAAATTTGCTTTTTCTTCCTGATTCGTCACCTGTATCCTGACATTATATCCCTTTTCCTCAAGCCTTTTTTCCAGAATATGCATATGTTCCAATATAATCTGATACGAAGCGTCGTCTGCCAGATAAAAATTTGTGGCGACTTTTTTCTGCGCAAGTTTTATAGAGACATCCGTAGCCCCGAGGTGATCCAAATCCAGATGCAGAAATGCCGTCAGTTCCCCGTCTTTTTCCTGCTTCTTCCGTTTATCCGCATAAACGTACAGCTCGCTTTGCGCGTTCTGGCCCGCCAGCTTTAACGGAATCTGCACATAGGCATACACCTGGTTCAACTGATTCATAAACTGTATATTGCTCCGTACCGCAGACGCTGTTTCCGAAAGCTGCGGCGCATTTTGGCCAAACGCTTTTAAAATTTTCTCCATCTGGCCAAGCTGGCGATCCATCCGTTCATACAATTCACTGACTTTATGCTCCGTTTTCAGTTCTTCCGGCTTTAAAAACCACTGCCGCTCTATCATATTGCGAACCAGAGCGCGGTATGCTTTTGAAGACGCCAGCCCGCCAAGCGCTTTCTTTACATCAGGATCCTGGGATAAAAACGCTTCGCTCAACAACTGCATCAGCTCTTTTGACGTAACGTCTCCGTTTAAAATCCCCTTCTGAAACAACTCCGGATTTGCAGACAACTTCAAAATATCCGTCATCTGCTTTGCAAGCTGCGAAAGTTCCCCTCCGCTTAAAAAGCTTTTCATCATTTCCGCCTGCGGCTTCGCTGCATTCTGTGAATTTTCCGGTGCGTTTCCGTCACGGACAGAAGCCGTTTCCGCCGTCTTTTCCGAAACGCTGCTCCCTGATTTCTCCGGACTCTCCAGCTCCGCCAGCGTCTCCTCTGCCAAAGCCAAATCCGGCTTTAAAACCGCCGTTTTTGCATCTGCCGCTTCCTGCGGCTGTCCTTCGGCCTGTTCCGGCAGATTCGCCACAACTTTCCCATCCTCCACAGAAACCTCTGGAAGGACTTTTACGCTCCCCCCGTCTCCTGCCGCTTCTTCCCCCAAAAAAAGCTCAAGCATTTTTTGGTTGAACTCTAAAAACTTCTCTTCTCCCATCCCTTTGCCGGAAAGGTTCTCCGGCAACATCTCTAAAACGGCTTCCAACTGATCTAAAATTGCATACTGGTCGAATTTATAATTTTCAAACTGCGCCGCCATTTCTTCCGTTATCGGAATGCCAAGCTTCGCCATCTGGACAATGGACGCAGCGTCCATTCCGTCATTCCCCAGTACAAGCTTTGCCATATGCAAAAGGCTCTGTTTATCAATCGACATAGCCTGCTCCATCATGGCATTCACCATAGTAACCGTCTTTCCATTGACGGGCAGGTTCGCAGCCTTTAATGCATTCAAAAGCGTAGGGTTTGCGCCGGTTCCATTTGAAAAAGGACGAATTGCGATCTGCGCCCCGTTGTTGGAACGCACCTGAAAAAACATGGATTCTCCCACTCGAACAGATACGCCGGAATCCAGTTTTGCCTGAATCGTCTTTCCGTCCGGCAGCCCAAGCGTAACGACTCCGTTTTCCATATGATTGACACTGCCTTCAAATACATTCCCAACAGGCATATTTTGAAGGGATGACATAACCTGCCGGATTCCCTGCGTTCCGCCGGAAATCTCTGTTCCGTTTGAAATGTTTCTGTTGTACTGGTTCAGCATATCCGAAATCTGCATTGCCTTCACTCCATCCCGCTTTGTACGATTCTCTGAATAAATGTCCTGCGGTGAATCGGGGAGGGTCCATACTCTTTTAAGGCTGCAATATGAGCAGCCGTACCATAGCCTTTGTTGGAGGCAAAAGCATATTCCGGCAGAATGACGTCGTACTCTTTCATCAGTCTGTCCCTTGTAACTTTTGCGACAATGCTTGCCGCCGCAATGGAAATGCTCTTTGTATCGCCCTTAACAATCGGAACCTGCCGGATGGAAACATCCGGAATCGTCACCGCATCATTTAATAATATATCGGGCGTTACGCTCAAATTATGAATAGCTTCCCGCATGGCTTCATAAGTTGCCTGCAGAATATTAATTTCGTCAATCCTCTGCGGCGATACCATTCCAATTCCAACAGACACCGCCTGCTCCATAATGACAGGATAAAGCTCTTCTCTTTTTTTCTCGGAAATCTTCTTGGAATCGTTGATATACAAAATCGTACAGTCCGGCGGCAAAATGACGGCTCCTGCGACCACAGGCCCGGCCAAAGGCCCTCTTCCCACTTCGTCAATTCCACAGACTGCGCCAAAAACAGCATATTCTTTTTCGTATGCTTTCAGCGCTTCCACCCGCTCTTTTTCCGCCGCAAGCTTCTCTTCTTTGCTCTTCTTTGCCTTTTCCATAAAATCACCTGTCTTTTGGATCTTCTATCGTAAATCTGCCGATGGTTCCGCTTCTGAATTCGTCAATGACAAGCGACGCCGCTTTGCCATAATCCAGCTCATCGCCCTTCTTCAGACAGCCTCTGGCCTTTGCAACCATTTCCAGAATCCCGGCCGCCGTCTCCTCTTCTTTTACGCCGTACCGCTCCGCAATCACTCCCGGATAACTGCTCATCAGGAGATTTAAAAGCGTCTCCGCCAGTTCTTCCGTATTTAAAATGTCGTCTTTGATGGAACCAATCAATGCAAGATGAAGCCCAACCTTCTGATCTTCAAATTTCGGCCATAAAATTCCGGGCGTGTCCAAAAGCTCCACGTTTTTGTTCAGGCGGATCCACTGCTTGCCTTTGGTAACTCCCGGCTTATTCCCGGTTTTGGCGCAGGCGCGCCCGGCATACGTATTGATAAACGTAGACTTTCCCACATTTGGAATCCCCACTACCATAGCGCGCACCGGACGGTTTTTAATCCCACGTTTTCTGTCCCGCTCAATCTTTTCTTTGCAGGCCGCCATGATTTCATTCTGAATCAGTTTCATTCCCTTTTTGCTCCTGGCATCCACGCATACTGTAAAACAGCCTTTTTCCTTAAAATATCCGCTCCAGGCTTCTGTCTTTTTCGGATCCGCCAAATCCGCTTTATTCATTAAAATCAAACGCGCCTTATTCTTTCCCAGCTCATCTATATCCGGATTCCTGCTCGAAAACGGAATCCTTGCATCCACCAATTCAATAATCAAATCTATTAACTTTATATCTTCCTGCATCTGACGCTTTGCCTTTGTCATATGCCCCGGATACCATTGAAACTGCATATTTTTCTCCTGTCTTTTAATCCAAAAAGCCAAAGTCCCGGAACGGAGACACAATAAACCAGGCTTTTCCTATAATATACTCTTTTTTTACATTTCCGATATTTGCATATCTGCTGTCTTCGCTGTTATTGCGGTTGTCTCCCAAGACAAAATATTCGTCTTCTCCCAGCTTAATTTCTTCCGAAGCCAGCTCTGCGTCCAAAATCGCAGCCGTTTCCACAGCTTCTTCAAACAGCTCTCCATTGACATAAACTGCCCCGTCTTTGATCTGAACCGTGTCGTTTGGCACTCCGATAACCCGTTTCACATAATAGTGCGACTTTTCATTTCCGTTTGGAAGAAACACAATTACGTCGTTTGGCTTTGGATCTGAAATCGAATAAATAAAACGGTTGATCAAAATTTCCTGCCTGCTCTCTAAAGTAGGAGACATAGACTGTCCCACTACGCTGGTACGCTGTGCAATGTAACTTACAAATACAAACGCCATCGCCAGCACGATTACAATCTCAGCTCCCCACAGGATGACCTCTTTTAAAACCGGTATATTGACTTTCTTTTTTTCCCGCCCAAAATGTAATCCTCTTTTTTTCCTCATATGTCCTCTTCTTTGCCAAAACAGCCGCATCTGTCTGGATTTCTCCAAAACAGGATACGGCTGCCTTTTGCTTTATCTTACTAATTCTTTTACCTTTGCAGACTTTCCGGTGCGTCCTCTTAAGTAGTTCAGTTTCGCCCTTCTTACTTTACCGTAACGGACAACTTCCACTTTCTCAACGTTCGGAGAGTGTAACGGCCATGTCTTTTCCACGCCGACACCGTTTGAAAACTTACGGACTGTAAAAGTCTCGCGGCTGCTTCCGCCCTGTTTCTTCAAAACAATGCCTTCGAACACCTGAATTCTCTCACGGTTTCCCTCTTTGATCTTTCCGTATACCTTTACGGTATCCCCTACGCGGAACTGAGGCGGTTCCGGCTTTAACTGCTCTGCCTCAATACCTCTGATAATCTCAAATGCATTCATTTCATTTCCTCCTGATTTGTCCGATGTTCTTAATACGCTTTTGTAACAGAGGACCATCGCATACTTTACACAACTATCAGATTATATCACAAGCCTGTTCTGCCTGCAAGTATTTTTACTGATTTTTTGATCTGATATCCGTTTGATTTTCACGGCGGCCGCTAATATCTTGCCCGCAGCGTCAGCAAAGCGGCAATCTCATCATACGTTGCATCTTTCGGTATGTCGTATGTTCCGGGAAGGATCGAATCATCATAATCTTTCTCTACCAAAAACCGGTTAAATGACGCCGCATCGTCAATCAGGCCCGCCGCTTCCAGTTTCCTGCTGACCGTATCGGAAAACTCTCCGTTGCTGACTTCAAAACGCACTTTATCTTCCGGCTCTTCTTCCAGCTCTGTTTCCTTGTTCTCCTTCGGCTGCTCTTTCACTTCTTTTAAGCCCTCTTCTTCCGTTTTTTCCGTCTCTTTGGGTTTATTTTGAACTTCCGGCTCCTGCTTTGTCAGAACGCTCTCCTCTTTTGGCTTTCTATCTTTTTTCACATCTTCAGGCGCCTGTGAATTCTGCGTGCTGTTTTCAAGAGCTTCCACCGTCATGGAATTCTCTTTGGAAGCGTCCGTATTCTCATTTTTATGCAGAGAAATGGAAATCATAAAAATAACGGTTGTAACGAATACCCCTATTCCGATTCCTCTCAGATAATATTTCAGTTTCACTTCTTTTTCTTCCCTTCATACAGTCCGATTACCAGTTGGACTTCACCCAGACCAAGCCCAAGCTCCCTTGCAATGTCAATTGCCGTTTTTCCGTTTTTATGTAAGGCAAGAATTGCGTCATTATGTCTGACATCTCCAAAATCCATGTTTGCATCGTTCTCTTCCGGAAAGAACGCTTCCTCTTTCTTTTCTTCCCTTACCAAAGAAATCTGCTCTTCTTTTCTCTCCTCAAAAACAGCCTGTCTGTTCAAATGATCTGTAATTTCTTCATCCTGCTTTTTTAAATCACTGGCAAGCCCCTGAAGCCTGGATGAAAAATCTGTCAGCTCAACATGCTTGTCATTCAGCATACTGTAAAGAAACATAATCTCATTATGCGTCTTGTTCATAGACTCTATGACCGTATCGGAATATTCGCTGATTTCCCTGATCTTCTCATTACATTCCCGTTCCATGGAACGTTCCGTCCGAAGAAAAGCATCCTCCGTCTTTTCCCCGACTTTGTCTTCAATCACAGAAGTCGCTTTTAAAAGCTCTCGTTCTATGACTTTTTTGATTTCTTCGTTGCTCAGCTCTCCGATTTTATTCAGTTCTCCGGGGCCCAGTTTTTCCGTTATAAAGAAACTGGCAATAAAAAACACTACGCCAATTACCAGCAACAGAATTTCCACTCCTGTCATAATTTTCCGTTCTCCTCTAAATCTTCATATCAAAGCCGCTGAACTGCTGCCGCACATCCGGCTTTTTCTCATCCTGCTTTTCTGGTTTTTTCTTCTTTCCTTTTTGGCCTCTGTATTCATTGCTGCCCTTTTCTTTTGCGTCATATTTCTTTTTGTGATCTTTTGCGTCATCTTTGTGATTGACCTGCTTTAACTGACGCTCTCCCTGCGTTTTCATGGTTGTCTGGATATTGTGCTGCTCCACAACCGGCTTATTGTCTTCCTGATGCTTGATTGTGCTGATATCCTGTGATCTTGGAATAACGCCGTTTAATGTTACCGGTCCAACTGCCATATTATCACCTCATACTGCTTCTTTTACAGATTCTTTACCTTAATCTCACCATTCTCTTTGACAAACTGACAATACTGTCGCTCACGCTTTGTCGTCAGCGTCAATTCCGAAATCTTAATCGTAACTCCGGGATAAATCACATCCTGCACCTCGACTTTCGCCCTTCCCGCCTCGATAAATTCCATCCGCAGGCGGTTGACTTCTTCATTGATTGGAGCAAACTGCTTCTGAAGCGTCTTTAGCGCAAGCACCTGTGTTTTCATGTAATGAACCTTTTCCGGAGGAATTACAACGCCTGCTTTTAATTTTTCACTGTAATTCAACAGAATCGGACGAATCATTTCTATTTTCTTTCCGATATCTTTTGCCTCCTGCTGAAGCTTATTGTACCGCTCCAGCTTCTTCGGCTCCACTCCAACCTCTATATGCGTGGCGATTCCCATTGTCGATCCGATTACACGGGCAGCCACCTTCTTGCCTACCCTGACGTTCCCGCCGCGGATCAGGCCTTTGCCGCCGCTGACAATCACTTCGGTATTGGCGGAAACATCGCTCTGGATAATTGATTCTGTCTCCACATAACCGGCGGATTTTACGGTTGCCCCTTCAATAAATTTTGTAACGACATTGCTCTTTGCCGAAAGCAGCCCCTTGCCCATGCCATGAATCCCGCGCTTTAAAATAATCTGGCCGCCCGCGTAAAGCTGCGCTCCTTCCACGACGCCATCCACAATAATATCGCCGTTTGCATGAATGATAAACCCGCTTTTGACATTGCCTTTTACATAGACGTTGCCTGGATAATTGATATCTCCAATGGAATTGTCCACGTCGGCCGGAACTTCATAAACGCCGGATACAAAAATTTTTCCCTGTACCAGCGACGCATGCCCTGTCACCTCGGAATAAAGCTGCATTCCGTCCTCAGACACACGGATATTGTTGGCATATGAAAATTTTACATTCTGTACGTCTCTTGGCCTGAGCTCTCCGCCAAGCACATCCCATCCCGATTCCCCTGGCACAGAAGGAATCATCCGCGCGATTAGCTGATCTTTTTCAACTTTGCTGATAATGTTCAAATCGTGATAATTTACGGAACCGTCTTCATTGTGTTTTGGCTTTAAACTCTTATGCGTGGAAAAATAATATTCAATTTTTGCATCTTTCCCAAGCGTGGGCGGTTTTCCCTTGCCAATCAGATATTCCGTACAATACTCTCTGGCCTGCAAAAGGCTGTTTATCATATTTTCATCCACGCCATAAACAACCTTCTCATGTTTCAAAGCATCCTCAATGTCTTCTCTGGTAATTTCCCGCCCTCCGTCTGAAGCAGGGTAAAATCTGCATCGAACCAGCATATTGTCCAAAGACAGTGAGACGTCAATTATCTCATTGATCGTCCGCCCTTTGCTCCTGCCCACATATACTTTCTCCGGTTCGCTTACCGTCACTGCCTGATTCAGGCTTCTCATATCATAGTCAAAGTATCCCTGATTGGAAAGGTAGGAAATCACCTCTTTTACATCCAGATTTTTTCCACCTTCCATAGCCGGAAAAAATTCAAGATAAAAAGCGTCATTTTCAATTACCGGCTTAAAGTAGCTGTTTCTGTTTTCCATATTATCCCCCATCAGTCTACTAAAATATCCATATAGCTTCCCATTTTCTTTCGCATCTTCAGCAAAGCTTTCGTATGGAGCTGTGAAATCCTGGACTCTGTCACTTCCAGCACTTTGCTGATTTCTTTTAACGTCAGTTCTTCATAATAATAAAGCTCAATTACTTTTCGTTCCTTCTCCGTCAAAAATTCCAGAGTGTCTTTTAAAACTTTTTTTAATTCCTCTTCCTGAATCTGATCTTCCGGCTGTATAAAATGCGAATTGCCGCGCGCATCCATAACCGGTTCGCTTCCCTGCTCCACATATTCATTCAGAGAAACAATATTTGTAACTTTAAGCTGCGACTGCCAGACCGTCAGTTCTTCTTCCGAAATCCCAAGCTCCAGCGCAATATCTTCTTCACCGGCATTTTTTCCGGTTCGCATCTCTATTCGTTTTATCGCCTCTTCCAGCTTTTTTTGTTTCTGCCTGACTGTTCTTGGAATCCAGTCCATTTTTCGAATCTGATCCAAAATGGATCCGCGAATCCTGAGGCTTGCATACGTTTCAAATTTTACATCTTTTCGGAAATCATACTTATCAATGGCGTCAATCAGGCCAAATATTCCATATCCCACCAAGTCATCATACTCTACGTTATAACCAAGATACATACTAAGCCTGCCTGCCACAACCTTTACCAACGGCGCATACTCCAAAATAATCTGTTCACGCAGTTCAGCAGAAGGATTTTTCTGATAAGCAGCCCATAACTTTTCTTTGTCCGTCATCTTCATTCCAAGCCTCCATTGCCAATCCGGCTGTTATTCTGTCTCGTCCTGTCCCTCCGTGCCGTCTTCTTCCGGAAGGGAATCTTCTTTGCCTTCTTCCTCCGAATCTTCTTCCTTTGAATCTTCCTCCTCTTCCGCATTTTTAAAATTCATACGAATGATTATACTGGCTACTGTGCCAATTGCAAAAAAGATAATGCAGACGATTATAAACCTCTTTGCAAAAACCACGCTGTCCACTCTCTGCACAAAGGACATTATGCATGTTACAAATCCCGCCACCAAAGCTAAAACTGCAGGTAATGATTTTGTATTCATTTTTCTTTCCTCCACCTTAAGAGGTCTTATATTATTTTAACCGGTTTGCCAATTGCTTTAATATAAAACTCTCCTGTTTCACAATGCAGTTCCACAGTCCTTCCAAAATTCAATCCTGTATCTTCTGCCGCCAGCCGGATTCCAAGCGCTCTCAGTTTCATCTTAGCGGCCATTGCATTCCGCTCTCCGACATTGCCCACATTTGATCCTCCGCTGACCTGGAACATCTTTGCCCCTCCGGCAATTTTTGCAACCAGACGGTTCCTGTTTGCTCCCGCCATAAGCACTTTTCGTAAAAGAGCGTCAATTCCTGTATCTGCAAACTTTGCAATGTTTGTGTTATTTCTCATTTGTGTGCTGTCCGGCAGCATATAATGCACCAAACCGCCTATTTTTGTAATTGGGTCATAAAAAGTCAGACCTATGCAGGAACCAAGCCCTATCGTTGTTATAATATCCGGCGACTTACATATATTCAAATCTGCCATTCCAACTTTTATAACTTTGCTCATTTCTCCTCTCCTTATTTCCGCACTTTTTGTGCACAAAGGGATGCCCTGCGGACGTTCCTATACTGAAAGACCAAGTGCCGCTAATATTTTTTCGTAAGAATCCTGTTCCGGCATCAAAATAAAGAACCCATTAATCAAAACGTCATCCCCAAATTCTGTCTGAATCAAAAGCGCGTTGTCTCCAAACTGTCCGAATGAAATTGCCGGAACGCTTAAAATAGATGCGGCCATATCCACCGCAATATGCGGAATGGACGGTGTAATGACCAGATTCGTCATTGTGGAAAGCGCATTTAAATAGGACGCCGCAATAATATTTCCAATTTCCTTTAACGCGGACAAATCCATTTCATCAAAATCACTTTCATAATCCATATCTCTTCCCATCAGTTTATTGACGAGAAAACGGGCGGAATCCATTTTCATTAAAAACATCATACTGCCGTCAATATCTGTCTGCACTTCCAGAAAAATCCCCACAATAATCTCTTCTTCCGGGCAAATTGCGGAACCTAATTTGGACACCTCAAGCAATGCCACTTTCGGCACGCTCATATCGAGCCGTACTCCCAACATGGACGCAATCGCCGTCGTTGCATTTCCTGCTCCGATATTGCCAATTTCCCTTAAAACGTCAACATAAATATCATTGACCTGTTCTAACGTAATCTTTCCCAAATCTATTTCCTCCATGTCTTATTATATTCCAATTCACTGATAAGTTCATTTAGATCAGGCAAAAGGACGTTCCCGTCCTCCTCATTCTGTTCCCTCATTCCAATTGCTTCATCCACAACAATTCCAAGGTATCCTTTTCCCAAAAAATTCAAAATGACAATGCGGGTATTTTCTGAATACACATCTTCCGCAAGTCCCATTTTCATACGCAGGCTCATCACGGCAACAATTTCCCCGCGAAGATTGATGATCCCTTTAAAATAGTCCTGCGACTTTGGAACTCTTACAATCTGACGTATGCGAATGACATTATGCACATAACTGATATCAAAACCATACCGCATTTCTCCGATTTTTACAAGAAGATACTGCTTTTTTCCTTTTTTTTCAACAGAAACTGCTGTTTCCAGACCCGACACCTCCTCTTAGACAAGCGCATTTACATCCAAAACCAGCGCCAGTCCCCCGTCTCCCAAAACCGCGGCTCCGCCAAACATTCTGTCCGTCCGGATAAAGTTTCCAAGCGTCTTTACCACAACTTCCTGCTGTCCAATCAAACGTTCCGCCGCAAAAGCCGCATATTTTCCGCCCTTTTTCACTACAACCGCTTTTAATGTCTTTGGTTCTTCCCCCGGCGATACAATATCCAGAAGTCTGTCCATACGAAACAAAGGTACCTTGATGTCCCGAAAAAGAACCGTCTCCTGCTGTCCTTCCAAATAGATGTCTTCCGTCGTAATGTCTTCGACTGTTAAAACAAAATTCATGGCAATCGCATACTTTTCATGGCCGGTTTCTGTAATTACGGCCGGAAGAATCGTTCCTGCGAGCGGAAGCCTTATCTTATATCCAAAACCTTTTCCGGATTCTGCGGAAATTTCCATGTCTCCGCCCAATGCCTCAATTTTACTCTGAACTTCTTTCAGACCGGCTGCGCCTCCGTTTGCCGTCTTCTCTTCCGCTTCTCTTTCTGCAGCTCCTCTTCCGTCATCTCTTACATAAAAGATTACGCTGCCGTCTTCTTTATAAATATTTAAATGAATTGCCCCTTTTTCACGTTTTCCGTTTAATATCCGCGTCTCTCTGCTCTCTATGTCCCATTCCGCCGCAATGCAAAGCAGCGGCCAGAGAAACGTTTCCACCTGATCTGCAAGCGCATAATCCAGCTTTGTTTCCGCTCCCCTGATAAATAGCTCTATCTTTTTATTCAGATTTTCGGCCAGTTTTTGCATTCTTACCTGAAAGCTGCTTTCTATGCCTTCAAGCGAAACCATCCTTATCTCCATGACTGAGGCATAAATCCCGGCTGTAATCTGTTCCAGATATTCTGTTTTTTCCTGCAAAACCCTGTTTTTCATATCAGACGCTGCAAAAGCATTTTTAATCAGTATCAGTTCCCCAACCCGTTCCAGCAAATGATCCAGTTGGGAGACGTCTGTACAAACCGTACGGGCTTTTTTCTTCTTTTCCTGCAGAAAAGGTTTTGTTATTTCTTCCGCCGCCGTTTCTGTTTCTGATATTGCCCAAAGCGCCGGCATAATTTTATCCAATGTCTGTCCTGTGTCCAGAAAAAACACAAATGTATGCGCAAACCGTCCTTCCTCAATCTCCTGGAACGACGGCCTGCATAAAATTCTCTCGCCAAAACCCGCAGCCGTCTGAAACACAAGCAATGCCCTCGCCGCTTTTAAAAGACAGTCTTTCGAAAGCGTCACCTCAAACCCGTATACGCTGCGTCCCGCCTTATACGCCCTTTGAAACGCTGCCATCTCCTCTTCCGTCAGACGGATATCTGAAAAGCGGCCGGCTGCATACGAGGTATAAACAGGAGGCAGTTTCTTTTCTTTTGGCTCCGTCTTCATTCTGGAATCTTTCTGTCTTACCGCTTCCTGCAGTTCCTCAAGAAGCGTCTCGTGATCGTCCGCCCCTTCTTTTGATGTCTTTTTTATATCCAAAAGATATTGCTTCAGCGTCTTTTGACATTCAAACAGAAGATCAAGCATTTTTCCGGTTACGTTTGCCCTGTCAGCTAAAACTTCCGAAAATGCCTTTTCCATCCCATATGCAACGCCCTGCATCCGGAAAAATCCCATAATCCCTGCCATCCCTGCCAGAGAATGCAGCGTCCGGAACAGCTCTTTTATGGTGTTTTTATTGTCAGGCCCTTTCTCCAGGATCAGCATACAGTCATCAAGATTCTGTAAATGCTCCCCTGTTTCATTTATAAAAATCTCCAGGTATTGCCTTACATACATTCTGCCGTTCCCCGCTCCCTTTTTCCGCAGGTCTAGCTGCGCCTTCTCGCCAGAAAATTGATTACAATCTGCGTAATCCCTTTATGCACTGTTATCATATCGTGCCCGTCATTGAGATAATTGCCTGCCAGTACCTGAAACGCCTTTGAAGACGCCGCATTTACTTTTTCAATCGAAATGACTTTCTGACTGCGGACTGCACGATCCATTTCCTGATCCTGCGGTATCATTCCTAAAAAATTAATATTTCCCTTTAAAAACTGCGAAACTACCGTATTCAGTTTTGAGAAAACCTGCTCGCCTTCCTCCGTACTCGTCACTTTATTTGCAACAATACTGATTTTTGTATTTTGCCTTGAAAAAATCGGATTCCTGTACAATGCTTTCAAAAGTGAATACGCGTCTGTCAGAGAACTTGGATCCGGAGTTGTAACCAGCAGTATTTCAGGACTTGTAAGCACAAATTCCAAAACACTGTCCGAAACGCCGGCTCCTGTATCTATAATAATAATATCTGCCATTTCATTTAATTCCGCCAGGCTGTGCACCAGATATACAATCTGATCCTTTGACAAGTTGTTCAGCCCGGCAACCCCCAGCCCGCCGGAAATAAACCCTATCTCCAGCGGCCCCTGCGTGATAATTTCACGAAGGCTTTTGCCGCGGTAAATTAAATCGCTCAAATCATACTGCGGAACTGCGCCAAACATTACCTCTACGTTTGCAAGTCCCAGATCCGCATCAAAAATAATAACCCTTTTGCCCATTTTACTGAGCCATACAGCCAGATTGACCGCTATATTTGATTTTCCAACACCGCCTTTTCCACTTGTAATTGTAACTACTCTTGCGGTGTTTTGCAGCATTCCCTTGCTTTTTTGCTTAATAACGTTTCTAAGCCGTTCTGCCTGATCCATAGGCTAACTTCCCCCCAAGAGCCGTTTGACTATTTTCTGGGAATTAAACAATTCAATGTCATCCGGCACATTTTGTCCATTTGTAACATAAGCGACCTCCGCCCCGGAGTACAGTCTGAGGTTCAGAATGTTTCCGTAAGCTGTCGTCTCATCCAATTTCGTGAAAATAAGCTTGTAATCCGCAATCTCTTTATATACGTCTACGATTTCCGTCAAATCTTTATACTTTGTCGTAGCGCTTAACACCAGGTAAACCTCATAGTCATAATAAGCCTCAATGTTTTGTATCAGCTTTTTGGCGTCCTCTTTCTGTGTCGCGCTTTTATGGGAAAATCCTGCCGTATCCACCAAAATCAGATCATACTCTTCCATCTTCTCAATTCCCTGATTCAGTTCCTCGGCAGAATAAATAATCGCCAGAGGAGTGTCCAGGATATTCGCATAGATACGAAGCTGCTCCGCAGCCGCAATACGATACGTATCCGCCGTCATAAAAGCAACTTTCTTTCCCTGTTCCACTTTTAATTTGGAAGCGATTTTTGCCAGCGTCGTCGTCTTCCCCACTCCCGTTGGCCCAATGAAAAATATAATCTTTGGTTTTTTTCCGGTCATCTCAATTCCCCGGGTCTGTCCGAATTTGAGAATCATCTTCTGATACACATTTGACAAAATGTGATCCACGCCGTTCCCATTCCAGTTTACCTTTTCCACCTCATCCATAATCTGGTTGATGTATCTTTCATTGACCTCATTTGTAATCATTGTTTCATAAAGAACTTTAATAAAAGAAAGATTTTCATTTTTTTTGACATCGGGCTTCACCAGTTCTTTTTCCTCCGGTTCCGCCTTTTTTTCAGAGACCAATTGCTTTTCCAGAATATTCTGAAGATTTTCCAGTTTCTCTTCAATCCGCTCCCGTTCCTGCATATCTTCTTTTTTCAGAAGACTGGCATTGCGTTTCAAAAATTCAATCGCGCTTTGCTCGGCTTTATTCTGTTCTGCCGTTTCACCGGACAGAGGAGGAATGCGAATCGGTTCGTCTGCAGCCATATTAATGGTATCGTGCATTTTCTGCATATTTCGAAATGCCATGCCGGAATCCATGCGCTCTTCCCGCTCTTCCACGGCAGCCGTCACTTCAAATGTAGACTTTTTAAATGCCTTGAAAAATCCGTTCGGCGGCAGCGCCCTCACATTCATCACGACGGCATCAGGCCCAAGCTCCTCTTTTGCCTTTCGAACTGCCTCTTCTTCGGTTTTCCCCTGAAACTTTTTAATTGTCATTATCCTGTCACCATCCCAACTGACTGTAATTCAACATTAGATTCCACTTCATTATAAGACACCACGATCAAATCCCTGAAATAATCCGACGTAAGCTTCTTAAAATACATTCTTACAATCGGCGACGTAATAATGATCGCGTTCTTGCCAATATTTTCCAGCTTTGCCACCTCTGTCTCAACGGAAGCGACAATCGCTTTGGTACGCTCCGGATCTAATGTCAGATAAGCCCCCTGTTCCGTCTGTTTGATTGATGACATAATATCCTGCTCCGTCTTTGGATCCAGCGTAATCACGCTTGTCACTTCATTTGCCGCAAAATACTTGCCGGATATCGCACGTTTCAGACTCTGCCTTACATACTCTGTCAAAACGTCTGTATCTCTTGTCGTTGCGGCATGATCCGCCAAAGTTTCAAATATGGAAAGCAAATCTCTGATCGAAATGCCCTCCCGCAGCAGATTCTGCAGTACCTTCTGAACTTCTCCAAGCCCAAGCAGCTTCGGCACTAATTCGTCTACCAGCACAGGATTGCTCTCTTTTAAGTTGTCAACCAGATTCTGTACATCCTGCCTTGTCAGAAGCTCGTCAATGTGCATCCGGATAACTTCCGTAAGGTGCGTGGCAATAATAGACGGCGGATCCACAACAGTGTAACCCAGGCTTTCTGCCCGTTCCCGCTGTCCTTCCGTAATCCAGATAGCCGGAAGATGGAACGACGGCTCAAACGTCGGTATTCCGGTAATTTCTTCTTCCACATATCCGGGATTCATTGCCATGTAATGATCGAAAAGAATTTCTCCTTCTGTAATCTGTATTCCCTTAATTTTAATAATATACTGATTGGGATTGAGCTGAATATTATCGCGGAGACGAATAATTGGAACAACCGTTCCTAGCTCAAGCGCAATCTGCCTTCGTATCATAACTACGCGGTCTAAAAGATCCCCGCCTTGGTTCACATCAGCCAGAGGAATAATTCCATAACCAAACTCCAGCTCGATCGGATCCACCTGCAAAAGCGATACCACGTTCTCCGGTTTTCGGATTTCCTCCGCTTCGGTTTCATCTATAGAAGCCTCTTCTTCAATCTGCTCAATCCCGATATGTCTGGATATGCTAAGGCCCGTAAAAATAAACGCCGCGCCAAGCCCTACAAAAACATACCATTCAAACGGCGTGGCAATTCCCAGAAAACACATTGTGGCTCCTACAATATAAAGCACCTTCGGCACGCCAAAAAGCTGCCCTACCAGAACAGAGCCAAAATCCGCCTCATTGGAAGCTTTTGTAACCAGTATACCGGTTGCAAGCGAAATCAAAAGAGAAGGGATCTGGCTGCACAAACCGTCACCAATTGTCAAAACGCCATACTGTTCAATCGCAGCGCCAAAATCCAGACCCTGCCGCAGCATTCCCATCGCAGTTCCGCCAATCAGGTTGACAAACGTAATCAAAAGCCCTGCGGTAGCGTCTCCCTTGACATACTTTGTCGCACCGTCCATATTGCCAAAAAAACTTGACTCGGACTGAATCCTGTCACGACGCTCTCTTGCTTCCTTTTCTGTAATAGTTCCCGTATTTAAATCTGCATCAATCGCCATCTGTTTACCAGGCATTGCGTCCAGGGTAAATCTTGCAGTTACTTCCGCCACTCGCTCCGAACCTTTATTAATCACGACAAACTGAATGATAATTAAAACGATAAATACAATCGCACCGATAATCAAATCATTGCCGCCCACAAAAGATCCAAACGTCGCCACTACGTTTCCCGCATCGCCAACCGTTAAAATGGATCGCGTGGAAGAAACGTTAAGCGATATACGGAATATTGTGGTAAACAAAAGCAAGGTCGGAAAAAACGACATATCAAGCACTTCTTTTGTAAACAGCGCCCGGAACATAATGACCAGACCCAACGCAATATTGACCGCCTGCATGGCGCTCAAAAATGCCGGAGGAATCGGTACAATGAAAAAGATTACTGCTGCGAGCAAATACAATGCCACACCGACATCCGCTTTCTTCATTTTACATCCTCCTTCTAATTATTCTTTAAATTGTATACCATCGCCAAAACTTCTGCCACTGCCTGATAAAGTTCCGGCGGAATTTCCTGTCCAATATCCACATTTGCATAAAGCATACGCGCCAAAGGCTTATTTTCCACAATTTCAATATGATGCTCTTTTGCTTTTTCCCGTATTTTAAGCGCCAGGTAATCTTCCCCTTTTGCAAGCACAACGGGAGCCTTCGCCTCACCGGCGTCATATTTCAGCGCAACGGCAAGATGCGTCGGGTTCGTTATAATAACGTCTGCTTTCGGAACGTCCTGCATCATACGCCGTCTGGACGCTTCCTGCATCCTCTGCTTCTGTTTTCCCTTAATTTCAGGATTTCCTTCGGTATTCTTATACTCATCTTTTACTTCCTGTTTCGTCATTTTCATATCTTCATGGAACTTATGCTTCTGATAGATAAAATCCGCAAGCCCGACAATCAGATATACCATACCAATTTTAAATCCTGTATCCACAATCACCTGACCGCACAAAATAATGGCCTGCATCAGGGGAATGTCATATAACACAAATAATTCATCTTTATTCGCTGAAATGGAAGTATATGCCACATACCCAATGACAAACAGTTTTGCAATTGATTTTACCAGCTCAAACAAAGCATCTTTCGAAAAGAAACGCTTAAATCCATTGATTGGATTGAACTTGTCAAACTTTGGCTGCATCGGTTTTGTCGTAACTTTCCATCCCACCTGCAAAATACTGACTGCCAGAGAGATAATAAGCCCCGCCGCAAAAAACGGCAGCAAAAGCTGCAGAATCTCCACAAGCACCGGCTGAAAAAACGCAGACATACTTCTTCCATTTATTTCTTTTACAGCGCTTTCCGTAAACTCCGGTATTCTTTCGTATGTATATGAAAATGTTTCTAAAAACCCATGATAGATATAAGATGTAAAAACTTTAAGAAGAAGGAATAAAACAACCAGTTCAAACGCGCTGTTTAACTCCTTGCTTTTTGCAACTTTGCCGTCTTTTCTGGCATCTTCTAATTTTTTTGCCGTAGGCTCCTCTGTCTTTTCGCCTCCTGGCCCGTCTTTCGCAAACCACTGAAGCTGATAGGAAAGCCTGCCATTATCCCATTCTGTCAACTCTCATACATTCCTTTTATTATTGATACCATTGTCCGTTTCATTTCATCAAAAATAAAATCTGACACATTGATAAACAGATCAATCGTTAAGAACAAAATAATCAGTCCCGCAAGAACTTTAAGCTGCATACCTACCGCAAACATATTCATCTGCGGAGAAACTTTCGCCATAATTCCAAGAACACAGTTCAAAATCATAATGCAGGCAAATACCGGAAGAATAATCCGAAAAGCAATTACAAATGAATTTACCATATAAGTAAGTATCCCCTGCAAAAGATGATCCCATTGAAAGACCTGCCCATTGACCGGTATCAGCTGATAAGAATCAGCCACTGCCCGCAGTATATAATGGTGCATATTTGTAACAATCAAAAGCAGCATTACAAAATAACTGTAAAAATTAGCCGTAACGCTTGCCTGTGTCCGCATCTGCGGATTGTATTCTGTCGCCATTGAAAAACCGATATTCATATCGATTAAATTTCCGGCTAATAAAATAATGGAATTACAAATGTTTGCCGCAAACCCAATGAGCAATCCTGTAATTCCTTCTTTTAGGACGATAATGGAATATCCCACAATCCCTGTATATCCAAGGCTCTCTCCCGGAACAAGCTGACACAGCAGCAGGGATACAAAAACGGATAATCCAATCTTCACCCTCCCCGGCGTATTCTGCGTCCCAAAAAAAGGGGCTATATAAACAAAACAGGATATTCGTACCAAAATCAATATAAAATATTCAAATGTCTGTAAGGAAAAGCTATAATTTACCATAATGCAGCCTAGCTTAAGTATACGCTAAAATCTGTCCAAAGGCGCGTCATAAAATTGGAAAGAATGTCCATCATCCATGGACCAAACAGCATCAGCCCAAGAAAAACCGCTACAATCTTCGGCACAAAAGTAAGCGTCTGCTCCTGAATGGACGTCACAGTCTGAAAGATACTGATAACCAAACCTATAATCAATGAGATAAGCAATAAGGGAGACGATGCGATAATAATCGTATAAATAGCTTCTTTTGCAATCGTAATAATATCACCCTGTGTAATCACCAGATCTCCCTCCCATCAAATTTCCTAATAAAATGTCTTAACCAGACTCCCAATTACCATATTCCAGCCATCCGCAAGAATAAAAAGTAAAATTTTAAACGGAAGGGATATTGTCGTTGGCGGAAGCATCATCATACCCATCGACATGAGCACAGAAGATACTACCATATCAATTACAATAAACGGAATATAGAGCATAAACCCTATGATAAAAGCCTGTCTGAGTTCACTTAAAATAAAACTTGGAATTAATACGGAAAACGGAACCTCTTCATAACTTTCATATGTCTCTCCGGAAATTTGAATAAACAAATCTATATCCTTAATCTGCACCTGTCCATTCATAAATTCCCGCAAAGGTTTGCTGCCAATCTCAATCGCCTCTTCCTGCGTAATCTCCCCCGCATCAAAAGGCTTTATCGCATTTTCATTAATATCTGAAAATACCGGCTGCATAATAAAAAGAGTCAAAAACAATGCAAGTCCTATCAACACCTGATTGGGCGGAGCCGTCTGCGTTCCAATCGCTGTCCGTAAAAAATGCAGAACAATGATAATTCTGGTAAAAGACGTCAGCATAATCAAAAGCGACGGAGCCAATGAAAGAATTGTAAGTACCAGCAAAATCCGAATGGACCCGGATATTGTCCCATCCTCATTGTTGTAACCGAAATATACTCCATTCGTACTGTCAGAAGTAGAGTCTTCCAATGGTCTGTTCCTCCGGTCAGCAGGCTCTTCAATATCATCCCCTGCCGGCACGTCAATTCCACCGACCGCCTCGTCATAATCCAAAGGAGGATTATTGACATTACCTGTAGCATGAACATTCTGTCCCATCAACAGCACAATGGCAATTATCATAACTAACATTGCAAAAGCTGTACTGAACCTGCAATATATCTTTTTAAATTTACTCATAATCTGTTCCTGTCTACTTCTTCGGTATATGTTTTTTTACTTTTTCCAAGATCTCTTTAAAACCGTCCGCCGTCATTTTGGCAGAATACTCCTCCGACGGCACTTCTTTTAACTGCTCTCCTGTCAGTTTCGTAAGCAGCCGCACTTCATCTTTTCCGATTGCGATAACCAGATATTCTTCTCCCGCCTCTATAATCTGTATAAACTTATTCGGCGTAATCTTCAGAGTCTCTATTACTTTCAGGTTTTTGTTAAAACTCTGCCCTTTTTGATAACCCGCAATCAGACGTGTCGCAAAATAGGTCGCCCCGAGTACAAAAATAAAAATCAACAGTACGCCAATCAACTGCAGAAAACTGGAGAAAGAAGATGTCTGTACTGCCACCCCATACATATTAACCTACAACCTTTTTCACAGCTTCCAATACGCGCTCCGCCTGAAACGGCTTAACGATAAAATCTTTTGCGCCTGACTGGATTGCTTCAATTACCATAGCCTGCTGTCCCATTGCTGAACACATAATTACAGATGCGCCCGGATCCATTTCTTTAATCTTTTTCAGAGCCTGGATCCCATCCATTTCCGGCATGGTAATATCCATAAGCACTAAATCCGGCTTGGTTTCGTTGTACTTCTCCACTGCCTTCTGTCCATTTTCAGCTTCGCCTGCGATATTATAACCATTTTTTGTCAAAATATCTTTAATCATCATCCGCATAAATGCCGCATCATCACAAACTAAAATATTTTTTCCCATTTCATAATCTCCTATCTCTTTATTTAATAATTTCTGTGATCCTAACACCAAAATTCTCTTCAATTACGACAACTTCGCCTTTTGCAACGTACTTCCCATTTACAAGAACGTCAATTGGCTCACCTGCAATTTTATTCAGTTCAATAATTGTTCCAGGCACAAAGTCCAGGATTTCCTGAATTGACTTGCTGGTTCTTCCCAATTCAACCGTCACATCCAGCGGCACATCCATAATCAAATCTATGTTTTCCGACTGCAGCGCCGGACTTATGCCTGATGCAAACGCCTGGAATTGAGCAGGCTGTACATTTACCGGCTGCGACATTACAGGCTGCGCCGCCATCATCGGCTGTCCCATCATAGGCTGCGCCGCCATCATCGGCTGCCCCATCATAGGCTGCGCCTGTACCGGCTGCCCCATTGCCGGCTGCTCCTGAACGGGCTGAGCCGCAGGCTGCTGCGCCGCATCGTTTTGCTGCTTTGCAACGGAAGCGACATCCGCCTCCATATTTTTTGAAATGCTGGAAAAAACTTCTCTTGCAAACGAAAACGGATAAAGCTGCATAATCTGACTGTCAACCAAGTCGCCAATTTCCATCCGGAATGAAATCTTTACAAATTCTCCGGCCAGAAAACTGTCTATGGCTCCTCCGTCCAAAGTTTCCTGCAAATCCACAACATCCGCTTCGGGAGGGCTGATGTCAATCATCTTATTCAGCATTGACGATAATGAAGTCGCCGCAGAACCCATCATCTGGTTCATCGCTTCACTGATTGCACTCAAATGCAGTTCTCCCAGCTCGCCTCCGGTATTTGTTCCGTCTCCGCCCATCATCAAATCTGTAATTACTTTTACATCATGTTCCTTCAGCACTAAGACATTGCTTCCGTCCAGCCCGACCGTATATCCAATTCGAATAAACACACACGGTCTCTCATAAGCCGCCACAATGTCTTCCCATGTGGCAAAAGATACGACCGGCGTTGATATATCAACCTTTCTGTTTACCAGCGAAAATAATGTTGTTGCTGCTGTTCCCATACTGATATTTGCAACTTCGCCTATTGCATCTTTTTCAGTATCAGTAAGCGGTTGTTCACCGACATCGGAAACTCCCGGTTCATTTAACAAGGCGTTAATTTCTTCCTGCGATAACATTCCATCCATTGTCTTATTGCTCCTCTCCGATTACTGATGTAACTCTTACCGCATATTGGTTGCCGGACGCTCCCGGCAATGCAGTAAATTTGCGTATACTCCCAACGTACACGTCCAGTTCTTTATCTACTTTTGAATCCAAACGAATGATATCCCCAATTTGAAGATTTGTAAAGTCCTGCACAGAAACTGTGCTTCTTCCAAGATAAGCTTTAATCGGTACCGGAGCTCTTGAAATCAGACTCTGAATTGCCTCCGTATACTCAACCTCATCATCTCTCTTAATATTTGAATACCAAAATTTCGTATTCAATTTATCCATCACGGGTTCAAGCGTCATAAACGGAAGACAGATATTCATCAGGCCTTCCACCTCACCAACACGGATATTAATCGTCACAAGCGCTATCATCTCGCTTGGAGATATAAACTGTGCAAACTGTGAATTTGTTTCAATCCGCTCCAGTCTTGGATGAATTTCCACCACATTCTGCCACGGTTCGCTTAAAAGTTCCACGCACACCGTCATAATCCGTTCAATAATAAGGAGCTCTATTTCTGAAAACTCCCGGCTCTTATCCAATGGCACTCCCATTCCTCCCAGCATACGATCCACTGCCGTATAACCAAGATTCGAAGCCATCTCCAGAATAATGCTGCCGTTTAACGGTTCCATATCCACAATCCCCAGCAAAACCGGATTAGAAAGCGCATTGGAAAACTCCGAATATGTAACAGCCTCAGAATTCATCACCTCAATCTGAACGCTTTTTCTCAAATATACCGGAAGATTGGTGGATAATAACCTCCCGTAATGCTCAAATATAATTTCCAAAGTCCTTAAATGCTCTTTGGAGAATTTGGAAGGTCTTGCAAAATCGTAGTTCTTCACCAGTTTCTCCGGAGCATCTTTCATTTCATCTACATCGAGTTCACCGTCGCTTAACGCCTGAAGCAAACTATCGATTTCGCTTTGGGACAACACGTCACCCATGAAATTTCACCACCTGCCTAATGCGTTTTTTCTATCTATTGTGCGTTCTTCCGCACACAAAGGAATCCCTGTAAGGCATCTTACTGAGCTGTAACTTCAGAAAAGCCTACGCTGACAATAAAATCAGAACTGAACAGCTTCTGAAGGTTCGCCAGAACCGCGTCCTGAACTTTTTGCTGATCTGATGTAAACTCTTCATATGTAAATCCGGAAATCACGGCGTTTACCTCACTCTTAATCAAGCTTTCTCTTTCCGCCATCTTCTCAGCTTCCCCGTACTCTTTAAAATCATCGTTATCCTTATTCATGGAGAGTGAAACTCTGACTGTTGCATAATGCGTTTTCCCGTCTCCGCTGTCTTTCAAATTGATCGTCAGCGGTTCCGGAAGATCATAACTGGCCAGCTGATCAATCGGAACGCTCATGGAATTTGATGTGACGGTTCCGCTCTGAAGCTCCAGATTGATTGCACTGCACACCTGAGTAATCAAATCATTCGCCTTTTTGGTCTGCGGCAGAATTGTAATCGTCAAAATAGCCGTCAAAACCAAATTCACTAAAACCAACGCCAAAATAACAACCGTAATAAGATTCTTCTTCATTTGCCTGTTCCTTTCTGATTTTTATTGATTTGAACTATAAGAATTGTAAATCTTAATCTCAACCCTTCGATTTCTTGCCCGCCCTTCCGGAGTCGCATTATCTGCAATCGGGACGTATTCCCCTCTTCCCGAAGACTTCAAAAGACTTGGTTCCAGATTCGTAATGCCTCTGATGTAATCCGCCACCTGAAGGGCGCGGTACATAGAAAGCACATCGTTATTCTCATATTTGTCGTTCGAAATCGGAACATTGTCTGTATGGCCTTCAATCTCTATGATGTTGCTGTTATAATTTGAAAGGATTGCTCCAATCTTATCCACCAAAGAGTGTGCTTCCGTTCTGATTTCAGATTTTCCCGAATCAAAAAGCAGCGCTCCATTCAGTGTCAGAAGAACATATTCCGCATTAAAGTCTACTTCCACCTGATTCTGGATTCCATAGCCGGTTGCCTGGCTGCTGACTTCTTCCGCCATCTCTTCCGACTCTTTCAGGGCAGCCTCTTCGTATTCCTCTTTCAGTTCTTTTTCCTCCTGCGCTTCTTTTTCGCCTTCCGAATTGAACTGTTCGAAAAACATACTGAATTCTTTCAGCTGGCTGACGCCAGAAGAAACCAGCTCTCCCTCTCCGATGGAAGAACCGCCGGCAGGCAATACGCTGAAACTGCTCTGCATAGAGGCAACTACCATCTCAAACTTCTTCGCATCGACTGTGGACATCGAAAAAAGCAACACGAAGAAACACAGCAGCAGATTCATCAAATCGCTAAACGTGGCCATCCATGCCGGTGAGCCTTTTGGCGCCTCTTCCCGCTTTTGTCTCGCCACTATTCCTCACCTCCAGCATCACCGACGTCATTTCTGACTGCCGGCGATAAGAAGGACTTCAGCTTTTCTTCAATCACGCGCGGATTTTCTCCCGCCTGAATGGACAAAAGCCCTTCTACCATAACTTCTTTTATAATGACTTCCAAATCATTGTTGACTTTCATTTTTGATGCAATCGGCACGCAGATCCAGTTCGCTATCATCGAACCATACAGCGTTGTAAGCAAAGCCACTGCCATGGCAGGGCCGATTGCCGAAGCGTCTTCCATGTTGTTAAGCATATTTACCAGACCAATCAGGGTACCGATCATTCCCCAGGCGGGTCCCAGTTCCGCCCATTTTTCCCAGAAACCAATTACCTTTTTATGCCGATCCTCAAGACATGTCAGTTCCGTTTCCAGAATCCCCCGCACCAGTTCCGCGTCTGTACCGTCTACGACCAGCATAATCCCTTTTTTCAGGAAAGGATCCTCAATTTCTCCGGACGCCTCTTCCAAAGCCAAAAGGCCTTCTTTTCTGGCGACATTTGCCAGATTGATGACATTGCCGATTACGGCGCCTGCATCCATAACCTCATCCTTAAACGCAAGGGTAATGCTCTTGAAACCGCCAATAAAATCCTTTAACTTAAACGCTCCCAGAACACCCGTGACAGAACCGCCGATTGTGATGATAACGGAAGGAACGTCTATGTAACTCCAAATGCTTGCTCCGTTCGATATGATTCCGAACACCACCATAACCAGTCCGAGAACTATGCCTAATAATGACGCTATATCCACTGACTCTCACCTACCCATTTCTTATTCATTCGTAAACATTATATGCATCAAAAAACCCTCATATATTAGTTTACTAAATTTTGATATAATTGTCCATAGCATATTTAGTTTTTTTAACAAAAATTGCTGTTTTTCAAAAACGCCTGTCAACAACAAATAAAAATGTGTATATGGCCGGTAATACACACCAAACCATATACACATTATACCACATATTGTGTTAAAATGGAATGCTTATACTTTATGTATACAAATTTTTAACAAGTATTATCGCTTCAGATTGATCAATTCTTCCAGAAGCGTATCGGAAGTGGTAATGACGCGTGAATTCGACTGGAATCCTCTCTGCGTGATAATCATCTGTGTAAACTCTGTAGATAAATCCACATTCGACATCTCAAGTTCGCCGGAAATCATGCTGCTGCCGTCTGCCGCGATTTCCACGCCAATTCCGTCAAACTCACCGGAGTTTAATGTTGTCGTATAGCAGTTTTCACCGACTTTTTCAAGACCGGAAGCGTTTGCAAACTGAGCCACGGCAATCTGTCCCAAAAGCACGGTATTTCCATTGTCATACGAACCGTAAATCTCTCCGTTGTTGCTGATGCTAAGCCCGATCATTGCGCCAAGCGCCTTTCCTTTTCCGATCGTGCCTTTATTCCAGCCCGGATCCGCGCCAAGCGTCGTCTTTCCGCCATTGTCTGACGCGCGGCAAGTGGAAAAATCGATCTCAATATCGGCAAAATTCTCACCCAACTGGCCCAGATTCATAGTTACCGTTTTAGAGCCTGCCGCCCCGACATATTCAAACTCTCCGTTTTCCTTGGAAAACTTCAGCGTATAATTTACTGCCGGCCCGGTAAATACATACTCTCCTGTTGCAGGATCGATAACGCCTCTTGGAACCGCCGTACTGTTCGGATTGTTGTCATATGCATTAAGCTGCTCCTGAGAAATTCCAAACATCTCCGTAACCGTACCCGTCTTGCGCGCAATCGTGGAAGGCGTATTGTTCTGTGCCGCTTCCTGATCCGCATAGCGGGTAATTTCCGGGATTTCATACGTATTATTGGCGTAATCGATATTGATTTTTTTGTACATCTCAATTTCGTCGCCATTTGTATTCCACGTCGTATACTTGTAGTAATGCCCTGCTCCCTGATATCCCTGAGCCGCTGTAACCGTGCTTCCCGCCGGAAGATACGCAATATTCGGATCCTTTGGAAACGACTTCTTAATTTCAAATGTATTCTGGCCGAAGATCGACGATACGTCACCGCCGTCCTTTAAATATTTGTCAAGTACAGACACGTTGTTGGAATCTAAAATGTCTGCCAGCTCAACTGTAAACGTCTCTGTATCCGGATCTGTAACCTTTACGGCAAACCTTGCCTGATATACATATCCAAGCTTGTCATAGAAGTTCAGATTCATCATATAACCGTCGTCACTCGTAACATCCGTATCGTTTTTATCCATAGTGCCGGCAACCGTTCCCTTCGTTGTCGCTTCCGGCGGAGAAGTAAGGTTTTTCTCCTGCATAATGCGCAGAGCCGAAACGGTATCCTTCTTAATCTGTCCGGTTGTCTCGTCTACCTGCCAGCCCATAACTGTGTAACCGGTCGAAGTCATCGCAAGATTCCCCGCGCCGTCTACATAAAAAGAGCCTGCCCTTGTAAACAGATTCTGAGAACCATTGCTTACAATAAAGAAATTCGTGCTTACTTTGTCTGTCAGACGAAGATCCATCGCGTCTCCCGTCGTCTCAGCCGAACCCGGATTTGTCACTCTGACTTTATTTGCTCCGGTTGTAACGCCAAGACCAATCTGCCTTGCGTTGACGCCGCCCTTTCCGGTCGCTGCATTCGCCCCGGATGCATTGGAAACTGTCTGGTACATAATTTCACTGAACGTTGTTGTTGTAGATTTGAACGCTACGGTATTTACGTTTGCTACGTTATTACCAATTACGTCCATCTTTGTCTGATGTGTCTTAAGACCTGACACAGCAGAGAATAATGATCTCATCATAATAAAATGACCTCCCAAAAGTTTTGCGGTCTGTCTGCCCCTTCTGTCATTCAAGGGCCTTCGCCTCCCTAAGGTCCGGCTACATAATGACAGCTCCGTCAATGTTTGTAAATATATTATCCTGTTTTTCTGTCTGATCCATTGCAGTTACAACGGTCTTATTCGGAACGTTTACGATAAAAGCAAGCGAATCAATCATCACCAGAGAATCTTTGATGCCTTTTTCACTGGCTTTTGCAACGCCGCTTTCAAGACGTGCGTTCTGTTCTACGGTAAGGCTGATATTTCTTTCCTCCAGCCGCATAGAAGCGTGTTTGGAAAATTTCAGTTCAGATATATTTTCTGACTGTTTTTGGCGCAGGATCTCCTCAAATGAAAACTGCGCTTCCTTTACGGATGCCGTATTCTCTGTATTTTTTAAATACCTGCCTGCAACCTGTTCAATGGATGCAAATCGATTTGTGATTTTCTCCATATTCTTCCCCCGCTCATTAGCCGTCTGTCACTTCAGAATCTTCTTCCTTGTCTGAACTGTCTTCCTCGCCGGAACCGCCTTCTGTTCCGGTAAGCTCTTTTATCTTATTCTCCAAAGCCACCAGTTTGTCAAGATCTTCTTTGCTGACAAATCCCTGCTGATAGGAATTCATCGCATCATAAACCTTTCTTGCATTTTCAATTGCCGATGCATCGGCCTTCGTCACTTTTGACACCGGCGGAAGTTTTGCAATCATATCGGAAAATACGCTCGCCATCTGGAACGCTTCAAAGTAAGCGGAATCCGCCACAGTGTCCAGGTCGTCCAACGAATACAATCCGTCGCCTACCGCCAGATAAATATCTCCGTTTTCATACATAACATAATCAACTTTTCCACTTGCATTGCCGGTTGCAGTATTTAAAATTACATATTTGCCGACCAGATCATTTGCCATGCTGTAGCTTACCCGGTCTGTCATATTCTGTATTGCCTCAAGCTGCGAAAATGTCGCAAGCTGCGCAACGTATTCTGTGTTGTCCATCGGCTCCAACGGATCCTGATACTGCATCTGAGCCACTAAAAGCTGCAGGAATGCTTCTTTGCCAAGTCCTGATGTGCTCTTGGACGCCGCATTCGATTTGTTTGTAGAGGATGATGTCGCTCCGGCGCTGTTATCCACCAACTGACCATTCTCCACTCTCTGCATCAATGCCATATGCTTCTCCTTTCTATGCCATTAAGTCCACCTGGTTGCCATTGTCCCGCATAATCTGTGCCGCAAGCTGCTCTTCTTCTGACATCAGACCGGACAATCCGTCCAAATCACTTAAGTTGATGTTTCGTTTTGCCTGCTTTTTGGATTCTTCCATTTGCTGGCGCATCTGTTCTTCCTGTCTTGCGTTTTCCTCCAGATTCTGCTCAAATTCATGGGTTCCGACCGTCACTTCGATCGCATCCACTTTAATTCCCTGCTGGTTTAAACTCTGCCGCAATTCCACAAGCTGCGTTTCAAGCGCTTCTTTTACAACGGCACTCTGCGTCGTAATCTGTGCACGGACAACGCCTTCCCTCTCTGTTACATTCAGATAAATCTTGCCAAGATGTTCCGGATTTAACTGCATTTCCATGGAAGAAAACGTTCCCGAAACTGTCACACGGACATTTTTTGCAATCTGATCGATCAGATGATAAGCATCCGTCTGACTGGTATAAGGCTGCGGCGTTTCCTGCGGAAGAATAAATTCCTCGGCTTCCACTGTCTGTTGTCCTGCAAAAGCGGCTCCCGTATTGGAAATATCCGTCTTTGCATCTGTAAAATGATCCAAAAATCCTTTGCCGCCCGAGCCTGTATCCGGCTCTTTTTCTGTATCAACAGTTAATTTCTCCGCCGTCCGGCTTTCTTCCGGAGCTTTTACCGGCTCCTCTTTCTGCGCCGTCTCCTCTTTCTGCATAACGACAGTTCCTGTTTCCTCTTCCGCCAAAACGGCGTTTGCCGTCTCTGTTTTGGCCGCACTGTTATTTTCTGAAAGTGCGGATCCATCTTCCGCTTTTCCGGCTTCCGGCTGAATCGGAACATCCGAAGATTCCGCCTGTTCCATCGCTTTGCAAAGAGCCGACAGTTCTTCTTTTGTAAGGCCAAGCTCTGCACATAACGTCTCCGTCAATGCTGCTGCCTGCTCCATCACATTTTGAAACGCTTCGCTTAAAAACAGCGTCCCGATGTCCTCTCCTGTCAGTTCCTGCACCAAAGCTGTCAAATCCTTCAGACTGCCGGCATCCAAAAAGCTCATGCCAAGGCTCTCCATTGCCTTTGAGATTTCTTCATCCGTTACGCCCAACTCTTCTTTTAAAATATTGCGTATTTCTTCTTCGTAAGCTTCCAGCGTTCCGGCCATCTCAGACTGTAACTCTTCCGGCGTCATTTCCTGTTTTACAGAAATGTTCTTTGATCCGGACAGATATTTGTCATATGCCGCATCCGCGCCATATTTTCCATCTGCCTGAAACCCCATGTCTTTTGTACCTGCAGAGACGTTTAAATTGGGCAGACTGTTCTGATTCATCATATCCACAAAACTGACGTTCACTCCCTGCCCGTTTCCTCTCTCCGGCGCTTCCGCCTTCAAATTTGCCCTTACCTGCAGAATGTTTTTTGCAATTCCTGAAATATCGGTTCTCATCTTTTCGCCTCCTTTCCTTATAATAAATAAAATTTATGATTCAGAGGGATTCATGATTTTGGTCAGCTTTGCCGCTGTTTCCGCATTCATAGCCCCCAGAATACTCGAACTTGCTTCTGCGTCCATGGCCTTTAATATTTTTGCCACCAGCTTTAAATCATTTGTCATCGTATCAAATATGGCCGCCGCCTGTTTCGGCTTCATAGAAGAATACATATTTACGTAATTCTCCAATTCAGCGTCTTTCTGCTGCTGTTCAATTACCTGCTTATAAATCGCTTCCGCATTGGCCGGATCGATCTCCTCATAAAACTTTTTATATTCATTTATATCGGGCGCCTGTTTGGAAAACACAACCTCTTCGTCAAACTTTTGCTTCGCTTCTTCAAATGCCGCCTCTCTTGTCTTGTACTCTTCCAGCTGTGCAGACTGCCCTGCAAGCTCCTCACTGCGGCTCTGACTGTCGGCTGCCGCATTTTTGGCATTCTGAAGCTCAATTTCCAGCTCCTTAATCCTTGCCACCGCTTCATCCAATGTGGAATATGGGGATTCTGTTCCCTGCTCCGTAGAAGATACGGCATCGCCTTCCGACGCGTCCGGAAGTATCCTGTTAATATATGGAACATCTTTTAACAGAGGCCGAAGCACCGTAGATCCAAATCCTCCCACGTCCATCTTCACAAGCAGGACAAGAATTGCAAGCCATATTGCAATGATGACAACCGTAACCAAAAACACCGCAAGACGGCCTCCGCTTTCTTCCTCATATTCTGCGCTATAATCCATCGCCTTTTGAATCTCTTCCGGGGAAGCGCCTGCCTTTTCCAATTTCTCTCTGCGTTTCGCCTCTTTTTTCGCTGCCTTTTCTTCCTGTTTTGCCAGTTTGGCGGCTTTCTTCGCCGCTTTCTTGTCCTCTTCGCCTTCTTTTGGCATTGAATTTTCATTCGCCATAACTTTTTTCACCACCTGTTATTCTTCATTCTGATGATAGGTATAACTGACTAATTCGTCTACCTCTTTGGATTCTTCGTGCGCCAGTTCCGCTTTAAACTCTTCAAAACGCTTCTCTTTCAGCTTTTCATAGGTTTTTCGCTCAATCATAACTTCATTTAACCTCTGCCGGACAAGCTCCAACTGTTTTTCTGCCTGGTGTACATAAAACATCTGTCCCCGGATCCTCGTCTTCATCGTCTCAACCGCTTTCCTGCAGGCATTAATTTCAAGTACGTCAATTTTTCCCTCTACAAGCTTTCTTGCCTGCCTGTCATATCCGGCCTTCTGAATCATCAGATTCTTAAGGACTTCCTGTTCTTCCAGAAGCTTTGCTGACGCCAGGCCAAAAGCAATCTTTTCCTGATTTTCCAGCTTCTCTTTAATATCCAGTACGCTTTGCAGCTTATATCGAAACTTTGCCATAATGACTCACCTTAATTTACAAAGAGGTTTTCCAACATCTGTTCTTCCTCTTCAAACTCCATTTTCTCCATCACGTCCTGCATCAAAAATTCATTTACCGCCTCTATTTTTGAAATTGCATAGTCAATGCCGGGATTTGAGCCTCTTTTATAAGCTCCGATATTAATCAGATCTTCCGCCTCCTGATAAGTCGCAAGCACGTTTTTCAACTTGCCTGCCGCTTCTTTATGTTCTTTGGAAGCGATTGAACTCATAACCCTGGATATGCTCTGCAATATATCAACCGCCGGATAATGATTCCTGTGCGCCAGTTTCCGGGAAAGCATAATATGTCCGTCTAAAATGCTGCGCGCCGTGTCGGTAATCGGTTCGTTAAAATCATCTCCGTCTACCAGTACGGTATAGAGCCCCGTAATAGAACCCTTCTCCGAATTTCCGGCCCTCTCCAGAAGCTTCGGCATCTCAGAATACACGCTTGGCGGATATCCTCTTGTCACCGGAGGCTCTCCGGAAGCAAGGCCGATTTCTCTCTGCGCCATGGAAAAACGCGTCAGGGAATCCATCATAAGAAGCACGTCTTTCCCCTGATCCCTGAAATATTCCGCAACCGCCGTAGCCGTCTTTGCCGCTTTATTGCGAATCAGCGCAGGCTTATCGGAAGTAGCCACAACTACTACGGAACGTTTCATGCCTTCCTCTCCAAGATCCCGCTCCACAAATTCCCTCACTTCCCTGCCCCGCTCGCCAATCAATGCGATTACATTAATATCTGCTCTCGTATTCCGGGCAAACATTCCCATCAATGTGCTTTTTCCAACGCCGGAACCTGCAAAAATCCCGATTCTCTGCCCTTTTCCTACCGTAATCAGCCCATCGACTGCTTTCACTCCCAACGGCAGAACCTCGTCGATAATTTTTCTCTTCATAGGATCCGGAGGAGCCGCTTCAACCGGATATTCCTCCGCCCGCTCTATCTGCCCTTCAAAATCCGTAATTCTTCCGATTCCGTCCAGCATATGTCCAAGCAGTTCGTCCCCTGCCAAAACAGATAATGGATGCCCCGTATTTTCTACAGTGCATCCAACACCTATGCCTTCCACACTTTCGTAAGGCATCAGCAGCAGGCGGTTGTCCCGTATCCCCACTACCTCTGCCATTACGGAAATATCCTCATTTTTATCGATGATGATTCGGCACAAATCATTCAGCTTTGCATCCGGACCAATGGATTCAATCGTAAGTCCCACGATTTTTGCCACTTTTCCAAATCTGTTAAAATAGGTACGATCCGCCAGTTGTAAATACTTTTCAAAATTATATGCCACGTCTGTCATCCTCACGAACTCAATGATCTTAAATCCTTCATTAAATTGTTTAGCTGCACGTCCAGACTACAGTCAAAAATACCCGTATCTGTCTCAATTATGCACTGATTTTGCTCAAAAGCCGCATCCGGAATTATCTCAAGAGACATATCATGTCCAATGCGGTCTAAAATCTCTTCTTTTCTGGATTCCAGAAAAACTCTCTGCGCTTCACTGACACGAATGCGAAAACTTTTGCACCCTTCAATTCCCGAAATCGCATCGCTGACCAAATGCAGCAAAATATCCTTTTTTTCATCAAACTGAATATGAAATACCTTTTCGAAAACCGTTAAAATCACATCTAAAAGTTTTGGTTCCAGTTCTTCCATTTCCCGTTTGTAATCCTGTCTGCACTTCTCTTCCAACTGCGCAAGCTCTTCTCTGCGCTTTTGGTATTCCGTCTCCAGCTCTTCCTTTGCCTGCAAAAATCCGGCTTCGTATCCTTCTTTCTGCCCATCCTGTCTGGATTTTTCAAGAATTTCCCCGGAGCGTTTCTTTGTATCCGCCATCAAAACCATCGCTTCTTCTCTGGCGCCGTTTACAATTGCATCCGCCTCTTCCTTCGCTTTTTGAAGGACTTCCGCCGGATCTTCTTCCACTGCTGCTTCCGCCACGTCGCTAAGGCTTCGAAAGCCGTTTTCTTTTACTCCCGCGCTCTGCTGCTTTGCAAGCTCGGCAAGCTTTTTTTCCACCATAGAATTATAATCTATCACGCGGGCGTTTTTTTCCGGTTCAATGACATTATATTGCTTAAACAGATTAGACAACGATATCGTCACCTCCGCCTCTGGAAATTACAATTTCACCAGAGTCTTCCAGCTTGCGGATAACGCCAACAATCTTCTGCTGCGCTTCCTCTACGTCCTTCATACGAATCGGGCCCATAAATTCCATATCTTCCTTAATCATAGAAGCAAGGCGTTTGGACAGATTCTTAAAGATTGTACTCTGGACGTCTTCATTTGCGCTCTTAAGCGCAACAGCAAGATCATTATTGTCAACATCACGAAGCACGCGCTGAATCGCACGATCATCAAGCAGCATGATATCCTCGAATACAAACATCTTCTTGCGGATTTCGTCTGCCAGTTCCGGTTCTTCGATTTCCAGTGATTCCATAATATGTTTTTCCGTAGAACGATCTACTGTATTTAAAATGTTGACAATCGCATCTACGCCGCCCACAATCGTGTAATCCTGATTGATGAGCGAAGATAATTTTCTCTCCAATACCCGTTCCACCTCTTTGACCACATCCGGCGAAGTCCTGTCCATCGTCGCAATCCTCTTTGCCACGTCCGCCTGCACTTCCGACGAAAGCGCGCTCATAATCATTGCCGCCTGCGCCGGAGTTAAATAAGACAAAATCATGGCAATCGTCTGCGGATGTTCATCCTGAATAAAGTTCAAAAGCTGGCTTGGATCCGTCTTACGGACAAACTCAAACGGACGAACCTGCAAAGATGCAGTGAGTTTGGATATAACTTCCTGTGCCCGTTCTCCGCCCAAAGCTTTGTCCAAAAGCTCTTTTGCATAGGTAATGCCGCCTTCCGCAATATACTGCTGCGCCAGACAAACCTGATAAAATTCATTTAATACGGCTTCCTTTATCTGTGGAGAAACGCTTCTGGTGTTTGCGATTTCCAAAGTCAGCTCCTCAATTTCATCTTCTTTTAAATGCTTAAAAATATCTGCCGACTTTTCCGGCCCCAACGCAATCAACAGCACGGCGGCTTTTTGGATACCAGTCAATTCTTCGCTGCTCATCTTTTAATCCCACTCCTCATTCAACCAATTGCGCAGCAAAGATGCTGCCGCTTCCGGATTTCCCTCTACAAAATTCTCAATTAAAATCCGCGTTTCCGATTTTTCCGAAAATCCTATATCCTGCAGTGCCTCGTCCGACTCCTCCTGACTTCTTGTGGTTTCAAGCAAAGTCTCAACTGACAATTCCGGTTCGATCGCTTCTTCCCGCTGCTTTCTTGTGCTTCGGAATACCACAAAGCCAAGCAGCGCAAAAATCAGAACTGCAAGCGCAATCTGCAGATAATCCGTTACATCTCTTCCTCCGGAAGACGCATATTTAAAGAAAGGCACATCGTATGCGACAATGGAAATCCTGTCTCTGGAAATTCCCGTCGCATTCGCTACCATATCGTAAAACTCGTCGTCCACTTCCGCCTTTACACGGTCACTGTTCTGGGCTACAAATTCATCAAATGACATATCCGAAAGCGTACCGTCCGCTTTCAGCGCATTTTCATCATAAACTATGTAAGAAGTCGCCACAACGGAAACAGACGAATTTTCAAGATCCACTGTCCCGCCGTCATTCTCCCTCTTTGTAATCTCCTGGCTGGTCAGGTAATTCTCATTCAGCTCACTTGTGGAAGAAGAAGACACTTCTGAATCCGGCATCACATAGGTCTGATCCTGGTCATTTGAATCCGCACCGGGAACGCCGGACGGACCGCCTTCGGATTCGGACTCAAATGATTTTTTGCTGTCCAGATATCCCTGATCTCTGCCTTCATCCACATAATAACGCTGATTCGTATATTCTTCCCGGCCAAAATCCATTGCGAGATTTAAGCCTACCTCTACATTGTCATATACATCCGTCCCAAGCACGACGCTCCGCACCTGGTTTTTTATCATACTTTCCTGTTTGTTTTTCAAAGAAAGCTGTGAATTCGCATTCCCTATAGCCGTACCCGAATCCCCTCCGGAAAACAGCATATTCCCGTTCGAATCCAAAATCAGTATGTTATCCGTAGAATCATTTCCCACTTCCGTCGCCACAAACTTGGCGATTCCCATGGCCTGTTCTTCGTCCATTTCACCGCTCAGATGCAGAATAACGCTCGCATGCGTCTCCTGACCCATAGAAATAATCGTACCGTCCTCCTGCGGTATGGAAAGGGAAATGTCAGCGTTTTCTATATTATTAAGCGTTGCAAGCTGATCTTCAAACTTTTTTTCCAGATACAACTGATATTTCTTGTTTTTATCCGATTCAGTCGTACTGAAGCCGCCGTCAAACACATTGTCAATGCTGTATCCCGCTGTCGGAATCCCATTAGATCCAAGCAAAATGGAAGCCGCAGACTCATCCTTTTTGTTTATGGAAAATGTCAGTCCATCCGAAGAAATATCCGTTTTGATATTTTCATCTTCCAGAAGCTTCTTAACTTCCGCAGCCTCCGACGTATTCTCACAGGTAATCAGTGGAACCATGTTCGGCCGATTCATCACCACTGCCAAAATAATGAGAGCCAGTACAACCACGCTCACAATACTAAGCAGAAGCGTCTTTTGTTTCGTGGAAAACTTTGTCCACCAATCCTTTGTTCCGTTTAATATATTCTGTACTCTATCCGGCATCTTATATCCCTACCCATTTAAATTGACATATTCATGATCTCTTTGTATGCGTCCAAAACCTTGTCCCTCACCGCGATTGTATACTGTAAAGCAGTATTCGCTTTCTGCTGTGCCACCGCAAGCTCATGTGTGCTGACTGCCTCTCCAAGCGCAAATTGAATTTCTGCCGATTCCGCCGCATTCTGATAATCATTTGTCTCGTTAATCATATTCATTGCCGCATCTAAAATAGAACCAAAATTTCCTTCCTTTTCTTTCTGCGGCTCCGCCGTTTTATTCAGGCCGTACTTTGTAAGATAATCCGGTGATACACTGTATAATGAAGCTACATCCATTTCGGCAATCCTCCCTGTATCTGAAAATTATTCTGTCTACGACTTACCTACCTGTAATCCCGCCTGCGCCATGGCCTTAATTGCATTAAACGCCGTCACGTTCGCCTCATAGCCCCTGCTGGCGTCAATCAGATTCGTCATCTCCGTAACCACATTTACATTTGGACGCAAAACATATCCGTTTTCATCCGCATCCGGATGCGCCGGATCGTATTCCATCATAAAATCCGTCTCGGTATCTTCCGAAACTTTCGTAACTTTTACGCCGTTTCCGCCATAAACACGCGCCTTTGAAAGATAATCCCCAAAAGAAGGCGTTTCTCTTTCCGCAAACGTAACGATTTTTCGTCGGTACGGCGTACCGTTTTCTGTTCTTGTAGTGTTTACGTTTGCAACGTTTTCCGCAATAATATCCATACGGAACCGCTCCGCCGTCATTCCAGAAGCGCTGATGTTAAACGCCTGAAACAATGCCATAATTACTCCTCCTCACTCTGTTGTCGATTAATTTTATTTCTGCATTGCCATTTTCAGCCTTGCAAATTCCTGCGTCATACTGTCCGTCAATGCATCATACCTGATCTTTTCTGATGCAAGCTCCACATTTTCGTTATCCACATCCACATTGCTCTTATCCACCCGGTAAGAATAATTTGCAGAATCCACATAAGTGGAAGCCTTCAGACGGTTCAAATCCGCATGCTCTACCTTGCTGTCCAAAGTCGTATATTTCATATTGCCAAGCTCTGTCCGAAGCACACTCTGAAAATCAACGTCTTTTCTCTTGTATCCCGGCGTATTGACATTCGCAAGATTGTTCATAATTGTCTCTTCTCTCAGCCAGCTTGCATCTGCCGCCTTATTCAATACATTGATATAACTATATACATTGGTTGAAAACATATGTACTGTTATCTCCTTTCTATATTGTCGCTGTTTCAGGGCATGAAGAAACACTGCACGCATTTCTACATACTTTTACTTATAATATATTCTGATTCTTATTGTATATTATAAATCATATCAAAAAAATCTCAAGTCTTTTTTTATCACTTTTTGCGCTATCTTGTATTTTTTTGCAAACTTAAACACAATATATGCAAAAAAAAGGATTTACAGACAGATTCTGTAAATCCTTTTTCCTTCTGAATCCCCTTTATCTTTACCGTTCCTGCTTTTTTATCTTTTCAAGTTCGTCAAATACCACATCGTTTAAAACCTTGATATATGTGCCTTTCATTCCGGAAGAACGCGACTCTATGACGCCGGCGCTCTCAAATTTACGCAGGGCGTTCACAATAACGGAACGGGTAATCCCCACTCTGTCTGCTATTTTGCTGGCAACCAGAATCCCTTCATTGCCGTCAAGCTCTTCAAAAATATGAAGAATCGCTTCCAGTTCCGAAAAAGAAAGCGTATGGATAGCGGATTTTACAATCTGGATCTTCCTGACTTCCTCCGCGTTCTCTTCATTCACGGAACGCATCATCTCAAGCCCGACCACTGTTGTGCCATACTCCGACAGAATAATGTCATCAATATCGTACTGAGAATCAAAACGATATACAAACAGCGTCCCAAGCCGTTCTCCCGCAATATCAATCGGCGTAATGATTGCACAGTATCTCTTCATATCAGAGTCAAATCCCAAAGTCTCTAAATTAACGTTCTCTTTCGTAGAAAGGATGCCAAGCAGCCTTTCATTTAAAAGCGGATCGATAAACCCGCCCACTTCATCCACAATCAACTCGCAGATTTCAGGAATCCCCTTGCTGACGCTGCTCCCAAGAACCTTTCCTTTCCTGCTGATTACCAGAATGTTGGACTTTAAAATGTCTGTCAACACTACGCATATATCATTGAACACTACCTTGGAAGAATTATTATTATGCAGAAGTTTGTTAATTTTTCTCGTCTTATCCAACAACTGTACACCCATAAGATACCCTCCTTAAAAATATTCCGAATTTTTAATGGCTCAGACGTATCTTAGCACACTTATTTTGATATTTCAAGAATATTCAAATTATTCTTCCGTCTTTTTTTCAGCAATCTTTTCACTGTAGCCGCACTGCTCTTTCGAACACGCCAGTTTATTTCCTTTTTCTACCATATAACTGCCGCATTCGGGACATTTTTTTCCTGAAGGTTTCTGCCATGACATAAATCCGCATTCCGGATTATTTTCACAGCCATAGTACCTTCTTCCTTTTTTTGTCTTTTTGATAACGACTTCTTTTTCACACAGCGGACACTTAATTCCTGTTTTCTCCAGATAGGGTTTTGTATTCCTGCAGTCAGGAAATCCGGGACACGCCAGAAACTTCCCATGCGGCCCGTATTTTATCACCATATTTCTTCCGCATTCTTCACAGACGACGTCTGTAACTTCATCTTCAATTTTAATTTTTTCCAAATCTTTTTCCGCAATCTGAACGGCTTCTTCCAAATCGGGATAAAAATTTTCCACTACAGTCTTCCAGCTTATTTTTCCCTCTTCGACTTTGTCAAGAAGCGACTCCATATTCGCTGTAAAATGCTCGTCTACAATGCTGGTGAAAGACTCTTTCATAATAGAATTGACAACTTCTCCAAGCTCTGTCACATACAGGTTTTTATTCTCTTTTACGACGTACCTTCTTGCAAGTATCGTTGTAATTGTCGGAGAATATGTACTTGGACGTCCAATTCCAAGCTCTTCTAATGTCTTTACCAAAGACGCCTCGGTATAATGCGCCGGCGGCTGCGTAAAATGCTGATTTCCCTCCAGTTCTTTCAGATTCAGGTTTGTATCTTCACCGATTGACCGCAGCATCACATTATTCTCCGCCTTTTCTTCATCTTCTGAAGTATATACGGACATAAATCCGTCAAATACAATTTTGGAAGCGGAAACATGAAAGCGGTAATCCCCGGCGCCAATTACCACAGACGTCGTCTCATATACCGCACTGCTCATCCTGCTGGCTGTAAACCTTTTCCAGATAAGCTGATATAAGCGGAACTGATCTCTTGACAGCGATTCCTTTACGAATACAGGAGTCCTTGTAATGTCCGTCGGCCGAATCGCTTCATGGGCGTCCTGTATCTTCGCTGCGCTTTGCTTTTTTTCCGTATGCAGAGCCGTATACTTTTCTCCGTACGCATCTGTAATATAAAGCGCCGCCGCCTGGGCAGCTTCTTCCGAAACCCTCATCGAATCCGTTCTGAGATAAGAAATTAAACCAACCGTGCCCTGCCCTTTGATATCCACGCCTTCATAAAGCTGCTGGGCAATCCGCATCGTTTTTTGAATGGAAAAATTCAGCGCCTTAGACGCTTCCTGCTGAAGCGTACTGGTTGTAAACGGCGAAGGAGCCTTTTTCGTGCGTTCTCCTTTTTTTACCTCCAATACCTGAAACTCCTCTTTTTCCACCTTTTCTTTGATGCCTGTAAGTTCTTTCTCAGAAGCGATTTCAAGTTTTCCTGCGCTGTTTCCATAAAATTTCGCTTTCAGAGGGCGTTTTTCCCCTTTCACGGACAGCAATGCGTCAAGCGTCCAGTACTCTTTTGGAATAAATGCGTTAATTTCCTCTTCCCTGTCGCAAATCATGCGCAGAGCCACAGACTGCACCCTGCCTGCGCTTAAGCCCCGCTTTACTTTTGCCCACAAAAGCGGGCTTATTTTATAGCCTACCATCCGATCCAGCATACGCCTTGCCTGCTGGGCGTTTACCAAATCCATATCGACTTCCCTCGGGCTTTTCAGCGAAGCTTTTACCGCATTCTTCGTAATTTCGTTAAAACTGATCCTGTATACGTTTTTTCCTTCTAATTTTAACGCCTGCGCCAAATGCCAGGAGATCGCTTCCCCCTCCCGGTCGGGGTCAGTTGCGAGGTACACTTTATCGGCCTTCTTTACTTCTTTTCGAAGCTTTGCAAGGATATCTCCTTTTCCGCGAATGGTAATGTATTTCGGCTCAAAATCATGCTCTATGTCAATGCCAAGCTGGCTTTTCGGCAAATCGCGCACATGCCCGTTTGACGCAGTCACTTCATAATTCTTACCCAGGAATTTTTTAATCGTCTTTACTTTTGCCGGTGATTCCACAATTACCAGATACTTTGCCATAATTGTAAACTCCTTTTGCTTGTTCTATATTTTGCGGTAATGATTTTTAAAATATTCCTCAATCAATCCCTTTACCTGCAGCTTTACCAGTAAATCCGCCAGTTTAAAAGCCGGAAATCCCGTTTCTTTCGCCAGATCTTCCATGCTTTTTGAATGCAAATCAAAACAACTATACACCATCAACTCTTCTTCTTCAAGCGCCTTTTTTATCTTTTTCTCTTCCTTTTCTGTTTTGGCGGATGAAAACCCGAGTTCTAAAAGCAGGCTCTCCATGGAAGTTACAATTCCGCATCCCTGCCGGATCAGCTCATTGCACCCCTCGCTCAATATATCATCCAGCCTTCCCGGAACGGCGTAAACGTCTTTTCCCTGATCCAGCGCAAAATCCGCGGTAATCAGCGAACCGCTTCTTTTTTTCGCCTCCACGACAATCACAATATCCGACAGTGCGCTGATCAGGCGGTTTCTGGCCGGGAACTGTCCCGGCACGGGATTTGTGCGCGGAGGATATTCCGACAAAACAGCCCCTTTTTCCAATATTTTCTGATAAAGTTCCTTCCCGCCTTTTGGGTAACAGATATCGGGGCCGCATCCAAGCACGGCATACGTTTTTCCGCGTCCGCGGATCGCTCCCCAGTGCCCGAACGAATCGATTCCGGCCGCCATGCCGCTGACAACGCTTACTCCGCAGCGCGCCAAAGCTTCTCCAAGCGCAAGCCCCGCGGCTCTTCCATAAGAAGAGCAAAGGCGCGCCCCTACGACAGCGGCCGTCTTTTCTGACTCCAAAGGAAGTTTCCCTTTGTAAAAAATGGCATACGGACAATCCTGAATATTCCGAAGCCTTTCCGGAAACGCTTCGTCTTCTATCGTAATCATGGAAATTTTTGTATTTTCCAAAATCTGCGCTTCTTTTTCCAGATCAAAATGACGCCTGCTTTCGTCAATTGCGCAAACATCCCGTTCCAAAATGCCGTCGACCTCCATAAGCCTGCGCTTTGTCAGACCATAGACTTCTTTTGCACTGCCACAATATTCTACTAACTTTTTCTGTTTTTTATTCCCGATTCCCGGTATACATTTCATCCAATACTGATATTTCCGGTTTTCTTCCATATTCTCCCTCCTCATTCCCAATATTTTCTGTTCTGCACACGATAACATACGGCTTCATTCAAGTGATGAAACAAAATTTCACTGCTGTCATCCAAATCTGCAATCGTTCTTGCCGTTTTTAAAATTTTATAATACCCTCTGGCAGAAAGATCCATTTTCTGATAAATTTCTTTCATATATTTCTGTTCTTTGCCATTCAATTTACAGTATTTCGCTATGTCTCTGGAAGGAATCTGGCTGTTATAGGAAAATTCATTTTCCAGAAAACGTCTTCTCTGCCGTTCCTGCGCAGCTGTCACACGGCCTCTGATTGCGGCGGAAGTCTCGTTTGTTCTTTTTTCCGTCAATTCCTCGTAGCATACAGCCGGCGCCTCTGTACAGATGTCAATCCGATCCAGCAAAGGTTTGCTGATTCTTCCCAGATAACGCGCGACTTCCGCGTCTTTGCAGCCGCACCGGCTTCTGTCCGGATAATAGCCGCATTTGCAGGGGTTCATCGGTACAACGAAATTGATACAATTCAACGATGCACCCCCTAAATGCACCCCCCTAAACCTAAAAAATGCGGGCCGGAAACTGATTATTCCGGCCCAGAAAAAAATTTTCTTTCTATATTAAATAGCGAAATTTACACATTTTTACCTATCCATCAACTTTCACTTCGTTCCCCGCCTTGAAAGTGAATCGGATGTCGTCTCTGGCATAAACCGTGGCGTAGTCAAGGAGCGCCGTCCAAAGTTCCTCATCAAACTTTCCGCAGAAGCCGTCCAGCTTTTGCAGCCCGCCGATAAACCGCATATAGGTTTTCCTCTTTCCCTGCCTGTCGGAAATCTCCCCGGATGCTTTTTCGTACCCGTCCCTTGCCGCCTCATACCGGGCGACCAGTTCATTGCGGCGTCTCTGGTATTCCTCCTGGTCCATGGCTTCCGAAAGGTACAGCGGAACCATGTCGAGGACGGACTGCGCCACGGACGGGTTCTTCTTTTTCAGATATGCCTGCATCTGCTCCGCCGTTGCCGTGGCATTCCCCATGATCTTGGTGTATCTGTCTGTGCCAGAAGCAGTGCCGCCCATCGCTGCCTTGACCGCTTTACGGAAGGAATCCATTGTGTACCCCATCCCAAGCTGCATCCATAAATGCTCCGGGTCGCCGTGGTTGCTGGCAATGCCCCTCGCACAGCCTTCCTTGTGGCTGATGATGACACCGTCCGCAAGCGGGTCAAGGCTGTACTTTTCACAGAGCATGGCGAACAGCTCCACCGCCGTCTCATAAGTCCTTTTCGCCACCGCCTTTGCCGTGGCCGTGTCGGAGCAGGTGAAATTGCTGCCCGATGTGTACTTGATACACGCCGGTTCGCACATCTCCACCCCGATGTGGGTATTGTTGCCGCTGCCCTTGCTGCCGGAGCCACAGTGCCATCCCCTGTGGTTCCACGGAAGCGTCTGGTACGCCGTACCGTCGTTGCCGTCAATGAAGCCATGGACACAGGCGCTGTCATAGGACGCGCTGTTCCAGCTATTGATGAAAGCGGATGCCTTCGGCTGCGGACAGCCCACGGAATGGAGCATCAGCCCCTTTACCGTGATCTTTCTCCCTGCCGTATAGCAGGGATTCCTTGTCAGGATACTTTCTACCAGCTTCATGCTTATTCATCCTCCTTCCCGTTTTCTGCCCTGTCATGGAGCTGTGCCAGGATATCCTTCAGCTTCTCCGGGATGGGCAAGCCAAGGTGTCCGGCGTTCTCCAGAAGGCTCACGCCCTCGTTGGAGATATAGAAAAAGATGACCGCCGTCCGTAACACACTGCCCGTGCCGATGACCTGCACATCGAGGATGTTGGCAATCCCCACAAGCAGGAAGATCAGCACCTTTTTTGCAATGCCCCTGAACCCTACCTCGCTGGACAGCTTCTTATCCGCCGCGGCACACATCACTCCCGTGATATAGTCCACCACGACAAAAGCAATCAGCGCATACAGCAGGCCGTCACAGCCTCCAAGGAAATAGCCAAGCCACCCTCCGATGGCGGTAAAGATGAGTTGGATCGTGTTCCAGAATTCCTTCATAGTGAAACCCTCCTTAAAAAGATTTGTTGTATGAAAAAAGCGGCTGCCCGCAATGGACATCCGCCAGTTTCCAATAGGAAATATAAAGTTTTTATATCTGCTTTGGGAGCCACTCCCAAATCCTCATGTCCTCCTGCCCAAGCGACCACATACACATCCCCCGCAGTTTCCAGCGGTATGCCGCCTGATTCGCCCAATAGACGAGGGAGTCCACGTCCTGGTAATAAAGGATGGAAAAGCCGTCCGCGTCCCCTAAAAACAGCCGGGAAATCCAGATGTTGATGTCCCTCGGTATGACCTCCGCCGTGTAGTTGTTCCCGCAGGATATCTTCATCAAATCTGAATGGAAAAAATCGTAATCCATGGAAATGTCCTCGCTGCGGGTAGAGCTTTCCTCCACATCGGCAGTCAGCGTGAACACATGGAATTCCTCATCCCACGCCGCACTGCTCCGGCTGATCCGGCCAAAGGATTTAAAACTCCCGTCCGGCATCCGCACATCAAACCGCTCATACGGCTCATACGTCCATGCATCCCCAAGCCGCTCCCCCATGTCCAGCAGCCGGAACTCCGCCCATAAATCCATGAGGCCGTTGCTGCTCGGCGTCCCTGTCAGCCCCACGATGCGCTTTACCTTCGGCCGGACTTTCATCAGCGCCCTGAACCGCTTCGTCTGGTAGTTTTTGAAGGATGATAACTCATCAATCACCACCATGTCGAAGTCAAACGGTATGCCGCTATCGGAAACCAGCCACTGCACGTTTTCACGGTTGATGAGATAAATGTCTGCAGGCTTTTTTAATGCCGCCCGCCTCTCCGCCGCCGTTCCGACCGCCACGCTGTACTTAAGCCCCTCAAGGTGGTCCCACTTTTCAATCTCTGCCGGCCAACTGAAGGAGGCCACCCGGATTGGGGCCACAACAAGCGCCCTGTGGATTTCAAAGCTGTCAAACATCAGGTCGTTGACCGCCGTCAGCGTGATGCTCGTCTTGCCAAGCCCGCAGGCGAGGAATACTGCCGCTGCCGGGTGCGCCTTGATATACTCCGCTGCGTATCTCTGGTATTCATGTGGACTGTATCTCATCAATGATCCCTCCAATCTGTTCCACGCCATCCAGCACATACACCTTAAACCCAAGCTGCCGCAGGAGCCGGTGCCGCGCCATCTGCAGGGGGCGCGGATTTTCCCCCGGAGCCTTGACCTCCACAAAGCCGATTTTCCCGCCGGGGAGGAGCATCATCCTGTCCGGCATCCCGGCAAAGCCAGGGGATGTAAACTTGGGGCAGATGCCGCCGCATTTCCTGGTTTCCTGCACCAGCTTCTGCTCAATCTGTTTTTCACGCATTCCGTATTCCTTTCTGGACAAAAGGATGGACAACAGCCCGATTTTTTCTA
>CAJUIS010000010.1 GCA_910586645.1 uncultured Lachnospiraceae bacterium | reverse complement strand
TAAGTCAATTAAATATATATAATTAATAATTTTATATTATTAATTACAGACTACATACTTTTCAAAATGTTTATCCGAAAATCCCCTATTGTTTCTGATTTTTTCTTTCATGTGTTTTTCGATTAAGAACAAATTTTTCTTATACAAAAAAAGAACCGCCGCACGGATATTTCCCGTACGGCGGCTCCCCTCTTTTTATAAAATCTTTTCATTTTATCTATTTCGTTTTCAGTCCCTGTTTTTTCAGCATTTTTGTCAATCTGCTGCGCTGTTTTTTTGAAAGCGATTTCGGCCATTTTACTTTTACAGACTTTACCGTATTTTTAAACGCTCCGCTCTTGACCATCTTTAACGCTTTTCCTGTAATCTTTACTGTTTTTAACTTTTTACAGCTTTTAAACGCCTGTTTTCCGATTGTTTTTACATTTTTTCCAACCGTCAGTGAAACTGCTTTGCCATAACCTTTAAATACCGATGATCCAATTTCTGTCACACTGCATTTTTTTCGTTAATTTCTACCATATCCGAGATCTGGATGCTTCCTGCTTTCTTATCCAGCCCCTTCACTGCCAGAACAGTTTTCTTCTTTGCATTTGTCACTTTATAGCGGATCTTTTTAATTCTTTTTTGAACATTTGTTCTTATCTTCTTCTTTTTCTTTCAGCGCTCCCTGTTTTTCCAGGATATCTGCCGCAAGCCTGTTCAGCGTCCCAGCGTCCGCATTCTCCGGAGCAGCTTTCGCCGCTTCATATGCCCGCATAAACGTGCTCCAGCTTTTATCCGTGCAATTTTTCTTTCCTGTGGTTATAGCTGATTCCGCTTTTTCCACTGTCTGCCTTAACGCATCCTTTGCGTCTGCAAGCATCTTTTTCGTTTCTCCAGACTCAACTGCACAACTGCAATTTTTTACCTGATTCGCAAGGTTTGTTAATTCTTCTGCCGTTGCCGCTTCATCGGCAAGTTTTTCCTCCAGACGTCTTTTTTGTTAGGCTGTCAGCTGTAATCGTATTCGTGCCGCCTGATACGGTTGCGAAACTGATACCAGTCTTTTGTGCCTTCTGCTGTCAGATTGACTTCTGAGTTATTATACTGTTCTGTTCCGCTTTCTATGGCATATCCCATCTCTGGCACGGCCGCTTTTACTTTTGCCGTTTCTGTTTTTTCTGCAGTTTCCCCATTATATTCAGCCTTAATTGTAATCTTTGATTTTGCATCGCCCCAATTTTTTGACGGACGCCAAACGGAACCGTCATTCTGCACACCGTAACCCGCCGAACTGAGGAAGAAAAAATCGTAAAACCGCTGCCGTAAAGTTCTCCCTTTGCGCCAATCTCAAACCGGTTTTTTGTACTATCCGCAATATTTCCGTTTTAAATCCCTTTTAATGTCCAGTCAAGATCCGCTCTGGCCCTTGCCGCATCAGAATCTTCTTTTGGTTCAAGCAAAATTGGATCTGAAAATGTGTCGTCGCTGCTTATACCATCTTTGATACCGGAAACCGCCGCGTAATATTTGCCATAAGCGCAAAGATCCGTAATCTCGCACGGCATTGTCTGCGCAAAAACTGTTTTCATTACTTTCATGTTGTGCATTTTATTACTTATTTTTATAGATTTTTATATTATTTTATACTATTATTAGATAAATTTTTATTTTTTTACAATTTATTTGTCATTTTATAAAAATAATATAAATATTTTTGATTATTTACATATTTTTAAACTTTTTCATCTTGTTGCTTATAATCCGTTGTTTTATAATCCATAGGATTTTACAATTCTGCATAGAAAAGAGGAAGGGGATTCTTTATGATTACAAAAGATTTGGGCGGAAGAATCAAAACACTAAGAAATAAAGCAGGGCTCAGTCAGGAAAAATTCGCTCTTCTGATTGATATGGATCGAACCTATCTTGCATCTGTAGAAGCAGGCAAACGAAATATCTCTATCTATAACATAAAAAAAATAGCAGACGGACTGAATATCTCACTAAGCGAACTTTTTAATGGACTCTAAGGAGGGTGCATATACAAATGATTTACGACATAAAAAAAGAACTGCGCAGTTTTACATACATTACAAGCGTATATAAATGTATATCCGCATATAACCTGAAGGGACACCAAATCGGCAGAAAAATAGGAGATATGCTTGAAATACTCACAATGGCCGGTATTTACAAATGCCCAGATCTGATCTCCCATTTAGATACGGAAGGAAAATTAGAAGGTTTTTCAACCGCCGGACATAAAGTGGAATTTGGATTTTATCAAAACCTTTCTCAAAAAACAGGATTATTTGGCGCTATAGAGTGCAAATGCGTCGGTGTGGAGGAAACGACTGCTGGAAAAGGAAAAAATCATCTTAGAAACCTTTCTGACAACGAATGCTTTACCATAGAACTCAATGCTCACTGGATGGAGCATCCAATTTCACAGACAGTCACACTCATCTCTCATACAACAGATACTGTAAACATAAAACTGACAAATTCCCAAAATACTTGTTCTGACAAAATCAAAATGTCTATCGGAGAAAATATCAAACTAATTATAACTGAAAAACAAGAGCTAATTCACATTACACCTTCCGGTAATATGCTGGAAGAAATCCCTGAAATTATCCGTATATGCAAAACCATAAAACTTGATAACATCACAAATGGACTTTGCCAGTTTTCATTATATAATTGTTTGACAGGTCCTCAAACAATTGAAAAGGCAAAACAAGTATCCTTTGTGGCTATGGATTTAAGGAAAAAAATCGACGGTCATTGGGGAAAAGAAGAAATTTCCGAAAAAAAACGACATATGAACTTCCTCCACGTCATATGTGAATATTCCCATTGGGAAGAAAAATCCCGCAACGTCATTAAAACCTGCATTGATCATAATATTATCGTACCTGACGCCGTTTTAATAAAATCTTTTGAATTTTTTGAAGCTCAGTTTGGAGCCCAGAATATGTTAAACAAGATCAGTAAAAAAAATTATCTTGCAAGCCGGGAGATACGAGACGTTATTGAACAGGTATTTCTGTTTTTTGACAATCACATATTCTATGATCTTTCTCTGGAATCCTATATTAAATTTGATTACCAAAATAAAAGCCTCCTCGTTAGAGAAATATAAAACATCATTTCCTGAAAAAAAGTATGGCGTCCTTCTTGCCTCCTTCTTTATCATTATAATCGGCTTTATGTCGGTACGCATATCTGCCAAGACCATATGCCGTACTTCTGTAAGTGACTTTCTCCACGACAAAACCGATATTTTCCATTCCTTTGATAAACATTTTATGAACGGAAAATAACTGTTTATTTATGGTACAGTCTCCAATGACAATACATAAACATCCGCCTGGTTTCAAATGCTCATACATGATTTTATAAGCATTAAAATTATGCCTAAAATAACGATTCACAAACGCATCCTTTTTTGCAGGATACGCCCGCAACTCTCCAGTCCTGATTTGCTGATACGTGTGCGTGCCATAAATTTCATCAAAACCAAATGCCCACAAAAACTTCATCCTGTATACAGGAATATAATCAAAACAATTCAGATATGGGGGATGGGAAATCACAAGGCCAAGTTCTTTCCCATACTGTTTTTCCAGATGATAAATAATATCTGCGACCGCCGGAGCGTCGCTGTTATCACAGACAAAAGCTCTTGAACTGATCTCTTTTGACGTCACCAAGTTCCATTCCCTCATCGTAGAAATCATTTCAACGACCTTTTTCTCATATGCCTCCAAAGCGCTTCTTTTTCTTTTTTTCGGATTCCGGTGCGGCCGTACCTCTGCGTCATACGCCTTTGATACTCTTCGAATAATTGCAAAAAAAGCAAGTACAAAAAATTCCCGTATTTTATCCGGTGCCATTTGCAAAAGAAAAAATTTAATCGCCGATAATTCCCAAATCACATCCTTATCAAACCACTTTTCAACATCTGGAAAATCAACATAAACCTTCCTGTTTGTTTCTGAAATCCCAGACATAACATATCTGCCGCATATCTCCGAAACAAATAAATTGCACTGGCCATTATAAAAAAGCACACTTTTTAGGCCGGTAAGTAAATCGCTGCAGGCTGCCTGCAGCTCTGCCACGCTGTAATTATATGTCTTTACATTTGACGCTAAAACGCCAAACGGATTAATATCAATCCCTCCGGAATCAAATCCCGCTATCTTTGCCTCAACCAATGAAGTTCCCGATCCATTAAAATTATCAAAAATAAAATCTGTTTTCAAACTGATTTCTTTATTTTTCAAAAGAAAATCAATGATATATTTCGCCACCTTTGAAGGAAATTTACCATAATACCGAAAATAATCATGCGTCAGATACGACAATTCCGATATGGTTTCCTTTACCTCCAAAAAGTCACTCTTATAAGAGGATACAAGATCAAACTCTGCGTCTGCAATGTAATCTTCTATCGTATTTTCCTCAAGCTCCGTCCAATTCATCAATGCTCCCCCTCTATATCCTCTTTTGCTACCGCCTTAAGCGGTATCATATAATAACTCTCGCCTTGAAGAGAAAATCCCTTTTCCCATGTTTCTTCAATTGCAAACGCCTCGATAAATTTCTGCAATGCCCACAACCTGAATATCCGTCTATTTTGTCTCTCCCTTATCTCCTGTTCCAGCGTTTCATACACTTTCTGAAGCGCTTCCCCCATCTCCCTTGCATTGACAGGCTTTAAAATATAATCCATCACCCGATAGCTCATAGCCTCTTTTGCATATTGAAAATCTCCATATCCCGAAATAATGATAACTTTCGTCTGCGGATAAGAATCGTATATATTCTTCGCCAGTTCAATGCCGTCCATAAAAGGCATGCGAATATCCGTAATGACAATATCGGCTTCCTGTGTCTCCAAAAATTCCATTACGTCCCGGCCATTGCCAAAAGTTCCCACAACTTCAAAGCCATATCCTTCCCAATCCAGATTTCTCTGAATGCCAAAGAGCGCCTCTTCCTCATCGTCCGCTAAAATCACTTTATACTTCATCGATTCATCCCTCTTTTTGGCTTTTTCCTCATACAGTTCAATTATAACGCGCCGGTTATTCTCCGTCAAACTCTATCCCAAGCATTGTAAGCCCACAGGCCGGCGCCGTGGGTCCCGCCGCGCTTCTGTCCTTCTGATCCAGAATATCCGGGATTTTCTTTGGATCTATGGTTCCGTTTCCCACAAGAATCAGCGTTCCTGCAATAATCCGGACCATATTGTAAAGAAACCCGCTTCCGGAAATGCAGATGGCTATCACGTCGTCTTCTTTCGTTATCTTCAGGGAATAAATTGTCCGCACCGTCGTCTCCGCCGCAGAATGTACGGAACAAAAACTTTTAAAGTCATGCTCTCCCACAAGATACTGCGCCGCTTCCCGCATCCGTTTCACGTCCAATGCGTAATGATAAAAGTGCGTATTGCGCCTTTTCGTCGGATCCTGAAACCTGCGGTTTAAAATCCGGTATTCATATGTCTTTTTACTTCTGCAGCGTCTCGGATGGAAATCCGGCGCCGCTTCTCTTGATTCCTGTATGACAATATCTTCCGGAAGCCTCTGGTTTAACGCATAAGAAATTTTTTCCGCAGGAATCTTTGTATTCGTATCAAATACGGCCACATTCCCAAGGGAATGTACGCCGGCGTCCGTCCGGCTTGCCCCTGTCACCGTAATGGTTTCCCCCAATAAATCAGAAAGAGCCTGATTTAATGCAGACTCTATCGTAATCCCATTTGGCTGGAGCTGCCAGCCATGATAATTTGTTCCGTCGTAAGCGACCGTAAGACATACCCGCATAACAACATCCTTTCCGTTCTTAAAACAAAATCCGAAGCGCAATGATTCCGCCCAGATAAGCAGCCAGCGTCAAATAAGCCAGATAATCCCTTTTTGCATACCGAAGCGGCTTCATCTTCGTCCGTCCGCTGCCTCCCACATAGCATCTTGCTTCCATTGCCATCGCCAAATCATCCGCCCTTCGGAACGCGCTGACAAACAACGGAACCAAAAGCGGAGCCATATTTTTTACCCGCTTCAAAAAATTTCCGCTCTCAAAATCCGCTCCTCTTGCCATCTGCGCTTTCATAATAATATCCGTCTCTTCAACCAGAATCGGAATAAACCGAAGCGCAATCGACATCATCATCGCAATTGCATGCACCGGAACTTTTATTTTTGACAAAGGAGAAAGCGCCTTCTCCAGGCCGTCCGTAAGCTGGTTTGGCGTTGTCGCAAGCGTCATAATTGAAGTTCCGACAATCAGATAAATCAGGCGCACCAGCATAAACGCCGCGCTTTTTGCGCCTTCCAATGTAATCGTAACAAAAAAGAAGCGGAACAAAACCCTGTCTCCCGGCGTAAAAAACAAATTAAAAAAAGCCGTAATAACCATTAAAACAACAATTGCCTTAAGCCCTTTTACCATATAAGAAAGCGGTACTTTCGACAGCCATATGACAGAAGTCAAAAAGACAGTCGCAAAGAGAAATCCAAAGACTCCCCTGCATGTAAACAGGGAAATAATATAAACCAGCGTTCCCATCAGCTTGACACGGGGATCTAATTTATGAATAACGGATTCCGCCGGATAGTACTGGCCAATCGTAATATCTCTTAACATAATTTTTCCTTCTGATGAAACATCTTCAAAATGCTTTTTTTCGCTTCGTCTACTGTAATCGCGTCAAGATCCACAGGAAGCCCCTGTCCGCTTAACTCATGCATCAGATAAGTTACCTGAGGAGCCGCAAGGCCAATTGCCTCAAGCTCTCTGTAATGCCGGAACACTTCCCTGGGCGTTCCGTCATACATGACCTCCCCGTCGTTCATTACAATAATCCTCTGCACGTATTTTGCCACGTCCTCCATACTGTGGGACACCAAAAGAACCGTTATCTTCCGCTCTTTCTGCATTCCTGCAATCAGCCCTAAAATTTCATCCCGCCCCGCAGGATCCAGCCCCGCCGTCGGCTCGTCTAAAATCAAAATCTCCGGCTTCATTGCAAGCACGCCCGCTATGGCAACTCTTCTTTTCTGTCCTCCGGACAATTCAAACGGAGACTGGTAATAAAGAGATTCCGGCATTCCCACGCTCTTTAACGCTTCAAACGCCCGCAGCCCCGCTTCATCCCTGCTCAGCCCCTGATTCACAGGGCCAAAACAGACGTCGTCAAAAATCGTCGTTTCAAAAAGCTGGTGTTCCGGATACTGAAATACAAGCCCCACTTTTGTACGAAGCTCTTTCATATTGAAATCTTCTTCATATATATCTCTGCCATTAAAATAAACGCTGCCGGAAGTCGCCCGCATCAGCCCGTTCATATGCTGAATCAGCGTCGATTTTCCGGAACCCGTATGTCCGATAATTCCAATAAACTGACCGTCCTCAATTTTCAAATTTATATTTTTCAATGCTGAAACTTCATATGCGCTTCCGGTGCCATAGACATAATTTATCTGATCTAAGATGATTGACATGATTCTGCTTCTCTCCTATACAGCCGCACCAGTTCGCGGATCAATTCCTGTCTCGTCAGAATCCCTTCCGGCACGGGAATCCCCGCTTCGCAAAGCTCGTGAGCCAGCAGAGTAATCTGCGGCACATCCAGACGATGTTCTTTTAAAGTATCCACTTCCGAAAAAATCTCTCTGGGCGATCCTTGCATAATAATTTTTCCCTGATCCATAACATAGACAAAATCCGCACCCACGACTTCTTCCATATAATGCGTAATCAGAAGGATTGTCACGCCCTTTTTTTTATTCAGCTCATGGACTGCCCGAAGGACTTCTTTTCTTCCGTTCGGATCCAGCATTGCCGTAGGCTCGTCCAGCACAATGCATTTTGGTTCCATCGCCATAACTCCAGCAATCGCCACACGCTGCTTCTGTCCGCCGGACAGCCTGTTTGGAGAGTGCTTGCGGTATTTTAACATACCCACGGACTTTAAACTCTCTTTCGCCCTTTTCCAGATTTCTTCCGTGGCAACTCCCATATTCTCCGGTCCAAACCCAACGTCTTCTTCCACTACGCTTGCAATAATCTGATTGTCCGGATTCTGAAACACCATTCCGGCCGTCCGGCGGATCTCATACAGGTTTTCAAAAACAGAAGAATCCTTTCCGTCAATCCACAGCGCGCCTTCGCTCGGCGCAAGCAAAGCATTGATATGTTTGGCAAGCGTAGATTTGCCCGAACCGTTATGCCCCAGGACAGCGATAAAATCTCCCGCCTTAACATCCAAATCCACATGATCCAGCGCCGTCTGAATCGACTCTACGTTTCCTTCTTCATCCCGTCTGATATATTCATGTACCACTTTGCTTGCTTTGATAATTCCCATTCCATCCCGTCCTCTATTTCCAATGCAAACGATGCAGTTCTCCTGACAATTTCATATGGGCAAACTGATTCTGCCGCAAAGCTTCATACAACAGAACAGCCACAGAATTCGAAAGGTTTAACGAACGCGCCCCTTCCATCATTGGAATCCGCACGCATGTTTCCGGATGCCGGATTAAAATTTCCTCCGGAATTCCCGCGCTTTCCTTCCCAAACATAAGGTAGCAATCCGGCTCATAAGAAACTTCCGTATAAAACTGCTTTGCCTTTGTCGTTGCCATATATATTTTTGCATTTTTGTTTTTTTCCAGAAAATCTTCCCAGTCGACATACCGCTGTACATCCAAATCCTGCCAGTAATCCATTCCGGCGCGGCGGATTTCTTTTTCATTTAAACGAAATCCAAGCGGCTCAATCAGATGCAGCTTCGCTCCCGCCGCCACGCACGTCCTTCCGATGTTCCCGGTATTCGCCGGAATCTCCGGCTCGTATAATACAATATGAAATCCCATGTTTATTTCTTCTCTTCCGTTAATTTTGTAAGAAAACGTTCCATACGGCAAAGCGCCCGTTTCAAATCTTCCAGGGAATACGCATATGAAATACGCAAAAACCCTTCTCCTCCGGCTCCAAACGCAGTGCCCGGCACAACGGCCAGTTTTTCGCTTTCCAAAAGCCTTGCGGCAAATTCTTCCGATGTCATGCCGAATTTCTTTATGCACGGAAACATATAAAAAGCCCCAAACGGCTCAAAGCAGGGGAGTCCCATTTCTTTAAAACGATGCAGAAGATACCGCCTCCTGCCGTCGTATTCTTCCCGCATCCGGGCAACGTCGTCCTCCCCGTTTTTTAACGCTTCGACCGCCGCATACTGGCTTGTCGTCGGCGCGCACATAATGGCAAACTGATGAATTTTTATCATCTGTTCCAAAATTACTTTTGGCCCGCACGCATATCCAAGCCTCCATCCCGTCATGGCATAGGCTTTGGAAAACCCGTTGACGACAATCGTCCTCTCCCGCATTCCCGGCAAAGAAGCAATGGAGACATGGGATTCCCCGCCATATGTAAGCTCGGCATAAATTTCATCGCTCAATACGTACAGATCATGTTTCTTTACAACTTCTGCAATTTCTTCCAGGTCGCTTTGGCTCATCACAGACCCTGTGGGGTTATTGGGAAACGGCAGCACTAAAAGCTTCGTCTTTGGCGTAATCGCAGCGGAAAGCTCCTCTGCCGTCAGCCGGAACTCATTTTCTTCTTTTAATTCTATCACAACCGGCACGCCGTTCGCCAGTATGGCGCAGGGCGTATAGCAGACGAAACTTGGCTGCGGCACAATGACCTCGTCTCCCGGATCCAGCATTGCCCGCATGGCAACGTCAATCGCCTCACTGCCGCCTACCGTCACCAAAATTTCATGTTCATAATCGTAAGAAAGAAAAAACCTTCTCTTTAAGTATTTCGCAATTTCTATTTTCAATTCTTTCAGTCCGGCATTTGACGTATAAAACGTCTTTCCCTTTTCGAGCGAATAAATTCCCTCGTCCCGGATATGCCAGGGCGTATCAAAATCCGGTTCCCCTACGCCAAGCGAAATCGCTTCTTCCATCTCGCTTACTATGTCAAAATATTTCCGGATTCCGGAAGGCGCGATTCCTGTAATTGTTTTTGACAGCGGATTTCTCATGGTGTTATCTTCATCCTTTCATCTTTTGCAGGCTCCGCCATAATTGTTCCGTGATCTTTGTATTTTTTCAGGATAAAATTCGTTTTTGTAGAAAGAACGGACTCCAGCGGGGAAAGTTTATCCGAAACAAAAGAAGACACTTCGCGGAGCGTTTTCCCTTCCAAAATCACCATAAAATCAAACCCTCCGGAAATCAGGTAAACCGATTCCACTTCCGGATAATTGTAAATCCTCTCAGCCACCTTATCAAATCCCATTCCTCTTTGCGGCGTTACGCGGACTTCTATCATTGCCGTCACTTTTTCAATCCCCGTTTTTTCCCAGTTGATCAACGTATGGTAACCGCAGATAATGTGCTCGTCTTCCATTGCCTCAAGTTCTTTTATCACTGCAGCAACGTCAACGCCAAGCACAATCGCCAGATCCTTTAAGTCAATCCGGCTGTTTTTTTCAATAAATGTCAGAATCTTCTCCCGCATACTGTCGCTCCTTTCCTGTTTTCAAATAATCAGACCGCTTTATACAGCTCATCCGTCTTTGGCGGCTCTAAAAATCTCTTTTCATCTCCATTTAACAAAATCCTGTCGTTTCCAGCCGTCGCTTTGCCGATTACACAGGCAGCAATCCCTTCTTTTTTCAAATCCATCGTCAGCCTGTTGCCGTCCTTTGCCGCCATCAGCATGGCTCCGCTTGAAATCAGTCCATAGGGATTCAGTCCAAAAAATTCGCAGATTTCAACCGTTTCCTGTTTTAAGGGGATTTTTTTTAATTCAATTTCAAGCCCCACACCGGAGCTTTCCGCCATCTCCCACAGCGCGCCGAAAATCCCGCCCTCCGTTATGTCATGCATTGCGGAAACACCCGATTTTACGGCAGCGTGCGCTTCAGGAAGAACGGAAAGCATTTCATCAAACTTTTGAGCCCCTGTGATAAACCGTTCTGAAAAGCGCGTCAAAAGCTCCTGTTTTTTTTCCTTTGCAAGAATCGACGTTCCTTCTAATCCCACCCATTTCGTCACAACAATATCCATACCTGCCTTTACGCCGGATGTAGAAATCAGTCCGCCCTTTTTTACTTTGCCGACTCCCGTCACAGACAATACAGGACGGCTGACTGCGGAAGTAACTTCCGTATGCCCGCCCATAATCTGCACATTCGCCTTTTGACAGGCTTCTTCCGCCTGCTGCGTCATCTTCCGTATTTCCTGCTCCGTAATGTCTTCCGGCAGCAAAGCCGTAAGCAAAATGCCAACCGGCTGCGCCCCGGAACTTGCCAGATCGTTTAACGTCACCTGAACCGCAAGATTTCCAATGTCCTCTGACGTCCCGGTTATGGGATCTGTCGAAAGCACAAAAATTTCGTCTTCTTTTAACTGAACTGCCGCACAATCCTCCCCAACGGCGGCGCCTAAAATCACTTCTTCCCTTTTTGTATGAATCTGTTTTAAAACAGAACGCTTTAAAACGCTCTCCGATACTTTTCCTGTTTTCATAAAACCTCACAATAAGGCTGTCTGCAAAAAGACAGCCTTATTTCTCTATATTTCCCTATCTGTTTACGTCCTTCATTTACTGATCCGACAGTCCTGCCTGAGCCGCCGCAGCCGCGTCTGCCGCTGCCTGGGCTGCCGCCGCCTGTTCCGCTGCCGCCTGAGCCGCCGCTGCTTCCGCCGCCGCCTGGGCTGCCGCCGCAGCCGCCGCCTGGGCCGCCGGATCTCCCGCAAGCGCAGCAGCCGTATTCCGGCACGCCTCTTCACTGCCGCTTGCAATTGCCGCAGCCATCTGGGCCGCCGCTTCCGGATTGTCTGTACCCGTACCCACGGCAACAATCCGGTTAGAAGGATTGTACCTGCTGCTGTTAAATTCCGTCCGGCTTTCTTCCACACCGTTTACCGTTACGACTTTCCAAAGCTTTGCCGTATATCCGACATGGGAACTGCTGAGCGTTGCAAAATATCCGATTCCGTGTCCTCCGTCCGCTTTCAGCGTAACTCCCGGCTCAGTTTTGCTGAGCGTCTCGCTTTCAAATGTAACTTTGCGGTTTTCCGGACGGCTTTCCTCTCCGTAAATATTAAAGTAAATCTGTCCGCCTTCCGTATAGCCTTCAATGTAAATCGGCGCGTCCGTATCATTGGTAAATTTCAAATCCTTTGACGTCCCCGCAATCGCCGCATCCATGGAAGGCTTTACATATGTGACAATCATGGAATGGTTGTAACGTTCGTCAACCTGAAGCTCAGAAAGTATTACCGCATTGTACAGCGTAGTGGAAACCTGGCAGATGCCGCCTCCATACGTCTGCACCGTTGTGCCGTTTTCATAAGATCCCGCCAGCTCATATCCGTTTTCCGCATCAAACGGGCTGACTGCTTCATAAACGGAAAACTGTTCGCCCGGAAATACCACGCTTCCGTTGATTTTCTCCGCGCCGTTCCGTACGTTTTTGGCTCTTCCCGCCGCAGAGGAACTGTAATCTGTGTGAAATCCGCCCAGAAGATCTTTTACTCTTGACAATTCTTCTCTGGAACCCTGCGGTTTCGTCACTTCCGTTGCCAGTGTAATGGATGCATTGGAGCCATCCCATTCCTTCGCCAGATATTCCCCAATCTGATCCACTGATTCCGCAACGTTTATTTCGATTCCGTCCGCGCCGTCAATAATGGAAAAAGATCCGTTTTCACGCGTCAGACCGCTGTTGACAGCTTCCTGATTCAGGTTTTCCGCATTTACCAAAAGCAGCGTCTCTATTTTCTCTTCATCGCCTCCAAAAGCAATTTCCAGCTTTTTCGGCTCTTTCTCCAGATCTTTTTTGTCTTTGTAACGGGTAATCAGATTGCCTGTTTTGCCAAGATTTAACGCTTCCTCCACAACTTCCGGATTCGCAACGTCAAGACCCAAATCCTCCGCCGACACCTGTATGCTTTTGTCCCCGGTCGTCAGTGTAAACATCTTGTTTTTCAGCGTATCCGCATAAGACGCCACTGCCTGCTCCGCTTCTCTTTTCGTCATTCCGCTGACGTCAATATCCCCGATATATACCGTGTCCGGTATCACGTCCTTCTCGTCCGCTCCCACCGTCATCAGAGAATGTCCGGTAAACCCTACGGTAAAAACCAAAATCAGCAGCGGCAGTAATTTTAAAAATCTCTTCATAATTATCCTATCATCCTCTCTAAATGTCTGAATCACTTGATACACAGCTATCCCTGTCAACTATTTTAGCTCATTTCCCCTGCACTTTTCAAGATGCATATCCACAAATATAATTGACATAATCCCGCTGTTTCTGTATATTTGTAACAGACGCAGCAGAATCATCCAACAAAGGACAAAATAGCCGTCAAAACCATAGACAGAACCAGCACAAGGGCTATAATCCCTGCGATGGCGCGGTTTCTTTTTGGATTAAAAAAATTGTTCATTTTATCACCTCATTTATATTATTCTATTTATAAACTGACAGAAAGGATATGTTACTATGAAACTCCCAATTCCTGTTTTTTTTACGGCAACTGTTATTTTTACGGCAGTTCTCGCTGTCAAACGAGCAAAACACACCAGACTCCAGAATGAAGCAAACGAATCTTTTCTGGAACGGGAACGCCTTGCAAACGCTACGCGCAGGAAAGACATTTCCGGCCTGGATTATCTTTCTTTTTCAGCCGACGCCCTGCCGCTTTCAAACGTTTCCGATCCGGAACTTTTACAGCACGAAACGGTTTTAAAAGAGCTTTCCGGCAAAAAAATCATCAATCTGTCCATGTACTCCAATACGGATCTGAAACTGATGTACGGTCCCGCGAACCTGAATGAACTGACCGAATGCGACGACAACTATCATCTGCTTGCCTCCACGCTCCTTTCTTATGCAGATCGAAAGATATCGCTGGGATATGCAAATGACGCCGTCTCCATTCTTGAATACGCCATGTCCTTAAAAATTGACAGCAGTAAAATCTACCTTCTGCTTGCCGAACTGTACCAAAAACAGAATACGCCGGAAAAAATCGAACGGATCGCCGACTGCGTCGCTTCCATGGACAAATCCTTTTCCTCTTTCCTTGCGCCTAAACTTGACGCTTTCCGTACCGCCAAATAAGCTGATTGATCAGTCTGGACGCTTCGCTGCGGTTTAACCGCTCCACTGAAACATCCAGAACTATTTTATGATATTCCGCCAGTTCCATCAAGTATTTTTTTTGCCTTAACGTTGCCGGAGTCTGACGTTTTGTCTTATAGCAAAGCTCTTTTTTTTCAAAAAGCTCCGGCTCTTGTTCCAGAAAATTTTTTTCTAAAATTTCATACAGTGCCTGATTTGCCAGCGCGTCGTCCGGCGCCCGGTGTCTTGCCGTTCTCTTGATTCCATAGTAATCACATAAATAATCCAATGATTTCTTTTCCAGATGCGGCAGGCATTTTCTGGCGATTTTCAGCGTATCCACAGCAAACGCCGCCCGCTCAATCCGGTGATTCACTTCCCACTGTCTGATAAACCCATAATCAAATATGATATTATGCCCTATCCAGGTCATATCTCCTGCAAACTCCAGAAAAGCTCTTACGCAAAGATCCAGATCTTCTCCCGCCGCAGCCTCTTCATCGGTGATCCCTGTAAGCTCTACAATCTTTTCATCCAGTGCAAACTCCTGACGGATCAGTCTTGAAAAAATCTCTTCCACCTGCTTGTTTTTCACTTTTACCGCGCCTATTTCCAGGATACGGTCTGTTTTCGGACGCAGACCCGTCATTTCAAGATCCACCACGATATAGTCTTTCAGCATCTTAATCTCACATTCCTATTTTAAGGAAACCTTTCTCTTTGCAGCAATCTTCTTTGCCAGATATTTTCCCATCGTCTTTGAGCCCGACGCGCTTGGATGGATCCCATCCGTGTAAGGAAGCGTTAAAGAAGACGTCTCAACCACCGTGCACCATTTTTTATAAGCCGAAACGGCCAGCCGTATTTCATCGGCATGAATCTGATTGAGCGGTATCATCGCAAAAATTTTCGCCTTCGGATGGTTTTTATGTAAAAGTTCAAGAACTTTTCTGTATTCGGCCACATAGCCGTCCCCATGGGTAAAAACATCATTTGTCCCATGCTCTACCACAATTACCTCCGCTGTAAAAGACGCCGCTTTCCTGGATGCGGAAAACTTGTTGATGACATTAATGCATTTGTCCGCAGTCCCCGGCTGTATAATCCCGGAGGCTCCAAAACCGGCAAAATACGGCACCAGATCAAGCTGCTCGGCGCAATACCAGGAATAGCTGTGCGTCGCGCTCGTACCGGACGGCGTTCCCATATTTAAAGTCCGAACGCCTTTTGATATACTGTCCCCATAAAATGCAATCACTGCATTCTGCGGCTTAACAGCCGTAACAACACCTGTTTTCGTTACCGGCTCAATGCTTTTAATGCCAACGCCCGCTTCTCCTCTCCAGCGGTTCTCATACTCCGACGTCGCGTCAATGATCAGGCGGACATAATGCCTCTTACGATTGCCGACGCTCACTTTCTTTTTGCTTATCGACTGACGCTTCATCTTGCCTCCGTCTATGGAATAGGCAAAGTAAGGCGTCCCCGCGCTTACGTTCGAAACAAAATTGATATTTACATATTTGCTTCCTACTACTTTAAAATATGCCGCGCTTCCATCCGCATTGGTAAAATAATAATTTCCTCCGCCAACGCTCTTTTTAAACCACCGGCCGGTACGTCCAAAACTGCCGCCCGTATCCTTATAGCGCATCCCGTCCGCCGCCGTATATGTTCCATAGGAAACAGTCACATTGCAAAAATACTTTTCCTTCTGATAAGACGCTGTAATCACTGCCGTCCCTTTCGCCTTCGCCGTCACTTTTCCGGAAGAAGCGTCCACCTGCGCCACCTTTTTGTTGCTGCTTGACCACTTCACCTTTGACGACGCCCCGGTCAGCTTAAGCATTCTGGTCGTCGCCGGATTCATGGTAATTTCCGTCTGCTCCAGAAACACTTCCGGCGCCTCCGCCGCTTTGGCCGTTTTCCCTTCTCCCAAAAGAACCGCCAAAGCCAAAATGAATCCCAAAACCGCCGTTCTGCACACTAAAACCCTTCTCTTTTTTCTCATAGGAGCCTCCCTGTCCATCATTCCTCCTCAACTGGTTCCCCGTTTATCGCCATAAGCTTCAGTTTATAATTTTTCTGGTTTTTCACCGTATAGGAAAATGTGACCATATCTGCAGTTTCCCCTGTATCCTTGTCCAGAACAAGGATCCTTATGCCCGCATTCTCCAGAAGCCCCGCTGTATACCGTTTTTCATCGTCCAAATATACGCCGTACGATTTGACGTTGTCTTCTTCGTCCATCTCCTCAATAAACAGTCCTATCTGTCCGGCGGACGTCTCCGTCACCCCTTCCGAGTCATGGAAATTTTCAATCATATCCACGGACTTCCCGGCTTCTTTGATCACGATTAAGTCCGTATCTTTTGTTACCTGTTCCCCGTCAACGCCCAGATTTTCAAACAGATGCACATAATGCGAATCTTTCCAGATCCTGGGATTATAAATTTCAATCACTGCGTCAAAATCGTCGTCGGCCAGCAGCATCAGATACGTATCCAGACTTTTCTGCAGTTTCAGCGCTTCCACTTTATGCGCTTTGTAATCCTCATAATCCTGGTTCCACTTCTCTGCAGCCTCTCCGTCTCTGTGATCCGGCAAATCGAAATTCTCCTTTAAGTACCTGCCCAGCTCCTTTGTCGTCTTTTTCGCCCCGGAAGAATTCAGATGATCCTCGTCAAAAAAATCTGTATGATAATTGACAAAAGTATCTTCCACAATCATATCAAGGTAGGGGACGCCATACTCGTCCGCAATGGCCTGCGCGCTGTTCAGCCACTTCTGATAAGCGTGGTTTGGCGCATACGGAAGCGACGTCAGCAGAATTTCTATCCCTTCCTCCCGGCACAGCTCAATGATTTTCCGCAGATACTCTTTTCCGACCGTCTCCCCTGTATTCATTTCGCTCTTATCATAAATCTTCGGCGGCTTCAGCTCATATATTTTCGTCTGATCAAAATTATTCGAATTGTCAAGATCCGCCCCCTTTTCCTCTGACGGAAGCGCCTCTTCAAAAAACGTCTGATCGATTTCTTTCCATCTGGTATGATAAATGGAAAAATCAAACAGATATTCCATCCGCTCCCCTTTTGGAAACAGATCATAAATCGCAGCGATTTTATTCCTGCTCAGCGGCATCCGGTCAAACGATTCATGCGTCTGCGCCGCATGTTCCGGGGAAACTTTATTATTTTCTATATCAATGGCCCGGATATCCAAAACCACAAGTTTTGGTTTCGTATAATCCAGGGCGTTTTTTAATACCCAGTAATCAATCGGAATCCACTGTCCGTGATTGGCGAGATTGTAAGATACAATGCCGTAATCCTTCCACAGTTCCATTGGAGAAACGCCCATCACCACATGGCTTGTGCCAAGAAACAAAACGTCATAGTCTCCCTCATAACTGTAAAAATCTTCATTTTTCACATAACTGCCCTTCCGCATCAAAAACTTCCAGGATGAAAGAAGCATTGCGGCAAACAGCATACAGCAGATTGCCGTGGATGCTATTTTTTTTAATTTCTCTCTCATACGCCACCTCAAAATTGAAAATATAAAAATCCAGCGGCATTGTATTCCGTTCCCCAGATTCCAAATATTAAAATTGCACAGACCGAAGCTGAAATTACAAGCCATCGGAACCAGTAATCCTGTTTTGCAATCTCTTTGCGCAGCGCAATCCCTTTATGCTTGCAGTAGTCCGCAAATAAAAGAATCGCTATGCACACCAGCGCCACAAAAAAATTCTTTTGATCCAGACCGCACTCATAAATGGAGCCGTCAAATAAAATCCACGGATTGTTCACCGTGCCAATCTGCCGGATAATTGCAATTGCATCCAAAAACCGGTCCGCCCGGAAGAAAATCAGGGAAAAATCCACCAAAAACAGCGTACATGCCATTTTTGCCAGCTTATGTCCAAACGATTCCCTGTTCAAACGCAAAAAAGCCGTAAGCCTGTCCCTTGCAGGCTTAAGGAGTTCCCCCATCACCTGATACAGTCCGTTCAATCCTCCCCATGCCACATAGGAAAACGAAGCGCCATGCCACAGGCCGCTGACCAGAAAAACAGCCATTTTATTGATATGCTTGCGCACAATCCCTTTTTTGCTGCCGCCAAGCGGAATATAGAGGTAATCTTTAAACCAGGACGTCAGAGAAATGTGCCATTTTCTCCAATACTCGGCCACTGTCGTGGAAAAGTACGGCGCGTCGAAATTCTCCATCAGATGAATCCCTAAAATTTCGGCCGCTCCCATCGCAATCACAGAATATCCATAAAAATCACAGTACACCTGCACCGCAAAAAACAGCGTGCCGACAATCAGATACCATCCGCCGTAAGTCTGGTAATCCGCATATACGGCGTCCACAAAAATCGCAACTCTGTCCGCCAGAACGACCTTTAGGAAAAATCCCCATATCATCAACAGCGCCCCGTCTCTCGCCGATTCAAAATTAAACTTTTTCGGCACGGCAAGCTGCCGGATCAGGTTCTTGGAACGTTCGATCGGCCCTGCCACAAGCTGCGGAAAAAAAGACACAAACAATGCATAGCGGAAAAAGTTTTTCTCCGCGTAAATCTCTCCCCTGTAAACATCCATCGTATAGCTTAGCGCCTGAAACGTATAAAATGAAATCCCAACCGGAAGCACAATGTCAAACACAGGCAGATTCAGCTCAATGTGAGCCGCGCGAAACAGCCCGCTTATCGTATCCAGTGTAAAATTAAAATATTTGAAATAAAAAAGAACGGCGAGATTTAACGTAAAGCTGAGCGCTACCGTAAGATTTTTATACCTGACTTTCCTGGCGTCATCCCATGGGCCTGTCTTTGCTTTTTCCAGCAAAAGGCCGCTGGCATACGTAACGGCTGTGGAAAACAAAATCAAAAGCGCATATTTTGCATTCCAGCACATATAAAAATAGTAACTGACAACCAGCAGCCACATCTGCTTTAATTTCTGCGGCATAATAAAATAAAGCAGCGTTACAGCCGGAAAGAAGATTAAAAAATCCAATGAGTTAAATAACATTCCATTTACCCCGTCTTCAAAAACTTTTTCATTTTATTGTCAAAAATATACTTTTCATTCTAACATTAACCTTCCGATATTGCAAGAACAACGCCGGAGGAATTCATGGAAACATCTGCAAAAATATTCCAATTATGAAAGGACGCCCTTGCAAGTTCTATATATTAAAGCTATAATAGAAGCATCAATAAATTCAGACAGAGGTGACGCATTATGAAAAACATAAGACGAATTTTGATTCCTGGCCTTATCCTTCTGGTTATAGCCGGTTATGCCGTATTTCATTATATTTCATCCAGAACGCGCTGGAACGATTCCTACGTAAACGGCAATACAGCCGGCAATCTCTACAATAACGGCATTTTCTGTGAACGGAACGGAACGGTCTATTTCAGCAATCCCAATGACAGCCATTACCTGTATTCGATGGATCCTGTCAGCGGAGAAACCGAAAAACTGTGTGAAGACATCGCTTCTTTTATTAATGCAGACGATAATTATGTATACTATGTCCGCAATAATGTTGCAAAAGATTTCCAGTTCGCCTTTCTGCATTTTAACACAAACAGCCTCTGCCGCTATGATTTAAAAACCGGAAAAGTCCGTATATTGGACTCCGCCCCTTCGATCTATGCATCACTGATTGGAAATTACATTTACTACATCCACTACGACACGGAAACCGCCTCCACGCTTTACCGGATCAAGCTTGACGGCTCTGAGTGCGAACAGGTCGATAAAAATCCATATTTTACCTGCTCCGCAAACGGACAGTACCTGTACTACAACGGCATTGAAAAAGATCACAACATCTATCAGATGGACACTGCCACCGGGACTTCCCAGACCATCTGCACCGGGAATTTCTGGATGCCCTCCGCAGACAACGAAAACATCTATTTTTTGGACTGTGAACAAAATTACTCCCTTGTAAAACTTAGCCGTTCCCAGTCAGAGCCGGTCCGGATTGTAAGCGATCGGATTGAATCCTACAATGTCTATGGAAATCTGATTTATTTCCAGAAAAATAATCTGGACGGAGACGCCGCTCTCTGCTGCGTCCAGACAGACGGCAGCAATTACAAAGTCATTCGGGAGGGCAATTTTACCAATATCAACGTAACTTCTCAATACGTATACTTCAGTGAAGCCGGGAAGGAAGGCTCCATTTATATGACCCCTACGGGAGGAAACGGATCGGTTTCCCTTTTCAATCCCTGACGCTTCCCCTCAAAAAAAGGACTGTCCCTAGGGCAGTTCTTTTTTTGCCTTTTTTAAAAATTTTTTCAAAATCCCTATTGACATTTTTTCTATTTCCGTTACAATATTTTCTAGTTTGTTTATAATTAGTAAACTTTTAATCTACTATTAACAATACACCAAGACAAAGGAGTCCGCCATGGATATTGGAAAAAGAATGAAAGAACTTCGGGTTTTCTATGGTCTGACCCAGCAGGAACTTGCCGACCGCGCAGAACTGACAAAAGGCTTTATTTCCCAGCTTGAGCGCAATCAGAACACACCGTCTGTCAGCACTCTTCTGGACATTATTCAGTGCCTTGGCACTACGCCGGCGGAATTTTTTGCAGAATCGGGTCCGGAGCAGATTGTTTTTAAAAATGAGGACTATTTTGAAAAAATAGACGAAGAGCGGCATACTGTTGTCGAATGGGTTATTCCCAATGCACAGAAGAACTCCATGGAACCCATACGCCTTACTTTAAAGCCCGGCGGCGTTTCGGAGGAACTTCTTCCCCATGAAGGAGAAGAATTTGGCTATGTGCTGAAAGGAACGGTAAAGCTTCTGTTCGGCACGCAAAAATATACGCTTCATACCGGAGAGTCCTTTGCTTTTCCTTCCACCAAAAAACACCGCCTGGAAAATCCGGGCAAATACGACGCGGTTGTCCTCTGGATTACCACACCCCCAAGTTTTTGAAACTGTTTTACATAAGGAGGCTTACAAATGGAAAAAGACTTCATTCATCTTTCACATATTTCAAAATCGTATGACGGCAGTCTGATTTTAGATGATTTGGACTTAAAGATACGGGAAAATGAATTTCTGACGCTTCTTGGCCCTTCCGGCTGCGGAAAAACAACGACGCTCCGCCTGCTGGGCGGGTTTGAAACGCCGGACGCCGGACAGATCTTTTTTGACGGGACAGACATTACCGCGCTTCCGCCCAATGAACGGAAGTTAAATACCGTATTTCAAAAATACGCTTTGTTCCCGCATATGTCCATTGCGGAAAACATCGCGTTCGGTTTGAAAATCAGAAAAAAAAGCAAATCCTATATTGAAGATAAAATCAAATACGCCTTAAAACTTGTCAATCTAAACGGCTATGAAAACCGCAGCACAGACTCTCTAAGCGGCGGCCAGCAGCAGCGCATCGCCATTGCAAGGGCAATTGTAAACGAACCGAAAGTCCTGCTTTTGGACGAACCGCTTGGCGCGCTGGATTTAAAGCTCAGGCAGGATATGCAGTATGAGCTGATCCGGTTAAAAGAAGAACTTGGCATTACTTTCGTCTATGTTACCCACGATCAGGAAGAAGCTCTTACCATGTCCGACACAATTGTTGTTATGAACCAGGGCTATATCCAGCAGATCGGTTCCCCGGAAGATATTTATAATGAACCGACCAATGCTTTTGTCGCTGATTTTATCGGAGACAGCAATATTATTGACGGCACCATGATCGAGGATAGGCTGGTTGAAATCCTGGGGACAAAAATTCCGTGCGTAGATACCGGTTTTGGAAAAAACAGGCCCGTTGACGTTGTCATCCGCCCGGAAGATGTGGAATTGTCAGATCCTGCGAACGGATTTATGGAAGGAGACGTCGTTTCCATTATTTTTAAAGGCGTCCACTATGAAATTGAAGTCTGCGCAAACGGTTATGACTGGCTGGTACATACGACAAAGATGTTCCCGGTCGGCGCGCATGTCGGAATCCAGGTAATCCCATTTAACATTCAGATTATGAACAAGCCGGAATCCAATGATGAAAAGGCGGTGGAACCTGATGCTTAAACTGAAACGGCAGTTTCTGTGCGGTCCGTACATTGTATGGATTATCGGATTTATCATACTGCCTGTCTTAATGATTTTTTATTACGGTATCACAGACTCTTCCGGCAGTTTCACTTTTTCAAATATTTCTGCCATTACAGAGCCAATCCATATGAAAGCGCTTCTGCTCTCATTAAAGCTTGCTTTAATCTGCACCGTTTTCTGCCTGCTCTTATCTTATCCGCTGGCTATGATTTTAAACGGCCTGCACTTAAAACGGCAGAGCTTTGTCGTATTTATTTTTGTGCTTCCCATGTGGATGAATTTTATGCTCCGCATTTTGGCATGGCAGCTTCTGCTCTCCAACAACGGTATTTTTAACGCGGTTTTAGAATCGTTCGGCCTGCCGAAAATTTCGCTTTTAAATACGCCCTCCGCCGTTGTATTCGGCATGGTATACGACTTTCTGCCGTTTATGATCCTGCCGATTTACAATGCCATGGGACGAATCGGAACGGATGTGATTGATGCGGCAAGGGATCTTGGAGCAAACCGGATTCAGGTGTTTTTTAGAATCATCCTTCCGCTTACCGTCTCCGGCGTATTGAGCGGAATCATTATGGTCTTTGTTCCTGCGCTGACTTCCTTTGTCATCTCAAACCTTTTAGGAGGCGGCAAAGTCCTCCTGATTGGAAATGTTATCGAACAGGAGTTTATGCAGAATATGAACTGGAACATGGGCAGCGGACTGTCCATTGTCCTGATGATATTTGTCATTGCAAGTATGGCTTTTATGAATTCACACAATAAAGACGGGGAGGGAGCTGCAGTATGGTAAAAAAATACGCGGGCAGGCTTTATCTTGCCATAATATTTCTCTTTCTGTACCTTCCGATTCTGGTACTGATTGCCCTGTCCTTTAATAACTCCAAATCCAGAGTCACATGGGGAGGCTTTACTTTCCAGTGGTATGCCGCCCTCTTTCAAAACGAAACGATTATGGAAGCGTTTCTTATGACCGTCCAGATTACGCTGACCGCCTCCGTTCTTGCGACTATCATAGGAACTTTGGCGGCAATCGGAATCCAGGCCATGCGGCGCAGAGGAAAAACCATCCTGATTGGAGCGACAAACATCCCTCTGCTGAACGCCGATATTGTAACCGGCATTTCCATGATGCTGCTGTTTGTCCGTTTTACCAAGCTGGGCTTTTCCACTGTACTGATCGCCCATCTTACATTTGACATTCCCTATGTCATTTTAAATGTGCTTCCGCGGCTGAACGCAACCAGCAAAGCAGCCTATGAAGCGGCCCTTGACCTTGGAGCGACGCCCGCCTATGCTTTTTATAAAATCGTATGGCCGGACATTGCGCCCGGCGTATTTTCCGGCTTCCTTATGGCTGTTACAATGTCTTTAGACGATTTTTCCATCACCTATTTTACCAAAGGAGCCGGCGTCAATACGCTCTCCACTATGCTTTATACGGAGCTTCGCAAAGGGATCCGGCCGGAAATGTACGCCCTGTCCACAATTTTATTTGGAATTGCCCTGCTTTTGCTTTTGCTTATGAACTTCCGCTCTTCCAGAAAACATGAGATAAACAATTAAATGCACCCGGTGCATCCACGAAAGGAGACTCACTATGAAAAAGAAATTTTTATTACCCGGCGCGCTGCTTATTTTTGCCTGTTCCCTTGCAGGGTGCCAGAACGCAAACAGCAGCAAGGAAACTTTAACCGTATTAAACTACGGGAAATATTTTGATCCGGAAGCGCTGAAAATGTTTGAAGAGGAAACAGGCATCCATGTGGAATACGAAGAATACGAAAGCCCGGAGGAAATGTATACGAAATACAAAGCAGGATCCATTGACTATGATCTGCTCTGCACTTCCGATTACATGATTCAGAAGCTGATTGAAGAAGGCGAAGTTCTTGAAATGAACCACGACAACCTCAAAGAATACCAAAATATAGATCCCAAAATCATTGACGCTTCCGCCTCTTTTGATCCGCAGCACAATTACACCCTGCCTTATTTTTACGGCACCGTAGGCATCCTTTATAACACAGACGAAGTGGATGCGGAAAAAACAAACTCCTGGGATATTCTCTGGGACAGCCAGTATGAGGGAAAAATCATTATGGAAAACAGCGTCCGGGACTGCTTTTTAGTCCCTCTGAAACGGCTTGGCTATTCCTTAAATACAACGGATGAAAAAGAGCTGGATGAAGCGCTTTCCATGCTTCTGGAGCAAAAGCCTCTGATCTATGCATATTTTGTCGATGAAACAGGAGATGAAATGGCCGCGGGAAACGCGTCTCTTTCCGTTGTCTATTCCGGGGAAGCCGCCTATGCCCAGTCCCTTGCGGACAATCTTGCATACAGTGTGCCAGAAGAAGGCTCAAATCTCTGGATCGATTCCTGGTTCCTTCCAAAAACCTGTAAAAACCAGGAAAATGCAGAAAAATTCCTGGATTTCCTGTGCAGGGAGGACATTGCAAAAATGAATTTCGACTACGTATACTATGCAACTCCAAACAAGGCCGTATATGACAGTCTGGAGGAATCCGTGAAAAATGACACAACCATTTTTCCGGATCAGGCTACAATAGATAACTGCGAAGTTTATGTCAGCCTGGACGAAGCTGGCACAGATCTCTATAACCAGTTGTGGAAAGCATTGAAATCAGATTAAAACAAAAGAATATTCTGTTCCTCCTGTAAGGCGCAAAGGCTTTTCCTGCGCTTACAGGAGGTTTTTCAACAAAAAACAAATTTAACTCTTGCATTTTATGCAAAAAAATGTTATATTAAACAAACGCAGCGAACGCGTCATTTTCTTTTATCTTTTATTCCAGACCTGTCCGGTCAAATAGATCATCGTGCAAAAATCCCTCCCAGACAAAAGGAGTTATCAAATGAATTACGAAACATTTAAATCTTCGGCCCTTGATTCCATTCAGACATATTTTGGAAACAGCGCCTCTGTATCTTTACAGCCGATTATAAAAAACAACGACACTATACTGGACGGGCTGACAATCCAGGATCGTTCCACAAACCTGGCTCCCACCCTTTACCTGAATTATTATTACGAAGATTATCTTGCAGGAAAATCTCTGTCAGACATCCTGGATGATATCATCGCATCTTATCGTTCCAATCTTCCTGCCGTCAGCATGGATCTTTCTTTTTTTACCGACTACGAAAAAATCAAATTCCGCGTTATTTACAAATTAATCAGCCACAGGGAAAACACAGAGCTTTTAAAGGACGTTCCGCATTTTCGTTTTCTGGACCTGGCAATTGTATTCTGCTGTTATCTGCCGGATATGGCAGACGGCAACGCCTCTATTTTAATCCACAATCACCACCTGGATTTCTGGAACTTAACCGCTGACTCTCTCTATGAGCTTGCCGTAAAAAATACCCCCATACTGCTTCCCTATGAGCTGAAGAGTATGGAGGATACTTTAAAGTCCCTGTGTCCCGGCCTGCGCCTGTTTCCGGACAATGCAAACGGCGCAGAGGACAGCCAGAAAATATATGTTCTTTCAAATACGGAGAAACTCTATGGCGCTTCCTGCCTTCTCTATCCAAATGTGCTTTCTTATTTTGCCGAGTCATCCGGATCTGATTTTTATATTATTCCAAGCAGCGTCCATGAAGCGCTGCTTCTTCCCAAAACCCCCTCCGTTCACGCCTCCGGCTTAAACAAAATCATACAGGAAGTAAACGCTTCCCAGCTTCTGAAAGAAGAAGTTCTTTCAGACCATGTCTATGTCTTTGAACGGGCTTTCGGATTTCTTACATTTTAATCTGACAGACGCTTTCATAGAGCTTTTCATACTCTTCCACGGAACTTTTCCAGGAAAAATTCTTTTTCATTCCCCGAATCATAATCCCTTTCCAGCAGGATTTCTGCGTGTCATAAAGTTCTCTGGCTGTATGTATCCTGTCCGCCAGCTCCTCCGCGTCGTAATTGGCAAAGGAAAATCCGGTTCCCTCCTGAGTAAACTTATTGTAAGGCTCTACTGTGTCTTTTAACCCTCCCGTCTCACGTACAATTGGAACTGTGCCGTACCGCAATGCGATTAACTGCGTCAGCCCGCAGGGTTCAAATAACGACGGCATCAAAAATGCGTCTGCGCCCGCGTAAATCAAATGCGCTATGTTTTCGGAATAACTGATATTTGCAGATAATTTATCCGGATACTTCTCCGCAAAATAACGGAACATATTTTCATAACGTTCTTCTCCGGTTCCCAAAACTGCAAACTGCACGTTTTCTGTGGAAAGAATTTTCTCCAAAATGCAGGCCACAAGATCAAATCCTTTCTGATCCGACATCCTTGATACCATTCCAATCAGAAATGCATCCGGATGTTTTGGCAGCCCCATCTTTTCCTGGAGCTTTTCTTTATTTTTTGGTTTCTTTTTCATAACGTCCGACGTATGAAAACGAAACGGAATGTACGCGTCTTTTTTGGGATTGTAAATATCGTAATCCAGGCCGTTTGCAATTCCGAATAATTTAAAAGCATATTTGCGCAGCACACCGTCCAGTCCTTCTCCTCCCTCCGGCGTCATAATTTCCATCGCATAGGATTTGCTGACGGTCGTCACCGCGTCTGCGTAAACGATTCCTCCTTTTAAATAATTCGCCTCTCCATAAGATTCCATCCCTTCCGGCGTGAAAACTTCACCGGAAAGTCCCGTGACGTCTCTGACCTCGTTCATTTTCCATCTTCCCTGAAAACGGATGTTATGAATTGAAAATACAGTGCGGATATTTCTGTATTTTTCTTTTTTGCGATAGATTTTTTCCAGAAATACAGGAATCAGACCTGTCTGCCAGTCATTGCAGTGAATGATATCCGGAAAGAAATCAATTTTGTCCAGAGCGTCAAGCACAGCCTTTGAGAAAAATGCAAATTTTTCAACATCCTGATAAATCTCCCCATAGGGCCTGTCCCCCGCAAAATAATACTCGTTGTCTACAAAATAGTACTGTATGCCGTCCGCTTCGGCTTTTAAAATACCCGCATATTGTTTTCTCCAGCCCAGTTCCGCATAAAATTCCGTAACCGGCGTTAAATCTTTCAGAAAACGCTTATCCATGCATGCATACTTTGGAAGAATCACCCTCACATCATATTTACCGGAAGGAAAATTCTTCGGCAGCGATCCAACTACATCCGCAAGTCCCCCCGTCTTGATAAACGGCACTGCCTCCGAAGATGCAAATAGTATTTTTTTCATATCAATAGACCTCCCATACTCCAAATGATAGACCTATTATACTCTATTTTTTCTGTAATAAAAAGCTCTAAAATTCTATATTATGTTTATAATTCAAGCGAATTTTATCCGCAATCAGCGCAATAAATTCCGAATTAGTCGGCTTTCCTTTTCCGTTGTTGATCGTATAGCCGAACAAATCATCAATCGTATCCATTTTCCCCCTGCTCCATGCCACTTCAATCGCATGGCGGATTGCCCGTTCCACTCTGCTTGGGGTCGTCTGATACTTTTTTGCAATTGTAGGATAGAGAATTTTTGTAATGGAATTCAGCATCTCAATCTCATCTACAGACATCATAATCGCTTCTCTTAAATACTGATATCCCTTAATATGCGCCGGCACTCCGATTTCGTGTATAATCCCTGTTACATCCGATTCTAAATTCCTTGGCTCCTTTTCTTCTTTTTTCTCATATGCGCTGACTTTTCGTATCTCACTGTTTTTTACCGGCTCTTCACTTTTCCTCCTTGCCTGTTTGATTTGTTTTATGACCATATCGTTATCAAAAGGCTTCATAATATAGTAATTCGCGCCGGACGAAAATGCCTCCTCTGTAATTTTTTCATTTCCAATCGCGCTGATCATAATAAAAGTCGGATGCTTTTTTATACTTAAATCATGGTTCACCTTATCCAAAACCCCAAGTCCATCCAATTTTGGCATTACAATATCCAACAAGACCACATCGGGTTCTTTATCTTTTATCATTTTACAGGCTTCTTCTCCATCTTTCGCCGTGCCGACTACCTCCAGTTCCTCGTCTGTGCGGATGATATCTCCCAATAACCGCAGCATTCTTTCATTATCGTCCGCAATTGCAACATTTAATTTGCCCATTCCAAATGTTCCCCTCTCCTAAAACTTTTTAAACTTTCAAATTTCACAGGCCTTCCTGATCTCTTTTGACCAAAATCGAAACTATCTGTATTATAAGCATCTCTCACGGCTGATTCAATCATAACTTTTCGCAGTTTTCGACATCAAAAATCATACTGTTCCGATTTCTGTCGATTTATCTGGGATTCTTTGGAGTCTCAGTTACTTCCTTTGCCTTTACTGTCGAATCCTGTCAGCAAAAAAACTCACTGCAGCTTCTTTCCCATCTTCAAAGAAAAAACTGCGGTGAGTTCCATATAACTGCTCTCATTTTCTTTTACAGGCTTGTCCTCACCTGTTTTGGTTTATACTGCGCTTTTTCCAGAGCCTTCATAATCTGCCGTTTATGCTCCGTTCCAAAACACTCCAGCGTAATCCTGAGTTCCACCGCAGCATTTCGGTTGATGCTTACAAACTGGTTATGTTCCAGTTTGATTACATTGCCCTGCTCTTTTGCAATTGTATCCGCAACTTTTGAAAGCTCCCCCGGTTTATCCGGCAGAAGAATTGACACAGTAAATATCCTGTCTCTTAGAATAAGCCCCTGCTGCACAACGGAAGACATCGTAATGACGTCCATATTTCCGCCGCTTAAAATAGATACGATTCTTTTTTCTTTTACGTTTAAATGCTTTAACGCCGCAACCGTAAGAAGGCCGGAATTTTCCACAACAATTTTGTGGTTCTCCACCATATCCAAAAATGACACGACAAGCTCGTCGTCTTCTACTGTAATAATGTCGTCCAGATTTTTCTGGATATAGGGAAATATATTGTCTCCCGGGGTCTTTACGGCAGTGCCGTCTGCAATCGTATTTACAGCGGGAAGCGTCGTAACTTTTTCTGACAGAAACGATGCCTTCATACAGGCCGCTCCGGCCGGTTCCACGCCGATTACCTTAATTTTGGGATTTAACAGCTTGGCCAAAGCTGAAACTCCCGTTGCAAGCCCGCCTCCTCCGATTGGCACAAGAATATACTCTACCAGCGGCAGCTCTTTAAATATTTCCATTGCAATTGTCCCCTGCCCGGTCGCAACTGCAAGATCGTCAAACGGATGAATGAATGTATAGCCGTTTTTTTCCGCAAGCTCATACGCATGGGCGCAGGCTTCGTCATAAACGTCCCCGTAGAGAATCACGTCCGCCCCATAGCTTTTTGTACGGTTGACTTTAATCAGAGGCGTCGTGGTCGGCATAACAATGACAGCTTTTGCGCCATAACATTTTGCAGCATAGGCAACGCCCTGCGCATGATTCCCCGCTGAGGCCGTAATCAGTCCCCGTTCCCGTTCTTCCTGCGACAGCGTGCTGATTTTATAGTATGCCCCCCGCACCTTATAAGCTCCCGTAAACTGCATATTTTCAGGCTTTAAATAAACCTTGTTGCCTGTTTTCCGGCTCAGATAGCTGCTGTAAATCAATTTCGTTTCAAGCGTGACTTCTTTTACTTTCTCACTTGCTTCTTCAAATTTATCCAGTGTCAAAGTCCTGTCTCCTCCTTCTCTTCCTTACGTTCAAATAACGCGTCTACAAATTCATCCGCATTAAATTTCTGCAGATCCTCTATTGTCTCTCCGACCCCGATATATTTCACCGGAATCTTAAGCTCCGACTGAATCGCAACCGCTATGCCGCCTTTTGCCGTACCGTCCATTTTCGTCAGAACAATTCCGGTTATATCCGCCACTTCTCCAAACTGCTTTGCCTGAGACAGCGCGTTCTGGCCTGTCGTAGCGTCCAAAACCACCAGCGTCTCCCTGTAAGCGTCCGGAAATTCCCTGTCAAGAATGCGATTTATTTTCCTCAGCTCTTCCATAAGATTTTTCTTGTTATGAAGCCTTCCCGCCGTATCGCAAAGCAGCACGTCCGCTCCTTTTGATTTTGCAGAAGAAGCCGCGTCAAAAACGACGGAAGCCGGATCCGCGCCTTCCTGCCCCCCAATCATTTCCACACCGGCGCGGTTTGCCCACTCCAAAAGCTGATCTCCGGCCGCTGCGCGGAATGTATCGGCCGCCGCAATTACAACTTTTTTGCCGTCATTTTTTAACTTTCCCGCCAGTTTTCCCACTGTAGTGGTCTTTCCAACGCCATTGACGCCAATCACAAGTATGACGGAATCCACTTCTTCAAAACGGTATGCCGTCTCTTCCACGCGCATCTGCTCCTTGATACTGTCTGTCAAAAGCTTTCTGCAGGCCGACGGTTCCTTGATCTTCTCTGTTTTCACTTTTTCTTTCAGGCTTTCAATAATTTCTTCCGTGGCTTTTACACCCAGATCTCCCATAATCAATATTTCTTCTATTTCTTCATAAAATTCATCGTCAATACTGGAAAATCTGCTGAAAATAGAATCTATTCCCGATACGATATTATTCCTCGTCTTACTGAGTCCCGCCACCAGCCTGCTAAAAAATCCCTTCTTTTCTTTTCCCATGCTCATATTTCTCCTTACTCTTGTACATTTTATTTATTTCTCAAGATCACGCTCAATCAAATCGACGGACACCAATGTGGAAATCCCCTTTTCCTGCATCGTAATTCCATACAGACGATCGGCAGACGCCATTGTTCCACGCCTGTGGGTAATCACGATAAACTGTGTGTTTTTTGTCAGTTTATGCAGATACCTTGCAAAACGGCCGACATTTGAATCATCCAAAGCCGCTTCAATTTCATCCAGAAGGCAAAACGGGGACGGCTTTAAATTCTGAATCGCAAACAAAAGCGCAATTGCCGTCAGTGATTTTTCCCCGCCGGACAATAAAATCATATTCTGCAGTTTCTTTCCGGGAGGCTGGGCAATGATACGGATTCCACATTCCAAAATATCCTCGTCTTCCACCAATTCCAGTGTTCCCTTTCCGCCGCCGAACAATTCTTTAAAAGCCCTGTCAAACTCATGCTGAATCTCGGCAAATTTCTCCGTAAACTGCTTTCGCATCCCGGCATCCAGTTCTTCGATAATCCCCACAAGAACTTCTTCCGCCCGGATCAAATCCTCATGCTGCGTTTTTAAAAACGCATAGCGTCCCGAAACTTCTTTATATTCCTCAACCGCATTGACATTGACGTCCCCGAGGCTGCGTATCTCATCTTTTAAACCGGAGATCTTTTTTTTCAGTTCCGCGGGATCAAACGTTTCTTCTTTCCGAAACTCCAGAGCGCTGTGCGGCGTCAGTTCATATTCTTCCCAGATATAGTTGGTCTGACGCACTTTTGCTTCTTCCAGCTTTTCTCTCTGGCTGTTCAAACGAAACAGCTCTTTATCCAAAACTGCAATGCGCTCTGAAATTTCTTCCCGCTTTCCAAAAAATTCTTTCTGTTTCGACGACATCCGGTCTTTTTTTTCCGAAAATTCCTTTAATTCACGTTCAAAACGCATCCGTTCCTCTTCAAACGTCAGCATCGACGTTCGAATTTCTTCAATCTCTTTTTTTCTCTTCTCTGCGTCTTCTTTTGCCGCCGCTGCCTCTTCTGAAAGCTCCTGTACCTGCAAATCGCACTTTTCAATCTCTTCCGTAATGCGCCTGATATTTTCCAGGGTAAACTCCGTCTTCTGCTTAAGTCCCGCTTCCTCCATCTGAACTTTCGCAAAGCTCTGCGCTGCGTCGTTTTCAAGCTTCGTCTGCTCGTTTAAATTTGCCTGATAGAGAAGATTCTCTTTTTCAATCTCCTCCTCCCGCTTTTTCACCGTTTCAATTTCTTCTGACGTCTGTTTTTTCTCTTCTTTTATTTCCTGAATCCTTGAAGCCAGTTCTCTGCTTTCCGACTGCAAGCCTGCAAATGCGCTTTCACCTTCTTCTTTTTGCTGTTTCATACGCCCGGCATTCAATTCCGCGGTATTCTCAAGAAGATACTTCTGCTGCAGCGTTTTCCTGACTTCTTCCAGATTTTTAAGCAATCCAGACTGTTCCTCTAAAATCATCTCCCGATCCCGTCTCTGCTTCTCCGCCGTGATTTTCAAATCTTTTGCCTGCCGCTCCAAATCTTCAATCTCACGGTTTCTTCCCAAAAGCCCGCTGCTGTTTTTAAACGCGCCTCCTGTCATAGAACCGCCCGGACGCAGATACTCCCCTTCCAGCGTTACAATCGACAGGGAGTGGTTGTATTTCTTAGCAAGCGCAATCGCATGATCAATCGTATCAGCTACAAGCGCCCTGCCCAAAAGCTGTTTTATAACCCCATTATACTTTTCATTATTTTTTACCAGCGCGCTGGCAAGCCCAATGACGCCTTCTTCTGTCAGCGCTTCCGGATATTTGATATAACTTGTTCCTTTTACGGAAGTCAAAGGCAAAAACGTCGCTCTTCCCAGGCGGTTTTGCTTTAAATATGTAATCATCCGCTTTGCCGTCCCGTCGTCGCTTGTCACGATGTTTTGGATATTGCCGCCAAGAGCCGTTTCAATTGCCGTTTCATATTTTTTTTCTACTTTAATTAAATCGGACAAAACGCCGAGAATCCCCGGCTCCCGTTCTTTTTGCTCCATGATTTTACGGACGCTGTTTCCGTATCCGTCGTAACGCTCCGCAATATTTTTTAAAGATTCCAGCCGGGAAGCCGTTTTATGGTACTGTGCCGTACTTTTTTCTATCGCGGCGCCTGCCGCTGTAAGCTTTTCTTCCCATTCCTTTAACTGGAAAGACAGTTTTCCTTCTTCGTCTTTTAGTTTCGCAATTTCCTCCCGGATCTCCTCTAACGCTTCCTGCTGCTTTTGATATTCCGCATCCAATCCGGATTCATCGCTTTTCTGCTGCAGAAGACGCTGGTTTAAATGCGCTTTCTGAATAACGGCCTGTTCCATCAAAGTATCATATTTCTGCTGCTTCGCCTGAAGCGACGCCTTTTGATTTAACAATTTCAGCAGTTCGTTCTTGCCGTTTTCCATACCGTCGCTGCAGCTCTGGATCTCCTTTAACAGACGCTCCTGTTCCTTTTTTGCCTTTGCCAGACGGAGTGAAATATGCGCAACCTGCCTGTCCAATCCGGCTTTCTCTGTTTCATAAGCGTCTTTCTGACGCATTTTCTCCTGTCTTTCAGCCGCAATCTCCGTTGTCCGGCTTCTGAAATGCTCGTCCGATGTTTCCGACGCTTTTATTTTTTCATTCAGGACATTGATCCGTCCTTCCAACCGGCCCTTCTGCATCACTGCATGATTCAGATTTTCTCTCGCCTCGTCCAGTTTTCCTTCCACCGTCTCAAGCGCCTGTTCCATCTTCTGATATTCAAACTTAATCTGTTCATAGGAAGCCGTTGTTTCTTTTAACTGAGAATCGGTAATCTCATAATTTGCAGCCGTTTCTTTTAACTGCAAATCCATGCGTTCCGTTTCCAAAAGATAAAGATTGACATCTCCGCTTCTCAATTCGTCTCTTTTTCTTAAAAATATTCTTGCTTTTTCCGCCTGACGCTCCAAAGGCCCGACCTGACGCTCGAGTTCGCTTAAGATATCCTGGATGCGCACCAGATTTTCCCGCTCCGTTTCCAGCTTTTTCTGCGCTGTAGCTTTTCTTCTTTTATATTTAACGATGCCGGCCGCTTCATCAAAAAGCTCTCTTCGTTCTTCCGGGCGTCCGTTTAAAATCCGCTCAATCTGCCCCTGCCCGATAATGGAATACCCTTCTTTCCCAATTCCGGTATCATAAAAAAGCTCATTAACGTCTTTTAAACGGCACACGCTTCCATTCAGAAGGTATTCGCTCTCCCCGGAGCGGTACACCCTTCTTGCAACCGTAACTTCTTCAAAATCAAGATCCAGGGTATGATCTGAATTGTCCATCGTAATTGCCACATAGGCGTAGCTAAGCGGTTTTCTGTTCTCCGTTCCCGAAAAAATAACATCCTGCATACTGGAGCCACGAAGCTGTTTTGCGCTCTGTTCCCCCAACACCCAGCGCACCGCGTCCGAAACATTGCTTTTCCCGCTCCCATTTGGGCCTACAATGCCCGTAATCCCATTGTGGAAATCCAGTGCGATTTTATTTGCAAAAGACTTAAATCCATGCATTTTGATGCTTTTTAAGTACATATTCCCCCCTGCTTTTACACTTCATCCGGCCGCAGACGCAAAAGCGCCTGATATGCCGCCGCCTGCTCAGCCGCTTTTTTCGTATGTCCGCTTCCGCTTCCAATCACTTCTTCCCCGATTCTCACTTCTACGGTAAAGCTCTTGTCATGATCCGGCCCGCTTTCATTTACCATCCGGTAGCTTACGGCTCCTTCGCAATTCCCCTGGACAAATTCCTGCAGGATAGTCTTGCTATCATAAAAGAGCTTTTTATTCTCGATATCCGTAAGTATAAACTTCACTATAAACTCTTTTGCATTAGTAAAACCACCATCCAGATAAATTGCGCCTATGACCGCTTCCAGCGCGTCCGACAAAATAGACTTTCTGGTTCTCCCTCCCGTCAGTTCTTCTCCTTTTCCAAGGCGGATAAATTCTCCCAGATGAATCGGTTCCGTACAGGCGGCCAAGGTCGGCTCGCACACAAGGCTGGCCCTAAGCTTTGTCAAATCCCCTTCTGAAAGTTTCGGATAATTCAGAAAAAGGAACTCACTGGACGCCATTTCAAGCACCGCGTCCCCCAAAAATTCCAGCCTTTCATTGTCTTCGTTTTTTCTGTGCTTTTCATTGGCATAAGAACTGTGCGTCAAAGCCTGTGTCAGCAGATTTTCGTTTTTAAATTCGTAACCAATCATTTTTTGAAATTCTTCCTGTTTCTTCATTGCAATTTCTCCCTCTTTGCCATCCGGCTTTCACATAGAAACACCCTGCGGGTATCCCTCTTTGCCATCCGGCTTTCACATAGAAAGAAAAAGCCCTGTCGTCAGGGGCTTTTTCCTTAATTTATCGCTGTCTTAATCTTTTCTGCCGCATCTGCGACAGTTACTATTTTTTCAACTTCTTCGTTTGTAATTTCAATATCAAATTCTTCTTCAATTCCTATGATAATCTGAAAAATATCGAGTGAATCCGCTCCAAGATCATCCATAAAAGACATCTCCATATTGATTTCCTCTTCGTCCAGGCTCAATACTTCCGCAATAATCTTTCTTAACTTTTCAAACTCCATTTTTTCCCTCCTGCTCTTCTTCTTTGGAAGCGCTGATAATATTTTCTTTTATTTTTTCATTGATTTTCTGCTCTTTAAAAGTCACGCACTGGATAATGGCGTTTTTTGCTTCCGTTGCCTTTGAGCTTCCATGGATTTTGACCACCAGGCCGTTCAGCCCAAGAAGCGGCGCCCCTCCATAAACGGACGCGTCGAAAGACTTTAACGTTTCTTTTAACGCCGGCTTAATCAAAACGGCCCCCATTTTGCTGCGCAGGCTGCTCATTAAGCCTTTTTTCACTACTCCAAGCAGCGTGCTGCTGAGTCCTTCGTACAGTTTTAAAATTACATTTCCGGTAAACGCTTCGCAGACAATCACATCCGCCTTTCCATACGGAATCTCCCGTGCTTCAATGCTGCCGGTAAAATTAATGTCCTGGCATTCTTTCAGCAGAGGAAACGTCTCTTTTACAAGCGCATTGCCTTTTTCCTCTTCTGCGCCAATATTGACAATTGCAACTTTCGGATTGGAAATTCCAACGACATGTTCCATATAAACAGACCCCATCTTTGCAAACTGCACCAGATGCGAGGGCCTTGCGTCTACGTTTGCCCCGCAGTCAACCAAAAGAGACACGCCTTTTTTCGTAGGAATCAACGGCGCAAGCGGCGGCCGCTCAATGCCTTTAATCCTGCCCACAATCACCTGTCCGCCGACTAAAATGGCTCCTGAGCTTCCTGCGGAAACAAATGCGTCCGCTTCCTTTTGTTTCACCATATTCATGCCAAGAACGATTGATGACTGCTTTTTTTTGCGGATTGCCAGAACCGGGGGCTCTGCCATCTCAATCGTCTCTTCTGCATGGACAATGGAAATCTGATCTTTGGGATAGGAGTATTTTGAAAGTTCTTTCTCAATCGCATCCTTTTTCCCAACCAGAAAAACATGGATGTCTTTCCTTATCTTCACTGCAGCCTGCGCCCCTTTTACAATTTCCCCCGGAGCGTGATCCCCTCCCATGGCGTCTACGGCAACTTTTATCGCATTCTGCATTTTGCGTCCCTCCTGTATAAAACCGCACAAACGGCTACTTAGAAATATACTATAAGTTTTTTCAGAAATCAATACCGCAGTTACTGAAACCGGTTTTTAAAACATCCGTTCTGTCAGACCCACTTTCTTTTGTACTTTCCGCAGCGTTTTTGACGCATAATAGGCGGCTTTTTCATCATTTTTCTTTATCATGGAATCTATATACGCTTTATCGTCCATCAGGGACTGATACCTCTTCTGCAAAGGCTCAAGTTCATCCGCCACGGCTTCTCCCACGGCCATTTTAAACTCCCCGTACCCCTTTTGGTCAAATTCTTTTTCAATCGCCGCATAATCCTTCCCGGTAACGCAGCTATAGATATCCATCAGATTGCTGATCCCCGGTTTTTCTTCTGCATAGCGCACCACAGTGTCTGAATCCGTCACTGCCCGTTTAAATTTCCGGATAATGCTGTCCCTGCCGTCTAAAAGAAGAATCGTCGCATTGACGTTTTCGTCTGATTTTGACATTTTTTTGACGGGATCCTGAAGGCTCATAATTTTCGCTCCGGACTGCGAAATATAGCCTTCCGGTATGGTAAAGACGTCTCCATAAATTGCGTTAAACCTTTTTGCTATGTCTCTTGTAATCTCAAGGTGCTGCTTCTGATCCTGCCCGACCGGAACGACGTCCGCCTGATAGAGCAGGATGTCGGCAGCCATCAATACCGGATATGTATACAACCCGGCATTGATATTGTCTTCATGCCTTAACGCTTTATCTTTAAACTGCGTCATGCGGTTCAATTCCCCCATATACGTAAAACACCCTAAAATCCAGCCAAGCTCTGCGTGGCCGGATACATGGGACTGATAATAAATGCAGTTCTTCTCCGGATCCAGCCCGGCCGCCACATACAGGGCGTATAAAGCTCTCGCGTTTTTGCGGAAATCCGCCGGAACCTGCCGCACCGTCAGCGAATGCAGATCCATAACGCCATAGATGCACTCGTATTCTTCATTTAAATTCACCCAGTTTTTCAGCGCTCCAAGATAATTTCCCAATGTAAGAGTCCCTGTCGCCTGCATCCCGCTGTACAATATCTTTTTTCCGTTTAACATTTTAAAGTCTGCCTCCCTTATTCTGCCTGCTCTTTTCCGCTTTCCGTCTTGGGCCGCGCTTTTTTAAAACCACTGTACGGATATAGCGGTATACGCGCTCTTCCCCTTCTTCCGCCAGCATATGCAAAAGCTTCTCCAAAAGCTTCTGCGCATCTTTGTGTATCATATAATGACCGTCGCCATGCTTTTCGTAGTATTCAAGCGGGCTTCTGTCGGTATAATTTTCCTTCTGATAATTTTTCGAAGCGGAAACTCTGTCAATAAACATCTCCACCACATATTTTTTCGGCATGCGCATCCCCGCCATCTTTCCCGTTTCCGCAGAATAATCAATCCAATATTCAAGATGATGCCTGTTCCGCCCTTTATGATGCAGCCATGCCAGAGAATATCCCTTATCAGCCCGTTCCGCGTTATTTGGGCTTTTCGTTCCCTGATAATATCTGCAGCCCACCAAAAATTCCACAGGGGAGTATTTTGACCAGTCGTGCATAATCCCCTGGCGGTATAAGCCTACTTTAAAACATCCTTTGCGCACCATATTTTTATGATGTAAAATCGTCTTAAGATGACGCCATGCTTTCATACCTGTTCCTGCCTTTTTACTTTCCTATTATAATGCAAACGCTCTGCGCCTCCAATGTGTACCGCATTTCCTGCAGCTCCTCCGGTTCCGCCAGAAATGCATTTTTTACGGCCGTATCCATAAAAAGATACCATTTTCTTTTCCCTTTCTGCTTTGGAAGCGCAAGGCTCCTGTGCAGATCCGAAAAATTAAATCCCAGATATACGTCTTCTGTTTCTTTTGCATACTTTCCGCAGTAAAGCATTCCCAACGCATCCCTGTTAAAGAATCCCGGAGAAATCCATGCCGCCTCCTCGTGATAAGATAAATCCGGATATCCGCAGGACTTTGTATCCAAAAGCTTCATCGGCTCTTCCATACGGATAATCTCATGCTCTTTCCGAAAAGCAATCAGTTTTTTGATATACCTGAAAAATTCCTTCGACTGCCTTGTCTGTTTCCAGTCTTTCCAGCCGATTTCATTGTCCTGGCAATAGACATTATTGTTCCCCTGCTGGGAGTTGCAGTCCTCGTCTCCCGCCATCAGCATCGGCACGCCCTGTGCCAGAAACAGCATCGCCGCGGCGTTTTTCATACGGCGGTCACGGATTCTCATCACATTCCTGCTTGTCGTCTCTCCTTCCACGCCGCAGTTGATGCTGAAATTCCAGTCCGGCCCGTCCGTATTGTTTTCACCGTTTGCCTCGTTATGCTTCTGGCTGTATACAAATAAATCTCTCAGTGTAAATCCGTTGTTATCTGCAATATAATTGATATATCCAAAACGCGCATTCTGCTTTTTCATCTGATCGGAAAATTCCCGGATGCTGCCGCCCATCCCGCAAACCAGTTTCCTTATGGGATAAAGAAATTCATCCGTATCCAAAAAAGCCCTTGGGTATGCCCGTTCTTCCTCCAGAACCATATGCTCCGCCATGTTTCTGTAAAACAGCTTCGTCCGGCCCAGGTAAGGATCTTCCATCAAAAATTCAATCGGAATCTGACTGCCCTGCAGATGAAACCCGTCCACATGGTATTCCCTGACCCAGTACTTTAATGTTTCCAATATCTGCGCCTTTGGCATAATTTCAGAAAAGTCCATCTCAAGAATGCATTCCATGCCTTTCTTATGCATCTGAAGGATACATTCTTTTAATTCAAGCCCGGGAAATTCGCCCGCGGCATAAGACGCTTTCGGCGCATAATACATTCCTTTGCCATAACCCCAATAATTGATTTTATATTCCACACTTTCTTTCGGCTTTTGAATCTTATCTTTCTTTTTGGATTTCCACTTCGTATATTCCGGCGCCTCCTCCTTTTCTCTCAGAAGCACCTCTTCAAATTCATAGACCGGCATCAGCTCCACTGACGTAATGCCAAGCGCCTTTAAATAAGACAGCTTTTTTGTCAGTCCCCGAAACGTCCCCCTGTCCGGCGTATCTTCCGGAAGTCCCTTGGTAAATCCCCTGACATGAAGCTTATAAAGCACCATGTCTTTTCTTTGAATTTCTCTTTCGCACTCTCCTCTCCATGAAAAACGGTTTTCCTCATACCGGCAGCGTAAAGGCGCTTTTCGGTTTCGTCCAATGTCCGCCCATTTCTCTCTTCCTACAATCCTTCTCGCACAGGGATCCAAAACAATCTTTCCATCAATCCAAAAATTATAGTCATATTCTGACAAATCCAGTCCTTCAATATGCACCGAACGGAGATTTCCTTTGGAAAATTCTTTCGGCACAGCTACTTCTTCCGTCCACTTTTCCTGACCTTTTTCATAGATCAGCACTTTACAGTCCGCTTCTTTTCTGCATATCATGCAGAAATTCGCCCATGTTTTTCCCTTGATTGCCCCTAATTGGGAGAAATCGCCCCTTTTTGCGTTAAATTCCATGTTTTTCACCTTTTTCATCCTAAACTAAGCAAGTAATATACGGATCTATTATAACCCCCCTTCCAGCATTTGTATATGATTTTCTTTTCATATTCCCTTAAATATCTACAAAAATCATAAAAAAACATTTACTTATCCCAAAAAAGACTGTATATTAAAGCAGTAAATTTTTACTTATTCTGAAAGGAGAATCCCATGGATAATCAAAACAAATCAACTCTGCCCGATGACGAAGATATCTGCGTTACGCTGGATATGGACGACGGTACGCAGGTAGAATGCGAAATCCTGACCATTTTTGAAGTAAACGGGCAGGATTACATCGCCCTGCTCCCCACTGACGAAGAAGCTGCGGAAGAAGAGGAAGGCACGGTATATATTTACCGCTATTTTGAAACGGAAGACGGCAGCCCTTCTCTGGAAAACATCTTAAACGACGAAGAATATGAAGCCGTGGAGGAAAAATTTGACGAACTCTTGGATGAGGCTGAATTTGAAACATTCGAATAATCTGCCGCTACAGCCTCTTTTCTCCCGCTTCTATTAAGAATCTGGAGATTTCCGCATCGTGACGGCCAATCTTTTTTGAAACATACAGATACAGTTTCTTTTTTGCACGGGTTACGGCCACATAAAACATTCTCCGTTCTTCCTCCATATCGGCTGGAAGAACGGCTTTTTTATACGGCGTTATCCCTTCGTTGACGTCTATAATATGAACCTCGTCAAATTCCAGGCCCTTTGCACTGTGAAACGTCGCCAAAGTCACCGCTTCTGTTTCCCCTTTCTTCTGTTTATAAGCTTCCTGCACTTCTTTTTTATATTGCTCTATATGGGCAAACCATTCTTCAAAAGAAGCGTATGGACGGGCGGAATCCTGCAGGCTGTCAAGAATTTCAAACAGCCCTTCCTTTTCGATGCGGCGGCTGTCCGCATACTCCGTCAAAAACTCATCGTAGCCTATGGCCTTCCGAATATAATTGACCGCCGCAAAAGGCCGCATCTTACGAACCGCCAGAAGATCTTCCCTAAGCCGCTCAATCCTTTCTGAAACCCAGGGCTGTCCGGAATAAAACGCCTCCCACCTGTCAAACAAAACCTCTTCTTTTTCCAGGCTCTCCCTGCTGATATAGCGTTTCGGACGGTTCATAATCATAAGAAAATCCCTTCGTCTCCTGCTCCCTTCCGCGATTCTGATATAAGCGTACAAATCCTTTGCAATCCAGTGTTCATACAGATTCGGCGCTTTGTCTCTTGCCGTAAACGGAATATTGTATTCCATCAGCATCTCCATCAAAACTCTTGCCTGCGTATTCGTCCGGAACAAAACTGCCGTTTTTGCATAAGGACATCCTCCCATACGGATCTGTTCCACGACTTTTAAATTTTCTTCCCTCTGCGTCTTGCATATCTTAACTGAAATGGAGTTTTCCTCTTTTTGAACCGCAGAAATTTCTTTCAAAAAACGTTCTCTGTTATGGGAAATAATAAGCGACGCCATCCGCACCACGTCTTTTGGACACCTGTAATTATAAGAAAGATTTACAACTTTTACCTCTGGGTAATCTTTTGGCATATGCAGCATAATTTCCGGCCTTGCGCCGCGAAACCGGTAAATGGACTGATCGTCGTCTCCCACGACAAAAAGATTCTGAGACGGCTCCGCCAGCATACGCACAATTTCATACTGTATCTGATTTGCATCCTGAAATTCGTCAATCAGGATATAGCGGTATTTTTTCTGCCATGCAGACAAAATGTCTTTCCGCTCCTTAAACAATTCATAGGTATAAACCAGCATATCGTCAAAATCAATTTTCCTGCGCCGTCTTAAAAACGCCTGGTATTCTTTGAAGATGCCGCTGAAAACATCTTTGCCGCAGCAGACCGGATAATAATGTTCCAGCGGCGCCCTTCTGTTTTTTACAAGGCCGATTTCTGAAAACAGATTCTGTATAAACTCCGTTTCATCCTCAAAATCCAGACGCATGGAATGAATCGTCTCTCTCATAAACTGCGTCTGTTCTTCTTTCCGGACAATATTAGACGCCTCGTAATGATATGCATGTTTTAATATCATAAAAAAGACCGCATGAAACGTCCCGAAGGTCACGCGTCTTCCCTCCTCTGGCATTTGGGAAAGAAAACGCTCCTTCATTTCGTCTGCCGCCGCCTTTGTAAACGTAATAACCAGTATGGATGACGGATTTATGTCCGCATATTGAATTAAATGTTCGATTCTTTTGGTGATCACCGTCGTCTTGCCGGAACCTGGCCCTGCAAGCACAAGCATTGGACCGTTCAGATGCAGGACTGCCTGCATCTGGGCGTCATTCAGATGTTGTTTCATAGAAGTTTTTCAATTCCTTTGCGGATTCTTGCAAGCGACTCTTCTTTTCCGATAATTTCCATAATCTCCGTCGCCCCTCCCGGCGTCATCTGTTTGCCGGAAACAGCCGTGCGGATTGGCCAGAGCACATAGCCGTTTTTATAACCCTTTTCTTTAATAAATGCGGAAATCGTTTCGTAAAGCGCATCGTTGCTGTAATCTTCGTGCGCTTCCAAAACCGGAAGGATCTCCTGCAGTACAGTAAGGGAAGTTTCGGGATTCGTCTTCATCTTCTTATGGGTATACATCGCCGTATCATACTCCGGAAGCTCTTCAAAGAAATCAATATGATCCGCAATGTCCGGAAAAATTTCAATTCTCGTCTGCACCAGCTTTGCAATTTTCCTTAAATCATAATCTTTTGTAACTGTTTTTTGGATGTACGGCTCCGCCATCTTATAAAACCGCTCAAAATCCATAGCCTTTAGATACTCCCCGTTCATCCATTTTAATTTTGTCATGTCAAAAACCGCCGGAGATTTGCTCATATGATGATAATCGAAAGCCTCCACCAGCTCTTCTAAACTGAAAACCTCACGGTTATCTGACGGGCTCCAGCCCAAAAGAGCCACAAAATTAACGACTGCCTCCGTCAAAAACCCCGCTTCAATCAGATCTTCGTACGAAGAATGCCCGCTTCTTTTACTTAACTTTTGATGCTCTTCATTTGTAATCAGAGGACAGTGCACATAAGTCGGGACTTCCCATCCGAACGCCTCATAAAGCCTGTTGTATTTCGGGGAGGAAGAAAGATATTCATTTCCTCTGACAATATGAGTGATTCCCATCAGGTGATCATCGACCACATTGGCAAAATTATACGTCGGATATCCGTCGGATTTAATCAGAATCATATCGTCAAGTTCCGCATTATCCACTTCAATCCTGCCATATATCTCATCTTCAAACGCCGTCGTCCCGGTTTTTGGATTATTCTGCCGGATAACATATGGCGTCCCTGCCGAAAGTTTTGCGTCAATCTCTTCTTTGTCAAGCCCAAGGCAATGTTTGTCGTAAATAATAATCTCTTTTCCCGCAACAGTTTCCTTTAAGCTTTCCAGGCGTTCTTTATCACAAAAACAATAATACGCTTCTCCTTTTTCAATCAGCTTCTTGGCGTATTCCAGATAAATGCCCTGTTCCTGACGCTCGCTTTGTACATAAGGGCCGACGCCTCCGTCCCTGTCCGGACCCTCGTCATGGATCAATCCCGTTTTCTGCAGCGTCCGGTAAATAATTCCAAGCGCCTCTTCCACAAACCGTTCCTGATCGGTATCTTCTATCCGTAAAATAAAGTCTCCTCCCTCATGTTTTGCGATTAAATATGCATACAATGCCGTTCTCAGATTTCCGACATGCATACGCCCCGTAGGGCTTGGGGCAAATCTCGTTCTAACTTTTCCCATTTTTTCCTCCGTATCTGTCCGTATTTCTTCTGATATGCCGTCCGAACCCTTATGTTTCGGAACGGTCATTTGATCCAATGTATAATCTATCATAGAATCCCTGTGTTGACAAGAGATAGGCGCGGGCGTCAAAGTATTTTATTCAAATTCTTTAAAAGCCGGTACGCGTCTGTATGCTTCTGGCTTTCCAGAACCTCCTCCGGTATGGCGTCCAGAGTTTTTAAGGCGCACTCAATCCGGTTTTTCAAATACGGCGTCCTGTCCTCTTTTTTCAGACGGTTCAGCGCGTCCGCCTCCTCCTTCATCATCTGCCAGTGATGCAGTTTGGCCCGTTGGCTGCCTGTTCTTGCGCCAGCGTCTCTCCCGCTGCACCACTGACAGCCGCACGCTCCGAAATAATGGCCAAGCCGCTCCCATACCGCCGCATCCTGGTTGGGATACATCAGCAGAGACAACGTCTGCGGAACATAAAATTTGGAATAAGCCAACTGATACGAATCCCGTTCTTCTTTTATATACTGCTCGTCAAAATACTCTATTCCGGACAAGCCCAGCGAAAAACCGCATATCCCCTTCGCAAGCAGCGCAAGCCCCAGAGGGATCGGAACTTTCAGCGCAATCACAGGCTTTCCCGTATACTTCTGAAGATTCACCATAAAATTCAGATAACAGTCCAGCGACTGTTCATTTAGCTGCTTCATATCCGACACCTGCACCACATATCCGTCCACATTCGCAGAAACAAAGCTGGACAGTATTTTTTCTGACTGAAAAACAAGATGCCCAAGGCCAATGGACACCATGGCATATTTTTCTTTTCCCTCTGCAACTGCCCCGGCGCTCTCTTTTGTAAGCTGCATATTGACTCTAATCCAGTCGTCTACCTGTTCCACAGAATAATCCGTATTGCTGATATAGTGATAAGGCAAAATCAGCTTCTGCCCTATGGAAACAAACGCATACCACGCGTCAATGTACTTTTTCCGCTTTTCGGGATCTTTCAGATATTCAAGAGAAATAACGCCCTGTTTCGGCGCATAAGGCAAATCCACAAGTCCCTTTGTATTTCGAAATGCGGCATAAGAAAGCCTTTGCGTCGAGGGATCGAGAAGAACGTTTTTGAATTTCCGGCCAACGAAATACAAATGCAGACGCTTCACCCAGTTTTGAACGTGAACCGGATAAATAATGTCAGTCTCATTCTCCTTCTCAAACTGTCTGGTCACTTCTTTTTCCCGGTAAATCCAGGCGTAAAATTTTCCTTTTGCGTTCAGTTCTTTCGAAATGTTTTTCCGCTCAAACGCATCTATAAATTCATCCACTGTCTGAAACCTCGCAAACGGCTCCTTCGCCGTAGCCTTAAATATGATTTCCTCCAGTTCATCGCTGATCTCCGCGCAAAACCGTCTGGGCGGCAGAATCGGCTCATATAAAATCTTAAGCATCAGCTCCGGCATCTTCGCTGTCTGATATGGCATACGCTTTGTCAGCATTTCGTACAGGATGACCCCAAGCGCATAGATATCCGACCGGAAATCAATGCGCTTACTGTCTTTTATCTGTTCCGGCGACATATACAGCGGAGAGCCAATTGCAGCTCCCGTTGACGTAATAGACGAAAAGTCTATCATCCGGCTTAAACCGTAATCAATAATTTTGACGTTCAGGCAGTCGTCTACCATAATGTTGTCCGGCTTTAAATCTCTGTGGATAATCCCCTGTCTTTTTACTGTTGTATGATGCAGATCCCGCACGCCCTGCAGCACGCCTTTAAATATATACAGCAATTGTTCCAAAGAGGCGTCTTCCTTCAAAAAATCTTTCAGCGTCCTGCCCGGAAAATACTCCATCACAATTACATATTCCATAATGCCGAATTCATTTTGAAACCAAAAATCCTCCTGATAACGAATCAGGTTTTCCCCCTTTACTCTTTTTAAAACCTCGATTTCTCTTGTAATCCGGTTTTGTTCTTTTCGAAATTCCTGCAGAATATACACTTCTGACAAAACTTTTGCAGCATACGTCTTATTTCCTTTCGACACTTTATATACGGCGCCAAAACTTCCGCTTCCAAGCGCTTCTTCAAATAAATATCCGTTTATTGTCTGTCCGACGATATTCATCCTTATCCTCCTGTCAAATTATTGCATTCTTTTACAAAATTTTACCACCGAATTTTCCCTAAATCAAATTCTTTTGCATACCTTTGCCATACCCATGCCTGCCATGCTATAATAAAGCAATTCAAACAAAACGCCGTCACACAGGAGGTTTTTTTATGAACGTATATTACAACGGAAACGGCCCCGCCTGGGGCAAAGGAAAACGCGGCCAAAAACTGACCGCATTTCCTCTGCAAAAAACATTTTTGTGGGAGGATCAGGAAATTTATCTCCCTGCCATTTACGCCCGGACATCAGGCGTTATTCTTGACGCATGCACAAAAGTCCCTCCGGAAAAAATGCATCATTTTTTAAAAAAGTGGCCCAAAAAACGACGTCTTTCTATAAACGGCCTGGAAGATTTCGAAAAAATAGAGGCAGACAATCCCTGTTCCATAGATTTTTCCGCAGACATGCGCCTGGACAATAAACTGCTGAAGAACACGGTACGAAGCAGCCTGGTATGGCATCCGGATGAAATTTTAAGAATGGAAAAAGAAATCATGCAGACTGAATGGAATAATGACAGCAGCGCCGATCAGATGATGGAAACTTATAAATTGGATCCCTCCTTCTGCTGGCATTTTTGCCGCCTCGTTTTTGCCTGGAACGACAAACCCGTCCTCCCTTTTCAGAAAATTTCCCTTACATTTCACGAAGAGCCGGTTCCTGTTACAGCAGCGCACTTTTCCACAACTCCTGTCTGCCGCGAAGACTCTGTAACGGTAATCCATCCTCAGACGAGACAGACTTACGTCCTGACGCTTCACGAACTCTGCCAGACAGCCCTGGATTTTGATTTTGGAGAAAAAAACATGGATTATCCGAAACTTTTCCAGACGCTCTCCTATAGCATTTCTCCGGAAACAGACTTAAATTCCATCAGCATCCTTGACTGCGCCAAAAGCGATCCGCCTAAAAAACTCCGGAACGCGTCTGCTTCTGGAAACACATCCGCCATTGCGGTAAGCCCAATCTCTGCAGCGGGAACAGATCCTGTCCCCAAAAGGCTCTCCGCCTGCTCTTCCTGTCATTTTAAACCTGTTGAAACAATCGAATGGCGGGTCGTATTTCAGATAAAGAAACGGGAAGACATTACCTTAAATTTTGAACTGCACGACCGGTAACCTTTTATCGAATCGCCTTTGACGGGCACGATTTTTTACACAGCCCACAGCGGATACATTCCGGATGATTGGCGTTTTTCACCGGATCCACCTGCATTTTACAGACGTCCGCACATATGCCGCAGCCTGTGCATTTCTCTTTCTCTACCCGGTAGCGAAACACAGAAACCGGATTAAATACAGAATAAACGGCTCCCAGCGGACATATGTATTTGCAGAACGGGCGGTAAATTATCACCGACAAAACAATCGTAATGACAAGCAGAACGTTTTTCCAGGCATACAAAAATCCAAGGGCACCATGCATGGATTTGTTCATAAGAACCAGCGGCAGACCGCCTTCAAGCGTCCCCACAGGACAAATCAGCTTACAAAAATAAGGCGCGCCCTGCCCCAGAATATCCACAAGAAACATCGGAAGCAGGATAACAAACGCTGCCAGTACGAAATATTTCAGTTTCCTAAGCAGCTTATCTCCCCGAAACGTTTTTATTTTTTTTGGAAAAGGGATTTTGTGCAGCAAATCCTGAATCAATCCAAACGGACACAGCCACCCGCAGACAAACCTTCCCATCAAAGCTCCGATAAACATCAAAAATCCGGCCACATAAAATGCGAACTTAAAATTCCAGTTTCCTATCACTGCCTGCAGGGCTCCAATCGGACACGCTCCGACGGCTCCCGGACAGGAATAACAGTTTAATCCGGGAACACAGAGATTTTTCAAACTCCCCTTATAGATCTTTCCCTGAACAAATCCTGCAATGTAACTGTTTGTAACAAGCGCCCAGAGCGCCTGTACCCTGTGACGCTTCCACTCACTTGCCTTTTTTCTTTTATCCAATTCCAACACACTCCAGACAAATATTGACGGCTTTCTCAAAAACAACGGCCATTTCCCCGCGGAAAATTCCAAATGCCATCATAAGAAGCCCTGCCGCCGCAAAGCAGATCCCGCTCCGGCGTGAGCGCACGAAGCGGCTCACTGCGCCGCTCCTTCCCGCACTGTCTCCACAATATCTTTCCATTCCTCAAACGAACGGCTTCCGGTATAAGTTTCTCCGGTAAAATTCCCTTCTTTATCTACAAAAAACGTTTCCGGAACGGCGTTGATTCCCAAAAGCCTTCCATTTAAGTATCCTTGATCCGGCAGCAAAAACGGATACTTGGCTCCCGTTTTCTCCGCCAGAAGTTTTGCCTTTTCCACAACTTCTTCATCTGCGCTTCCCGTACCGTCAGCCGCATCCAAAACAATGCCGACAACGTTTACTCCCTGATCCGCCATTTCATTTTTCAGCTTTTCCAAATCAGGTATCTCGTTGACACATGGCGTACACCATGTTGTAAATACATTTACCATCGTCAAATCGTAATCCGAAAACATTTCCTGCGTATAGGTTTCCCCCTCGATATCCTGCATGGAAAACTCGCCCACGCTTTCGGCCTCCGGCGCGTCCGTCTCGCTTTCGGAATTTAATGCCTCTTCTTTTGCTTTTTCCGAAACGGACGGCTCCTTCGTTTTGGCGCATCCGCCCAAAAGAAGCATACTGCCCATACCGGCCAAAAACAAAATTTTCATGTATTTTTTCTTTTTTCGCATATTGCTCAAACTCCTTTTCTATTGATTTCGTCATTATAACACAAGCCACGCAAAAATAGTTGAAATATTTTATAAACTGCGCCATCTTTTGGCAAAGCCCGCAGACAACGGCTTCAGACAAGCATCCCGGCCAGATGCACGGCATACGCAAAAATCCAGGCAACTGCGCACTGTCCGACGATCACACACGCCGCCCACTTTGTCCCCAGCTCTCTTCGGATTGCCGCCACTGCCGCCACGCAGGGCGTATAAAGCAGGCAAAAAACCAAAAGAGCCGCCGCCGCAGACGGAGCAAGAACGGCCTGAACGCCAGCCACTCCGCCAAAAAGAACGGACAATGTGGACACAACGCTTTCTTTTGCCATAAACCCCGCTATCAGCGCTGTGGAAATTCTCCAGTCTCCAAATCCAAGAGGCGCAAACACAGGCGCAATTCCTCCCGCCAGCAGAGCCAGCATACTGTCCTTTGAATTTGTCACTGTATTCAGGCGGAGATCAAACGTCTGCAGAAACCATATCACAATCGCCGCCGCAAAAATAACGGTAAACGCCCGCTGTAAAAAATCCTTCGCCTTTTCCCAGAGAAGCTGCGCCACATTTTTCATGCTGGGCATACGGTAATTTGGCAGCTCCATGACAAACGGAACGGCTTCCCCTTTAAATATGCTTTTCTTCATCAAAATCGCCGCAAGAATCCCCACTGCAATTCCCGCAAAATACAGCGCCGCCATAACGAGCCCGCCATACTCCGGAAAAAATGCCGCCGTAAAAAATCCGTAAATCGGCAGCTTTGCCGTACAGCTCATAAACGGCGTCAGCATAATCGTCATCTTCCTGTCCCGCTCCGAAGGAAGCGTCCGGCTTGCCATTACGCCGGGAACCGTACATCCAAATCCAATCAGCATCGGCACAATGCTTCTTCCGGACAAGCCGATTTTCCGAAGCAGCTTATCCATAACAAAGGCCACCCTTGCCATATATCCCGTATCTTCCAAAAGAGACAGAAAGAAAAACAATGTCACAATAATCGGGAGAAAACTTAAAACGCTCCCGATTCCGTTAAAAATGCCGTCAATTACCAGGGAATGCAGCACATCATTTACCTGCCACGATTCCATGGCCAAATCACAGGCTTTTGTCAGCATCCCGATTCCCGTCTCCAAAATGCCCTGAAAGTAAGCTCCGATCACATGAAACGTCAGAAAAAACACCAGAAGCATAATTCCGGCAAATGCAGGAATCGCCGTATATTTTCCCGTCAAAAACACGTCAATTTTCCGGCTTGCCTGCCGCTCTTTGCTTTCCTTGGGTTTGATAACAGCTTTCTCAACCAGTTTTTTAATAAAAGTAAACCGCATATCCGCAATGGCCGCCGCGCGGTCAAGCCCCCGCTCCACTTCCATCTGGTATATGATATGCTCCATCATTTCCTGTTCGTTTTCTGACAGCTTTAAAGCTTTCAGAACCTCCCCGTCCCCTTCGACCAGCTTTGTCGCGGCAAACCGCAGCGGTATCCCGGCGCTTTTCGCATGATCCTCAATCAGGTGAATCATTCCATGCAGACATCTGTGAACGGCTCCCCCGTTATCATTTTGTCCGCAAAAATCCTTTCTTCCCGGTTTTTCCTGAAACCATGCCACATGAAGCGCATGACTGATCAGCTCGTCAATCCCCTCGTTTTTTGCCGCGGAAATCGGAACGACCGGAATTCCTAACATTTCTTCCATTTCATTTATGTAAATGGAACCCCCGTTCCCCCGGACTTCATCCATCATATTGAGCGCAAGCACCATAGGAACGTCTAGTTCCATAAGCTGCATCGTAAGGTAAAGGTTTCTTTCAATATTTGTCGCGTCTACAATATTGATAATGCCCGCGGGCTTCTCCTCTAAAATAAACTGCCTGGACACAATCTCCTCACTGCTGTACGGAGAAAGTGAATAAATGCCGGGCAAATCCGTTACCAGGGTATTGGCATTCCCTTTTATGGAACCCTTTTTACAGTCCACCGTAACTCCCGGAAAATTACCCACGCGCTGATTTGACCCTGTCAGCTGGTTAAACAGCGTCGTCTTTCCGCAGTTCTGGTTTCCTGCCAGTGCGAATGTAAGACAGGTATCTTTTGGCAGCGGGGTTTCATCCTCTTTTTTGTGATACTTTCCCCCTTCGCCAAACCCGGGATGCTCCTTCCTCTTTTTCGGGGAAACCTCCCTCTTTTCTACAGGATCGCCATCCGGCTGTCTTTCAACTTCAATCCTCCCGGCATCTTCCAGACGCAGGGTCAGCTCATAGCCGTGAATCCGAATCTCCATGGGATCGCCCATAGGCGCATACTTTTCCAGCGTCACCTTCGCTTCCGGTATCACTCCCATATCCAGAAAATGCTGCCGCAGGGAACCGGCTCCTCCGACGCTTTTTACAATGGCGGACTGCCCTGCTTCCAGATCTTTTAAGGTCATCTCTTCATCCTCCTTGCCAAACTTAGTATAATCTCTTCCATCCCAAAATTCAATGTGCAATTTTTAAAATCATATGCGCACCGGACAGATTCGCATCACAATGTTTCACAAAAAGAAAAAGAATCCTGCCATACAGGATTCTTCACCGCCATATTATTTATCTTCCACTGCTCCGACAAGCTCTTTCACATCTGAAATCCCCTGTTCTTCCATATAAGAGCGTATCCCTTCCAAAATCTCCGCCGTTGCCGCCGGATTCCGGAAATTCGCCGTCCCCACAGATACTGCGGATGCGCCCGCAAGCATCATCTCAATAGCGTCTTCGGCTGTCAGAATGCCCCCCATCCCAATAATTGGAAGCTTCACTGCCAAAGCCGCCTGATAAACCATGCGGACGGCCACCGGATGAATCGCGGGCCCGGATAACCCTCCCGTCTTATTCGCAAGCGCAAACTTCCGCCTCTGAATGTCTATTTTCATCCCGGTCAGCGTGTTAATTAAAGAAAGCGCATCTGCGCCTCCCGCCTCCGCCGCCTTTGCCATTTCCGCAATATCCGTAACGTTTGGGCTTAATTTCATAATCACCGGCTGAGCCGCATATCGTTTTACTTCTTTTGTAATAAATTCCACGCTTTTTGCTTCCTGTCCAAACGCAATGCCGCCTTCCTTGACATTGGGGCAGGAGATATTGATTTCCAGCAAATCCACAGGTTCATCCGCCAGCCGTTCCACAACTTCACAGTAATCTTTCGCGCTCTTTCCGCACACATTCACAATAATTTTCGTATCATATTTTTTTAAAAAGGGAATGTCCCTTTTCATAAACAGATCGATCCCGGGATTCTGCAGGCCGACTGCATTGAGCATACCGCCGTAAACTTCCGCCACCCTTGGCACGGGATTTCCTTCCCAGGGAATATTTGCAACTCCCTTTGTCACTACTGCTCCAAGCCGGTTCAAATCTACAAACTCCGAAAATTCTTCTCCCGAACCAAACGTGCCGGAAGCCGTCATCACAGGATTTTTCAGCGTAACTCCGGCAATGTTTACCGCAAGATTCATCAAAACTCCACCTCCTTTGCTGCAAACACAGGCCCTTCTTTGCAAATCCTTTTATTTTTTACATTTGTGTGCGCGTCTGCTTCTTTGGATTTGCAGACGCAGCCCAGGCAGGCTCCGATGCCGCAGGCCATACGCTCCTCCAAAGACACATAACATTCCATTTTATGTTCGGCTGCATATGCTTTTAACGCCCGAAGCATAGGAGCCGGGCCGCAGGCATAAATCACGTCAGCCGTAAGCCCGTTTTCCCGTATGGCGTCTAAGACGTTTCCCTTCGTCCCGCTGCTGCCGTCTTCCGTAGCGATATATACGTCGCCGTATTTTTTAAAGTCTTCATATAAAAACAAAGCGTCCCTGTAACCAAGCGCAATCTGCTTTTTTCCGCCCAACTGTTTGGAAAGCTCAAGCATCGGCGGTATCCCGATTCCGCCGCCAACAATAAGCGCGTCCAACTTCCTGTCAGAAAAACCGTTTCCCAGAGGCCCCGTCACATCTATCTGCATTCCGGCCTTCATCCGGGAAAATTCTTTTGTCCCTTTCCCGGCAACCCGAAAGACAAACCGGAGCGACCGTTCTTCTTTATTGATTTCGCAGATGCTGATTGGCCGCGGCAAAAGCCTGCTGCCGTCTTTGCAGTAAAGCGCGGCGAACTGTCCCGCTTTTGCCAGACCCGCTATTTCTCCGGTACGAATTCTCATGTCGAAGATCCCGGGACAAATTTCTTCGTTTTGGAGAATGACCGCTTTTTCTCTTCTCTTTTCCGACATAAATGCTCTCCTATTTTGCCGCCTGCAGCGCTTTGTCAATATCTTCGATCATATCTTTTGCTGCCGCCCTGGACGCCTCCGCAAAATTTTCGCTTCCAAACTTCTGATATTTCTCCTGTTTGTACGCTGCAATAATTCCTCTCGAAGAATTTACAACAGCTCCAAGACCGTCGTCATTGAAAAAATGAGCCAAATCGGATCCCTTTCCTCCCTGTGCGCCATAACCCGGCACCAGTATGAAACTCTTTGGCATAATTTTGCGAAGCGTCTTTCCCATTTCAGGATACGTTGCGCCAACGACTGCGCCGACATAACTGTAGTTGTCTCCCATGCAGCCGCTGCCCCACTCGTTTACTTTTTCACCGACCCATTCATACAGCGGCCTGCCGTCGATCAGGCGGTCCTGAAATTCTCCGCTGGACGGGTTCGACGTCTTAACCAAAATAAAAATCCCTTTTTTCTCTTCTTTGCAGACATCCAGAAACGGTTTTACGCCGTCCGTTCCAAGGTATGGATTGACCGTTGCAAAATCCTCTCCAAATCCTGCAAATGCCTTACTGCCGATTTTTACTTTGCCAAGATGCCCGGCTGCGTAAGCCGCAGAAGTAGAGCCTATATCGCCGCGTTTAATATCGCCGATGACAAGCAGCCCTTTTTCGTGACAATAATCAATCGTCTTCTGAAAGACCTTAAGCCCTTCTATTCCAAACTGCTCATACATTGCAATCTGCGGTTTCACGGAAGGAATCAAATCATATACCGCGTCAATAATTGCCCGGTTGTACTGCCAGACCGCTTCCGCCGCGCCCAAAAGCGTTTCTCCAAAATCGTCAAACGCTTTTTTTAATATATGCTCCGGAATATAGTCAAGCATCGGATCCAGTCCTATGCAGACCGGCGCATGTGTCTGTCTGATTTTATCTGCCAGTTTTTGAATCATTTCAATGTCCCCTCCCTGTATACTATTTCACCGGACACAATGGTAGCGATTACTTTTCCGGTTACTTTTCTGTTGTGAAACGGCGTATTTTTTGCCTTGCCCGCAAATTCGTCTTTTGATATCGTATAATTTGAGCTGGGATCAAAAATGACAAGATCCGCAACGCCTCCTTCTTTTATCGTCCCTTTATCCAGGCCAATAATCCTGGCCGGATTATAACTTAACTTCTCCGCCATCTGCATTGGCGTAAGGTAATCTTTCAGCACCAGCTCTGAATACGTAAGCGCCGCCGCCGTTTCAAGGCCGACAATTCCAAACGGGGCCCTGCGCATGGATCTTCCCTTTTCAATCGCCGTATGCGGCGCATGATCCGTCGCAATCACGTCAATCGTGCCGTCTTTTAATCCTTCCCGGATTGCCTCAACGTCTTTTACGGAACGAAGCGGCGGATTCATTTTATAATTTGCATCATCTCTTTGTATATCCTCTTCGGAAAGGGTAAAATGATGCGGAGCCGCTTCCGCAGTGACATGTATGCCTTTTTCTTTCGCCTGCCTTATCATAAAGACGCTCCCTCTCGTGGAACAATGGCAAAAATGCAGGTGCGCTCCCGTTCCGTGCGCAAGCACGATATCCCTTGCCACGATTACGTCTTCCGCTTCATTCGCTATGCCGGGCAGGTAAAGCTCTTTCGCCTTTTCTCCCGCATTCATCACGCCGCCGCGCGCCAGGTTTTTATCTTCACAGTGGGCAAATACCGGAATGTTCTCTTCTTTTGCAATCCGCATCGCACGATCGTAGAGATCCGCATTCATAACGGAACTGCCGTCTTCAGAAATGGCAGGGATATTCGCCTGCGCCATCTTATGAATCTCCGCCAGCTCCTTTCCCTTCTGCCCCTTTGTCACCGCGCCGATTTGAAGCACGTTGACAGCCGCCAGGTTTTTGGCCTTCTGATGCACATAATTTACAACGTCCGCATTGTCCACGACAGGCTTTGTATTCGGCATCGCAAGAATTGTGGTAAACCCGCCCCTTGCCGCCGCCTTTGCTCCTGTAACGATTGTTTCCTTCTCTTCAAAACCCGGATCTCTTAAATGCACATGAAGATCAATAAATCCCGGCATGACAAAGCATCCCTTTGCGTCAATCGTTTTATCCGCTTTCCCTTTGATCTGCTTTGCAATCTTTGTAATTTTCCCATTCTCAATCAAAATATCAGACACTTCATCCGTCTTAGACGCAGGATCCATCACCCTGCCGCTCTTAATTAATAATTTCATGCAAATCACCCCTCATAATCCCAAAATGCATCCGCATCTTTTCAGCGATACCCTGCTTCCTTTATAACTGTGTTTTTACAAATATATCATAGATTGCTTCAATCGCCGCTTCAAAATCAGCGTTTTTCACACCGATAATAATATTCAGTTCACTCGACCCCTGATCTATCATTTTTACATTTACGTTCGCATGAGACAATGCGGAAAAAATCCTTCCCGCCGTCCCCCGCATCGCCCGCATTCCCCTTCCGACAACTGCAATCAGCGCGAGATCCGCCTCCAAATCAATCGTATCCGGCTCGGCAAGCCTGTGAATTGCAGACAGAACCTGCTGCTCTTTGCCTTCAAACTCTTCCTGATGCACAAATACAGTCATTGTGTCTATGCCGGAAGGCATATGCTCAAAAGAAATCCCATTCTGTTCAAACGCCGTCAGAACTTTCCTGCAGAACCCGACTTCGGAATTCATCATATCTTTATCAATATTTACCGCTACAAAACCTTTTTTTCCCGCAATCCCGGTAATCGTATATTTCGAATGATGGCAGGTGTTCTCCACAATCAGAGTCCCCTCCTCTTCCGGTGCGTTCGTATTGCGGATATTAATTGGTATACCCGCCTTGCGGACCGGAAAAACAGCCTCCTCATGCAGTACGCTTGCCCCCATATACGACAATTCCCGAAGCTCCCGGTAAGTAATGACCCGGATCACCTGCGGATCTTTTATAATCCTTGGATCCGCCACCAGAAAGCCTGAGACGTCCGTCCAGTTTTCATAAAGATCCGCTCGGACGGCTTTTGCAACAATCGAACCGGTAATGTCAGACCCGCCTCTTGAAAACGTGCATACCGTACCGTCTTCCCTTGCTCCATAAAATCCCGGTATTACGGCCCTTTCGCATTTCTTCAGCCGCCTGGACAAAATCCTGTCCGTCTTATCCGCATCAAATTCACCTGATTTGTTAAAACACACGACTTCCGCAGCGTCAATAAATTCGAAGCCCAGATACGCCGCCATAATAATGCCGTTCAAATATTCTCCGCGGGAAGCCGCATAATCGGCTCCGGCTTTGTTTTTAAAATTCTCCGCAATTATTTTAAACTCCTCTTCCAGAGAAATTTTTAAATTCAGCCCATTGATAATGGAATCGTATCTTTCTTTGATCTTTTTTAATTTCTGTTTAAAATCTTCCTCCGCTTCCGCTTCTGCATAACAGGCGTAAAGCATATCCGTTACCTTTGTATCTTTATCATTCCTTTTTCCCGGTGCGCTTGGGATCACGTACCGGCGCCTCTCGTCGGCGCGAATAATGTCGCCGGCCTTTGCAAACTGTCCGGCGTTTGCCAGAGAACTGCCGCCAAACTTCACTACTTTTATCATGTCTTACTCCTCAACTTTTTTATTCAATAAATGCCATATCAGGTCATGCCCTCTTGCAATCAGCCGGCCGGAACGTTCCGCCTCCGCTTCATTATATTTCCAGGCATGCTCCTGCTCTATTGTACTGTCATATAACAAATATGGTACATTGTCCGCCGTATGCGTGCGGATGCTTACAGGCGTCGGATGATCCGGCAGAATCACCATACGAAAATCCTCTCCTGCCTTCCTAAGGCCCTCTGCAATCGGATGGATAATGCGCTTGTCCAGATATTCAATGGCCTGCACCTTTTTTCCGACGTCTCCCTGATGCCCCATCTCATCCGGCCCTTCCAAATGCACATAAACAAAATCACAGCCTTCCTTCGTCAAAACATCGACTGCAGCCTGCGCCTTGCCTTCATAATTTGTATCCAGTCCGCCGTTTGCTCCGGGAACCGCAACGACCTTCATAGAAGCCCCCACGGCAATTCCTTTCAGCAAATCCACCGCAGAAATCATCGCGCCTTTTTTTCCCGTCATATCCTCAAATGAGGAGAGGGAAGGCTTTGTGCCCGCTCCCCAGAACCAGCAGGAATTTGCAGGATTTTTTCCCTGTTTTTTCCGCTCTTTATTGATCGGATGATTGGACAAAATGTCATAGCTCCTTTTCATCATCTCATACAAATAAGGCTGCTTCGGCAATCGATCTCCGATTTTCTTTCCCAGGATATCGTGCGGCTGCACAAGATCAAGGACTTCCCCGTTCTCCCAAATCAGAAGATGTCTGTAACTTGTTCCCGCATAATAGTGAAATTCTTCCGTCTCAAGTTCCTCTTTCACTGCGGCAAGCAGCACGGCCGCATCCTCCGTTGAAATCTCTCCGGAACTGTGATCCAGAATCTTCCGTTCCTCATAGACGCTTTCCTCTTCTGAAAGCGTGACAAGATTGCAGCGCAGCGCAACGTCCGTGTCTTTCATGGCGATGCCGATGCTGAGCGCTTCAAGCGGCGATCTCCCGGAATAGTACTTTTTCGGATCGTATCCAAGCGCCGACAGATTCGCCGTATCGCTGCCGGGGCTCATACCGTCCGGAATCGTATGTACCATTCCGATTTCCCCCTTTGAAGCCAGCTCGTCCATCATCGGCGTGTCCGCATAAGAAAGCGGCGTCTGATTCCCCAAAGATTCAATGGGACGGTCTGCCATACCGTCCCCTAAGATTACCAAATATTTCATATATCCGCTCCTTTACTTTCCAACGCGTATCACAGAGAGAACCTCAAGTTTCGCTGATTTCTCCGCAAATTCCTCTTCCGGCATAACAGGAGTGACAAATCCTCTTTCTCCTGCAATTCCTGCGTCTATATAATCTGCGCCGCCAAACGCCTGCTCAATTTCCTCTTTACCAGAAGACGTACGTACAAAAAATGCGTTTTCCGCCTTTTTAAAATCTGCAAGCTTAATTTTCTTGGAACTCCACTCCACCCAGATATTGCGATCCCGATGCTTTACAATATCGACCATATCGGCCACTACTGCGGAAGCCGTCGGAAGTTTTCCTGCGCCGCTTCCGTAAAACATGGCGTCCCCTAATACGTTGCCATGCACAAAAACAGCGTTAAACACATCATTGACGTTATACAGCGGGTGATCCGGAGACAAAAGGAACGGCGCCACCATGGCCAGATAGCCGTCTTTTGTTTTCCTGCTGGAAGCTAAAAGCTTAATCGCGCGTCCCATTTTCTTTGCATATTTCATATCGGAAGCGGAAATCTTTGTAATTCCCTCCGTATGAATCTCGTGAAAATCCACCTGCTGTCCGCATACCAAAGACGTTAAAATCGCAATCTTTCTGCAGGCGTCATATCCTTCCACATCTGCAGACGGATCTTTTTCCGCATATCCTTTCGCCTGCGCGTCTTTTAACACATCTTCAAATTCCAGGCCGTCCACGGCCATTTTCGTCATCATATAATTTGTCGTTCCGTTCAAAATCCCTGTAATTTCTTCAATTTCATCCGCAGTCAGAGAGGAATTTAAAGAACGGATAATCGGAATGCCGCCGCCTACGCTGGCTTCAAACAAAAAATTGACGTTCTTTTCTTTTGCAAGGGCAATCAGTTCCGCTCCCTTTTCCGCTACCAGAGCTTTATTGGACGTTGTAACATGCTTTCCTTTCTCTAACATGGTTTTCACAAACGTATAGGCCGGTTCCACCCCTCCCATCGTTTCCACAACCACAGTTACCTCAGGATCTTCTGCGATAATATTCACGTCATGCACAACTTTGTCCTGAATCGCATCCCCCGGAAAATCCCTTAAATCCAGAACATACTTTATCTCAATGCCTTCTCCGGCTTTTGCGGCAATGCTTTCCCGATTGACCGAAAGCACTTCCGCCACTCCGGAACCAATAGTCCCATATCCCATAACTGCCGCTTTTATCATAATTTCCTCCATTTCCGTTTTCTGCATCTAAACCGCAACGATAATATCATAATTCTAACAGTGTTTCAACCATTTTTCAAATCCGCCTATTCGCTGTCCGACCCCATATTTTCCGGACAGCCAAGAGAAAGCCACTTCAAATAGCCATTGATAAACAGATCGATTTTCCCGTCCATCACGCTGTCCACATTGCCGGTTTCCACACCGGTACGATGGTCTTTCACCATTGTGTAAGGCTGCATGACATACGAACGTATCTGGTTCCCCCAGCCGATTTCCGTCACTTCCCCGCGTATCCCGGCTGCCTTTTTTGCATTTTCCTGCTGTTTTAAAAGGTAAAGCCTTGCCTTTAACATCTGCATTGCCTTATCTTTGTTCATATGCTGTGATCGCTCATTCTGGCACTGAACCACAATTCCCGTCGGAAAATGCGTTATGCGGATTGCTGAAGAAGTCTTATTGATATGCTGCCCCCCGGCGCCGCTTGAACGGTACGTGTCCACACGTATATCATCGTCATTGATCTCAATGTCAATCTCTTCTTCAATATCCGGCATTACATCGCAGGACACAAAAGACGTCTGCCGTTTTCCCGCTGCATTAAACGGAGAAATACGCACCAGGCGATGAACGCCCTTTTCTGATTTCAGATACCCATAGGCGTTCTCCCCATTTACCTGAAATGTAATGGATTTGATGCCTGCCTCTTCTCCGTCAAGAGAATCTAAGACTTCCACCCCAAACCCCCTGTCTGACGCCCATCTTGTAAACATCCGGTACAACATCGCCGCCCAGTCGCAGGACTCCGTTCCGCCGGCTCCCGCATGAAGGGAAAGTATCGCATTGTCCCTGTCATATTCACCGGACAGAAGCGTCTTCATACGGATATTTTCAAATGTTGTTTCAAATTCGGCAAGCTCCGCTTCCACTTCCTCCACCAAAGAGACGTCATTCTCTTCATTCGCTATATCAATCAGCGTTTCAATATCTTCAAACTGCCCTTCCAGTTTTGCAAATGTCTCTACGTCATCTTTTAAACTTTTCAGATCTTTCATTTTCTGCTGGGAAACTTCTACGTTGTCCCAAAAATCCGGAGCTTCCATCTCCCGCTCCATCTCCTGAATTTTTTGTTCTTTGACCGCTAAGTCAAAGTGAATCCCTCACTTCCACCAATGGCTTCCGGTAAGAGTTCAATTTTGCCTTGAACTGATCCATTTCCACCATTTATTTCACCTCTTTCTTTTTTCTCTTCTTTCTATACAAAACGAAAACGGCCCATAACAATAAAACTCCAAGCGCCGCTCCCGCACTGTCCACAGCAACATCCAAAAACTCACCGGAACGCCCCTCCACAAACAACTGATGAAATTCATCTGTCGCCGCATAAATTGAAGCAAAAAGCCACGCCCAGAAAAAGCGTCGTTTCCTCAGCGCCGGATATTGTACGCAGTTCCCCAAAAATATCGAAGCCAAAACGGCGTATTCTGTCATATGCGCCGCTTTCCGCACAGGATGTTCCCATACCTTTGCATACTTTATCAAAGTTTCCCCGTTCCAGTCAAGCCTAAATAATTCATTTACGCCCTCCGTCATCCGATAAGTCAGTGAACCGCTGATTTCACTTGACTCTGCGGCTTTCTGCGCCGAAAAATGAAAAATCAGAGCCATCCAGAAAACAGCCGCTGCAAGCCAAAGATATCTGCTTTTGTATTTTTTCGTTCTCATTTTTGCGCGGAAATCTCCTTATTTAAAAGTTCCATGGCCTTCTGCACCTGATTGTCCTTAAGCTCGTCATATTCTCCCTTTTTTTTGCCGGAATATTCATATTCCAGCGTAACGTCCGGTTCGATCCCCGTCCCATGGATATTTTCTCCCTTTGGCGTAAAATATCTGGCCGTTGTCAGTTTGATTGCATCCCCGTCCGCCAGCGGAATAATTGACTGCACCACGCCTTTGCCAAACGTCTTTGTCCCTATTAAAGTTCCATAATCAAAATCCCGGATAGCTCCCGCTAAAATCTCGGAAGCGCTGGCGCTGTTGCCGTTTACCAGCACTGCAATCGGACATTCCATCTTTGTTTCTCCGTCTGAAGTATAATCCTGCCGTTTGCCGTATTTATCCTGCGTATATACAACGGTCCCTTCCGGAAGAATATCGTCAAGTATCCCGGTCACTGCGGTAATCATTCCGCCCGGATTGTCCCTGACGTCTAAAATCATTGCCTGCATCCCCTGCTCCGCAAGTTCTTTTGCCGCAGCTTCGAACTGTTTTACAGTAGGCGCGCCAAACTCCAGAATGTGAATATAGCCAACCGACGAATCCAGCATTTTATGTTCTATGGTAGGCAGATCAATATTTGCCCGTTTTACGTCAAATTCCAGATAATCGTCTTCTCCCTCCCGGTAGACCTGAAGATGCACCAAAGTCCCCTCTTCTCCGCGAATATGCGTCACAAGTTCCGACAGCTCCATACTGGTCGATTCAATCTCTTCTACCATGACAATAACGTCGTTCTCTTTCAGTCCGGCCTCCTTCGCGGGAGATCCGTCATATACGCGGCTGATCGTCACCTGCATGGAATTTGCGTCCTGCAAAAGCGCCGCCCCGATTCCATAATAGTTCTGTGTGGCGCTGATTTGCAGATCCGCATATTCCTGCGCCGTATAATACTCTGTGTATTTATCGTCCACTCCGGCCAGCAGTCCGGAATAAATCCCTTCCGCAAGCTGTTCTTCTTCCACTTCATCATAAAAATATAAATGAATATAGCCAATCAGTTCATTTATCTTTCCAATCACATCGTTACTCAGCGCCGCTCTTATGCCTTCCGATGCGCCGCCTTCTTGAATTATGGCAATTTTTCCGCCTGTTACCGCTACAGATATGGCAATCACTGCCACTGCCGTCAAGACAGTCCCAAGAATCCCTGTCAAAACCCCTTTGACAAATCCGCCTGACGTTTTGTTTCTTCTCTCCTCTTCTTTTGCCTCTTCTTCGTCTTTCAATTCTTCATCCAACATACCCTTACGGTCCTTTCTCAAGACTTCCAAAATCATGCACAGAAATTCCCTTTATTATACGTTTTTTCCGCTCAAATAATTCCGGGAGGCTTCTGTGCGTCCTGTGTTCCATTATACATTTAAATGCCTGCGAATCGTAATCCGGCTTCCCAAAAAGCCAATGCCTACCCCCAGGATAAGCGCCACCGGAACCAAAGTCCGAAACACCCCATTGACAGGGACAAAATGAATCAAGCTGCTTAAAAAACTAAATTTTTCTTCGATATACAAAACAATCCGGTTATACAGCAAATAAAGAAGCGCCAGAGGAAGAACCGACCCAATCAGGCCAATCAAAATCCCTTCCACAATAAAAGGCGCGCGCACAAAAGAATCGGTTGCTCCAATCAGTTTCATAATTCCAATTTCATCCCTGCGAACCGCAATCCCTGTGGTTACCGTATTACTGATTAAAAAGATAGCCACAAGAAATAAAATCAAAATAATGCCCACCGAAATGTATCCTATCAAACTGTTAAAATCAGAAAGCGTATTCGCCACTGCGGCAGAATGACGCACCTCGCGCACCCCTTCCAGACTGTTTAAAAAGTCCACCAGCACGGGCTGCATGGAAACATCATTCATATAAATTGCATAACTGGAAGAATTGGCAAGCGGATTGTCATCGGCAAATCCGGCCGCCGCCTCTTCGCTTCCCTTAAAATAGGATTCTTTAAATTCCGCCCATGCCGCGTCGGCAGACAGAAAATCACATTTTTTCACTTCCGCCCTTTTTTTAATTTCTTTGCCGATTGCATCGATCTGCTCCTGTGAAATCCCTTCGTCAAAAAACACCGTAACTGCCACGCCGGATTCCGCTTCTTTGACCATTGCCTGAAAATTTGTTACAATTGCAAAAAATAATCCAAATAAAAATATGCAGGCGGACATTGTCGCAATGGACGCCAGAGAAAACATTTTATTGCGCCAGATATTGCGAATCCCCTGCTTTACCGTATATCCAAGGGAACTAATCCTCATCACTGTCACCATTTACGTCAGATATTACGACGCCTTTCTTTATTGTAATCACGCGTTTATTCATTACTTTGACAATTTCTATATTGTGAGTAACTACTACAACAGTCGTCCCCCGTTCGTTAATTTCCTCTAACAGCTTCATAATCTCCCACGCATTATTGGAATCCAGATTTCCTGTCGGTTCATCCGCAAGCAGAATCTTCGGCCTGTTTACAAGCGCCCTCGCAATTGCCACGCGCTGCTGCTCTCCTCCGGAAAGCTGCTTTGGAAACGACTTATACTTTGCCGCAAGCCCCACCATGGACAGCATCTGCGGAACTTTCTTTCTGGATTCCCTGACAGACGCGCCAATCACCCTCTGGGCAAACGCCACGTTGTCATATACATTTCTGTCTTTCAGCAGCCTGAAATCCTGAAATACCACGCCGATATTTCTTCGAAATCTTGGCACCTGCCTGTGCCCGATTGTATGTAACTTTTTTCCGTTAATGGTAATCATCCCTTCTGTCGGCTCAAGCTCTTTTAACAGCAGCTTTATCAGCGTAGACTTTCCGGAACCGCTGTCTCCCACGACAAATACAAATTCTCCTTCCTCTATCTCAAGATTTATGTCATTTAATGCCGGAATCCCGGCAGAATAGGCTTTGCTGATATGTTCTAACTTAATCATGTATGCCTCCTGTATCTAATCAAGCGTCTCCATATATTTCATATATTTTACAACCATCAGGGCAATTTTAAACGTTATGGCGTCTTCAAAGATGCGCAAATCAAGCCCCGTGCTCTTTTGAAGCTTATCCAGACGGTATACCAGCGTATTTCTGTGAATATATAACTGGCGGGAAGTCTCGGATACATTCAAATTATTTTCAAAAAATTTATTAATCGTCGTCAGTGTCTCTTCATCAAAATCATCCAGTGACTTATTGTCAAAAATCTCCCGGATAAACATCTTGCACAGGGGGATGGGAAGCTGATAAATCAGACGGCCGATTCCAAGCGTGGAATATGCCACAATATTTTTTTCCGGAAAGAAAATTTTCCCTACGTCAAGAGCCATTCTCGCTTCTTTGTAAGAGCGGGACACCTCTTTTAATTCGCCTACAATCGTGCCGTACGCAATATGAATCTCCTGTTTTGCATCCCCTTTCAGAAGATTTAACAGCGCTTCCGCCGTCTTGTTCAAATCGTTATACGTTTCGTTATCCAAAAGCTCTTTCACCAAAATAATGTCTTTTTCATCCACGGCCGTCACAAAATCCTGGGAATTTCCGCCGTAAACAGCCTTAACCTTCTTTAAATCCCCGCTGTCCTTGCTTCTGTCCGTCTCAATAATATAGACTACCCTGCGAACCTGCATATCAATGTGAAGCTTCTTGGAACGGTTAAAAATATCCACCAGAAGCAAATTGTCCAAAAGCAGATTTTTTATAAAATTATCCTTGTCAAACCGCTCTTTGTACGCAATCAAAAGATTCTGTATCTGGAATGCAGCCATTTTGCCCACCATCTGAACATCATCGCCGTCCCCATTGGCAAGAAGAACATATTCTAACTGACGGTCATCAAAGACTTTGAAAAACTGGCATCCCTGCATAATCTGCGACTCTGCAGGCGAATCTGCAAAACTCTCTGCCGCCTGCACATAATCCTCTGTATTTGAAAATGTAGCGGCCAAAACATTTCCTTCTGTATCCAGAATGCAGAAGTCGGTTTTTGAAATTCCCTTTAGCCCATTAATCGTATTCTGTAGTATCTGATTTGAAATCATATCTCGTTCTCCTTCTCCAAAATATAAACCTCTATGGAACATTTTAAGCTAAAATCACAAAAAAAGAAAGAGAAAATACAAGTTTTTTATGCATTTTCTCATTTTTCTTAAATTCTTCCATATTCAATGAAGCCTTCACCCAAAACTTCTCTTGCATCAGATACAATAACAAAAGCTCCTGTATCGATCCCAACAACTATCTCCTTTAAATACACAATTTCTTTTTTCGAAACGACACAATAAAGTATGCATTTCTCTTCGCCGGAATACATCCCTCTTGCAAAGAATCCCGTCACTCCGCGGTTTAATTGCTCCATCAGCGCCCGAGCGGTCTGTTCATAATAATCTGTAATAATAAATGCCGCCTTGGAAAATTTCATGCCTTCCATCAAAGCGTCCGATACTTTTGAAGTAACATAAATCGCCACTGCCGCATACAGTCCGGTCTTTAGCCCAAATACGTACAACCCGGTCAGCACAATCATCCCGTCAAGAATCTGCATAATCTGAATCACGGAATAATGACGGAGCTTATGCTGAATTAAAACGGCCACCAAATCCGTGCCGCCCGTCGTCGCTTTTGCCAAAAGCACAAACCCTATGCCGACGCCGGATAAAACCCCTCCAAAAACTGCGGCAAGAAACGGATCCTTTTGCGACATATCTATCCTGGGAATCCCATACAGCCACAGGGACAGAAGAACCGTTGCGATTCCTGTTTTCCAGACGAACTTTCTCCCCTTCATCTTAAGCGCCGCTAAAAACACCGGGATATTCAAAGCCAGATTCGTCAGCCACAACGGAATCCCGCCTGTTACCGCTCCTCTGCTGATCGTTTTCACAATGATTGCAATCCCTGTAAATCCGCCTGTTACAAAACCAGTCGGATCATAAAACCACTGGATTCCAAGCGCCAGCAACCCCGTTCCAAGCACGATTAACAGATAATCCGCATACCGCGGTTTTTCATTCAGCCCATTCAGCCATTTCATGTTCTATTTTTTGCCCTCGTTCATTTTTTGTTGATATTTTGATACGGAATGGCGCAGCTTTCCTCTTAAAGCCAGTTTTTTAAGCGTCCGTCCCATCTGCCTTTTTCCCTGTATCTGTTCGCAGGCGTTCCCGATTCCGTACCATATGCTTGTCCCGATTTTATCTTTATGAGACAGGATAAATTCTTCCTCAAAAGGAGAATTCAGTGCAGAAATCACAATATCCGGCGTCGCGCCGTTAATCTCATTGACCATCGTATCCAAATCCCCGGTACAGGATTCTGCCGGAAAACTTCCCGCAGGCGAAAATCTGGGAGCCTGTTTTTCAAAAACTTCCTGCATATGCTCAATCTCTTCTTCTGTCATTGCAATGAGAAACACCCGCCTTTTTGTACGCACAATCCGTTTTAACAGTTCGCACAGAAAATCCTGTTCCCTGACTTCCCGCATACGCTGCGCGGCGCCGTTGCCTGTCTCCAATAATATTTCACATTCTCCGATAATACAAAGATCCGCCTGTTCCAGGCAATCCCGAATAACCGGATTTTCCCCTGCCGAAATAAGCTGTTTCATCGTAACGGTTTCTATAATGTTCAAAACAGAATTGCTCATATAGGTATCCAGCCGCAGCAAAGATTCCCTGACGGTATAATTATCCACATGCATACCCAATATCTCTATTTTCCTGTAATCTGTCTTTTTCATCATATTGCCCCTGACCATTCCTTAGAGCGCGCCGGAAAGTTTTCAGACACGCTCTAGTTTTTACATTTTTCCCAAATCTATGTATGCAGTATAGCAAAAAGGGTGATTCATTTCAATAAAATTTCCTTTTACAGCTTCCACACATCATCATTATACTGCGCAATTGTCCTGTCAGATGAGAAGAATCCTGCTTTGCTGATATTCACAAGCATCTTTTTCGCCCATGCCCTGCGATCCTCATACTCTTTCAGCGCCTTTTCCTTTTCTTCTATGTAAGGCTTGAAATCCGGGAATGTCATAAACCAGTCTTTCTTCAGCAGTTCATTGTAAAGACGTTCCAGATTCTCTTTTTTTCCGATTTCCATTAACTTATCACTGACAATAAAGTCTACCGCACGTTTGATATCGGCATCCTTTTCATAATAATCCTTTGATACATAATCCTCTTCCTTATAATGCCTGATAACCGCGTCGCTGGACTCTCCGAAAATATAAATATTCTCTCTGCCAACCAATTCTGCAATTTCCACATTTGCGCCGTCCATCGTTCCAAGCGCCACCGCCCCGTTTAACATAAATTTCATATTGCTGGTACCGCTGGCTTCTTTGGATGCCAAAGAAATCTGCTCGTGAATATCGGCTGCCGGAATCAGCTTTTCAGCTAAAGTCACATTATAATTTTCCACCATAACTACTTTTAAATAAGGAGAAACTTCCGGATCGTTTTCAATCATCTGCTGCAGGCATAAGATCAGATGGATAATGTCTTTTGCTATGACATACGCCGGCGCAGCTTTCGCTCCGAAAATAACGGTAATCGGCGTCGAAGGCTTCTTTCCTTCCTTAATCTCAAAATATTTATGAATCACGTAAAGCGCGTTCATCTGCTGTCTTTTATACTCGTGAAGCCGTTTAATCTGGATATCAAAAATAGAATTCTCGTTTAATTCAATCCCCTGCGTCTCTTTCAGATACTTCTTTAATTTTAGTTTACATGTCTCTTTCACTCCGAGCAGGCGGTTAAGCGCATCGTCATCATCCGCAAACGCCCCCAGCTTTTCAAGTTCCATAGCGTCTTTCTTAAAACCGGAACCAATCAGATCCTCTATCAGCGAAGAAAGCTCCCTGTTGCAGTGGAGAAGCCAGCGGCGGAATGTAATTCCGTTTGTTTTATTGTTAAACTTCTCCGGATATATCTTATAAAAATGATTCAGCTCAGAATTTTTCAAAATTTCCGTGTGAAGATATGCCACGCCGTTGACGCTGTATCCATAATGGATATCTATATGCGCCATATGAACCAGATTTTCTTCATCAATAATATGGACAGACTTATCGTCATATTTTTCCACCACACGGCTGTTTAATTCCCGGATAATCGGCATTAACTGCGGCACCGCCTTCTCCAAAAAATGCATCGGCCACTTTTCCAAAGCTTCCGCCAATATCGTATGATTGGTATACGCACATGTCTTTGACACAATGCGGATCGCTTCATCTATTAAGATTCCCCGTTCCATCAAAAGGCGGATTAATTCCGGAATGACCATAGTTGGGTGCGTATCGTTAATCTGAATCACCGCATATTCAAAAAGATCATGCAGGCTGCTGCCTCTTTCTTCCGCTTCATCCAAAATCAGTCTGGCTCCGTTGCTTACCATAAAATACTGCTGGTAAATGCGAAGCAGGCGTCCCTTTTCATCACTGTCATCCGGGTATAAAAACAGCGTCAGGTTTTTTGCAATATCCTCTTTGTCAAAATCAATGCCGCTTCCTTCCACAATGCTTTCATCCACTGTTTCCACATCAAACAGATGCAGTTTTGTGGTGCGGTTATGATAACCGGTAACGTCTATATCATACATTCTGGACTTTAACCGGAACCCTCCGAATAAAATCTCATATGTTTTCTCTGTCTTTGTCAGCCAGCTTTCTTTTTCCATCCAGGGATTTGGCGTCTCACACTGCAGATTATTTTCAAACACCTGCTTAAACAGCCCGTAATGGTAATTCAGCCCGATTCCGTCTCCGTTTAATCCAAGCGTTGCGATGGAGTCCAGAAAACATGCCGCCAGCCTTCCAAGGCCGCCGTTTCCCAAAGACGGCTCCGGCTCCATCTCTTCGATTTCACCAAGCTTCTTGCCGTTCTTTTCCAGAATCTCTTTTACCTCATCGTAAATTCCAAGATTAATCAGGTTATTCGACAACAATTTCCCAATTAAAAATTCAGCGGAAATATAGTAAAGTTTTTTCCTGCCTGCCGCGCTCTCCTTGTCCCGCGCAAGCTCTTTTGACGCTTCTAAAAGCGCGCAGTACAATTCCCCATTGGTGCATTCTTTGATTTCTTTGCCGCATTTTTCTTTTAAGATCAATTCTAAATCCATGTTCTCCCTCCAATATATAATTTGAATTACGTAGATTATAGCAAAATCTTCCTTAAAAATCTATAAAAATTTATGTTTCTGTATTGACGTTGGGATGGAAATCTGTAAAATCTATCATAAGGAGGTAATTTTTTTGGATTCACAATCAATTACACAGCTAATAATTTTAGTTCTTTTACTGCTGCTGTCCGCGTTTTTTTCTTCTGCGGAAACAGCTTTTACGACTGCCAGCCGCATCCGTATGCGCACCCTGGCAGAAAACGGAGACAAGAAAGCAGCCCGGGTACTGAAAATCACGGACGATATGCATAAGATGCTCTCCGCCATTTTAATCGGCAACAATGTCGTTAATCTGTCCGCTTCTTCCATTGCCACCACGCTTGCCACCAAGCTCTTCGGCAGTATGGGCGCCGGAATTGCAACCGGAATTTTAACGCTTCTCGTGCTGATTTTCGGAGAAATTTCACCCAAGACAATGGCCACAATACACGCGGAAAAAATCGCCCTTGCTTATGCTTCTCTGATTTACGGCCTGATGTATGTCCTCACCCCGGCAATCTATATCATCAACTGCCTGTCCATGGGATTTTTAAAACTGCTGCGCATCAACCCAAACGCAGGACAGACCGCCATGACTGAGGAAGAATTTAAGACGATTGTAGACGTCGGTCACGAAACCGGAGTCCTTGAATATTCCGAACATGAAATGATTAACAATATGTTCGATTTTGGCGATTCCCTGGCAAAAGAAATTATGATTCCCAGAATCGATATGACTTTCGCCAAACTGGACAGCGCCTATGATGAATTAATTGACATTTTTCGAAAAGATAAATTTACACGGCTCCCAATTTACGAAGATACGACAGATAATGTCGTGGGCATTATCAATATGAAGGATCTTCTGTTATGTGAAGATAAACTCCACTTTCATATCTGCGATCTGATTCGCGAACCGTATTTTACTTACGAACAGAAGAACACTTCCGAACTGTTTCTTGAAATGCAGAAAAATTCGATCAATATTGCAATTGTGCTGGACGAATACGGCGCAACGGCCGGAATGATCACTTTAGAAGATCTTCTGGAAGAAATCGTTGGAGAAATCCGGGACGAATACGATGCGGACGAGGAAGATCCCCTCGTAAAAGTCAGCGAACGCGAATATTATATCCAGGGTTCCATGAATCTGGAAGATTTGTGCAACGATCTGGATCTGCCGTTCCATTCCGAAGACTATGACACAATCGGCGGCTATCTGATTGGGCTTTTGGATCACCTGCCGGAAAAAAACGAAATTGTCATTACAGAAGAAGATATCCTTCTTCAGGTCGCAAAAATGGACAAAAACCGAATCGAAAAAATATATATGAAACTTCCTGCCAAAAAGGATTCTTAAGGCGGAACAGCAGTATGCTGCTGTTCCTTTTTTACTTATTTCACTCTGCAGCTCCCGAATTTTTTCAAAAAATCCGCATCATTCTCTGTATATTTTCCGCTTTCCACATATTCCTGTACGTTAAGTATCTCTTTGTGCGTAAATCTCCATACTTCCTGTACATGATCCCAATTGCCGCTTCCCGGCTTTCGCGCCGGCTTTATGCCAAGCGCCTTCTCCATCTTGGTAACACTGGTATATTCTTCTTTCGTCTTTTTATTTTTCAGCGCTTCTTTTAGTTTTTCTGCATATTCCCCTGTTCTCCAGACAGAATTTTCTGCAAGTGTGTCTGCATATTCTGCGGAAATAAAACGCACGGCGCCAGAAGCGCAGTCTTTTCCTGACATATCGGTCAGATATATTCTTATCATTTTTGTCGAAACATTTCCCACACAGTCCTCTGCCCGGTACGTAACCGTCAGGCTCATCTCCTGATCCGCTCCGGTAAAATCAGACTCCTGATAATCCAAAACTGTAAAAGACGTCTGTTTTTCTGCATCAATCCCATGTTTTATTTTCCCGTCCGGATTCCTCTCCGTCTTTAATTCCTCGTCGGTTGCCAATGCAAGCGAAAGCAGATAATCTTCCGTTAAAACCCCTCTTTTTGCATCCGAAAGCGGAAGATATAAATCTGACGCCCGAATCTGGGGATACTGATCCCAGACAGCATAGAAATTAAGAAACGGCATATTCGCGTCTGTCTGGAATTCCTCCTGTTTCATACCGCAGGCTCCATAATCCAAAGCCGGATTTCCAAAAGTAATGCCTTCTCCATTTCCTTCTTCTGCCGTTTTCTTTGCGGCAAGAACCAGGCCACTCACCAAAAGATCTCCCTGCTCTTTGCAAAAGACTTCTTTTTTATCCTGTCTTTTCTTTTCTTTTGCCATACTCCATCCCTGGAAACTATAGAAAACCGTTTCCGTATACGGTTTTTTGTCTGCATCTTCTGTCCTGCCGGAAACAACGTCAGTCGCGGGCTTCTGTACTGACTTTTCAAAATGGTTTTCCATAAAAGTATAGCTGTCTGTAATGCTGCCAATGCCGGCTATACGGTCGTCTCCCTTCGTCTGCCCATTCCCTGTATAAGCGGCAAAAACATCTGTATTCCATTGCGCATAAAACGTCACATCTTCATCTGCAGTAAAAGTGTACGCACACCGGTCTTTGCTTAACACAATTTCATCGTCGCTTTCTATTTCGGGCGTAAGGCTCCATCCTTTCAGCCGGTAAATATCTGCGAATGTCTTATTTTTTACGACCGCCTCCCCAAAGCCTATTGTAATCGATCCGCCTTTTTCTTTCCATCTTGTAAAAGGACAGACGACAGGCTTATCATAAACCTCTCCTTCTTCCTGTCCCGTAAGAAGCTTTCTGTCTGCCTCCGACAGATTCGGATGAAACTGAACCGCATACATATCCTCCCACTTTGCATAAACAGATCCATGTTCCGAGAAATATTTGTAATCCCCTGCATCGTTTATATTTGCAGTCAGAGAACCGTCTTTCTCCGCCATCTTATGTCCTGTCCCGTTTTTGCCCGTATAATATCCCATAAATCTGCATTTTCGAATCCCTTCCAGAAGGGAAGCGTCTTTTTTTTCTTTCTGCGGAATCCTGATTTTCTCTTCCCAAAATTTCGTTTCTGCCTGAGCGTCTCTGTAATATCCTTCTCCATATTTCTCATATACAAACCTCGTCCCCGTCTCCTTATTTGCGCCCTGGTGATCCAGAAAAATCCGAAATACCGACGGCTGCCACAACGCATACAGCGTCACAACCTCATTATGTGTAAGCGACAGATTTTTCAGCCCCTCTCCAAAAACAGCTTCCCCAGACGGCTGCCTGCTCCATCCTGCAAATTGAAAACCCGGACGCAAAAAACCGTTTTTTCTTAGATCAAACACTTCCCCACAGTATATCGTCTGGGCTAAAGTATTCCCTTTTTTTGCGCCGTTTCCGTCATACTGAATGGTATATTGTTTCCTCGGAACATACACATCGTGGCAGGCCGCTCCCTGCGGAGCCAAAAACGAAGCGAGCTTTCCTTCCAGAAATTCTTCCGAAGGCGTGATGCTCCAGGACGGGACTGTCTCACCCTGTGCATAATATTCTCCTGTCCTGTCCGTCCCATCCAAAGAAACCGCATAAGTTCCCGAAACGCCCATCAGCCAGTAACGCACCGGATGTAAATACCTGATATTTTTCTGCCAGTATTCTCCATTGACATCGCGCCCGCCGCAGTTTTTTGTGCATTCTTCCCAGTATTTTCCATCTGCAATGCCGTTGTCTTCTGATTTTTTTGCCAAAAAACTATGAGAAAGCTGCGGGATTTCCCGTATCTTTTTCTTTTCCGTCCACTTCCTGTCACAATCTGCGCACTGGTACGAAACTTCTGTATGTCTGCTTCCTGTTTTAATGCAGGTCGCTTCCTCATCTATCACATCTTTTTCCTTCTTTGTATTTTTATGACGAATCAGCGGAAGCCGGTAGGTAATCCCGTCTTTCTTCTGATCCGTATACAAATCCCTGCTTCCAATATCGATCGTCGTCGTTACCAAATCAAATCCGCACTTTTTTGCGGAAGCATTCTCCAAATCCCAGAAACCGCCATGATAAGCCCCGTCCCCATAAGCTTTCTGCCTGGCTTCTCCCGAAGCCGGCCTGACCTGGTAATGAAATATGTACCAGTAATTTTTCTTATACCCGGACGATGAATTTCCGGTGATTTGAAACGTGCTTTTGTTCCAAAGCCCAGAGTTATAATTGACAGCCATATCCGCCGGTTTACCGATTTTGACATTTCTGATTTTCAGCCTCCATACAACCGGATTTCCAACGTCTGTCCTGTCGCAATTTTCAATCTTATGCGTACAGTGTTCAAAATCATAAGAAGAACTTCCTTTTACAAAAGTAATTCCGTATTCTCCGCTGTTATAATGATCCGAACTGCGGTCTTTCAGCCAGCAGTATACCGTCGCATCGCTGTCATTTGCATCTGTATCCAGACGGATGCAGCTTCTCGTCCCTTTATTGCTTCCATAGGCAAACACATGGTATTTCTGCGCCTGGACCTCATATTCGTCCAGAATCTCTTCATTCATTACAATATCATACAGCCGTCCTCTGATCCGGAATTTTTCTTTCTCCGCTCCATCTTCTTCAAACGTATTTTCCGAATAAATAACCTCTTCTGAAAAAAGCGTCTGTTTTGACAGTAAAACAGCTCTCTCCTCTTCACTCAGCCCATCCAGAAAAACCCTTCTCTCCAAATTCGTCGCCTGTCCAATGCAGCCGTTCAATTCTTCTGCAGAAATATTTTTCCAGTCGCAGGAGAGAAGCGGGATCTGAAATCCATCTTCCGTCATATCTTCTTTTGGCGTATCCGGGAAGTCCGGCAGAATCAGACCCAGTCCATACAGCTCATCCTTTCCGTTTACTCCCAAATCCTCTGCCTCCCGTTCCAAAAATTCTGTCAGTTCTTTTCCATTCCTCCATCCTCCATACGCCTTTTCTTTTGCAATCACCGCAGATACAAGAGCCGCGGCAACAGAAGTTCCTTCCATTTTTACGCCTGTTCCATTTAATCCCAAAGCCTGCATACTCCCATAAGAACAGCAATCCACATACGATCCGTGATTAGAATACTCTGCAATTGCTTTATCCCTTCCAACGGCAGACACCACAATAGCTTCCTCCACATTTGCCGGGGAAAAATCCGAAACGTCTCCTTTCGCATTTCCTGCCGATACGATAACGGGAATTCCTCTCTGCTCCGCCTCCCGGATTGCTTCAGACAAAATTTTTGAACCGGACGCCTGATAGGCGCTCATGCTGATATGAATGATATCGGCTTTATTTTCTGCGGCATACCGTATTCCCATATATAATTTTAACGCAGAAGTCCGTCCGTTTTCATCCGCAGCCTTTACCGGCATGACCTTTACGCAATCCGGCGTATGTGAAAGAATCAGGTTTGCCATAGCTGTTCCATGTCCGTTTTCATCTGAAATTCCGCCGGAAGATATCAAATCCACACCGTCTTTTATTCTGTTTTCTCCATAGCTTTTTATATCATAACCCGTATCCAGAACTGCCGCAACAACCTCCTTCTCTCCTGAATGTTTCGCCGCTTCCTCAAACGCTCCGGACAAAAGTTCTGTATTTCCTTCTGTTTTCCCTGCGCTTTTTTCCGCATCCGTCTCATAAGAACCGTCTGCTTCCACAATAAGGCCGGGAATCTGCTTCAATGCCCCGTATGCCGCTTTTGCCGCTTCTTCCGTAGCATAGTCTAAAACAGACAACTGATCGTATCCCCGTATTACGCTGTTTGCCCCCATAGAATCAAATTCTTTCGCCCCCTTTACCAGCAAACGCTTTTTCTGCCATTTATTTTCCGGTTCCGTATCCGAATCTTCCTGTGTCACCGTAACCGCAGCTTCCAGAAAAGCATCCAAATCCTGTACTTTCCTGTACACAGTTTCTTCTTTCTGCTTCCATTTTTTCCGCTGCTTTTTATCCGGCTGCTTAAGCGACATTTCCGCCGCTTTTATTTTCTCTTCCCCGGCTGCTTCCGCATATTCAGGCACCGGCACAGATGTAATTCCAATCAGGCCGATTAACGCCCAAGCCATCCAATTTTTCTTCACTTCCTATCCCTCCTCGTAAAATTCCGCGATCAGTTTCATATCCTCCGATACGGCCCAGGGACTGCCGCCGGATGCCAGCACATTTCTGCCGCCGTTCTCATCAGTAACATATAAGCTTTCCGCTTCTCCCATATCCCCTGACTCAAAAAGCCATCGCCTGAATGTCTTTCCTTCCTGTTTTGGCGGAAGCGGCGCCGGACATACAGCTTTTTCCCGTACCCTGTACTCCTTATAAATCTTACCCTCTGCAAAAAAAGTTACTGTTTTAAATTCTTCCTTTTCTTCTTGGGCTCTGTCATAAATAACTGTCCTTACTTCTGACACAGTTCCTTCCCTTCCGTTGGGATGCTTAAATTTTTCTGTAACCTCTGCAGACAAAATGCCAAGCCTGTAATCTGCATCCAATATGGATACCGTAAGTTCCGATTCACTGTTTGCCTGGATCAAAAGCGATTTCAAAAAGTCCGCCGTAAAATCACTGTCCTCTTTTTTAACGTCCGCGTTTTCGGCCATTGCACGGGACAATGCCGTATCCATCGCCTGCGTAAGCATAATAGTTGTCTCTTTCTGTCTTACATTTCTGCCGTACAGCGTAAGCATCATTGCCAGAACATACAAGACAGTCAAACCACATGCAATTCCAAATGCTATTTTCTTCATACCTCGTCCTTTCTTAACTGCCTGTCACAGGAATTTTATACTGACGCTCCGTCACTTTCTTTTCCGCATCCACAGCTCTGACTCTCAGCAAATACACGCCCGTATATGGAAATACAAACTCTGTTGTGTCACAGGCCCGATTTTCTTTTTTCCTGTCCTCTTCCGTCAGATACAGCATACTGTTTCCCGACATATCGGAAATGTCCCTGATCTCTGTGGCAACCGGATTTTCATCTGCATCCCAGGCCAAAAACATAGCGTCCATATTTACCTTCACGCCAGGGAAAATTTTTTGATACGCAAAGGCAATTTCAGGTTTTTTCCTCTTTATAATTCTCTTTAACGCATCGGCGTCCTCATCAGACGCCATATCTGTATCCGTCATATCTTCCGCGGCCTTTCGATATACCATCCGGATGAAACCCCTGTCCTCACCCATACGGAACCCAAATGCAGCGGAAAATACCAGCATTCCGATGATTCCGCAAACAATTGTTTTTCCATACTGCTTCATTAAAATTAACATATGCCCTCCTAAAAACTCTTCGTTATCCGGCGTCTCATTCCTAACAGGCGGCTTCAAGAAAATATGTAAGGTACATTCTCAAGGCCCCTGCCTCTGTCCTGCCAAGCAAAAGCGAAATGATTCCCATCAAAAACAGCGCCGCCAGAATCCCAATAAAAAGCTCTCCTCCTTCACGGATTGTTTCCTCCATAAGTTCTCCTTTCTCTAAAACGCTGTAAAAGCCCCCATTATTACTCCCATAAAACCAAGAACCAGAACAGAAAGCGCAGCATACAAAATCACTTCCCCATAATCTTCAAATAATCCGTCGTTCATTTTTTGTCTCCTTCCCGAAAAATTCTATTTCGCAAATCCTCTCAGCCCGTTTTCCGTTTCCAATGAAAGAAACGGAAGCCTGCTTTTATAAACCACTGTCACATAAGCCGCCGCAACATCTCCTGCATCCTTTGCCGGGCATTCTTTTGTATAGACAGCATGTGAACCGTCCTGAAAAGATATGTCGATGCTTACTTCATAATCGTGTTTCACTCCGTTTCGAATGCAGGCATTCATTACTGACGGTGAAAAATTGCTGTCCTGCAGTTCCCGGATCACATCCTGTTTATAGCTGACCGCCCTGTTTACGTCCGTCTGATAAGAAATAATCCCGATGCCAAGAAACACAATCAGTGAAAAGAAAAAAATACCTATAAAAGATTTTATAATGACAGGCAACGATACCCCTCCCGTTTAATACAAATTCATTGACATAAATGCAACTGTGACCAGAGTCATATCAACAAGCAGCTTTCCCCCTCCAAGAATGGAAGGAAACAAAAACTGCCAGTATAGTGCAGCCAAACGGTTTTCATTTGCCGTTTTTTCACTTTGCCAAAGCAAAGCGGCGTTTTTTGATAAAATCTCATCAATCTGTAATTCCGCGTCGCCTCCTCTTCCGGACGATATGGAATAAAGCATCCCCATTGCAGACTGTATTTCCGGAATGTCAAATTCCTTTAAAAAATTCATATATGGCCGGTTTGACTCCGGATTTTCCATGATTTCCCGCTGCATTTCTTCCAGGCTTTCCTTCAGAATCGCCGGAGCTTCCGCAACAGAATTTGCCACTGCTGCATTTACATTTTCAGAAATCTGAAGCAGAAGGGAAATTTCCATCAGCCATTGTGGAAACACTCTCGTTATCTCCTCGCCGCACCGTCTTTTTGCCAGTTTATAACCGATTTTATGCTGGTTTACCGTCAGAAGAAGCAGCAGGAAGCTGGCTGCCGCAGGATACGTCCATTTCAAAACCGCCGATAACATTCCAAAAACCGCCGGAATCACTGCCATCAAAAGGCTCTTTCTCTTTTCACGCCCAAAATCATAATACTTTACTTTTCGGTAAAGTCCGATCTGTTCTTCGTCTGTCATATCCGATTCATTTCTCAGCCAATTGACTGACGCCATGCTGTCGGCTTTCATATAAGTCCGCATAGAAATCAGAATCATAATCACCGTGCCGGCTTTATAAATTTTTGAAGTCGTAATATTTACTTCCGGAGCGAATTTTGTAATCATTAACGGCGTAAAAAGACATACGGTACAGACAAGCGCAAGGGCAATATTTACCATGCGCTGCCTGTTTTTGCATTCTTTCTGAAATTTACAGGTTTCCGTTTCCCAGACAGCCCTCCCGGACAGAAGAATTTTAATGGAAGACTCATAATCTCCGCCAATTTTTTCCGTTTTTAACATCAATGCATGAACATCTTTGATTCTCTGGCACTTATAATTCTCTTCAATTATTTTCAATCCTTCGTCCATCGAATTTTCTTCCGAATAATCGTGCAGAATATACCGGGCCGCCGCTTCAACTGTCTGACGCATAGGGGAATCCTCCGGTATAATATTTGCCGCATCCTGAAGAGCGGTAATGATCTTCGGCGTCTTTTTAAACGAATACAGAACCTGCTCCATATACATATTCACATCTGAAAACCGTTTCTGTTCATACATATTTTTATAACTGTTGACAACGGCTTTTGGCAGCATTGCCATTGCGCATACGGCAACAATGCAGATTTCCGCCGCTCCCAGTTTAAATATGAACCCTCCGGCGACAGACAAAAACGCTACAAAGATATAAATAAAAATTGTATTTCTAATATGATAGGTATATCCATACTGTTCAATCGCTGCCGAAACATTTTTAGGATTCAGGTAATACAACACTGAAATTTTCTTTTTCCTCATCTTCCATCCTCCTTAAAATACCCTTCGCTTTGCTTCTCATACAGTGTCTTTTTGGGATAACTCTTCAGGGCATACATATGTGCGTACGGATCCAGAACGCCTGCCCGTTTCATTTTTTTATCGATGGAATCCGGGATCCGGACATCCTGCACAATTCCCCCGTCAACGAGAAGATGTGTATCGTTCCGTTCATTTTCACGTTCAAAAAAACACATCTGATCAATATAACGCCTGCTTTTCCCGTCAGGCAGTTCTTTTACTCTGAGAAGAATCCCAACATCAATGAAATCATAAATATCGTTTATCATTCTGTCTGCATCCATAGAATTTTGTATCATATTCATAAATCTGTCCGGAATTTTTAAGACGTTATCCGTATGTATCGTTGTAATTCCTTTTACTCCGGTTGACCAGCACTCAAGAAGTGATTTCGCTTCCTTTGAACGCGCCTCTGACAGCATAATCCAGGATGGGTTTAATCTGAGGCATGTCTTGATTGCATTCGTATAATTCATTGTCGTCAGATTGCTTCTTTCCCCGTTTTCCGCCTTATCTTTTTTCACCTTAATGGCAATGCAGTCATTGCCCGGGTTTAACTTCGCATAATGCCATTCCGGATTGTCTTCTATCGTTATGACTTTATCCTGCGGACGTATATAACCGGATAAAAATTTCGCAAACTCTGTTTTTCCGACCCCCGTATCCCCGCATATGACAAAATTCATCTTCGTAAATACACAATTGATCAAAAGCGTCAATATATCTCTGTCACAGTATCCCTGACGAATCAAACTTTCCGCGTCGTATCTCGGCACGGCCGGCGCCTTCCTGATGCAGAATGCGCGCCCGGTGCTTGTAACCGTCTCATGCACAGCCGTAATACGCAGTTCTTCCGACTCCGCTTCTAAAATCGGGTTTGCCGGATTAAACTGCTGCTCCACAGCCATACTGACCTTATTGATAAAAACAGCCATAAATTTAGGCGTAATAAAAGATGCGTCCGCTTTCCTTTTCACTTTATAAATATCTGTCAGCCACAAATCCCTTCCGTTATAATCTACATCCGTAATCGTTTCATCCCGGATAAACGGAAGCAGCGGCCCAAAACTGTCGTCGTCCAGAAGAACTGTTCTGTTTGCCATTTCTTCCATACTTTCCCTCCGCGTAACTCTTATGCCCCCGGCACAGTTCCGCCCGCGCTCGAATAAAAATTACGAATTAAATCCGAAAACGCCTGATATACAATACTGTTTGCATCGCTTCCAATTACCAATGTAATAATTCCGATAATTGCGACAATTGCAAGCACGGTAATAATTGTTGAACCATATTGTTTAAATATTTCATCCATAATGCATTTCTCCTTTTCTGTCCGCATAGTAAATCATTGTACTGACTGTATGTTTCAAATTCTTTTTAAAGTCAGAATCAGCATAACTTTCTTTGCTTTTCTTCCGGTTTTCAACATAGTGTAAAACTCTTTGGTTCTCATATGCATATCCAAACCTTGTATTATAAGGAAGCGTACAAATCCGTGAACGATCCACTCTGTACTCCTTCGCAAGATATGCCAATTTATCCGATCGATCCTGATAATATTTCCCGACAAGGAAAACGACGTTCTTTCGAACTAATGAATGCCTGAAATAGGCTTCTTCCAGATTTTGATATGCAAAAGATATATTTAATGCCAAAAGATCGCATCTCTTGATACATTCTTCTGCATCTGTGCTTCTGCTGCAGTCAAACAGAGACACTCTTTGTATTTTGGATCCGGTATCCGCAGGAAACGCTTCCATAAAAGCAGGTATTTTCAGATAATGCCAGAATCCTGCTGCCACCGCCGCCATATTCGCACTGGTACCCACATGGCGGGCCGTTCCATAAAACGCTATTTTCATAATTTTCCTGTTATAAAACTGTATTTGTGGATTTTTTTGAAATTTGATAAAAAGATTTAAAAGACAAATTTATTATATGACAAATAAAATGATTTGTAAATGCTTTTTTAACGAAAATATAAAAAAATATCGCAAAAGATGCAGCCGCTCCCTTCACTATATAACAGAGGTCGATTGCAAACCGAGGTTCCTGTTTTGTAATCGAGTTTCACATTTTGTAA